>LUJQ01000077.1:0-2700 GCA_001689485.1 Bacteroidales bacterium M6 | reverse complement strand
CGAGTTCGAATCTCGTCCTCTCCGCAAACAACGCTGTAAACCAGCGACTTAAAGAATAAGTACCCGAAAAGTACCCAAAAAGGCTTTTCCGGGTACTTTTTTTGTAGTGGCTTACTTCTTGCGCCAATGTCGGCGGAAGTAAAAGAACAGCACCACGCAAACGGCGGCTAATGCTCCGTAGTAGCCCCAGCCCCAAAAGCCGGGGGCCGGCTTTTTTGTTTCCTCGGTCTTGGTGTCGGCTGCTACGTCGGCTTTGCTTTGGCTTTCGTTTCGGATACGTGCTGTTTCCCTCCGTTGATGGTTATCCGTTCTTTGGTCGCCGATTTGAGGGAGCTTTGCATTTTCTCCGTCGGCGGTATCAAGAAATTCCCATGGGGTTTTAGTTCGTTCTCTGAGCTTATCAAAGAATTCCAATGTCAAAACGACAAAGGAATTCTTTGATAAGCTGCGTATAGTGCATAACTCTACGCGTCCATCCGAGAATCGGGCAGCTCCATAGCCGACCAAGTCATTGAGACTTTAGTGATTTATCGATGCGACAAGCACAACCTTACATGTATCCCCTAACGATTCATCATTAGAAATGCCCCATCTGATTTCGATAGTTGGACTCGCCTCTGATAAGCTCGATGAGATCTTTGATAATTCAGCCATTTTGGGCGACCTGCCACCATAGCGGAAGTCAATAAGGAGATTGTTTACTTTGTCGATAGAGGAAGGCAGACTATCGATAGCATTGTTAAAAGCCTCATCCATCTCATTGCCGGTTCCGGATATCACACAATTCTCGCCATCAGCAGATAGGATGCTGACAACATCTTCTTTGTCCAACTCAATGAGTCCGGTTGATTCTACTATCGCATCAAGTTCTTTGACATCGCCATGAACATCGTAGCCGTTCCAAGTTTCATACTGTGTTATCATATCTATGTGAATTTTGATTTTGCAGCCTGGGGAGGATTCGGACTAACAATACCCCATCACAAGGCACTTTTATAACGCATGTCTGACCAATTCCACCACCAGGCCGATGTTATTTTACTACAAAATTAGGGCTGATCGGTAGTTCCCAATTCATGTATTTCTTTTAGAAGCCGGACAATTTCATCAATCAATTGTTTGCGCCTGGGTTTGTCAAAAAATGAGAATCGGCATTTGTCGCCAGGTGCGCGGAAGTATGTATAACCCTCTTGGCTACCTTGCATTTCATAGCCGAGGCGTCTGACAATCTCAGAATTTGATGCCTTGCGGTCATGTGTATACAGATATACATAGGTGCTGTTATCATCATCGGCTGGATTTCCTGGGTGAAAAACCGCAATCCATAAATCCGTTTTGTCGTAGTCTGTTTGATTCCATAGCTGCAATGCCTTGCATCCTTCATCGAGTGTGGAGAAAGTGGTTTCTATACTATGTCCTGAAGGAAGAGCTTCTTTGACATGTTCCACGATGTAGTCGTTTTTAGAGGCAGTCAGATTTTCGAATGCCTTATTCAATTCGTAGAGGTCTTTGATTTTGTCTATTGAAAGGTCTAGCATTTTTCTTGAATTTTCGTATGGTATGTTTTGATTATTAATAGTTATAAGGTAGTCGGCGTATGCTTTTATACCAATATGATTTGGATTCACAGAATTTATCCATTCAGCCAAATCTTTCGGGTATAGTGTACGTTCAGAGTGATATTTATTATTAAACGAATGCTGGTATCGGTCATGTAATATTATGACGGCATCAACATGAACACTCTCGCGGGCAAGACCTTGGGAATAGTCTTCAATTTGAAGGTGTTGAAATTCCGCATGATTGAGCTTGTTCTCGATTATTATGGCATGTTTCTGACCAAAGTTATCCTTACTTTCTATCAGGACATCAATGGATCGAACGCTACCTTCAGTGAGCACCCTGTGTACTCTTCGTTCTCGAATAATCTTAAAATCATGATAGTCATCATATTTAATTGGATTTAAGAAAAACTTAAAGAACGATTCAAGATACTTGGTTCCTTCTTTGTGACATCCCGCAGGGTTTAGAAGCTCACTGATAATCTTGGTGTGAACAATCTCTTTGGTTGTAACATAAGGAACAAATTCAGACATAGGATTGTATCCTACGCTAGTATCTTTGGCTAATTCTTTATAGAAGCCTAATAGGTAATGTAACAATTCCTGATTCATGATATTTTCTTTGATTCTAGGTGATACTGCATACTGATGCTACGGAATTTACGGCTATCGAAACCGTATTTTGAACTAAAAGCCTCTGATATGGCATCCATACCATCTCCAAATCGTAATGGATCCATTGATGTTTTCACAGAAACTTCGACCGACATGCCGGTTTCAAGTTTCAGACCGTTTGCGTTACCGCCTTTTTTTACTGTTATTTGCCAAAGTGCCATCGTATAACGTTTTTGGAGGTACACCTCTTTCGGCGAGGCGGATACCGGCTGCGAAATAGAAAGAGGGCGCAACACCCTTTTGGTTCTCTCTTTCGGTAAGGCTCTGGTAAGCCGGGAATCAAGATTGAAGCAAAAGCAGCCTGCGTCCTCTTGTGAGGATACACGGCTTGCCATTGACTTCCACCTTATGATTACTTGTATAAATTTACCAGATTTCTTTGATAGAAAAACAATGACAAGTCCAATAAGCTAACTATACTTGTTATCAATAGAATAGTCGATGCTTAACTTGCGGTGTCTTT
>LUJQ01000041.1 GCA_001689485.1 Bacteroidales bacterium M6 | reverse complement strand
GTAGCCATCATTGCTCTGCATGCTTACACACCACCTCTACGCGCTGTCAAAACCGGTCATCCCCATGTTTTGCAATGCTTCACACTCTCTTGTGTGCGATGCGTGTATATCTTTGCAAAGATATGGAATTAATTTCGGATGCGGTTGGAGCGGTCTGTAGATTTAACGCAATTTAACTCCAGGCGTGTCTTACTCCCGCATTTTCGTGCGAACTATTCAGCCGGCATCAGATGTTATGTTTTGGTGGTTGGTGGTCTCTGCAGCAGGCGCATAGTTGCGTGTGCATAGTTCCCAGATCAGTTTCAGCCATACCATGAGGATGGGGAGGGCTTTTAGGGAATAGGGGCGTATGAGCGATTTCTGAATAGACCGGGGCACGAGGTCGCTTGTGCCGAAGCTGCCTATCAGCAGGGCGAATATGAGCAGGGCAATATCCCATTTGGAGCGTTTCCATGGAGAGGTGACATACCATAACGCAACTCCGAGAATGGCGATTATATATCCGCTCGATTCGCTTCCGGTGCTGAAAAGGATGATACACATAAGCGCCGAAGCCACTATTCCCCATTGGAATCCGTGGTTGGCATACTGCCCGGTACGGCAATAGGGGAGTAGGAACAGCAGCATTGCAGGAATCAGTATGTACAGGTCGCTGAATTCCATCTGCGTGATGCGGTGGGTCATGCCGAGCACCGATATGTTCTGATACCAGTCCGACCGGGTGTTGAAGCCTACTGCCACGTTCAGATTGTTTTTATCCACTATTGTGGCATACCATTCGGCATACTGGTCGATGACGTAGGATGGCGAGCTTAAAAACATCGGCAGCACGAAAAAGATTGCTCCCCACACGGCCAGCCACATTGTGAACCGGGCTTTTCGGCGTGTGAAAAAGAAGAACGCAAGTCCGAGAATGCCGTAGAGCTTGGTCATTGCGCCAAGCATGATGAGGAAGGCTGCAATGCCGGTGTGATTGCGTCGCAAGGCTGAATATGAGCCTATTATAACTGCTGCGATCACGATGTTGAACTGTGCCATTATCAATGCTCCCCACACTTCGTTTGACAGATACCAGAATATGAATATTTTGGCTCCTTTTGCCAGCGGAAGTTTGATTATGGCAGCGTAGATGGTTGCCGCCAGGGCCAGAAGCCATGTCAGCAGACCGAAAAACTTGGGCATCAGGGCAAACGGCGCTATAATCACTGAAAACAGCGGCCCGTAGAGATTGTGGTCGTAATATTCTTCGGGATAATAGGCATATAACGACTTTAAATCCACAAGGTGCCAGAACACCTGCCTGAAAATCAAGAAATTGTTTAATTTGCCACCGTCGAGTCCCCCTTTGGCTATTGCAGCCACGATTGCAAGGATTGCCCACAGTGCGGCTATTGTGCGATAGTCGGAAAAGAACGGGTGACGGAAGAATGCGGCTGTCTTTTTGCCTGCGTCAGCGAGGATCATTGTCATTGCCTGTGATGTGGCGGGGTGGGAATGAGGCCGGTTCGGAACCGATCTGGCGGTTGTTGTAGGTGTTTACAAAATAGGGCGGGCGGCGTTTGCTCTCGTTGAACACTCTTCCGAGGTATTCGCCGATTATGCCGAGCGACAGCAGCTGCACGCCTCCGATAAACAGGATTGTGACCATAATGGTGGGATAGCCGGCAACGGGGTCGCCATACAGGAGTGTGTTGACCAGGATATAGACCAGATAGACAAACCCTATTATGGAGCAGATGATGCCGAGAATCGACGCTATGCGCAACGGTGAGGTTGTGTAGGCCGTCAGGCCGTCGAGGGCAAGGTTCATAAGGCTCCAGAACCGCCATTTTGTGGTGCCGTTGACTCGTTCGAGCTGTTCGTAGGTTATCCCTTTTTTGCGGAATCCTATCCAGCAATACATCCCTTTGGTGTTGCGTTGGGTCTCGCGCATTTCGCGCAGGGCGTTGATGCATACGCGGTCAAGGAGGCGGAAGTCGCCTGTGTTTTTCTGTATCGGTATCCTTGTGGTGTTTTGCAGGAGCCGGTAGTATAACTCCGAACTTTTGCGCTTGAACCACGATTCTTTCGATGATTTACGTTGGGCATATACATCCTGCCATCCTTCCTCCCAGAGCCGGAGCATCTCCGGGATTGACGATACGGGGTGCTGCATGTCGCTGTCCATTATAATCACCGCGTCGCCCGAAGCGTAGTCGAATCCCGCCATCATGGCAATCTCTTTGCCGTAGTTGCGTGAGAGATCGATATAGCTGAAACGTGGGTCGCTGTTGTGAAGGGCCTTTATACGTTGCAGGGTATCGTCGGTGCTTCCGTCATTTACGATGAGGAATTCCCATTCATAACCCGGGTTTTCCTGTGCAACCTCCGCCATTTTTTCCTGCAGGAGGGGTATTGACGAGGCCTCGTTGTAGGCAGGCAGCAGAATCGTGATTTTTTTCATAGCTGTGAATAGATGCTACAGGGATTTATATGCGGCATAGATTTCGGAATATGTCACGAAACGTTCGCCCCGTTGCTTCATCTCTGAGATCAGGCTGCTTAGCCGCTGTTGCATCCCTTCTCCGGAATTTAGGCGTATCATTGCCGGCAGTTTGCACACAGGCAGGCTGTTTAGGTTGAAGAATTCCCATGGGTGGAAGTAGGTGGTGAACAATCCGCCGTGGCTCAGTGTGCGTCTGGCCAGAATGCGATAGATGCGCGGCGGCAGCAAATGTGCCGAAAGCCAGAAGAGGGGGAATCTGATCCATGGGGTGACAGAGGTCGGTATCTGCAGCACTCCATCCTTCATGAATGGGTGTCGCGGTGTGCCGAGGTTCATGTAGCGGCCCGGGATAAATGTGGGGTTGAGCGATGAGTCGTAGAGATATCCGGCATCGCGCATGGCGCTTTCCGGGAGTTTCATCATGCGTGGCATGCGGAAGCCTGTCACCGGATGTCCCGCAATCTTTTCGAGAGCCTGACGCGATGCCTTGAGGTCTGATATGTCGAATCCTGTGTGTCGGATTCCGTGGCTTGCCAGTTCGTGCCCCTCTTTCAACAGGCGGCTGATGACTTCCGGGGCGTGTCCGGCAAATTTCACGGTGGAGAAGAATGTGGCTCTGACCCCATGCCCGTCAAGAATGTTGAGAATTCGTTCGGCACCGATTCGCGACACTTCAATCTGCCGTTCAAACGGGAGCTCAACTCCGTGTTCGAGAGGCAGGTCAAATTCCTCGATATCGAAACTTAATGCCACCATTGATTTTGTTATTTCGGATGTTTTTTACTGTTTCCCTCTGCGTTGCCTTCAAGCTGCTCTGCAAATTTATTGGGGAAACTGAGTTTCACAGGTGGATGGACGAGTGCATAGATTATGAGGCAGATTCCTGCTATAATGAACGGGATTGAGAGCCATTGACCCATGTTGAGAGTCATTCCCACTTCGAACGCTTCCTGGGGGTTCTTGACGAATTCGATAAGGAAACGGCTTGCGAACAGGATTACGAAGAACACCCCGAACAGCAGCCCCGGTCGGCTTTCGGCATTCTTTTTCCAATACATCCACATAAGCAGGCCGAACAGGGCGAGGTAGCACAGTGCCTCGTAAATCTGCGTGGGGTGCGACGGGAGGGAGAATATGGGCTGGGCGCCGTTCATCCAGTTGTGCAGGTTTACAACGAACCTGAATCCCCATGGGAGGTCGGTTGGGTGGCCGTAAATCTCATGGTTCAGAAGGTTGCCTATGCGCACCAATGCCCCTACAAGTGCGATGGGGATTACTAGGCGGTCGAGAATCCACAAGGGGCTTTTCTTGGTTACGAAAAGCGAGTAAAGCAACATTGCTATGAAAATCCCTATTGTGGCTCCGTGGCTTGCCAGGCCGCCCTCCCAGGTATAGAGGATTTCAATGGGGTGTTGGGAATAATAGTCCCAGGCATAGAAGAATACATGCCCAAGGCGTGCACCCACGATTGTCGAAATCACCAGGTACACCAGTATGGTACCCACCCATTTTTCATAGGCACCTTCGTGCCTGAAAATCCTGGCCAGGATTTTGTAGCCTAAGAAGAAGCCTATTATGAACATAACCCCGTACCAGCGTATTGTAACACCGTGGTTGAACAGGATCGGATTCGCAGTCCAGGTGATTGCGTCGAGCATAAGAGATTGTCTAAAAATTTTTTCAAGGAGATTGTCTGCTGTTTTTTAGGCTCTTTTTGGTAAATTTTTAGCTTTTCATCGGTTACGATGCCCGCATCGCTCCCTCTTCAAAACTCAAAATTTACTCAAAAACAGCTCTAAAAATCTTTTGGAAAAAATTTTAGACAATCTCTAGGGTTTTCGGTTAGTCGGTTAAATTGCGTGACCGCTCCCTGTGGTTTCAAAGGCCATGGGAGACGGTCACACACATATTGTGATTTATGTTTATTTATTTTCCGCTTACAATGGCCTCGGTGTCGCGGGCAATCATAAGCTCTTCGTCGGTAGGCACTACCACTACCTTCACCTTGGAAGAGGGTGTCGAGATAATGGTTTCAGTCCCCCGGGTAACGTCGTTGACAGCTTTGTCGATTTCAACACCCATAAATGCGAGCGGGGCACATACGTTTTCCCTCACGCCTGTCTGGTTTTCACCTACGCCGCCGGTGAACACGATTATGTCGACACCGCCCATTTCGGCTGCATAAGCGCCCACATATTTCGTGATGCGTTGTTCATACATGCTGAGGGCGAGCTGTGCGCGTTCGACACCGTTTTTGTCGGCAGCCTCGATTTCGCGCATGTCGCTCGACATTCCGGTAACGCCGAGCACGCCGCTCTCTTTGTTTATAATCTTCTGCAGGTCATCAACCGAGAGGTTATGTTTTTTCATCAGGAAGGTGAGGGCCCCCGGGTCGACGTCGCCTACGCGGGTTCCCATCATAAGCCCCTCGGTCGGGGTAAGTCCCATCGAAGTATCCACACTCTTGCCGTTGAGTACTGCGGTAATCGAACCGCCGTTGCCGATGTGGCAGGTTATGATTTTCTGTGTGTTGATGTCTACACCGAGTATTTCGCAAACCCGCCCTGACACATAACGGTGGCTTGTGCCATGGAAGCCGTAACGGCGCACCCCGTCTTCCTTGTAAAAACGGTAGGGGAGGGCATACATATATGATTTCGCGGGCATTGTCTGGTGGAAGGCGGTGTCGAACACCCCTACCTGTTTGATGCCTGGAAGGATTTCTTCAACAGCTTCGATGCCGGTAACGTTTGCCGGGTTGTGAAGCGGGGCGAGGTCGTAGCAGTCTTTGACCTGTTGTATTACTTCGTCGGTCAGCAACACGCTTTTGCTGAATTTTTCAGCGCCGTGTACCACGCGGTGACCCACGGCGTCGATTTCGTCATATGATTTGATGCATCCGAGTTCGGGGTCGGTGAGAATGTCGAGCACGGCTTTGACGGCGCCTTTATGGTCGGTCAGGCCGAGTTCCTTTATGGCTTTTGAGCCGTCGCTGAGTTTGTATTTCAGGAATCCGTCGTGAAGACCGATTTTTTCAACGCCCCCTTCGGCCATTACATTGTTGCCGTCGGTGTCGATCAATTTGTATTTTACCGAGCTGCTTCCGCAATTTAAAACGAGTATTTTCATGATTGGTCAGGATTTTTGGTGTTTTATGCCGGTTATTTGTTGTGTATTGCCTGGTTGGCGGTCATGATTATGGTTTTGCATATGTCGTCGGCCGAGCATCCGCGTGAAAGGTCGCTGACGGGGGCTGCGAGCCCTTGCAATAACGGCCCTACTGCTTCGACTCCGGCCAGTCTCTGCACGAGTTTGTATGCTATATTGCCTACTTCGAGCGACGGGAACACCAGTACGTTTGCTTTACCTGCAATGTCGGAATCAGGGGCTTTCAGCGATGCAACTACCGGCACGATTGCGGCATCTGTCTGCAATTCGCCGTCGAGGTTGAGTTCCGGAGCCATTTCGTGGGCGATTTTCGTGGCTTCGATAACTTTGTCGACCCGTTCGTGTTTCGCGCTGCCTTTTGTTGAGAATGACAGGATTGCCACATGAGGGTCGATTCCAGCCACTTCACTTGCCGTGCGGGCTGAGCATACGGCGATTTGGGCGAGCTGGCGTGCATCGGGGTCGGGAATCACCGCGCAGTCGGCAAAGACCATGATTCCGTTTTCGCCATATGGAGAGTCCTTGGGAAGGAGCATCAGGAAGGCACCTGACACGGCATCGATTCCCGGTTCAGTCTTTATAACCTGGAAGGCGGCACGGAGCACATCGCCGGTGGTGTGGATTGCGCCCGACACCATGCCGTCGGCATCACCGGCTTTCACCATGAGGCATCCGAAATACAATTCGTCGGAAGTGAAACGGCGTGCATCTTCCATTGAGATACCCTTTTTCTTGCGAAGCTCGAAAAACAGAGGTGCGTATTTGTCGATGTTCTTTTCATCTTTCGGGTCGAGAATGGTAGCCTCTCCGATGTGGGTGAGGTTCAGTTCCTTTGCTTTTGCCTCTATTTCGGCGGTATTTCCCAAAAGGATGATTTCGGCTAACTTGTCGGCCAGTATTCGGTCGGCGGCAGTGATATTTCTGGTTTCTGCACCTTCGGGCAGCACGATGCGTCGGGGATTTTCCTTGGCGCGACGGGTTAATCGTTCAAAAAGTTCCATCAGGTTATTCGGGTTTTCAATTGATGTTGTTGGTTGCATGGAGCCGATACGCCCCAACAGTGACCGGCTACTGCATACGACCACAAAATTACAAAAATTTCGGTGATGAGCCTAAACCGGTTGTGATTAAAATGGCAATGTGGAGGGATTGTGGCCGTTATCGGCCAATGCTGTTGTCAAGCCATAGCAGTATGGCGGCCAGGGTTTCCTCGGAAATATCCTCGTTAATACCGGCATATTCGTTCATCAGCCCGGTTGTGCATCGCTGGAACAGGTGGTTATGTTTTTCAAGCAACATGGTTTCGGCGCCGGGATTAAGATCCTTTATTGTCTGCAGGTTTCCTGGCAGCACCTGTGTGTCGCGGTCGCCGTTTAGGGCGAGCCATGGTTTTTTGATTTTGATTATGTCGGATGCCGGGTCATATTTGATTGTCTGGCGGTACCACGGGGATGCTAATACGTCTATCTGCTTCATTAATGCTTCCTTGACCTGGGGTATCGTGGCGCTCTGCCCTGACATTTCGGATAACTTGACGGTGAGGGCCATGCGTAGCTGGATGTCGTTGATGCTTGATTTCACAAGGTCGAGGATTTCTCGTTGGTGTGTTTCTGCATCCCATTTTCCCATAAGGCCGACAGCCATAGCTCTTGCTTGCGACATTATAATCGAATCACCTGCCCAGGCAGGGGCGCCGAGTGTGATTATGAAATCGCATTCAGGATTGTTGACGGCTTCTTTGATTGCGATGGTACCTCCTTCCGAGTGTCCGAGTATCCCGGTTTTGACAGCAGGATGGCGCTTTGTCATTTCCGTAACTCCGGCAGCTATATCCGTACAGAAATCGTCGGTTGTGGCACAGGCGAAATCGCCTCCGCTTTCCCCTGTGCCACGGTCGTCCATCCGTAACACCGCGTAGCCGTGTCCCGACAATGTTTCCGCAATGACTTTGAACGGTTTGTGCCCCATGATTTCCTCGTCGCGGTTCTGTGCGCCGCTCCCGGTGGCTAATACTATAACTGCCTTGGGTGCACCTTCCACAGGGGATGTCAGGGTGCCTGCCAGCTCGATACCGGCAGCCGGGTTGGCAATCCTTATATCTTCGGCTTTAAATGATTGGGCTGTTGTGACAGATATTGACAGTATTGTCGAAAAGGCCAGGACGAAATGCCGGATGATATGTTTCATGTTCTTGGTGATTAAAAAAACGTTTTATAGATGTAATCCGCCATCTGCTTATACGGAATCGTATGAAGGGCGGCTTTAAAGATACGAAAATATTTTGGCGGAGGCAATCAATAGTTGTTTTTCGCAAGATTTTGTATTTAGAACGGATTGTTCTCTTTATTTTTCTATACTTTTGTAACACAATCGGGAATGGTTGTCCGGGTTCGCTGGCATGAACCTTGGTGTTTGTGGAATCCGGGTAAAAGATTACGGAAATGAAGGAAATAAATAAAGAGCCTCTTCCCAAAGGGGGTAATTTGACAGATGATATAATCGAGGTGGAGTTGCTGGCGCCTGCGCGTAATGCGGAGGTGGCAGTTGCGGCCATCAATCATGGGGCTGATGCGGTCTACATGGGGGCGTCAAGCCATGGTGCGCGTCAGCAGGCGTCCAATTCCATATCTGATATAAGGGGGGTGGTTGAATATGCCCACAGGTTCGGTGTCAAGGTTTATGTAACCGTCAATACGATTATCTACGATGAGGAGTTGGCCGGTGTCGAAAAACTTGTCTGGGAACTTTACGGCATAGGTGTTGACGCCCTTATCGTGCAGGATATGGCGCTGTTGGAAATGAAGCTTCCGCCGATTGCCCTGCATGCCTCTACTCAATGCGACATACGGACGCCTGAAAAAGCCCGTTTCCTTCAGGATGCCGGTTTTTCGCAGCTTGTGCTTCCCAGGGAACTGTCGGCAGACGAAATCCGGAAGTTTCGCGAGGCTGTGGATGTGCCGCTCGAAGCTTTTGTGCATGGTGCGTTGTGCGTTAGCTATAGTGGTGATTGCCAGGCTAGTTTTATTGCTACAGGCCGTAGCGCCAACCGTGGGGAATGTGCGCAGATATGTCGTTATGCATTCGACCTGGAGGATGAGACGGGGCGCAAGCTGGTCAGGGGGAAGCATTTGCTATCCCTGAAGGATATGAACCGGCTGGATTACTTGTCGGATATGCTTGAGGCCGGTGTAAGCTCTTTTAAAATAGAAGGGCGGCTGAAAGATGCCGCTTATGTAAAGAACGTTGTGGCGGCTTATAGCCGTGCCCTCGACCGTATTGTTTCGGCCAACCCCCGGCATTTTCGCAGGGCTTCGCGGGGCAGGGTAGAGTATGGGTTCGAGCCGGATGTGGCCAAGAGTTTCAACCGTGGCTTTACATCATACTTCCTGAAAGGGGGCAATCCGGCTGCCGGGTCGTTGGCCTCTGTTGATTCCCCTAAATGGACAGGGGAACGCATCGGGGTTGTGAAGCGTGTGGTATCAAACCGTATCATGGATGCCGATTTGGATTCCCCTCTTGAAAATGGCGATGGTCTCGGCTTTTTCAATGATGCCGGGGTGTATTGCGGCTTCAGGTTGAACAGGGTGGATGGCAGCCGGTTGTTTGCCGCCTCGGATATAGAAGTGCGTCCCGGAATGGAACTTTACAGGAATTTCGACAAAAAGTGGTCTGATGTGTTGGCATCCGGCAAATCGGCACGCCGTTATATCCCCCTTTCAATGTTGTTGCGTAAAGCCGGAGGGATGCTTGTGTTGGAACTGTGCGACGGTCGTGGGCATGATGTCGCAGCCTCTGTCGAGTTTGAATGCCAGCCTGCAAAATCACCTCAGGCGGAGGCACGGCAGCGCGTGTTGTCGAAACTCGGGGATACGGAATTTGCCTTGGACAAATTGACCGACCTGCTCGGTGATGTTTTTGTCCAGGCCTCGGTGTTAACCACGCTGAGACGTGATGCCGTTGCCGCGTTAAGTGCTACATATCAAGCTGCTTATAAATATGATTACCGCAGGGGTGCGGTTAGTGGGTTAAGGCTTCCCCTGGGGTTCATGGTTTCAAGGCATGACAATATCGCGAATCGGTTGTCAGAGAAGTTCTATAGAAATATCGGCGCAGATGCGGATGGAGGCATGCCGCGTGCAGTCGAAGTGGAGTTGCCTGGCGAAGCCCGGATACGGGTTATGCAGACACGCTATTGCCTGAGGAGGGAACTCGGTTGCTGTCTTAAAACCGAAAATGCCTCGCGGCTGCCGGCAAAACTATATCTTGCCACAGCTACCGACCGCTTCCGTTTGCAATTCGATTGTGCGGCTTGCCGCATGAATGTCTATTCCCTCCGATCTTCAAAAGGCTAGGGGCTGAAGATTATAGGCTGACTGTTAGAACTTGACCACCAGCTCGGCTACCACCTTGTCGTTACATCCGGCCGGGATAACGGTATGTGCGTTATAGAAATATTTTTCGTAATTAAGGCGGATTGCGGCTTTTACAGGCTTGTTGATAAATGCCAGTGTGGAACCTGCCGTGATTCTTCGGCGTGCAGGGTCGTTGGTTACCAGCTCCTTTGCATCATCCCTTTTGCCGTTTGAGTGGTCGGTCATGCCGTCGAAACGTGCCTGGAACGATAGCTGGTTGAACGTCGGGTGATTCAGAGGTATCGCGTATGAGGCAAACACATTCCATGCGTTTACGGCTTTATGCCGGTTGCGTTCATAATGCTTGTTTTGATATTCGCCTTCCACAATCCACCTGCCTGTTTGCCAGGTTATAGACCCTGCAACTATGTTGATTCTCACGGAATCTGGTTCGGTGGAAATATAACTTGCCGAGAGTGTGATATTTCGGACACGGTAAGATGCTTTTGCCGCATAAGTCATGGCACGTTGCCATGTTTCGTGGTTCCCTATGGAAGTGGAGTTGAACACGCCTGCTTCCACTGTCAATGGCAGTGTGGCGCAACTATAGCCTAACTGTACACCGACTGCACGCATGTTCAGAATCTGTTTTCCGAGAAACGAACGGTTGGCGAAATAATATGCGCCCGGCCCACGAAAGCAATCGGTGGCGAACGGCACCCTGAACTGCCCCGCCTGTACATGCCAGTTCCCGGCGAATCCCCAGCGCGCCCATGCATCGAGAATTTTCATTACACCCCGGTCGCATGCGTCGATACGCACATAGTAACCAAGCGTAGGCAATACTTTTCCTTCGACTGATAACCGTGCGTTGCGCACCTGGAAACGTTGAGTGAACTCATCGCCGAACTCACCTTCCCATCTGGTTCGGAGAACCCCGTGGATTTTCGGGGTATAATCCATTTTCAAAGAGGTGGATGATGTCGTGGTTTCCTGCTGTTTGGTTTGGGTAGGGTTGGTCTCAGCCGATTGCACTCCTGTCGCAGCTGTTGCAACAATTGCAATGCATGTTGTGATAATACGATTGGCAAACATGCTGCAAAATTAGCAATTATTTATATATTGAGCAAATATGTTGATTATCAGCATCATTTCTAAAGCATTGGGTACGAATAGTGTACTTTATAAGTATTTGGTGAAAAGTGGAGAAAAATGAATTTGATATATTTATACGGTATTAGATATTTTTAACTGTGTTCTTTTGCCGTTTTTTTTAAATTCTATATGATATGGTCTATGGCGGCAAATATTAAAAGTGGTGACATCAATCGGTTTTCCGTTGAGTCACCACTCTGACATCGTACGTCGGTTATTATTTCCTAAGGAGAATTATCACTTCGTCATTTTCTTTGAGGTCTGATAAATCAGCAATTTGTCGTAGCAGGTATGCACCTGCATATTTTCCTATAAGATTCTCCACATGCGAATCATAGAGAACTTTTGTCCAGATGATTTCTTTGTCTTTTAGTATGTCAGCGAAGAACAAGTCTGTCAACTCGTCTAAGGTGTGGTCAGGTATCTTTTTTAGAATCACTTCGCAATCGCCATTGTCTTCGGTGTGATAGCTTAACAGCTGTGCATCATAATCACTATCAGACGGCAACCATTCTTTATCGTGAAGAAATTCCCTTAGCTTTGTCAGTGATTCGCTTTTAGAGGATATGCCCCTAAAAGCGAACCAAAAGGTTATATGCGGCACAACTTTCATCAAATAGCAACTTTGAAAGATTTTCCATTGACTGAAACTATATAGATACCTTTATTAAGACCATTAATAATAGGTTCTTTTGTTTCTGCAAGCAATTCTCCATTAAGATTGAAGACTCGGATTGTTGAATTTGCAGGGATATTTTCCACAACAATCTTGCCATTAGAAATCATAAAAGTCACGCTTTCATTGAAGTTAACGCTAACAATGCTACTATAATCTGACAATTTGTTGATATTCCAAAAATCTTTCCAAACATTTGCAGCTTTGTAGTTCTCTATTGATGATTCAGGCACATATATATTCGCTTTTAAAAACTGGCTATCACTAAACCCTGAATTACCTTTAAAGGCAGGTGGAGTCTCTGCATGGCATATAATTTGATAAAGATTTTTTGTTCTAGAAAAAGCATATTCTCCAATATTTGATAAATTGGAGAATATTTCAACGGATGACAAATCGTCACAATTCATAAATTGGAAATCATCGATTTCCGCGAATTTTCCGGAAATAACAACTATTTTCACATTGCTAAAATGCGCCGTTCGATCTATTTTTCGTTCTAGTACAAGATGTTCAATATTTTTAAAACCATTCTCAGAAGTATAATACATCCATTCTGGTTTGATTAATGACAAATCTTCATCACCCTGTTTCAAGATGAATTTTTTTAAATTTGGAAGAGGCGAATTAATGATGTCATCATTTTTCTTCTCAGATGCCAAAAAAGAACATAGTGGCAATTCATTGACTGAACCTCCAATTGTAACTTCTTCAAGGGTTACCATAGAACGAAATGGAGAAAAGTACCTGTAAACGTAATTGCCTTTGTAGTCCTTTGGATCGTTCGGTTCAAAACTTCTACCTATATATAGCTCCCTGATACGGGTATCACGAAAAGAATCATACGCATTTGGAGATCCCGACCAACACTCAAGGATGATAGGATTCTCGGAATCAGATATTATGCATCGTTCTACTCCTGAATTCTCAAATACGCAATCACCCAATTCATCAACATTGGAAGGAATTACTATTTCTTTTAAATTCTTACAGCCACTAAAAACGTATGATCCGATACATTTTAATGATATCGGAAGAGAGATGGATTGTAATGTTTTGCAATCCTCAAATGCAAAGGTCTCTATTTCCGTTATGCTTTCTGGTATTTTAATTCTCTTTAGATTGGCACAATCCCTGAACGCACTGTATCCAATACGTTCGACTTTAAATCGTTTATTTTTATAAATAGTTGTGGTTGGTATCTCTATAACCCCTATATATGAATTATATGAGTCATCTTTATAAGTAACTTCGCATGTCATTTCTTCGAGGGATACGACGTTGTAGTAGATTCCATTGACCTCAAAGTCGTAAGCTTGGGCGGTGAGGACTGTCAACAGCATAGCCATCAACAATCCGAATTTCTTAACAAACTGTTTCATGAGTGATTAAATTGAAAGGTTCTCCAACTCGAATGCAGCATGAAACATTGACTTCGCAAAGTCTGCCTGATTGCAGAGTTCATTGGCTCTAGCCTCAATTTCCTTCTCAGAAAGACTTTTGAACAACCCTGTCTCTTTTAGAGCATTCATAAACATGTCAGGATGGAATCCGATTCCATGTTTCCACGCATAATGCGCCATTCGCGCAAATCTACGTTGGTCGAAAACATTAATTATCTCAACGTCTCGAGTAGGAAATCCATTACAGACATTGAGAATCAGTTCTTGCAAATGTTCTTGCATATGCATATTCTTGCCGCGGTCATCCTCTCGTTGGCGTTTAATGACTGGTACGAAAAAGCGTAGGAATCTGTATCTGTTACCGTCCTACTGGTCGAGGCTTCTCGCATTGCCTAATCGTAGTCGGACGGCAACGCAGAAGCCCACGCCTGTATATGCAATCAATGCATTCAGCTATATTTCTCCCGAAATATCGTGCCAAAAGCAAGATAATCACATATCCACGGGCATCTACCGTTGCT
>LUJQ01000016.1 GCA_001689485.1 Bacteroidales bacterium M6 | reverse complement strand
GACAGCTCAGGAAGTGTCCGAGGCATTGACTTCAATCGGACTTGAAGTGGGGGGCATAGAGGAAGTACAGTCTGTAAAAGGCGGACTGGAAGGTTTGGTTGTGGGACAGGTTTTGACCTGCGAACCGCATCCCGATTCCGACCACATGCACGTCTGTTCGGTAGATACCGGTGAGGAACAGCCTTCGCAGATCGTTTGCGGCGCACCGAATGTGGCGGCCGGACAGAAGGTAATCGTAGCTACACTGGGTACTCGGCTGTATGATGGTGACAAGGAGTTTGTCATAAAAAGGTCGAAGTTGCGGGGAGTGGAAAGTTATGGTATGATCTGTGCTGAGGACGAGATTGGAGTGGGAGAGAGCCATGACGGAATCATTGTATTGCCTGAGAACGTACCGGTAGGCACGAAGGCTGCCGACTATTATAATATAAAAAGCGAATACGTCATAGAGGTGGACATCACTCCCAATCGTGCAGATGCCTGCTCACATTACGGAGTGGCGCGCGATCTTTATGCGTGGCTGGTGCGTAACGGACATAAGACATCCCTGCATCGTCCGGATTGTTCTTCTTTCTCTGTCGATAACCATGAGCTGGATGTCCCGGTAGAAGTATTGAGCCCGGAAGCATGTCCCCGCTATTGCGCCGTGACGATCAGAAACTGTGAAGTGAAGCCTTCCCCCGAATGGTTGCAGGAGAGGCTGAAGACTGTAGGCGTACGTCCGATCAATAACATCGTGGACGTTACGAACTATATAATGTTTGCCTATGGTCAGCCGTTGCATTGTTTCGATGCCGATATGATTGAGGGAAACAAGGTGGTGGTGAAAACCATGCCTGAAGGAACTCCTTTCGTAACGTTGGACGGAGAGGAACACACGCTCAGTGAGCGTGATTTGGCCATCTGTAATGAGAAAGAGCCGATGTGTATTGCCGGAGTCTTCGGCGGAAAAGGTAGCGGAACCTATGAGACCACAAGAAACGTATTGCTGGAAAGCGCCTATTTCCATCCCACTTGGATTCGGAAGAGCGCCCGCCGCCACGGACTGAATACAGATGCCTCATTCCGTTTTGAAAGAGGCATAGATCCCGACGGACAGATTTATGCCCTGAAGCAGGCTGCTTTGATGGTAAAAGATTTGGCGGGAGGAGAAATAGCAATGGAGATAAAGGATGTGAAAACACCTTTATTGCCGAAATCGTTCACCGTGGATTTGAAATACCAGTACGTTCACGACATTATCGGAAAGATACTTCCGACAGAAACCATAAAGGAAATTGTCTCCTCACTTGAAATGACCATTGTTTCGGAAGACACCGAAGGCTTGTCTCTGCAAGTCCCGGCTTACCGTGTGGATGTGCAGCGTCCCTGCGATGTCGTGGAGGAAATATTGCGTATCTATGGATATAATAATGTAGAAATACCGACAGCCGTAAAATCAAGCCTGACCATAAAGGGCGATGTAGACCGTTCCAACAAATTGGAAAACATCATAGCAGAGCAATTGGTTGGGCAGGGATTCAATGAGATTCTTAACAATTCTCTGACGCGGGAAGCTTATTATGATGGTCTGAAGAGTTACTTGCCGCAGCATCTGGTTCGTGTGATGAATCCGCTCAGCTCTGATTTGAACGTAATGAGACAGACGTTGCTCTTCGGTGGTCTGGAAAGCATTGCTCATAATGTCAATCGAAAGCAGGCCAATTTGCGCCTTTTTGAGTTTGGCAATTGCTATTATTATGACGCAGAACGCAAGAATCCGGAAAAAGTGTTGTCGGCATATCGCGAAGACACACACTTGGCTCTTTGGCTTACGGGCAAGCGGGTAGAAGGCTCCTGGGCTCATCCGGATGAGCCCTCCAGTGTGTATGAATTGAAAGGCTACGTGGCTACTATCCTTGCCCGCTTGGGAGTATCGACGGAAGGTCTTCTTGTTGAAGATGGCAAGAATGATATTTTCGCTAAGTCCATTGCTGTGTCTGACCGGAACGGAAAATTGTATCTGGAGATGGGACTGGTTAGAAAATCCATTCTGTCCGGCATTGGAATTGAAGGTGAGGTGTATTACGCGGATTTGTGCTGGACGCAATTGATGAAGAAAACGAAGAAAAATACAGTGAGCTTTGCAGAAATCAGCAAGTTCCCTTCAGTCAGTCGCGACTTGGCGCTTTTGGTTGACAAGAGTGTGGAATTTAAGACAATTGAAAGGATTGCCCGTTCTTCAGAAAAAAAGTATCTGAAGAAGGTTGAATTGTTTGATGTTTATGAAGGCAAGAACCTGGAGGAAGGAAAGAAAAGCTATGCCGTTAACTTCGTCCTACAGGATGAGCAGAAAACCATGAATGATAAGCAGACGGATTCCATTATGGCCAAAATCATTTCCAATCTGGAAAAGCAGATTGGGGCGAAACTCAGATAACAGAAGACAAACAGAATCATTAAATATATAAGTATGGGAAGAGCATTTGAATATAGAAAAGCGGCAAAGATGAAGCGCTGGGGGCACATGGCCCGTACATTTACGAAAATCGGAAAGCAGATCGCTGTGGCAGTGAAAGCCGGAGGTCCCGAACCCGAGAACAATCCGACATTGCGTGCTATCATTGCTACTGCGAAGCGAGAGAATATGCCGAAGGACAACATTGACCGTGCCATCAAGAATGCCATGGGCAAGGATCAGAGTGAGTACAAGACAATGACTTACGAAGGCTATGGACCTCATGGAGTGGCTATTTTTGTTGATACCCTGACTGATAATCCTACGAGAACTGTAGGCGATGTGCGTTCGGTATTTAACAAATTCAACGGGAACTTGGGAACCATGGGGTCGCTGGCATTCCTGTTCGATCATAAATGTGTATTTTCTTTCAGGAAGACAGAAGGTCTGGATATGGATGACATGATTCTGGACCTCATAGACTATGGAGTGGAGGACGAGTTTGATGAGGACGAGGAAGAGAATAGTGTCACTATATACGGGGATCCCAAGTGCTTCGGTCAGATTCAGAAGCACCTTGAAGAGAATGGGTTTGAAGTTGTCGGGGCTGAATTTACATATATCCCGAATGATTTGAAAGAGGTGACGGATGAGCAGCGTGAGAGTATAGACAAGATGGTAGAGCGTTTGGAAGAGTTTGACGATGTGCAGACCGTGTATACCAACATGAAGCCTGCTGCCGAAGTGGCAGAATAAATATCTGAAAGAATTCACAGGCCTGCCGGAAGTTCAAAAGTAAATTCCGGCGGGCCTGTACTATGACAGAAAGGTAAACTACGATGCGGAAAACGATCTGTTATTCTACGGAAGGAACCTGTAGTCGCAGCATCCGCCTGACAATGAATGATGATGTTATCGAGAATGTTGAATTTGCAGGAGGTTGCCCCGGTAATCTACGGGGAATTTCCTCATTGGTTTGCGGAATGAAGGCACGGGAAGTGATAGCCCGGCTGAAAGGCATTCGTTGCGGGGACAAGGCTACGTCTTGTCCTGATCAGTTGTGCTGGGCCATTGAGGCTGTTCTTCAAGGAGATTACTGATAATCGTTTTTAGAAAGACGGACATTGAACAGAGTCTTTCCTGTACGGGCGGAGCGATAGGTGTAAGCAAAATTGATACCTTGCTCTTTGCATTCTTTCCAATCCGGGGCATTTTTCAGTTCTATAGTCAGTCGGCGTTTCAGGTCTTCCGAATAGTTCTGTATTGCTGCGGCGGACTCAGGGGTGTCAAGCAACCCGGAAAGCGTGAACCATCTGTGGTAGGTTCGTGTGGCAATATCGTATGTCGTGCTGTCCAGTACATTATTTTCCTCAATATTTTGCGGACAATGTTTCAGGGTGTAATCACGCGCTTCACGTTTCAGACGCGTGTCGAAATTTTCCTGGCAGGCATTAAGGGCACAACTGATAATAAATAGTGACAGAATAGGGAAATACAGTTTCATGTTCTAAGAAAAATGCGAATTTAACCGATCGCGAAGATAAGTATTATATTTTTGATAACGAAATAAAGTAGAGAAAGAAATGTACGAAGATAGAGTGGATAGGGCAGAGCAGCTGTTCAGAAGTGGGTTTAATTGCTCACAATCGGTAGTTGCGGCGTTTGCCGATCTTTACGGATTTACGGAAGAGCAGGCGTTGAGGATGTCTGCTTCGTTTGGAGCAGGTATAGGTCGGATGCGCCAGACTTGCGGAGCTGCATGTGGCATGTTTCTTTTGGCTGGATTGGAAACTGGTGCAACACGAAGCGATGACAGTGCGGGAAAATCCGGGAACTATGCGGTAGTGCAGGATTTGGCAAGGAAATATCGGGAATGTACCGGTTCTTTAATTTGCGCGGAATTGTTGAAATTGCCGCCTTCTTCTATACAGAGTTATGCTCCTCAGGCGGAAGTCCGTACAGAGGATTACTATAAAAAACGTCCCTGCCCGAATATGGTGAGGACTGCCGCCCGAATTTTTGCAGATTTCTTAGCTTCGAGACATGAAGATCCTGCTTCTGGGAGAGTATAGCAACGTTCATGCCACACTGGCGCAAGGATTACGGGAACTGGGGCACCAAGTGACTGTAGCTTCCGATGGAGACGGATGGAAGAACTATCCGCGTGATATTGATTTGCGTCGGCGCTCCTTGGGATACAAGGATACATTGCAATTCTTGTATAGATTGATACGCAACTTATCCCGTTTTAAGGGCTATGACGTAGTTCAGCTCATTAATCCGGTCTTTCTTCCATTGAAGGCCGAAGCCCACAAGTTTGTTTATACTTATCTTCGCAAGCACAATCGTTCTTTGTTTATGGGAGCGTTTGGTGTAGACCATTATTATGTAAAGACTTGTCTGGATTGCACAACATTCAGATACAGTGATTTTAACTTCGGGCCACATTTGCGCAAAACCCGTGAGACCGAGGTTTGGAAACGTGACTGGTTGCTTGGAGCCAAAGGTAGATGGAATCAGTGGGTGGCTCGTGACTGTGATGGCATTATTGCAGGCTTGTATGAATATTATGCAAGTTACCGTTGCCATTTCCCTCAGAAACTCAAGTTTATTCCATTCCCATTGTGTCCGGGGAAACCTGTTGACGATAGGCGAAAGGCAGATGATCCGGTTCGTTTCTTCATTGGCGTACAGCGTAGCCGTAACGCATACAAGGGTACGGATGTAATGCTTAGGGCTTTGCAGCGTACAAAAGAACGTTACCCTCATGAGTGTGAGATTGTCAAGGTGGAATCTGTTCCTTTCTCAGAATATGTAAGGCTGATGTATGGCAGTGATGTATTGTTGGATCAGCTCTACTCATATACTCCGGCTATGAATGCTTTGGAGGCCATGTCCAATGGACTGGTTGTCGTTGGAGGTGGTGAGCCTGAGAATTATGAAATTTTGGGAGAGTGTGAGTTGCGCCCTATAATCAATGTACTTCCGGATGAAGAGTCTGTATATAATTCTTTGTGCAAGATTGTGGAGGAACGGTCTGCACTTCCGGAACTGGCCCGTCAAAGCCAACTTTATATAGAACGCCACCATTCTTATCTGAAAGTAGCTCAGAAATATGTAGATTTCTGGAATCTGTATTTGTGAGAAACATAAAGAATGAGTTTGCGCTCGTGAGGGTAATGTAGTGCCAAGAAATCAGTACGATTTTTTTATATTGCAAAATTTCGTCGGGCCAAGTTCGGAGGTTATACACTAACAGAGTGGTTACCGACATGTACATTTTACTCTTTAAATTTAAATGGTGAGATCCTGCTTTTTTAGCGAAAATTAAGTGTGCCGTAAATATAAATGGTGTAATTTTGCATTCAATTAGTGGAACAATAGAAATCTAAAATCAGAAAGGCATGGCAGAGCACATAGATATTCGAGAGTTAAACGCTATCATTGAAAGCAGCACAGGCTTTATCACAGACCTTACAACGGGAATGAACCGGACGATTGTAGGTCAGAAACACTTGATAAATTCTTTGCTTATCGGTTTGTTAAGTGATGGACATATTTTGTTAGAGGGAGTTCCCGGGTTGGCCAAAACTTTGGCTATTAAAACTTTGTCATCACTGATAGAAGCCAAGTTCAGTCGTGTTCAGTTTACGCCCGACTTGCTACCTGCCGATGTAATCGGGACTTTGATATATAGTCAGAAGAATGAATCATTCTCCGTAAAAAGAGGCCCGATCTTTGCTAATTTTGTTTTGGCGGATGAAATTAACCGAGCACCGGCCAAAGTCCAGAGTGCTTTGCTTGAGGCAATGCAGGAACATCAGGTAACAATTGGAGAAGAAACGTTCAGACTTCCCAATCCGTTTCTCGTGTTGGCAACACAGAACCCGATAGAGCAGGAAGGTACTTACGCGCTGCCTGAAGCGCAGGTGGACCGTTTCATGTTGAAAGTCATTATCGGCTATCCTACGCAGGAAGAGGAAAAGCGCATTATACGTAGTCATATCTCAGACGAATTTACAGAAGTGCGTCCGGTAATCAGTGCTGAAAAGATACTGGAAGCACGGGAATTGGTAAAACGAGTTTACATAGATGAACGCATTGAGCAATATATCGCAGATATAGTTTTTGCAACCCGTTATCCCGAGCAATATAAGTTGCAGGAGATGAAGAATTATATTTCTTTCGGCGGCTCGCCCCGTGCGTCCATCAACTTGGCATTGGCAGCCCGTACCTGTGCCTTCATCAAACGACGTGGTTATGTTGTTCCTGAGGATGTGCGTGAGGTGGCTCACGATGTTCTTCGCCATCGGATCGGGCTTACGTACGAAGCTGAAGCATCTGATATAACGGCCGATGAGATTGTTACGGAAGTGTTGAATAAAGTTGAGGTTCCCTGATTTATATTACAAGCTGAAATATCGCATGTTATGAATCATTTCTTGAATTGTTGATAGAGGAGAGACGTATGGAGACGAACGACTTGCTTCAACGGGTGCGGAGAGTTGAGATCAAGACGCGTACATTGACCAACAATATCTTTGCCGGAGAGTATCATTCAGCTTTCAAAGGTCGGGGCATGTCGTTTGCCGAAGTCAGGGAATACCAACCGGGGGACGATGTTCGTGACATTGACTGGAATGTGACGGCACGTTTAAACAGGCCTCACATCAAGGTTTTTGAGGAGGAGCGCGAACTCACCGTAATGTTGATGATTGATGTATCCGGAAGTCTTGATTTCGGAACCCGTGTGCGTTCACAACGCGAATTGGTCACAGAGATTGCCGCCACGATAGCATTCTCGGCTATTCAGAACAACGATAAAATCGGGGTTATCTTTTTCTCTGACAAGATTGAAAAATTCATACCGCCTAAAAAAGGCCGGAAACACATCCTGTTCATAATAAGGGAACTGATTGATTTCACTCCCGAAAGCACCGGCACCGACATTGCCATGGTGCTGAGGTATTTCACCGATGCGCTCAAAAAACGCTGCACAACCTTCCTCATATCCGACTTCATCGATGAGAAGGACTACCATAAAGCCCTTACAATCGCATCGAACAAGCATGATGTTTACGGCGTGCAGGTTTATGACAAACGCGACGCCAAACTGCCCGACGTAGGGCTGATGCGCGTCAGAGACCTCGAAACCGGCCATGAGCAATGGATTGACACCTCGTCAAAACGTGTGCGCAACGAATATGGCCGATGGTGGTACGAGCGGCAGCAAAGCATGTCAGACACCCTGAAACGATGCCGCGTCAACTCCGTTTCAGTCGCTACCGACGAGGATTACGTCACCGCCCTCATGGGGTTGTTCCGAAAAAGGATATAACCCTTACCTGCCGGGCCTGGCGAACGAACATAGTTCAAACAAACGAACATGAAAGGATTCAGAACCAATATCATAGTGCCGCTTATGGCGTTGCTGTCAATCCCGTTTTTCACGGGTTCTATGGCCGCACGCCCTACCATAAAAGCCTCGGTTGATTCCTCACATATTACCATGGGGTATCAGACCGCTATCCGCCTTGACATAATCGACAACGCCACATCACCATCGCAAGTCATAGTCGACCAAAACGCGTTCCCGAAAGAAATCGAAATCATCGACTGGGTTTATGGCGACACAACCGACCTCGGCAACAGCCTGGTGGAAATGAAACGCGCCCTGGTGGTGCAGTCGTTTGACTCGGGGGTCTACACCATCCCCCCCTTCCTTTTGGTAAACGGCCCTGACACGGTGCGTTCCAACCAGCTGACGTTGAAAGTCAACCCTGTCGACGTAAGCGCTATGAGCGACATCAACCCCCTGGCCCCACCGGCTTCGTTCACCAGCAAGTGGTATGACTGGCTTCCCGACTGGATTACGGATTACTGGGGCTGGATACTACTAGGATTGCTGGTGGTTGCAGGCGGCATATGCGCCTATCTCATCCTCACCCGCAAAGTATCGGTCAACATCCTGCCTCAGAAGAAACGCCTCCCGCCTGACCGTATCGCAATCGACCGCCTGAACGCCCTCAGGGAAGCACAGCTATGGGAAAAAGGGCAGGAAAAGGAATATTACACACGTCTCATCGACATCCTGCGCGACTACCTGCAGGAGCGTTTCGGCATAAACGCCATGGAGATGACCTCATCGCAAATCCTGAAAGCCCTCGAAGCAAACGAGGAGACCAGGATGCCACACCGCTACATGCAGAAAGTAGTGGAAATTGCCGACTTCGTGAAGTTTGCCAAAGTACGCCCCATGCCCGACGACAACGTGCGCTCTTTCCAAAACGCAATGCAGTTCGTTGAGGAAACCCGGCCTGTCGAAGAGCCTGAGAACGGCGAACAGGCGCCAGGCACTGACAATAACGGAAATCAACCAAACCAACATAAGGAATCGAAATGATGCAATTCGCACATCCCGGCATATTATGGCTGTTTCTGATATATATCCCGTTGATAGCGTGGTATGTGTGGAAACACCGCACCGCCTACCCCTCGATGGGGGTTTCAACCGTAGGGCCGTTCAGACGCCTAGGGCGCCCGTTAAGGCAATATATGCTTCACGGCCTGTTCCTGCTTCGCCTGCTCGCCATCGGGTGCCTGATTGTGGTGCTTGCCCGGCCGCAGACACGCGATGCATGGCGCACCTCACGCACCGAAGGGACTGACATGGTGATAGCCCTCGACATCTCCTCGAGTATGCTTGCCCGCGACTTCAAACCCGACCGCCTGGAAGCCGCGAAGAAAATAGCCGCCAAATTCATCAACGGCAGGGAAAACGACAATATGGGGCTTGTGGTGTTTGCCGGTGAAGCCTTTACAGGTGTGCCGATGACCACCGACCGCGCAGCCCTGACAAACTATGTCAACGCCCTGAACCGCGAAATGCTCGAGGACGGAACTGCCATCGGCGACGGCCTGGCGACCTCAATCAACCGCATTAAGGAAGGGAAGGCAAAATCGAAAAGCATCATCCTCCTTACCGACGGCTCAAACAACACCGGCATCGTGGCACCGCTTACCGCAGCCGAAATAGCCCACAAAATGGGGATAAAGGTCTACACTATCGGCATCGGGACCAACGGCACAGCACCCTATCCGCAAGTCAACATGTTCGGACGGGTGGAATACGTGCCTATGCCGGTGGTAATCGACGAAAACACACTGAAGCAGATCGCCGACATCACCGGAGGCAAATATTTCCGTGCCACCGGGAACAAAGTGCTTTCAGAGGTGTTCGATGAAATCGACAAGCTGGAAAAAACAGAACTCGATGTGCGGCACTTCTCGCACACCGAGGATAACTACCTCCCATGGGCGCTGGCTGCCCTGGGGCTTTTCCTGCTCGAACTCGTGCTGAGGCACACTTACCTGAGAACAATCCCGTAATGCCGCCGTCGGAGGCTTCTACCGCATCTTTAAACATTGTAGAACAATATGACTTTCGCATATCCATATCTGCTATACCTGTTGTTCCTGCTGCCTGTCATCTTCGGATTATGGTACTGGGGAAGGCTGTCGCGCAAAGCGAGACTACGCCGCTACGGAAATCCAGCGCACCTGAACCACCTCATGCCTGAGGCTTCGAAATATATGCCTGCGGTTAAAATCACACTTGAGCTGCTGGCTCTCGCAGCCCTGATTATCGCGGTTGCACGCCCCAGGGCAGGTGAAAAAGAGGAGGTGGAGAACACATCCGGCATAGAGGTAATGATTGCATTCGACGTGTCGAGGTCGATGCTAGCCTCATCGACCGACGACCCCAACGGCGTGTCA
Source organism: Bacteroidales bacterium M6 (assembly GCA_001689485.1). GTDB lineage: Bacteria > Bacteroidota > Bacteroidia > Bacteroidales > Muribaculaceae > UBA7173. The sequence continues at coordinate 13,238 of LUJQ01000016.1, read as the reverse complement.
AGGCTGCAAAGGGCAAAATACATCCTCAACCGACTTATCGACAAACTCGACAACGACAAAGTCGGACTTATAGTCTTTGCCGGGGAAGCCTACACACAGCTCCCGATTACAACCGACTTCCTTTCGGCACGGATGTATCTCGACGAAATATCCACCGACATGGTACCCACCCAAGGCACAGCTATAGGCACAGCCATAAACATGTCAATCAACTCCTTCTCAACCGACGAGGAAATCAACAAGGCTATCATCGTGATAACCGACGGTGAAAACCACGAAGGTGATGCCATGGAGATGGCAAAATATGCAAAAAGCCTAGGGATAGAGGTTGATGTCATCGGTGTAGGCTCGCTCAAAGGCGCCCCCATACCGATTGATGCCAAGAAAGGGGAATTCCTTAAGGACGCCTCAGGCACCCCAGTAACGACCTACCTTAACGAGGCCATGGCGAAGGAGATTGCCGAAGCCGGGGGCGGTACTTACATTAACGGTTCGGGCAACAAAGCCGTCGACAACCTTATCGAACAGCTCGACAAAATCAAGAAATCCGATCTCCGCCATGTGTCATACAAGGCCAGCGCAGAGCAATTCCCTGTGTTTGTGTGGATTGCCATCATCCTGCTGGTAACCGACCTTTGCGTGTTACCGCGCAAAATCGGATGGCTCAGGAAGTTCACCTTCTTCAGCAAATAAACATGCCCGAGGGACTTTGAAAACCTTTTTTTCAACCACCCCGACGCAAGTAAATTATTCGATGAAAATGAAAAGAATTCCCAACATATCGGTTTGCATCGCATTGTCGGTGGCATTCGGCTCAATAATAAGCGGATGCAACGGAGAAAAACATGATGCCGATGCCGTTGTATCGACAAAGCGCGAACGAAACGCCATAAAGGAAGGCAACGAACTCTACGGGAAACAGCGCTATGCCGAATCGGAAGTAGCCTATAAAAAGGCATTGGAAGAAAATCCCGACAACCAGACAGCCCAATTCAATCTTGCATCCGCCTATCTGAAGCAGCGTGGGGAAGACCTCTCAAACAAAGGTGACTCCCTGATTCAGACTGCCGATGCCATGCTGGCCAAAACCGCACAGTCGCCAGACAAGGCGATTTCGGAAAACTCATTCTACGACCGTGGGAATGTGGCCTACAAAGGCGAAGACTATGCTGCTGCAATCGAACATTATAAAAACGCCCTGCGACGCAATCCTGAAAACGACCAGGCACGTCAGAACCTGCGTCTTGCCCAATTAAAGAAACAGGAACAAGACCAAAACAAAGATCAGAACCAAGACCAGGATCAACAAAACCAGGACCAACAGCAAAATCAAGACCAGCAGCAGAACCAGGATCAGAAGCAAAACCAAGATCAGAATCAGGATAAAAACCAGGATCAGCAACAGAATCAAGACAAACAACAGGAACAGAACCAGCAGAACCAACAAGACCGCCAGGACAAGCAGCAGGAACAGAAGCAGCAACAAGGCGGCTTAAGCGATGCGAGCGCCCAGCAGATTCTGAAAGCTATGGAGGATAAGGAAAACGGTACCAGGCAGAAGGTAGAACTCATGAAACAGGGTGAGGAAAAACGTGCCAACCGCCGCACAACCGACAAACCCTGGTAACCCATCCTTAATCCTTGATTCAAGATTCCCGGCACAAACCGGCGAAGATACACCGCAAGGCGTTGCCCCGCCGGCAATCCCCATCCCACCCCTCTTTCTCCTGATTTCAACTATGAAGTTTATGCCGGTTACCGCTTTAACCGAAAACAGGCAAACGTAACCGGAATGGCAAACGATGATGGTAAAAAAGAATATATGAAGAAGTTGTTTTTGACATTTCTGATGATTGTAGGCATCGCGGTGTCAGCTTTGGCACAGGCATCATTCAAAGTCGTGCCACCTCGCAACGTGATTGCAGGAAATGTCTTTTACGTGACATACCGGCTCACAAACGGCGAGGGAAGCAGCCTGAACGCTCCGGCTATCCAGGGATGCAAGCTCCTGTCGCCGCGTCCCGGCATCAGCACAATGCAATCCGTGGAAATTATCAACGGGCATCAGACCTCCAGCACGACCGAGGACTACACCTTCACCTACCGTGCCGAAAAAGAGGGTTCCTACACTATCCCGGCTGCATCAATCTCAGCCGGTGGCAAAACCTTGCAATCGCAGAGCGCCACTTTCAAAATCCTTCCTCCCGACAGCTCCGCCCCCAGACAGCAAGGTGGATATTACAACCAGCCCCAGGTACGCGTCGACGATTTAGACAGCCAGGATTCACAAAGCAAAATATCGAAGAACGATATTTTTGTGCGCGTAATCCTCAACAAAAGCAATGCTTATGAAGGGGAAGCCATCGAATGCACCTTAAAGCTCTACACCAAGTTCGAACGCATCAACTCGTTTATGATGACATCGCCGCCGACATTCGACGGATTCCTAATCGACGAACTCGACACACAGGCATCACTCAACGAGGTGGAGCATTACAACGGCCAAAACTACATCACGGCAGTTCTTAAGAAATGCATCATCTTCCCTCAAAAATCAGGCAAACTCACCATAAATTCGGGTAAGTACGACCTGAGTGTCATCCAACTCGAAAGGGTGTCGAACGGATTCTTCATCTCAGCACGCCCTGTCGAGAAGGAAGTGCATCTGCAACCATTCACCCAGACAATCAATATCACCCCACTCCCCCAGCCACAACCGGCAGGCTTCTCAGGCGCTGTGGGTCAATATAAATTCGAAAGCACCATAAGCTCTACCACGCCACGCACCGGCGAGGCGGTGTCGTTACGCTATATCGTAACCGGTTCAGGCAACATCAAATATATCCGCGAACCCAAACCTGAAATCCCGTCGGAATTCGAGCAATACACCCCGAAAACCGAATCAAACGCTCGGATTGCAGGCAACACCCTCACCGGGACAATGACAGCCGAATACACCATAGTGCCGCAAAGTGTGGGCGAGTTCAAAATCCCGCAACAGGAATTCGTTTATTTCGACCTGGCAAAAAAACAATATGTCACCCTGACCGCCCCGGAATACACCTTGGACGTGGCTAAAGGTTCGGGAACGACAATGAACTCCGACCAGCGCGACATCGAGGCCAAAAACACCGATATACTCCATATAAAAACCGGCGACAAGCACCAAAGCCTTGACCATACGCCTGTGGTGCGAACTTGGTGGTACTGGTGCATATTCTGCTGCCTGCTGCTCATTGCAGCTGCCTCCTTGTGGGTGTACCGACGTCAGCTCCGGCTGGATGCCGACGTGGCTGGACGCCGCAACTCACGCGCCAACAAAGTGGCACGCAAGCGCCTCAAACTTGCCGAAAGCTTCATGAAGTCACACCAAAGCGAGAGGTTCTATGAGGAACTGCTACGTGCCATGTGGGGCTACCTGAGCGACAAACTCAACATGTCGGCATCACAACTGACCCGACAGAATATTGTCGACACCCTTTCGCAACGCGGTGTGGCCCCCGAGGTATCCGACAAGATTATCAAAATCCTCGATGACTGCGAAATGGCCCGTTACACCCCTGACTCGTCGTTGGATTCATCGGTAGAAGCGCTCTATAACGAAGCCACCGACACCATCAACGAGATGGAGAAATGCAAGATAACACGCAAATAAACCCACAGAACACCCCATGAAGCATATATTGACCGCCATATTGACCGCCATTGCATCGATAGCGTATGCAACCGCACAGCCCGACTCTGTGGCCATTGCCGATACATCCAAGGATACTGACATTGCCACCGCTGCCGAACCTGCTCCCGGACTTTTGGCACAGCAGGCCGATTCGGCCTATGCGCAGGATAATTTCGCCCTCGCCGAGCGGCTCTACCTGGAATCAATCAAACAGGACGGCACTTCGTCGACAATATTCTATAACCTGGGGAATGCCTACTACCGCCAGGGGAATCTAGGGAAAGCCATCGTCAACTACGAACGTGCCTTGAAACTCGACCCGACAAATGCCGACGCCCGCGACAACCTCGATTTCGTGAAATCGAAAATCACCGACAGGCAGATTGACGAAGGTTCGATTATGACCAAGCTGTGGCATAATGTAATAAGCACCTTCAAAGCCGACACATGGGCCTGGATTGCGGTCATCCTGTTCGCGCTGTTCCTTGCCGGGGCATTCACCTACATGCTTTCCTCTGTCATTTTGATAAAGAAGCTCAGCTTTTTCGGCGGCATGATTATATTCATGCTTTGCGCGCTGACGATTATAATATCGTTTGCAGCAGCCAACCGCGTAACCGACAACAGATATGCCATAATCCTCCCCCCGTCAGCGCAGCTGTCAACCACCCCTCGCGAGGCACGCACGCAAGCCGAGGAAGCATTCCTGCTACACGAAGGGACAAAAGTCGAAATCGTAGACTCCATCTCAGGTTCATCGGGGGAAAAATGGTATGAGGTCAAAGTCGGAGGGCGTGAAAGAGCCTGGATCAAGGCTTCCGAGACCGAAAGGATATGACCACCGCCCCTTGCGACACCCATGCCATGGTATCCGCATAAGCCCCCTCACAGCCTGATCAGGCTTTACAGGGCGCCCACAGGAGGTCTTGGCAAAAATCCTAAATACGATAAGCAGTTGAGATGCTTAAGTTTAGAAGGGTTCATCATGAAAGTGTGTTATATAACACATCAAATGGATTTGGAAAAGTCATACATTTCGGGTAAATTTAGGTCGTAATAAAAATTAAAACTCACCCAAAAACATAACGACTATGACAAAGACAATAACCTTCAACGACCTTCGTCGTCTCAAAGACAGCTTACCCGATGGCTCGACACACCGCATTGCCGACGAACTCCATATAACAGTTCAAACAGTTCGTAACTACTTCGGCGGTTCAAATTATGAATTCGGCAAAAACTGCGGCCTCCACATAGAACCGGGACCCGACGGTGGCATAGTGGTACTTGACGACACTACCATCTACGATAAGGCCATCGCCATCCTCGAAGAGGAAGAAAAAAAGAAAGAAGCATAACCGTTTGGATTACAGAAAATAAACAGAATCGCGCCCCGAAGGATGCTGCATAAAGCTTAATCCGTGGGCGCGATTTCTGTAACGCCGACAAATCCTTCCCTTATCAACATTTATCACCCGCAATACACATCATCCACACTATGACACCGAACAGGCTCATCACCCTCGCCATACACACCTATGAAAAGGCTCTACCGATAAAGAACCTGCTTGAACGCGAAGGTGTGGCAGTCGAACTCAACAATGTCAACCTGGCAGCACCCGAAGTTTCACCAGGGGTCAGAATCCGCATCAAGGAGTCAGACCTCCCACTTGCCCTGCGCATTGTAGAAAATTTCGAGATTTTCAACATCCCGGCTGATGAGGCACTGCCTGCCGGTGGAAAAATCCTGGTACCCACCGATTTCTCGGAACATGCAATGAAAGCCGCCAGGCTAGCCATGCAGATTGCGGCCAAAATGAAATGGGACGTGGTGTTCCTGTTTGCGTTTATCTCACCATCAAACCGCGACACAGTGCAGCTGTCGGATGCATATGATTACGAACTTGCCGATATAGAGGCAACAAGGAGGATGCAGAACGAGGCGGAAGAACTGATGAAACGGTTCACCTCCAAACTGCGCGATGCAATAAAGGAAGGCTCAATTGCGGCAGCACGTTTCACCGGGATTGTGAGCGAAGGCATCCCCGAAGAGGTCATATTGGAATATACCCGCAGTGAAAAGCCCCAGATGGTGGTGATGGGAACCCGTGGCGCCGATAAAAAAGAGGCGGAACTAATCGGAAGTGTAACAGCCGAAGTGCTCGACGCTTGCAGAGTCCCGGCATTCACCGTGCCCGACAATGCCGACACAGCCCTGTTCTCAAAAATGCGACATGTCGCATTTTTCTGCAATCTCGACCAGGAGGATATACTGGCACTCGACACCCTCTACCGCCTGTTCCCTGACTTGAAACTCGATGTGACCCTTATCCACATCCCCCCGCGCCGCCTGCGCCCGTCGCCCCCGCAAGCCGCGCAACACAACCTCCTCACATATTGCAAAGAGCATTATGCAGGTTATGAATTCAATGTGAAGAGCGTGGGCACACATTCCGTGTTCGACGACATGGAAGCCATTGCAGGCGCACAGCCGTTCGACATGATATGCCTGCCCAACAAGCATAAAAACGTGTTTGCACGCGTGTTTAACCCGAGCCTCGCACACAAAATACTATTCCGTGCCGACATACCGATGATGGTAATACCGGTCTAATCTCCCCCACAATTTATCGACCCCTACGTCTGGATTGGGGCGGCTTTCCATTACCACTATTCCCTCCGAAACGGCCAGCAGGATTATATCCACCTGGGAACAGGCGTCTCAATATATCGGGACGGTGCAGACGTTGCAACGATGCCGTAATCCCGGCACGGTAGGCGCGGTCATACCAAAAGAAATATTGCCGCTGTGCCAGCTTCTCCTCTGGCCGGACTGCGGTAAACACACGTTCGCCGGTGTATGGGTGATAACCCGAATAATAAATCTCGGTGGCAACCGTCATCGGTGTAGGGGTGAAATCCTGCACCTGCTCCAGATGGAAATCAAGATTACGGGTTTTGACAGCCAGTTCGGCCATATCGATTTCGGAGCATCCCGGATGCGACGAAATAAAATAAGGAATCAACTGCTGACGCAGATTATCACGCTCGTTGATACGGTCAAACACCTCCTTGAACCGATAAAACAGGTCGAACGACGGTTTGCGCATCACCGAAAGCACCGAATCCTCAGTATGCTCGGGCGCGACTTTGAGCCTGCCACTTACATGGTTGCAAATCAGTTCCTCGTTATACCTGCGGTTTATGCCGTCAATACGGGCATCGCCTGAAGGATGCATCGACAAATCATAACGCACCCCGCTCCCGATAAACGATTTTTTCACCCCCGGCAACGCATCGACCGCATGATATATATCCAGCAACGGGCCGTGATTGTTGTCGAGATTAGGACATGGCTTCGGATGGAGGCAGCTGGGCCGCAGACACTTGCGACAAATCTCCCCGTTCTTGCCATGCATTCGGTACATATTGGCGGAAGGCCCTCCGAGATCGGAGATATATCCCTTGAAATCAGGCATAGCCGTAATGCGGCGCACCTCGTTGAGAATCGACTCCTTACTCCGCGAGGCTATGAATTTGCCCTGATGAGCCGATATGGTGCAAAACGCGCATCCACCGAAACAGCCTCGGTGAAGGTTCACCGAATGACGAATCATCTCATAAGCCGGTATGCGTTTGCCTTTATAGCGTGGATGTGGCATACGCGTATAAGCCATGTCAAACGAACGGTCTATTTCCTCGGTCGTCATCGGCGGGTACATCGGGTTGACCTTAACCGCCCTGCGCCCGTGCACCTGCCACAGCGTCGCCCCCTCGAAACGGTTTGATTGCTGCTCTATATGCCTGAAATTTTCCGACTGTAGCTTTTTATCGCGCCTGCATTCCTCAAACGAATGGAGCACGATGTTGCATGCTCCGGGTGCCGGCACTTCGGCTGCGGGACGCCATACCACGGTTTGAGGCACATCAGTTATAGAAGCAATACCTTCTCCGGCGTCAAGCCTTCGGGCGATTTCCAAAACGGGTTTCTCCCCCATCCCGTAAATCACCATGTCGACAGGGGCGTCGGCCATTATCGAGGGGCGCAGTTTGTCCTGCCAATAATCATAATGCGAATTCCTGCGCAACGAGGCTTCGATGCCACCAGCAATTATCGGGACATCAGGATAAAGCTTGCGAAGGATGTCGGAATACACCACAGTGGGGTAGTCAGGCCGCATTCCGTGCCTCCCGTCGGGGGTATAGGCATCGTCGCTGCGGCGACGCCTGGCTGCGGTGTAATGATTGACCATAGAATCCATCGCCCCAGCCGACACCCCGAAAAACAAACGCGGACGCCCGAATTTCCGAAAATCACGCAAATCGTCCTGCCAGTTGGGTTGTGGCACGATAGCCACACGGTATCCCCCCTGCTCCACCAGCATACGCCCTATCACCGCCGCACCGAACGAGGGATGGTCAACGTAGGCATCCCCCGAAAAAATCACTACATCCACCTCGTCCCATCCACGGAGCTTCATCTCCTTGACCGAAGTAGGCAGCCAGTCGGTCAGCATTAAGGGCTGTGAAAAGGCAGGAGTGCTTATATTTTTCAAATCGCGCTGCTTCATTGGATTTTTTTCAATAATTCCTCCATTTTCAAAATCTCGTCGCGCAGTCTGGCAGCCTCCATAAATTCCATATTCTTGGCAGCCGCTACCATGTCGGAACGCATACGCGTAATCGACCGCTGCATTTCGGCGGCACTCATATATGGTATGACCGGGTCGGCGGCAATATCCACCGACGAAGTATATTCATTTTCATAAGGCAGCGGGGAAGCCGTGCGCTGGCTTTTACGTCCGCTGCTGTTGGCTGCGGAACGCGTTTCGGGCAGGTCGTCGGTATCCATGCCGATAATACGGTTACGCGCTTTCACTATCGCCTGGGGCGTAATGCCATGCTCCTCGTTGTAGGCCAGCTGCTTGGCACGCCGACGCTCGGTCTCCTCGATGGTGAGCCGCATCGAATCGGTAATCTTGTCGGCATACATTATCACCATGCCGTTGAGGTTTCGCGCCGCACGTCCCACCGTCTGGGTCAACGAACGGTGCGACCTAAGGAACCCCTCCTTGTCGGCGTCGATGATTGCCACAAGCGAAACTTCAGGCAAATCCAACCCCTCGCGCAGCAGGTTCACACCGATAAGCACATCGAACACACCTGCACGCAGGTTATCAAGAATCTTGATACGATCCAAGGTATCGACATCGGAATGGATATATGCCGACTTTATCTGCAACTTCTGCAAATAGTCGTTCAACTCCTCGGCCATACGTTTGGTAAGGGTGGTTACCAACACGCGCTCCCCTTTCTCGCGCCGAAGCTCTATCTGCTCAAGCAAATGGTCAATCTGATGCTCCGACGGCTGCACCTTGATTACAGGGTCGAGCAGGCCGGTGGGGCGTATAACCTGTTCAACCACGACCCCTTCGCTTTTTTCAAGCTCGTAATCGGCAGGTGTAGCACTTACATAAATCACCTGCTTGGTAAGTGATTCGAATTCCTCAAACCGCAGAGGGCGGTTGTCGAGAGCCGATTGCATCCTGAAACCGTAATTGACCAGGTTTTCCTTACGCGAAAGGTCTCCACCATACATAGCCCTGATCTGCGGCACCGTAACGTGGCTTTCATCGATAATAGTCAGGTAATCATCGGGGAAATAATCCAACAGGCAGAACGGGCGCATGCCGGGCTCGCGGCCGTCGAAATAACGGCTGTAGTTTTCAATACCGGGGCAATGCCCTACCTCTCGAATCATTTCTATATCATAAGTGGTGCGTTCGTAAAGACGTCGCGCTTCAAGCTCGCGTGCCTCCTTACGGAAAAACTCCACCTGGTCGCCCAGGTCAAGCTCCATCCGTGCCAGCGCAGAAGCCTGGCGCTCCCGCGAAGTGACAAACAGGTTGGCAGGATAGATTTTGAACATATCGTGGCCGCCCAGCGGGGTATTGTCGAGCGGGTGCAGGGTTGAAATCGATTCAATCTCATCGCCCCAGAACATAACGCGCAATATTATTTCCTCATAAGCAAGCCGTATATCCACCGTATCCCCCTTAACCCTGAAATTGCCACGGTTAAGTTCTATTTCGTTGCGCGAATACAACGCCTCGGCCAACCGTCGCAAAAAAGCGTTTCGCGCAATCTTCTGCCCCACATGGATCTCAACCACATTGGCATTGAAATCCTCAGGATTACCCATACCGAACAGGCACGACACCGAGCTGACAACCACCACGTCGCGACGCCCCGACAGCAGGGCGGAAGTAGTGGCCAGACGCAGCTTCTCAATCTCGTCGTTAATCATCAAATCCTTCTCGATATATTTGTCGACCGACGGGATATACGCCTCAGGCTGGTAATAATCGTAATATGACACGAAATACTGCACCGAATTATCGGGGAAAAACTGTTTGAACTCCCCGTAAAGCTGTGCTGCCAAAGTTTTGTTATGGCTCAGAATCAACGTGGGGCGCTTAACCTCCTTAATTACGTTGGCCATGGTGAAGGTCTTGCCTGAGCCGGTAACACCCAGCAACGTCTGCGCAGGCAGTCCTTCCAGCACCCCTTTTGAAAGTTGCGCTATCGCCTCAGGCTGGTCGCCGGTCGGCTTATATTGCGAATCAAGTCTGAAATCCATCCGAATCCTCCTTAGATTAATCAAACGTATTAACTTACAAAGATACCAAATCCCACCCTAACCACCAACATATTCGCAGATTCCACACAATTATCCAAGGTTATCATGACTCTCTGATAATCAAACCGTTGCATCCAAATCCAAGATTTTGATACAACGGTTTGACTGATATGGTGATGGCCTTTTGCCTTGAGGCCATGCATTTTCAACAACAACGGCTCCGCAACGGGAGCCGGACATGGTGGTTCGGCGCGGTTATTTGTCGCCGGCAAGGGTGAAGAGAAGATCTTTTTCATCGTCGGGATTAACCTGGATGTCGACCTTGCCTTCGCGGGCTAGCCAACCAAGGGCGGCGAAAACCTGCTTATCTTTCAGCTTCGTGATTTTCTTGAGCTGTTTCAATCCCAACACGTCGGCTGCGCTAAGGGCATTCCAAACCAAACCGGCCCACCCTCCAATTGCTTCTGCATTCATTGTAATAGTAATTTAAAATTGTTTGATATTATATAGATTTCTTCAAATCCCGTGTGCTATTACGTTGCAAAAATACATATAAATTTTCAAATTAACACACATTGACAGCCCCTATCCCGGCCCCGTTATTATAAACAATCCACAACGCGTTAATGTTCAAACAATTACATCTGCTTAAAATTTGCATATTTTTTTGTAACTTTATCGTCGGAATTTGTTTTCCTTTATGAGCGGCAAGTGTTTACACACCGTTCCACGCCATAACAACATCCGATTATCCGACCACACAACAATGTCAGGAAATAAAAACAAAGCAAAGAAAAAAACGGCTTCGAACAACACCGTGGCGCCATCCGAAAAAAAATCAGGGATGGTAATCCGCAACACGGGGAGCAGTTTCATGGTGCTGGCTCCCGACGGCACTGAAACAGACTGCCGTATCAAAGGGACTTTCCGCCTTAAAGGGATTCGCACAACCAACCCCGTTGCCGTAGGCGACAAGGTTGATATATCAGTCAATCCCGACGGGAGTGCCTACATAACCCACATCCAACCACGGGCCAACTACATCATAAGGCGTGCGAGCAACCTGTCGAAAGAAGCCAGCATCCTGGCAGCCAACGTCGACCAGGCATGCCTGGTCGTAACACTCGCGCACCCCACAACCGCCACAACCTTTATCGACCGTTTTCTCGCAACTGCCGAAGCCTACCGTGTCCCGGTAACAATCGTAATCAACAAAGTCGACCTACTGGGCGAGGACACGGCTATCGAACCGTCCGACATAACCCCGTCAGAGAATGAAGAGCCAAATATCGGTTCAGGCGAAGAACTGCTCGATGCCGTCACATATCTGTATAGTTCCATCGGCTACAACGTGCTTCATGTATCTGCCAAATCAGGCTGCGGGATAGAAGAGCTGAAAAGCATCCTGCAAGGCAAAATCTCGCTTATCGCCGGAAATTCGGGAGTGGGCAAATCCACCTTGATAAACCGCATAATCCCGGGACTTGATTTAAAAACGGCATGTATTTCCGACGTTCACGACACAGGGATGCACACAACCACATTCTCCGAAATGTTCCCGCTTCCCGGCGGCGACGGATGGATTATCGACACCCCGGGTGTGCGTGGATTCGGCACAATAGAGTTCGACCCTCACGAAGTATCGCACTTCTTCCCTGAAATATTCAAGCTCTCCAAGGACTGCCGTTATGGCGACTGCACGCACACTCACGAACCGCAATGCGCCGTTCTCGAAGCCCTGCGTGACCACCGTATAGCCCTGTCACGCTATAATTCCTATCTCAGCATCCTTGCCGACTCCGAGCCCGACAAATACCGCAAACCGTTCTGATAAAACGGGTGGATACATAATGGCGGCGTGTCAGTCCATGAATCGTTCCGAAAAAATAGAATCGGCTTTTTGATTGATAATCATATCCAGAAGGTCGATTGAGGCAACAGGGTCGGCATTTTCTGCAACATTGCGGGGTTCGGGATTTTCATTTTTCCCTTTCGCCGTAACCAAGGCAACCTCTTTGGCTGCATTATTATTACCTGTAGCGTCGGAGGCAGCCTGCCCTGCAACGACAGCCTTGGATGCAGTGTCATCCCCATTTTTTCCCAAACATGACGGAAGCTCGTTAAAGGCGATTTCAGCCGAAGGCACAGGCACCGGGCTGACAGGGGAAGGTATTTCCGACGGCGCGGCAGGCGATGGGTAAATGTCATCTTCACGGCGGTTATCCTTCTCTTTTTTCTTCGAGCTTTTCGCCCCACGGTCTGTCTTAGCCCACGAAGCATATGCGCCGTCTATACGCCCTATCCCACGGAACCTGTCACCCCAATATCCGGCATCCACACGGCTGACCATGACCCCACGGCTTGATGAGGCATGAATCATCTCCCCCTTGCCGATATAAAGCCCGACATGCGAAACCGAGTTTTCGCTTTTTCCCGACCCGAAAAACACGAGGTCCCCCATACGGGCCTTGTTACGTGCCACTTTGGTACAATACGATTTCTGCTCCACAGTGGTTCGTGGAATTTTCATAGCACACACCGTTCGGTAAAGCTCCATCACAAGGCCGGAACAATCAGTGCCATTTCGGTCACGGCCGCCATAACGATAAGGCGTACCCAGCCACCGGCGGGCTTCCGAAGCAAGGTCACGTCCCATGGCATCCGATTCCTCGTTCGAATAATCAACCGCATAATTCGTCATGCTCCCTGCATTGCCCTCATAGGCACTTTTGCCGCCACCTTTAGAGGAGCGGCAACCGGAAAGCAAAGTCACACAGAGTGCAATAAAAACGATTATGCGGGAAAGTTTCATAAGTAAGTCGTGGAAATTATTTTATATTGTCTGAGAGCATACTTTCAGTCGATTTTTGTCCGAAGATGAAGGAGTGTAGCGAGCTACACGACTGAAGATGAGGATAAAAA
>LUJQ01000019.1:177-8668 GCA_001689485.1 Bacteroidales bacterium M6 | reverse complement strand
TTACCGAGAAGGTTCTGACGGAAACGGCCTTGCTTACCCTTGAGCGAATCGGAAAGCGATTTCAGCGGGCGGTTGGCATCGGTCTTAACTGCCGACGATTTGCGGGAATTGTCGAGCAGCGAATCCACAGCTTCCTGAAGCATGCGCTTTTCATTACGCAGAATCACTTCCGGGGCCTTGATTTCGATAAGGCGTTTCAAACGGTTGTTACGGATAATCACACGACGATAGAGGTCGTTGAGGTCGGATGTGGCAAAACGGCCGCCATCCAGGGGCACCAACGGACGGAGATCCGGCGGGATAACAGGCACAGCCTGGAGAATCATCCATTCGGGCTTGTTGCGGTTAGCCGACGCACGGAACGATTCCACAACCTGCAAACGTTTCAAAGCCTCGGTTTTACGCTGCTGCGAACCATCGGTGTTGGCGGTGTGGCGGAGCGAATACGAAAGCTCGTCGAGATTTATGGTGCTCAACAATTCGAGGATAGCCTCCGCACCCATCTTGGCGATGAACTTGTTGGGATCATCATCGGGCAGGCTCCGGTTATCTTCGGGAAGCTTTTCAATATAATCGAAATATTCCTCTTCGGAGAGGAGATCCATACGCGCCAGTTCCTCGCCGAACGGCCCGGGATTTATCACGATATAACGCTCGTAATAAATCACCGCGTCAAGCTTCTTCGAGGGGAGCCCGAGCAAATAGCCGATTTTGTTGGGAAGCGAACGGAAATACCATATATGTGCCACGGGCACCACAAGCTTGATGTGACCCATGCGCTCGCGGCGCACTTTCTTCTCGGTCACCTCCACACCGCATCGGTCGCACACGATACCCTTGTAACGGATGCGCTTATACTTCCCGCAATGGCATTCGTAATCCTTTACCGGACCGAAAATGCGCTCGCAGAAAAGACCGTCGCGTTCGGGCTTGTATGTGCGGTAGTTGATGGTTTCGGGCTTGAGCACCTCGCCTGACGACTTCTCCAGGATTTCCTCGGGCGAAGCAAGCCCGATGGAGATTTTGGAGAAAGCTGTCTTTGACTTGTTTTCTTTTCTAAAAGCCATATTGTGTTAAAGAGAGTTTTTCGTTTCTTTTATTGTTCAAGATTGATGCTCAGGCCAAGACCCTGCAGCTCGTGCAGAAGCACATTGAGCGATTCGGGGATGCCTGCGGCGGGCATCGGCTCACCCTTGACGATAGCCTCGTAGGCTTTCGAGCGGCCGGTCACGTCGTCACTCTTGATGGTCAGAATCTCCTGAAGGATGTGGGATGCGCCGAATGCCTCGAGCGCCCACACTTCCATCTCTCCGAAACGCTGGCCGCCGAACTGGGCCTTACCGCCCAACGGCTGCTGGGTAATCAGCGAGTACGGGCCGATCGAACGTGCATGCATCTTATCCTCTACCATGTGGCCGAGCTTCAGCATGTAAATCACGCCCACAGTGGCAGGCTGGTCGAAACGCTCGCCGGTGCCGCCGTCGTAAAGATAGGTCTTGCCATAACGGGGGATACCAGCCTTGTCAGTCCATTCGTTCAGGTCGTCCATTGTGGCACCGTCGAAAATAGGTGTCGAGAACTTCTCGCCCAGTTCACGGCCGGCCCATCCGAGCACGGTCTCGAAAATCTGACCGAGGTTCATACGTGAAGGCACACCCAGCGGGTTAAGGCAGATGTCGACCGGCGTACCGTCAGCAAGGAAAGGCATATCCTCCTGGCGCACGACACGCGAAACGATACCCTTGTTACCATGGCGGCCTGCCATCTTGTCGCCGACACCGATTTTACGTTTTTTGGCTATATAGACCTTGGCAATCTGCATGATGCCGGAAGGCAGCTCGTCACCTATCGAAATGTCGAATTTCTTGCGGCGCAGCTCGGCATCAATCTCCTTCGATTTACGCAGATAGTTCACGATAAGCTCACGCACAAGTTCGTTTGTATGCTCGTCGCCAGTCCACATGCTGAGGTTCACGGTGTCGAAATCAACATCCTTTAGCGCCCCGGCGGTAAACTTGCCACCCTTTGGAATAATATCCGTTCCGAGGAAATCCTTAACACCTTGCGAGGTCTTGCCTGCGGTGAGGGTCATAAGCTTGCTGATCAAAAGATCCTTCAGGTTGCCGAGCTTTTCTTCATACTCTTCGTCGAGCTTGGGCAGAAGTGCCTGTGCGGCCTTGTTCTGACGTCCGCTCTTAGTGGCTCGCGAGAAAAGGTTGCTGCCGATTACCACACCCTTGAGCGAGGGTGACGCTTTCAACGAGGCATCTTTCACATCGCCGGCCTTATCGCCGAAGATAGCACGGAGAAGCTTTTCTTCAGGAGTCGGGTCTGACTCACCCTTAGGTGTAATCTTACCGATCATTATATCGCCAGGCACCACATGTGCGCCGATACGGATAATACCACGCTCGTCAAGGTCCTTTGTAGCGTCTTCGCTGACATTGGGGATGTCGGACGTAAGTTCCTCCATACCGCGCTTTGTCTCACGCACCTCAAGACTGTATTCGTCAACATGCACAGAAGTCAGGATATCCTCCTTGACCATACGCTCATTGAGCACGATGGCATCCTCGTAGTTATATCCCTTCCAAGGCATGAATGCCACCTTAAGGTTACGTCCCAGAGCAAGTTCCCCTTTCTCTGTGGCATAACCTTCGGTAAGTATGTCACCGGCCTGCACTCGCTGCCCCTTGTTGCAAATCGGGCGGAGGTCGATTGTTGTGCTTTGGTTGGTCTTACGCCATTTCGGTATGCGGTATTCCTTTACAGGCTCTTCGAACGAAACGAAATCCTGCTCCTCAGTGCGGTCATAGCGGATACGGATAGTGGTGGCATCTACGAATTCGATTACACCGTCACCTTCGGCCATAACCTGGGTACGTGAATCACGCACAAGCTGGCCTTCTATACCGGTACCTACAATCGGAGCCTCCGAACGCATCAGAGGCACAGCCTGGCGCATCATGTTCGAGCCCATGAGCGCGCGGTTGGCGTCGTCATGTTCGAGGAACGGGATAAGTGATGCCGCAATAGAGGCAATCTGCTGCGGAGCCACATCCATAAGCTGGATTTCCGCAGGTGGCACAATCGGGAAGTCGGCATCAAGACGGGCCTTTACCTTCGGATTGCGGAATGTACCGTCGTCAAACAGCGGGGCATTGCCCTGGGCAATCAACTGGCCTTCCTCAACCTCGGCGGTAAGATAGGTCACATGCTCGTTGTCAAGGTCAACCTTACCGTCGGCAACCTTGCGGTACGGGGTCTCGATAAAGCCGAGATCGTTGATTTTCGCATATACGCATAACGACGAAATCAGACCGATGTTCGGGCCTTCAGGGGTTTCAATCGGGCAAAGACGTCCGTAATGGGTATAATGCACGTCGCGCACCTCGAAACCGGCACGCTCACGCGACAGACCGCCGGGGCCGAGGGCCGACAGACGACGCTTGTGGGTGATTTCAGCCAACGGGTTTGTCTGGTCCATGAACTGCGACAAAGCGTTGGTGCCGAAGAAGGTGTTGATAACCGACGAAATCGTTTTGGCATTGATAAGGTCGATGGGGGTGAACACTTCGTTGTCACGCACATTCATGCGCTCACGGATGGTTCGCGACATACGGGCCAGACCCACACCGAACTGGTTGTAGAGCTGTTCGCCGACCGTGCGTACACGACGGTTGCTCAAGTGGTCGATGTCGTCGACATCGGTCTTTGAATTGATCAGCTCTATGAGATACTTGATAATCTCGATCATGTCCTCCTTGGTGAGCACCTTCACATCCATCGGGGTTGTAAGCCCGAGTTTCTTGTTGATACGGTAACGCCCCACCTCGCCGAGGTCATAACGCTTCTCGGAGAAGAACAGGTTCGTGATAACCTCACGGGCACTTGCGTCATCCGGTGGCTCGGCGTTACGCAGCTGCCTGTAAATATATTGTATTGCCTCCTTTTCAGAGTTCGTTGTATCTTTTTGAAGTGTCTCGAAGATGATGGAGTAATCCGAAGTGTTGGCATCCTCCTTATGAAGCAGGATGGTGCTTACGCCGGAATCAAGGATTTCCTGTATGTGATCTTCTTCAAGCACGGTTTCACGGTCGATTACCACCTCGTTGCGGTCAATCGACACAACCTCGCCGGTATCCTCGTCGACGAAATCCTCCACCCACGTGCGCAACACACGGGCGGCAAGTTTACGTCCAAGAGCCTTTTTGAGGTTGGTTTTGGTAACCCTGAGTTCCTCTGCAAGGTCGAAAATCTCAATGATGTCTTTATCGCTTTCAAGCCCGATCGCACGGAGAAGCGTAGTTACGGGAAGCTTCTTCTTGCGGTCGATATAGGCATACATCACGTTGTTGATGTCGGTGGCGAACTCAATCCACGACCCACGGAAAGGAATGATACGAGCCGAATAAAGCTTGGTACCATTAGCATGGGTACTCTGCCCGAAGAACACGCCGGGCGAACGGTGAAGCTGCGACACCACGACACGTTCCGCACCATTGATAACGAAAGTACCCTTCTCGGTCATGTAGGGAATCGGGCCGAGATACACATCCTGTATGACGGTTGCGAAATCCTCATGGTCGGGATCAGTGCAATAGAGCTTCAGCTTTGCCTTGAGGGGCACACTGTAAGTCTGACCACGCTCCAGACACTCTTCTATGGTGTAACGCGGCGGGTCGATATAATAATCGAGGAATTCAAGCACAAAGTTGTTTCTAGTGTCTGCAATAGGGAAGTTTTCTGCAAACACCTTGTAGAGTCCCTCGTTGTTCCTCTTCTCGGGTGGAGTGTCGAGCTGCAGGAAGTCCTTGAACGACTTCAATTGCACCTCAAGGAAATCGGGATAAGGTAGCGGGTTCTTTACCGTGGCAAAGTTCACGCGTGGTTTAACTGTTGATGACATCTATTGGTTTTGTTAGGGGAACTCAATAATTCTTTGGAAAGAGAAAAACGTGTTCTGCGTAATTGGTAATCCTATGGGATTCAGGGAGAGAAGCAGCCTACCGGCGCAGGGTCTGTCGCAGCTTGTCCAAAGTCCTGGTTTACAAGCCCTAAAGCCCACGACATAGGCTATATAACAAGCAGTTTGTCACAGTTAAATAAAAATAAACTTAAAAAAACTATCACAAACTTTGTTAAATAAAGCCCTATTGTTACGCAAAAAGGTTAAGTATCTGCCTCATGGCAGATACTTAACCTGAACGCCTGTTGGGCAGGTTCGTTATTATTTAAGCTCTACTTCGGCACCAGCTTCTTCGAGGTTCTTCTTGAGATCCTCAGCCTCTGCCTTAGCAAGACCTTCCTTAACAACGCTGGGTGCGCCGTCAACCATTTCCTTAGCTTCCTTCAAGCCAAGACCGGTAAGTTCCTTAACGAGCTTAACAACCTGGAGCTTAGCTGAACCGGCCGATTTCAGAACCACGTCGAACGAGGTCTTTTCTTCAGCGGCGGGTGCACCAGCGGCGGGACCGGCTGCTACTGCAACAGCTGCAGCTGCGGGTTCGATGCCATACTCGTCCTTGAGGATCTGAGCGAGTTCGTTTACTTCCTTAACGGTGAGGTTAACGAGTTGTTCTGCGAAAGCTTTTAAATCTGCCATTTTAGTATGTTTTATTTGTTTTGTTCGTAAAGTGATGATTTAGTCTTCTTTTTTGGAGAGGGTTTCGAGGATGCCGTGAAGCTTGCTGCCACCCGACGTGAGGGCTGAAACGACATTCTTCGCAGGCGACTGAAGCAGGGCCACAACGTCGGCGATAAGCTCGTTCTTACTCTTGATGCTTGCAAGGGTGTCGAGTTGGTCTGCACCAACATAAACTGTTTCCTCCACATAAGCTGCTTTCAGGCGGGGAAGAACATCGTCCTTCTTAACGAAATCCTTCAGCAGTTTTGCAGGCGCATTGCCCACATTGGAGAACATAATCGAAGTGGCACCTTTGAGAGCAGGATAGAGTTCGTCGAAATCGCCGCCTACCTTTTCAAGGGCTTTGTGGAGAAGGGTGTTCTTCACTACCATAAGCTTGATATCACCCTTGAAGCATGCACGGCGCAGTTCCGAAGTGCGTTCGGCGTTCAGCCCGGCAGTCTCAACAAGGTAGAAACAGCCGTACTCCTTGAGGTTTTCTGCGATTTTATCAATGATTATACCTTTATCTTCCTTTTTCATTGTCGTCAACTTTTTTGTGATTAATCGTCAATGGTCTTGGAGTCGACCTTGATGCCGGGACCCATCGTACTCGAAAGATAAATGCTCTTGATATACGTACCCTTAGCCGTAGAAGGCTTGAGTTTGATAAGGGTATTGATGAACTCGCGCGCGTTTTCCTTCATCTGCTGGGGAGTGAACGAAACTTTGCCGAGCGATGTGTGCACGATACCGTTCTTGTCAACCTTGAAGTCGATTTTGCCCTTCTTGACTTCCTCAACAGCCTTTGCCACATCCATGGTGACAGTGCCGCTTTTGGGGTTGGGCATAAGACCACGGGGGCCGAGGATACGTCCGAGCGCACCGATTTTACCCATAATCGCAGGCTGGGTGATGATAACGTCAACGTCAGTCCATCCGCCTTTGATTTTATCAATATATTCGTCCAGACCGACATAGTCGGCACCGGCTGCCTTAGCGGCTGATTCAGCATCGGGGTTGCAGAGTACAAGAACACGAACCTGTTTGCCTGTTCCGTGAGGAAGGGTAACCACGCCGCGAACCATCTGGTTGGCCTTACGGGGGTCTACACCCAGACGCACGTCGATATCGAACGAAGCGTCGAACTTGGCATAGTTGGTTTCTTTTACTTTCTCTGCGGCCTCGGCGAGCGAGTAGGCTTTCCCGGCTTCAATCTTCTCTAAAGCTAACTTTTGATTCTTTGTAAGTTTACCCATTTCAATTGAAGTTTTTAAACGTTTTCAGGGAATGCCCCTTTTACGGTGATACCCATGCTTCTGGCCGTTCCGGCTACCATACGCATTGCCGATTCAACAGTGAAACAGTTGAGGTCAGGCATTTTGTCGGTTGCAATCGTCTTAACCTGCTCCCATGTAAGCTCTGCCACCTTCTGACGGTTAGGCTGAGCGGAACCTTTCTTGATTTTCGCTGCTTCCATCAACTGGATTGCCACAGGGGGAGTCTTTACGATGAAATCGAAGCTCTTATCTGTGTAATAGGTGATGATTACAGGGAGAACCTTTCCGGCCTTGTCCTGAGTGCGGGCATTGAACTGCTTGCAGAACTCCATGATATTGATACCCTTGGAGCCAAGTGCGGGACCTACTGGAGGTGATGGGTTTGCCGCGCCGCCCTTAATCTGCAATTTGATCTGTCCGGCTACTTCTTTTGCCATTGTTTCAAAATCATTATTTAGTGTTACGAATCGCGCCTTGAGTTGTCACGGCCAAAGTGCGTAACCACTTCTGCCGCGCCCCTCACGGGCGCATTTTACTTGCGAACGCTGTCCAAAACACTATGGACTTTCGATTCTCATGCCGGTTCGCGGTCTTTCCCTCGTCGGGTCAGCCCTGTCGGCCGGTACAGGAATGTATTCCTAAATATGTAATCACCTATACCTGCCGCACTTACTTCGCCTGGGGAACGAACGAGGCGAACCAACGCATTTCTCGCATTAAAACCCTTTGTCACCTAGGGCGACGAAGGGCTTACTGCTCGACTTGCGTCATTCGCGTTCAACCTGCGAGTTTTCCAACTCCAAAGGAGTCTCGCGGCCGAAAATCTTGACCATGACCCTGAGTTTTTTCTTCTCGGGCAACACCTCTGTAATCTTACCGTTAAAGCCGTTGAACGCGCCGGAATTGACTTTTACAATCTCCCCGACCATATAATCGTTCACGCCTTCCTCGATATTCTCATTGATGTCGTCAGCTGTGCCAAGCATGCGCATAACCTCGCTCTCACGCAACGGTTCGGGTTTCGCATCCTTACCGCGACCTTTAAGGAAGTCAATAACATTGGTGGTGTTAACCAGCTCGTGCACAACTTCACCGATAAGCTCAGCCTCTACAAACACATAACCGGAATAGAGGTTCTTCTCTTTGACAACCTTTTTTCCGTTCTTAATGGTCAGAACCTTTTCGGTGGGAATCAACACCTGGAAAACGTGGTTGCCAAGGTCGGTATTCTTCATCGCCCCTTCGAGCAACTCCTTGACCTTAGCTTCCTTTCCCGAAATGGCACGCAGAACGTACCATGCTCTTTTTGTTTCAGCCATTGATTTTATTCCACTTTTAAAGATTACTTGCCGAGGCTGTAAATCAGGTGCATGATGTTGTCAACCACTTGATCCATGACGAAAATTATCAAAGCGATAATCACGGAAGCTATCATCACGATGCAAGCGCTCTTGATCAACTGCGTCTTAGTAGGCCAAGAAGTCTTATAGCGTAACTCGTCATAAGACTCCTCTATATTCGTAAGTAATTTCAATTTCTTCATTTCGATTGCTTTGGCACGGGTTGAGAGACTCGAACTCCCGAC
>LUJQ01000019.1:0-138 GCA_001689485.1 Bacteroidales bacterium M6 | reverse complement strand
TGCTCTACCAACTGAGCTAAACCCGTGTATAAGCCCCGGCTTCGGGGTTTGCGGAAACAGACTCTTCCGCCAGGGCTTTGTATCGCTATATCAGATGCCTTGCGGCAGCAGGATATTAGTCGAGGATTTCGGTAATCT
>LUJQ01000031.1 GCA_001689485.1 Bacteroidales bacterium M6 | reverse complement strand
AATGATTTTATCCATGTTCAGTTCAATCAGCTTCATAGTCCGTTGTGTTATATGTGCAAAGATAAAGATTCTTTCCTATATAAAAACGTTTTATTCTATAAATCGTTTGGCATTCTTAGGATAGGGGTTATGTCAGAGCGCGCTGGTTGGGTTGACACCCTGCCTCTTTCGGGAATCCTGGTCGTGGCAGATGTTGTGTCCTTACAAAAGGAAAAGCTGCTAACTGATTGAAGTATCAATAGTTAACAGCTTTGTGGTGGTGGAGTACAGCGGACTCGAACCGCTCACCTCGACACTGCCAGTGTCGCGCTCTAGCCAGATGAGCTAGTACCCCGTGGTTTTGTTTTGCTGTGCAAAGATAGTGGGTTTTGTTGATACTGCAAAATTTTCGGAGTATTTTCTGTGTGCCTAGGGGAATTTTTCATGTTTTTCAATGGTTTTTTTCGAGCAGGGTGTTTTTGGTGGAAGGGAGGGAGGTTTATTAGTCGTTATTTCTTAACTTTGCGGTAGATTTGGTGTGGCGTGTGGTTCCGCAAGCAGTGGGCTAGGCCCTTGGCTTCAAGTCATAGCGGTGCCGGATATATGCCTTTCCGAATTAACCGCCGCCGGGTTTGAATTTGCCGGATGGCAGAGATTGAAAATACAAAAGACGAACGTTGGAAATATAAGGAAAATGAACGTACTCGAACTTAGTGAGCAGGAGATTGTGCGCCGCGAGTCGCTGGCGAAAATGCGTGAGATGGGTATAGACCCTTATCCCGCAGCCGAATACGAGGTAAACGGATATACCTCTGAGATTAAGGAAAATTTCACCGACATCCCTGTGGATGCCGAAGGGAACGCGCTTCCCGACGCACCTGCCCCGCGCGAGGTGAGTGTGGCAGGCCGTGTGATGGGTCGCCGCATAATGGGTAAGGCTTCGTTTATGGAGCTTCAGGATGCCGAAGGGCGCATACAGGTATATATCAACCGCGACGAGCTATGTCCGGGCGAGGATAAAGACTTTTATAATGTCGTGTTCAAAAAGCTGCTCGACATCGGCGACTTTGTAGGTGTCGAGGGCTATGTGTTCCGCACTCAGACCGGTGAGATTTCCATCCATGCCCGCAAATTGACCGTGCTCAGTAAGTCGTTGCGTCCGCTCCCGATTGTGAAGGTCAAGGACGGTGTGACCTACGACGGCTTTGAAGATCCCGAACTCCGTTACCGCCGTCGTTATGTCGACCTCGTTGTCAACGACGGCGTAAAGGATATTTTCATCAAGCGCACCAAGGTGTTTAACTCGATGCGCAATTATTTCAACGAGCATGGCTACATGGAGGTGGAAACCCCTATCCTCCAGTCGATTCCCGGAGGTGCGTCGGCACGTCCGTTTATCACCCACCACAATGCTCTCGACATCCCTCTCTACCTCCGCATCGCCGACGAACTTTATCTGAAGCGCCTTATAGTAGGCGGGTTCGAAGGTGTGTATGAGTTTTCAAAGAACTTCCGTAACGAGGGGATGGACCGCACGCACAACCCCGAATTTACCTGCATGGAAATCTATGTTTCCTACAAGGATTATAACTGGATGATGGCGTTTACCGAGAAGATGCTTGAGCGTATCTGTATGGAGGTGAACGGCACGACAGAGGTAAAGGTTGGCGACAATGTGATTTCGTTCAAGGCACCTTTCCCAAGGGTTACGATGCGCGATGCCATTCTGGGGCATACAGGATTCGATATCGACGGCAAGAGCGAGGAGGAACTCCGCGACGCTGCCAAGGGGATGGGTATCGATGTTGACGACACCATGGGCAAAGGGAAGCTTATCGACGAGATTTTCGGCGAGAAGTGCGAGGGGACTTATATCCAGCCTACATTTATAATCGATTATCCTATCGAGATGTCGCCGCTGACCAAGCGTCATCGCGAGAACCCGCAGCTTACCGAGCGTTTCGAACTGATGGTCAACGGCAAGGAACTTGCCAATGCCTATTCGGAGCTTAACGACCCCATCGACCAGTATGAGCGCTTTGTAGAGCAGATGCGTCTTTCGGAGAAGGGGGATGACGAGGCCATGATTATCGACCACGACTTTATCCGTGCGCTGGAATACGGTATGCCCCCCACATCGGGTATGGGTATCGGTATGGACCGCCTTGTGATGCTCATGACCGGACAGACAACCATACAGGAGGTTTTGTTGTTCCCACAGATGAGACCCGAAAAGGTGGCCCGTCGTGACAAAGAGGAGGCTTACACCGCATTAGGTGTACCTGCCGAATGGGTCGCGCCCCTTCAAAAGGCCGGTATCCTCACCGTCGAGGCTCTTGCCTCGGCCGTTCCGGGCAAACTCCACCAGGAATTGTGCGGTATCAACAAAAAATTCAAGCTGGGTTTGAAAAATCCGGCTATCGAAGATGTTGCCGCATGGGTTGGTGAGAAATCCGCCGAATAACGGCGGGTAGGCCATTGGTTATACGAATGATTATGAACATAGGGCTTTTTTAGTCAACCCCGGTTTAGGGTATATTTTAAAAACAGCCTGATATAACGGTTCTGAATATGTTATCGAAAGATTTTCCCGGACGCGTGGCAGTTATGGGTGGTGGCAGCTGGGCCACCGCCCTGGCCAAACTGCTTCTCCGCAACCGT
The DNA here is from genome assembly GCA_001689485.1 of Bacteroidales bacterium M6. Lineage (GTDB taxonomy): Bacteria > Bacteroidota > Bacteroidia > Bacteroidales > Muribaculaceae > UBA7173. The sequence goes on along the minus strand of LUJQ01000031.1, from coordinate 6,223 downwards.
GAGACAATATTGTGGTATATGCGTCGCGACGACCGCATAGAGGAGTTTATACGGTTAGGGCATAACCCCGCGTATCTTACCGATGTGCAGTTCGATGTGCGCCGCATAGAGTTCTCATCCGACATAAATTATGTGGCCCGGGAGGCCGACACAATACTGCTTGTGATGCCTTCGCCCTATTTCAAAAGCCATTTGGAGAAACTGAATGTCGACATAAGCGACAAGTTCGTCGTGTCGGCGGTCAAGGGTATCGTGCCTGGTGAAAACATGCTGGTAACGGATTATATGCGCGAAACGTTCCATGTGGCCGATCACCGCCTGTTGGTGGTTTCCGGGCCGTGCCATGCCGAGGAGGTGGCACTCGACCGTCCGTCCTATCTCACAATAGGGTGTAAGGACAGCGAGGCGGCCAAACGGTTCGGGCGTTGCCTTTGCGGGTCGAAAAACTGCCATGCCATATCGACAACCGATGTTGACGGTGTGGAATATGCCGGTGTGCTTAAGAACGTGTATGCCATAGCTGCCGGAATCGTACACGGCATGAAAAAGGGGGATAACTTCCTGGCCATGCTTGTGTCGAACGCCGTCCGTGAAATGGGGCATTTCCTGGATGCTGTTAATCCGAGGCCGCGCAATATATGCGACAGCGTGTATCTCGGCGATCTGTTGGTTACATCCTACAGCCGCTTCAGCCGTAACCACAACTTCGGTTCCATGATTGGGAAAGGTTACTCTGTGAAAGCTGCCATGATGGAGATGGAACAGACAGCCGAAGGATATTACGGCGCGAAGTGCATACACGAAATCAACCAGCGTTACGAGGTTTCGATGCCGATAGCGGACACCGTTTACGATATTCTGTACAAACGAGTCCGTGCCGATTTGGCTATAGCGCGTCTTGCCGACCATCTTGACTGATAAAACCTGATATTCCACGTGTATCCCCGCATATGATTTCCCTTAGCGACATACGCAAAAGTTTCGACCGCCTGGAGGTGCTCCGTGGGGTGAGCCTTGACGTGGAAGCGGGGGAGGTGATGTCGATTGTAGGGCCTAGCGGTGCAGGTAAGACCACGTTGCTCCATATCATGGGCACACTCGACCGGCCGGATTCCGGCAAAGTCAGTTATGACGGGCGCGACCTTTCTGGGCTTTCGTCGAACGAATTGGCAAGGTTCCGCAATTCGTCGGTCGGTTTTGTGTTCCAGTTCCATCAGCTCCTGCCGGAGTTTTCCATGATTGAAAATGTGGCAATGCCCGCACTTATCGGCGGGATGCGCCGCAAGGAAGCGTTTGCCCGTGCATCGGAACTGATTGATTACCTCGGTCTTGCGGAACGGGCAGCGCACCGCCCCTCGCAACTTTCAGGCGGGGAACGTCAGCGTGCCGCCGTGGCACGGGCGTTGGTCAACCGCCCTTCGGTGGTGCTTGCCGACGAGCCGTCAGGAAGCCTCGACAGCCACAACCGCAAGGAACTTCACCGTTTGTTTTTCGAATTGCGGCGCGATATGGGGCAGACATTCGTAATCGTGACCCACGATGAAGGGCTCGCTGCCGATTGCGACCGGGTGGTGCGCATGACCGACGGAATCATAAGTTCGATCACTATCAATAAAGACCATTCATAATCGCTACTATGACTTATGCATTTTTTAAGAAAAAGGCTTGTGCGCGCTTTGGTGACATCCTGAGGGTGATGGTCATGTCGGTTGTTTCCTTGGTCCTGGCATCGCTTACGGTGGCGTGTGACGATGAGGATAAGGCCGAGGTGCATAATGCCACTCTTTACGATATTGTGGAATTTGTCGCCCAGGACGGTACGGGGACGGTTTTTGCCCTTTGGCGTCCTGATGCCGTAAAGCCCGTGACGCTTACCACATCGTCGCCTGTTATAAACACCTCGGTTGTCGAATTAGGGGAATCGGTGTTTTTGGCCTATACCCCCCTTGCCGGGGAGGCTTATAAACCGGGGGCGATAGAGGTTAGTGCTTACGGCACGGTGAACAACTCCCCCCTGATGAAGTCGCCCACCGAGAAACTCGACGGATGGGACAGCGAGCCGATTTACCTGATGAGTCTGTGGCGGGCCGGTAACAAAGTATGCATGCGGTTGCGCATGACCTATGATACGGCACCCCGGATGTTCTCCCTTGTTGTTGACGAGGCAACTATAGGTGATGAATATCCCACAGCCTACCTGTATCACAAACGTCCGGCCGACGTTCCTAATTTCAGCCGTCAGTATTATGCGGCTTTCGATGTGACGTCTATGTGGAACACCCCCGGCTGCAAGGGGTTGCGCATACGTGTAAGCAACTCCAATATTCCCGCGCTCGACACATTTGTTGTTGAGAATCCGACACCGTCAGAGGCCCCTGCCGAATGAAAACCTGGTGACAAAGGGTTGCATTGGTCGAAAAAAATCATTAAGTTTGTAGTATGTTTGCCTGACGCGTTAATCCGGCTGTCGGATTCCTGACCGTCAGACAATCTATAAGAGAATATGACAAAAACAATTTAACACCTTATAAAATCAAAACATCATGGCAGATAACAAACAAGAAATAAAAATCGAGCTTACCCCCGAAATCGCTTCAGGCAACTATTCAAACCTCGCTGTGATTTCGCACACCCCCGGTGAATTTTTCATCGACTTCATCAATGTGGCTCCCAATATGCCCCAGGCACGTGTGCAGAGCCGCATAATCATGAATCCCGAAAACGCCAAAAACCTTCTGTTCGCCCTTCGTGACAACATCCAGAAGTATGAGACCACTTATGGCGAAATCGAGCGGAAAACACCCCGTAACAACTCTTCAAACGGCAATATACCCAACCCGTTCCAGGCTTGATGCCGTTAAGTCACGATGACTTATGACAGCACCCGCCCTTTCGCCATCCGGGTTAAAACGAGGCGGCTGTAATAAGCCATGTCATAACGTAGGGATGCACCAGGGTGCATCCTTACTTTGATTCAATACCTGCCGCAGGCAGGTGTTCCCCCTAATCGGGAATTATTTATAAACATCTTAGAAATCAAATCTTCGATTAACGATGAAACAGCATAATCTGTGCATCTATAACTCCCTTTCGAGGTGCAAGGAACTGTTCCGTCCCCTTCATGAGGGAAGGGTGGGAATGTATGTGTGCGGCCCGACGGTTTATGGCGACGGCCATCTCGGGCATGCACGTCCGGCAATTACTTTCGATGTGCTGTTCCGCTATCTCCGTCACCTGGGTTACGCCGTGCGTTATGTGCGTAACATCACCGATGTAGGCCATCTAGAACATGATGCCGACGAAGGTGAGGATAAAATCGCTAAGAAAGCACGCCTTGAGCAACTGGAGCCGATGGAAGTGGTGCAACACTACCTTAACCGCTACCATGATGCCATGGCGCGGTTAAATGTGCTGCCCCCATCCATCGAACCGCACGCTTCGGGCCATATAATCGAGCAAATCGAATATATCAAGAAAATTCAGGATGCCGGATATGCTTACGAAAGCAACGGTTCGGTTTATTTCGATGTGCCCAAGTACAATGCCGACCATCATTACGGCAAGTTGTCGGGCCGTAATATCGACGAACTCCTTTCGGAAACGCGTACCCTCGACGGCCAGCAGGAGAAACATCACCCGGCTGACTTCGCGCTATGGAAAAAGGCACAGCCGGAGCATATAATGCGGTGGCCGTCGCCTTGGAGCGACGGTTTCCCCGGATGGCATCTCGAATGCTCCACGATGGGTGAGAAATATCTCGGAGAAACGTTTGATATCCACGGCGGTGGGATGGACCTTAAATTCCCCCATCATGAATGCGAGATTGCCCAAAGCGTTGCCCACCACGGCCATGACAGTGTGCGCTACTGGATGCACAACAACATGATAACCATCAACGGGCAGAAGATGGGCAAATCGCTTGGCAACTTCATAACCCTTGATGAATTTTTCACAGGGTCGCATCCGTTGCTTACGCAGGCTTATTCGCCGATGACCATACGTTTCTTCATCCTTCAGGCTCAATACCGCTCGACCGTCGATTTCTCCAACGAAGCCTTGCAGGCATCGGAAAAAGCCCTCGACCGCATGCTGGAAGGGTGGAAACGACTGGCCGACGTAAAGGTGTCGTCCGAATCCACGGTCAGTGCCGATGTCGATGCGTTGGAGGCGAAATGCTACGAGGCTCTCGACGACGATTTGAATACCCCCATCGTGATAGCCCACCTTTTCGAAGCTGTAGGCATAATCAACAAGGTTCGCGACGGTCATGCCACTGCCTCCGGTGCCGATGTAGGAAAGTTGCGCCGTTTGTTTGATATTTTCCTTTTCGATATACTCGGAATGCGTCCCGACGCTGCCGATGTTGCCGACACAAAGGCTCTCGACCCTTATCGTGGCGCGGTTGACCTTTTGTTGCAGGTGCGCTCCGAAGCCAAATCAAAAAAGGACTGGGCTACCTCCGACCTTATCCGCGACCGTCTGGCAGATCTCGGTTTTGCCGTGAAGGATACGAAGGACGGGGTGGAATGGAGTGTTAAATAGCAAGGCTTGCCCATTATCCCCCTACGTCTATGGATATACATGGATTCGCGACGCTGGTTCTCGACCAATTGCCGTTTGAGCCGACCGGCCAGCAGATCCAGCTGGTGGCGGCTTTGTCGCGTTTCTGTTCGGCACATACCCCGCAGGATTCCGTGTTTCTTCTAAACGGTTATGCGGGAACTGGAAAAACTTCTGTTATGGGAGCGCTTGTGCGCTCCCTTAATGCTATAAGGATACCGACGGTGTTGCTTGCCTCGACAGGGCGAGCAGCGAAGGTGTTCTCTAATTTCACAGGGCTGCCCGCCCACACCATCCATCGTAAAATTTACAGGGCGCCTTCAGTCGGGCCTGATGGCAAGCTTGTGGCGAGGGTGAACCAAAACCAGCATGTCAACACGGTGTTCATTGTCGACGAGGCATCAATGATAGGCGACGGTGCCGACGGGGGGATGAATCTGTTGCAGGACCTTGTGATGTATGTATATACCGGTGTGAACTGCAAACTTATCCTTTTGGGTGACACCGCGCAGCTGCCGCCTGTTGGGCTTGAGGAATCACCGGCAATGAGCATTGCGGTATTGAAGGAGATGGGCCTGAGGGTGACACGCGCCGTGATGACCAAGACGGTGCGTCAGAAGAGCCGGTCGGGGATTCTTTATAATGCCACCCTTTTGCGCCGTGCGTTGCAAAAAACGCCGCTTCCCGAACCGGAAATGAGGGTTACAGGCTTCAATGATATGGCGGTTGTGGCTCCTGAGGATTTGGAGGAGGCTTTGCAGAAATCATTTGAGGAATATGGGGAAGGGGAAACGGTGATTGTGACCCGTTCCAACCGCCGTGCCGTAGATTTCAACCTGGCGGTGAGGCGTGTCATATATGACCGTGACGACATATTGGTAAAAGGGGAGCGACTGATTGTGTCGAAAAACAATTACTATTGGACACGCCGTTCGGTGATAGAGACGGATGCGCCGCCGGTCGATACTTCGGCCGCCGGTAGTGATGCGCCGCCAGCAAGGGCTATGGATTTCGTTGCCAACGGGGAAACGGCTATTGTTGAAGATGTCTTTGCTACCGAGCAATGCGACAACATGTTGTTTGCCGATGTGAAGCTTTATTTCCCTGACCACGACTCCTATCTTAATGCAAAAATCAATCTTGACACCCTGACAACCGACACCGCTTATCTCCCTTATGAAAAGCAACAGAAACTTGTTGACAGGGCGGTTGCTGCTGCCGGGCTTCCGGCAACGGCATCACCAACCGCTGTGCGCGATGCATTGAAAGCCGACCCGCATTATAACGCGCTACAGGTGAAATATGCCTATGCTGTGACATGTCACAAGGCTCAGGGTGGCCAGTGGGGTTCTGTGTTCGTCGATATGGGCTATATACCCCCTGAAGCCTATAAATCGCTTGATTTTTATCGCTGGCTCTACACCGCCACCTCGCGAGCCACACACCGCCTGTCGCTGGTTAATCCTTCAATCGCCATTGTCTGACCCATATAATAAGTAAGTCGTGGAAATGATTTGATATTGTCTGAGAGTATACTTTCAGTCGATTTTTGTCCGAAGATGAAGGAGTGTAGCGAGCTACACGACTGAAGATGAAGATAAAAAGCGGCGAAAGGATGCCGCAGAGAATATAAAGCCGGATTATAGGTTTTATGCGTAATAAT
>LUJQ01000026.1:61066-61196 GCA_001689485.1 Bacteroidales bacterium M6 | reverse complement strand
AATCCATCACCCAAAATGTCCAACCTGCCGAATTAAGTAAGTCGTGGAAATTATTTTATATTATCTGAGAGCATACTTTCAGACGATTTTTGTCCGAAGACGAAGGAGTGTAGCGGACTACACGACTGAA
>LUJQ01000026.1:57864-61005 GCA_001689485.1 Bacteroidales bacterium M6 | reverse complement strand
GCGTAATAATTTTCATGACTTACTTATAATAACACAGAACAAGCGTAACTATTCAGCGAATAAGTAAAACAAATAATACTAATAATCAATGACTTATCAAATATGTTATTTTTGAGACCAACAAAAATAACATCCATTTTCTGTGATTTATGAAATTGGCGCATTGGCAAGCGTCTGAAAATCAAGAAAGGATTTCGCTGAATAGTTACGAACAAGCACTGAACCATTAATATTGGTTAAATGTTTGTTCTATGTGAAAGATATAGAATACGACATACGAATTGCAAAGATAAGGGAACTGGCAGCTACCAACAGCATCAGCCGGTGGGAATTGCTTCGGTACACCGATGGCGGGATTTCCGTATCCCTTACATCAAGATTTATTCCTGCTACTGAAAAAAAGCAGGTTTCGCTGATTGTGGGAACTTGTTATCATTACACACGTAATTTATTGCGGCACCGAATATTGTGTTATAATATCGAAGTTATTTTCGATGTAGATCCGTCCCCATATAGCACAACTGGCGCAGAGGACGCGTCCTATTTACATCCACGCCTAATGACATTGATGTATAGTGCTGCAATAGGCGCACTTAGAGGCATGCTGGCCTTACGGGTTGAAAACACATTCCTTAAGGATTACCCTCTTCCATTAATAAATATATCGGAACTGGTCAGCGAGCGGATATACGGACGCAAAGCAGACCTACACACAATCCCTTTGGTAGATTTCGTTTATAACTAATCTGATTACGATTATGAAACGGATAGCTCAAAGCCTTTTGGCTTTATGTACCACACTGCTTATGTCAGCCTGGACTGTTCCTGACGAATCCCTTAACTATGGAGTAAGGTTCAAATGGGGATTTATCGATGCAAACGTAGGCATTGCCACGCTTACCACTCATAATGATATTGCCGGAAACACGTTTACGGCAACTCTTTCAGGCAAGTCGGTCGATTTGCTAGGGCACTATTATGAAGCCGTTGATACTATAACAGGCTCCATTATGTCAGAAAACATAACCAGCAATAACAACGAATCACTTTATCACGAAAGCGGACGGTTCGCCATTGAGACAATAACATATGATACCGCAGGGCCATCAAAAGACGGGCCTGTTGTGAGACGCCTTTCCGACGGCAAAGTACTGCGGTCACATGTAAGCGACTACGGTTCCGGCCTTACCATCGACCTATTGGCCGTTTTTTATTACATGCGACAGATTGAATATGGGTCATACACACCCGGGCAGTCATTCAGAATCAATCTTTCAAATGGCCGGCACATAGAAAGTCTTGAAATATCATATCTCGGCATTGAACCCATCGATTTCAATGGTGAATCGCATGAAACATATCATATCTCGTTGGCATTTTCCGCACAGGGTTCTGTGAAAGCTGACAATATGAATGTATGGATATCAACTGACAGCACGCGCATACCGCTCGTTATAAACGGCAATTTGTCAGTAGGACATATGGAATGCCATTATGTAGGCCACAGCACATTACAGCAACTCGGAAGTTATTGACTGCTGAAACCCCGGAGATTCCAACCAATCCCCCCTAAACCATATCCATGCTTTTGTGTCTAAAAAAAGTTATGAAAAGATTTCCGCTTATACAACTCGCGATATTGCTGTGCATGGCAGCACCGTGTGCTTTTGGATGGAACGTGCCTCGTGAACGCCTCACTTATGATGTAATGTACAAATGGGGGCTGATTAACAAAAAGGCCGGATCAGTATCGCTGGTTACCCGACCGCATTCTACCAAAAACGATTTCCAAGCCGTTCTTACAGCTGCCACGGCTCCTTGGGCTGATAACATATTCATGCTTCGCGACACCTTGATGGGTACGATAAACTCGTCCAATTTCCTGCCGATATATTATGAAAAAATAGCCCATGAAGGTGGCGCCTACGACCGCGACATATTGCATTACACCCGCTCGGGAAACAATGTAAAGGCGAAAGCTGAATTATGGCGCCGCCGCAAGAAGGAAACAACAGTTACGCATTCGGAACAAATACATGAAGCGGAGGGAGTTACACTCGATATGCTCAGTTCATTCTATTATATGCGCCAACTACCTTTCCCGACTATGAAGAAAGGGGACTCTGTAAAGATGAATATTTTTTCCGGCAAGAAAAAGGAAATTCTGACCATACATTTCCAAGGGATGGAAGATGTCAAAATCGGCAAGTCAAAATATCCAGCATATCACATAACCTTCACATTTACAACTGAAGGAGGGGCAGTAAGTTCCGACAATATGGATGCCTGGATTTCAACTGACACCGAGCGCATACCCTTGTTGATGGAGGGGAAACTCCCGGTGGGTAAAGTCCGTGCTGTTTACTCAGGAACAATCCCATCCTGACATAAACTGCCTTCTGCCGCATCCTGAAGTTCCGGGAAAGGAAGCGAGAAACGGGAAGCCTGTGCTATACGCCTGTCACGCCAACACTTGCGGCAAACAGCTATATACCGGCCATCTCCGCCGATTTCCACCTGTTCCCCTTCGCTTAGAATATCGCCGTTGGCGTCAATCCTGGCGTTTACAATTGTTTTATGCCCGCATGTACAGGTTGATTTGATTTCATCAATCGTATCCGCAATTTCAAACAAACGACGGGATCCCTCAAACAAGCGGGTACGAAAATCCGTACGCAGACCATAGCAAACCACATTGCACCCGAAATCATCAACGATACGCGACAGCTGGTCTACCTGTACCTCCGTAAGGAATTGAGCCTCGTCAACCAGAAACCACTCCACCACAGAACCGGTCTGACGGAAATAATCGCATGCGAATTCATATATATCCGTATCCGGGTATATCCAGCGGCATGCCCGCTCGATTCCTATGCGCGATCTGATTACGCTATCCCCTTCCCTGGTGTCAACAGCAGGTTTCATACAAAGATACCGTAAGCCACGTTCTTCAAAATTATAAGCTGTTGTCAGCAACAAGGCAGTTTTGGCAGAACCCATCGTGCCATAACGGAAATATAGTTTACCTATCCGGTTCATATGTAAGTCGTGGAAATTATTTTATATTGTCAGAGAGCCTACTTTCAGTCGATTTTTGTCCGAAGATGAAGGAGTGTAGCGAGCTACACGACTGAAGATGAG
>LUJQ01000026.1:0-57839 GCA_001689485.1 Bacteroidales bacterium M6 | reverse complement strand
TGCGTAATAATTTTCATGACTTACTTATGTGAAAAAAGTTTTATCAAGCGACAATGGGTGGCCGAGTAATCCGCCTATCCCGTCTCCGATGTAAAGTTAAAGATTGTGCATGTATTTTCCCATTACGCGCCTCAAAACTTATCAACATTTCATTCACTCCCGATTTCTTTGTAACTTTGCGTTTACATAAAACCAGGCAAAGCAATGCATAATCATAATACCGTGGCACCCGACACTGCCCAAACATACGACTGCACTTTATTGGGGAACCCGACGCAGTTACACGACCCATTTGACCGTGAACACTTATGGCACCCTTACACTTCTGCAATCGACCCACTCCCAACTTACATGGTCGATTCCGCTTCAGGAGTCAGAATAAAACTGGCCGACGGGACAGAACTCATCGACGGCATGTCGTCATGGTGGGCTGTTATACACGGCTATAACAACCCTGTTATAAATGCTGCCGCCATGGCTCAAATAGAAAAAATGAGCCATGTCATGTTCGGGGGACTGACGCATAAGCCTGCTGTAGAACTCGGAGAAAAGCTGCTTGCCATGGCACCACCTTCGATGCACAACATTTTCTATGCCGACTCCGGCTCGGTAGCAACAGAAGTCGCGATGAAAATGGCTGTACAGGCCGCAGTCAGCCGAAGCGGTTCCCATAAAAAAACGAATTTTGCCACTATACGCTCTGGATATCACGGCGACACATGGAATGCCATGAGCGTATGCGATCCAGTAACCGGAATGCACGGGGCTTTCGGCTCCGCACTTCCTGTAAGATTCTTTGTGCCACAGCCGCGCTCCCGTTTTAACGGGGAATGGAATCCCAACGATATACAACCGTTACGTGAACTGTTTGAATCCAAAGCCGGTGAAATAGCAGCTTTGATTCTTGAGCCGATTGTGCAAGGTGCCGGGGGCATGTGGTTTTACCATCCCCAATATCTGCGAGAAGCACGCAAACTTTGCGACGAATTCGGGATATACCTCATTTTTGATGAAATCGCCACAGGATTTTGGAGAACAGGTAAATGCTTCGCATGGGAACATGCCGGTGTTGAACCCGACATAATGTGCGTTGGCAAAGGTCTGACTGCCGGTTATATGACAATGAGTGCAGTGATGACTACCCACGAAGTTGCCTGTACCATATCCCAAGGAGAGGCCGGAGTTATGATGCATGGCCCGACATTCATGGGCAACCCGCTTGCTTGTGCTGTGGCTTCGGCCTCGCTCGACATGCTTAACTCACAGCCGATGGCAGACATTGTAAGCACTATGGCGGATACTTTGGAAGAAGGACTTGCCCCGGCGCGTGAAATGCACGATGTGCAGGATGTACGCGTGCTTGGTTCCATCGGAGTGGTGGAAATGAAACAACCTGTCAACGTAGGGCGTTTTCAAAAAGAGTGCGTTCGCCACGGAATCTGGGTAAGACCGTTCGGAAGGATGGTATATGTTATGCCCCCGTATGTAATAACCCGTGACGACATGCTCACCCTGACACACGAAACGTTGAACATTTTACACTCCGGAGAATGGAAATAAGGGAATATCTTCAAAAACTTCATGAGGAGGGCAACTATCGGGAAATCCCTACTGTCGCCCCTCTGACACTGACCGACTACTCTACAAACGACTATATGGGGCTGGCACAGGAACCGGGACTACAGGCAAAATTTTTTGCCGACCCCATTTCCCAAACCGTGCCACTGACATCATCGGCCGCCAGGCTTCTTGCACCCAGGCAGATTGAATATACCAATCTGGAAGTATTCCTGTCACTTCTCTACAGGAAACATAGGGGCGGAGACACATCTGCGTTGCTGTTCAACAGCGGTTACCATGCAAATACCGGGCTTATCGCTTCAATCGCAGGTGGCGGAAACACAATGATTCTTGCCGACAAACTTGTACATGCAAGCATTATCGACGGCATTATCCTGTCGCGCGCGCCTTTCCGCAGGTTCCGACATAATGATTTCAACCATCTAGAACAATTGCTGCATGAAAATGCCTCGCAACACCGAAATATACTTGTAATCGTTGAAAGCGTCTACAGTATGGATGGCGACAAAGCCGACATAGAGCGCTTACTCCGCCTTAAAAAAGAGTATCCCAATATATTGCTATATGTCGACGAAGCCCATGCCTTTGGTGTAATCGGCCCAAAAGGGCTGGGACTTGCGGCTGCAAGCAGTGCACCCGGAGAAGTCGATATCATCGTAGGGACTTTCGGGAAGGCAGCGGCATCAATGGGAGCATTCGCAATAGTAAGCCGCGACATGCACGATTACCTCGTGAACACTGCCCGAAGTTTCATTTTTTCCACAGCCATCCCACCTATGCAGGCTGCCTGGACACGGTTCTCTCTCGGCAACCTGATTCAGAAAGACAACCGCAGGGAACACCTGGTACGCCTTGGCCTGCAACTTCAAACAGTATTATCTAAGTACACTACCAACCCGACAGAGGCATCACACATACAGCCCCTTATTGTCGGGAATCCCAAAAAGGCAGTGGAGCTTTCCAGGCAATTGCTGTCACGTTACGGGATAAAAGCACTGCCGATAAGGAAGCCCACGGTTCCTGCCGGCACCGAACGATTGCGGTTCAGCCTGTCATCAGCCATGCTGCCGCGTGACATCGAAGCCCTTGACAGTGCGCTTCACGACCTCATGTAGGGATAGTCACATCCCTTCATACCTATGCAACGCAATGGAAAAAGTTTACATTTCGCATTCATCCAAACCACGCCTCATCCTTGTTTTCCTCGGATGGGGAATGGATGCCGCCCCTTTTGCCGGACTTTCTAAAAACGGTTACGACATATTGGCCATCAGCAATTATAGCAGATATTCTCCTGATACAGACCTTACCGACCTGATTAACGAACTTTCATCCTACCGTGAAATAGTGGTTATCGCATGGTCGTTCGGCGTCAGGATCGCAACTGATTTATTAAACATGGCTTCCGGCCTGCCGATTACACGCACAATTGCAGTAAACGGCACTGAAAAGCATATCGATGACAAATTCGGCATACCGCAAGCCATATTTGACGGCACATTGCAGAACCTTTCACCACGTTCGATATGGAAGTTCCAACGCCGGATGTTTGTATCATCAGAAGCATTTGCGGCTTTTCAGCAGATGAAGCCGCAACGCAGTTTCGACAGCATGCTTGATGAACTACGGACTTTTGCCTCGTTGCAGCCTGCCATACATGCCAGATGGGATTATGCGATAGTAGGGCTTTCAGATGCCATATTTCCATCGGAGAACCAACAAAATGCCTGGCACGGGATTCCTGCCGACTTAGTTGACGGGATGCCCCACTTCCCCGATATGCAACAAATCATAAACCAATATGTCATTGACAAGGAACTTGTTGCCGAGAAGTTTTCCAATGCGGTCGGAACATATGGTTCTAATGCAACACCACAAAAGGCTGCCGCACGAAAACTATGGGAACTTACATACCCACACCTTCCTTCAATATCCGACAGTCCAAGGGTATTGGAAGTAGGGGCCGGAGAAGGGACTCTTACCGAATTATATCTGCCATCGCTCCGCAATTCCAATATAACGCTTTGGGATATCGCAAGCCTACCGTCACTGAAGCTTCCCCCTTCGGTCAACCTGGAATGCCTTGATGCGGAAACCGCCATACGTACGCTACCTGACGAAAGCATAAATATCATACTGTCATCATCAACACTGCAATGGTTCAACTCCCCGACAGAATTCATCCGGGAAACAGCCAGGGTTCTACGTCCAGGCGGCATTGCCGCGTTTTCATTTTTCGGTCCCGAAACCTATCGTGAAATATCGGCAGCGACAGGCCGCACACTCCGTTATCCTACCTCCTGTCAATTAATAGAAGCGGCAACAGGGAAAATGGAACTGCTAGTCAGCGAGGAAGAAACCATCACTATGACATTTGCAACCGTTGCAGACGCTTTACGGCACATAAAGCATACAGGCGTAAATGCCATCAGTCGCGACGCCGGAGGCAGCAAAGATTCTATAAGGCTGCTGCGACGGTATCCATTGGCTCCCGACGGTGCGGCACCCCTCACCTATCATCCGCTACACATTGTGTTCAAAAAGCTTTAACAGCAAGCAAAAAAATATCATAAACCCCTATGAGCAAGACATATTTCATAAGCGGCATCGACACAGATGCAGGAAAAAGCTATTGCACAGGCTGGTGGGCCAAACAGATGGCAGTTCTCGGGCAAAAAGTCATAACACAAAAATTCATCCAGACAGGCAACCTTGAATTTTCGGAAGATATCGACCTGCACCGTCGACTGATGGGTATCGATATGTTACCCGAGGATATCGACCACACCACCGCCCCGGTTATCTTCAGCTATCCATGCTCCCCGCATTTGGCAGCGCGTATCGACGGAAAAGAAATAAACCTCAGCATTATTGATAATGCCACACAACGGCTTTTAGAAAAATATGATGTAGTGCTGATAGAAGGAGCCGGAGGGCTTATGGTACCCATTTCTGACGATTGCTTCACCATCGATTATGTGGTAACACGGAAGCTTCCGCTTGTCCTGGTGGTGCATGGTGGACTTGGATCTATAAATCATACAATATTGTCATTAGAAGCAATCAAACAACGCGACATACAACTACCCTACATCCTTTACAACCGACATTTCGACACAGATAAGGAAATTGCGGCAGAGACCCGTGCATTTCTATCCAGATACTTGTCACTACACTTTCCTGACACCCGGATTATTGATGTCCCCAATATACCGATTGAGCAATTTAACTGAATTTAAATACCGGTCGTTATATAGAATACAACGGAAATTCCGTATCTTTGCAAATGATAAACAGCGGTGGGGGCTTTGCATTCCCACCGTTTTGTTTGATTAATCGCTTGCAAACTGATGTTGAGCATAACGAAACAACAGCTTTCAGAACTTCCCGAAGTCAAATACCCCGGGAAAGTGATTCTAATAGACTCCGCCGCAAAAAGCCGGAGCGCCTTGGCATACCTTAACCGGATAACCCAGGTAGGGTTCGACACCGAGACACGGCCTTCATTTCAAAAATTCCGGCACTACAATGTGTCTCTTGCCCAAATATCGGCCGAAGAAGAATGCTTTTTATTCAGGCTCAAACAAATCGGCTCTCTTGACAACTTTATGCGTTTTTTAGAGAACCCTGACATTCAAAAAATCGGATTATCGCTGAAAGACGATTTCCATTCATTATCCAAACTTGCATCATTCAACCCACAGGGATTCGTTGAATTGCAATCGTTTGTAAAAGACTATCAAATAGCCGATAACAGCTTGCAAAAAATATATGGCGTAATTTTCAGGCAAAGGATATCCAAAAACCAGCGTCTTACCAACTGGGAAGCACAGGAACTTACAGAGAACCAGCAACACTATGCCGCCATCGACGCATGGGCTTGCCAGCGAATCTACAACCACCTGCTTGCCGGCCTGTTCAACCCTGAAGAATGCCCGTATGAACTTGTAGAGACGGAAAACCATACCATAATTCCGGCAAGGTAGCACACTTTCCGAAAACAATTTTCAATAACCGCAACGCGTAACACCACAATTTAACATGCGTGCAATAATTATACCCGGCCTGCTGCTAATCTACCTCATCGTCATGGTGGTACTCGGCTGGCCGTCATATGTATCCGGGGCTACATCCGGCCTGCTGTATTTCGGCGGCACAGCGCTTTGCCTCGGTTGTATTGTCCTGCTGCATTTTAACCTTAAAAAAGCGGCACTGAAGCGCAAAAAATCATAACGACATCCCGATTTCAGACCATTGATTGGAATTATGATTGTCACTCACCTTATAAATAGTAAATCATGAAAAAGAACCTTCCCATTTCAGCTATGGCATTAATCACATCGGCTGCACTTGCGGGGTGCGCAGGGACAAAATACCCGAAAGCACCACAGGATGCCACTACCGACGAATATTTCGGCGTAACCGTGGCCGACCCTTACCGGCCTCTTGAAAACGACACCGCTGAAGCAACCTTACGCTGGGTTGAGGCCCAATGCAAGGTGACAAACGATTATCTCTCCAAAATCCCGTTCCGTGATGCATTACGCGCACGCATAGCCACATTCAATGACTATGTGAAGCAGGGAACTCCTTGGAAAGGTGCTGACAAACGTTACTATTTTTTTAAAAACGACGGCCTTAAGAACCAGGCAGTGCTTTATCGCACCAACGACCTCAAAAGCGACAATGCGGAAGTGTTCATCGATCCTAACACATTATCTGACGATGGCACGGTGGCACTCACCGGCATAAGCATGTCGAACGACGGCAAATACATGGCATATACAATTTCGCGCAGCGGCTCTGACTGGACTGAGATATTCGTGGTGGATACCGAAACAGGGAAACTGCTCGACGACCATATCGAATGGGCAAAATTCACTGATGCCGCATGGTGGAAGGATGGATTTTTCTATAGCGCCTATGACCGGCCTGAAGCCGGGAAAGAATTTTCCAACGCCAACGAAAACCATCGGATTTATTACCACAAACTCGGCACCCCTCAGGCTGATGACAAAGTCATATTCGAAGATAAGGAAAACCCGTTACATTTTCATACAGCGAAAGTATCTGATAACGAAAAATATATCTTCGTGTATATAGGCGGCCAGGGATTTGGCGACGGTTTGCTGATGAAAGACCTTACCCGTGATGGCTCTGAATGGGTTGCAATCGAGCCGTCACAGAATTATTCCAACAGCGTGATCGACGTAATCGGCAATGAGATTTACATCCTGACATCAGCCGACGCACCACGCAACCGCATTGTCAAAGCCCCGGTTTCGAACCCGGCCCGTGCCAACTGGGTAACAGTTGTGCCTGAACAGGAAGGTGTGCTCGCTTCAGTAGAGCGTTCAGGCAACGATATGATTCTGACTTATGAAAAAGACGCATCATCGCATCCGGCAATCTATACCCTTGACGGGAAAAAACTTCGTGATATAGAACTCCCCACTTACGGAGCCACAGGGATTTCGGCATCAAGCAAAAGCGACGAGGTGTTCTACAGCTTCTCGTCATTCCTATACCCGTCAAGCATCTACACATTCGACAAGCAAACCGGCGAAAGCACCTTGGTGGCTACCCCGGAAATAAAAGGATTCAACACCGATGATTATGTGACAGAACAGGTATTCTACCCGTCGGTCGACGGCACAAAGATTCCCATGTTCCTGACTTATAAGAAAGGTCTGAAACGTGATGGCAGCAACCCCGTATATCTCTACGGTTATGGCGGTTTCAACGTATCCCTCCCACCGTCATTCTCCCCCAACCGCCTAGTTTGGCTTGAAAACGGCGGAATCTATGCCCAAGCCAACCTACGCGGTGGCGCAGAATATGGCGAAGCATGGCATGAAGCCGGAACCAAGATGAAAAAGCTCAATGTGTTCAACGATTTCATCTCTGCGGCAGAATATATGGTCAAGGAAGGATGGACAAAACCTGAGCATATCGTTATCGAAGGCGGTAGTAACGGCGGCCTCCTTGTCGGAGCCGTCACCAATATGCGGCCCGACCTTTTCCGGGTGGCAATTCCCCGCGTCGGAGTAATGGATATGATGCGCTACCATCTGTTCACTATCGGGTGGAACTGGGCATCTGATTACGGAACTAGCGCCGATTCACCCGAAATGGCCGAATATCTGCTCGCTTATTCCCCATTACACAATATCAAAAACGACGGCACCCCCTACCCTGCGATAATGGTTACAACAGCCGATCATGACGACCGTGTCGTTCCGGCTCATTCATTCAAATATGCTGCCACTTTGCAGGCTTCAGATACGGGTGACGCACCGAAACTTATCCGCATCGACAGCAAGGCCGGGCATGGTGCCGGCAAACCGATTGCCAAGGTTATCGACGAATATGCCGACATATACTCATTCATTTTCCAAAACCTCGGTATCACGCCTGTCGAAGCCCCAAGTAATAACAACTAATCAAATTACGACGTTTGAAAATATCCCGTAATCTCACGGCAACCTTTCTAGGTTGCATTATCGCGCCACTACTTTCAGGCTGTTTCACCGGGGTAGAATCGACCCCGAAAATAACCTATCAGGAAGTCAAAGAGAAAAAAGCCGAAGACTCTTCACCCGAAGAGTCTTTGGCTGACTCGTTTATACCGCAGCGATTTTCAGAATGGCGCGACGGAAAGCATCTCTATGTGACATCTGAACGCATCGGTCTGGTATTGTCGGGCGAAAGGGCAACATCTGCCATGCCTTCCGAAGGTGACACCTTAACCTATCGTAATTACCGCGAAGTAACCGATTTGACCGGCAAGCCGGTTGTGGAACTGTTGTTTTCGGTTTGCGGCAAACCTGATAACATTGTCGGATACAACACCAATGCCACAATCGGCCAACTGAAGGAAAGAACTCAGATAGATGTGCCGTTCACTATCGACCTCGACCTTCTCGACAGCGTTCGCCAATCCATTTGCGGGAAAGACCTCTATGTTAAGACTCCGCTATGGTTCAACCGCGACGGCAGCTCCGTTAACGGGCGGAAATTTGTAAAAGTAGCCATAACGGATGTTATTCCTGCAAATGAAATCTATCCCTATATGATTGTGTTCGACGACGAAAATGGCGAAGAACATGCGTTATATATGTCGGCTGCAACAGGAGATAGATGGGCACCACGTGAATTTGCCTCCCTCTTCTCCTTCACAGATCCACGTACAAACTACCCGCGAATCTCCGATGAGACCTGGAACAACATTGTTAACACACGTGTTGCAAAAGGCATGACCAAACATGAGGCATCCCTGGCACTTGGAACACCGCGCAACATCGACCGCGGCCATGACCAGTCGGCAGCCTATGAGAGGTGGACATATTCCGACGGTGTATATCTGATTTTCGAAGACGGGCTGTTGATACGTTTCAACAAGTAACAACCTAGAAACACGCAAATGACCGGCCGATGAAACTCACATTTTTAGGAACAGGCACCTCGACCGGAGTGCCACAGCTGTTATGCGATTGCCCGGTATGCAAGTCGACTGACCAACGCGACAAACGGTTACGCTGCTCCGCGCTAATCGAAACCGATGATGCATGCCTGCTTATAGACTGCGGGCCGGATTTCCGGGAGCAAATGCTGCGTTACCACAACGGCAACCTTGACGCACTGCTGATAACGCATCATCACTATGACCATGTGGGAGGCACGGACGATTTACGTCCCTATTGCCGGGGCAAAGAAGCATTCCCGGTTTATTGCCTTACTGAATCTGCCGACGATTTCAAACGCCGGATGCCTTATAGCTTCAAAAAACACCCTTATCCAGGAGTCCCTAAGTACGACATACACCTCATCAGCCCTCTGCAACCATTCAGGGTACATGGCATCGAAGTGCTCCCCCTCCCTGTAAATCATTACAAACTTGAAATAACAGGCTTCAAAATCGGCCAGTTGGCATATATAACTGATGCAAAACATGTGCCGCAGGCAACCATTGAAGCGATTAAAGGTGTGGATACATTGGTAATAAACGCATTACGTCACACCGAACACATTTCCCACCTTTCACTTGGCGAAAGCCTGGAAATAATCAGGCAGATAAACCCCAGGCAGGCATATCTCACTCATATAAGCCATGACATGGGGCTGACTGCAGACCTCATAAAAACACTGCCTACAGGCATACATCCGGCTTTGGACGGCACAGTTATCGAAATCCCGTTTTGACCTCTATACATCTCACCTGAACAGATGAACTATATCACCTCGGAAAACATCCTGCTTATAGGCTCCACCCTGCTGGTTGCAGGGGTTTTGTTTGGCAAAACAAGTTATAAAATCGGGCTGCCGTTATTGCTGGTGTTCCTCATTGTTGGCATGGGGTTCGGCACCGACGGCCTAGGTGTGCAGTTCAGCGACATGCACACAGCCCAGTTTATCGGCATGATAGCCTTGTGCATAATCCTTTTTTCAGGTGGCATGGGAACCAAAGTCTCGTCCATACGGCCTGTCCTCTTACCCGGACTTGTATTATCAACCGCAGGCGTATTGCTCACGGCGTTGATAACAGGATTTTTTGTCTGGTGGCTCTCCGGCCTGTCATGGACTAATATCCATTTCGCCCTGCTACCTTCGCTTTTGCTTGCGGCCACTATGTCTTCAACCGATTCCGCATCGGTTTTCGGCATACTTGGAAGTCAGAAAGTCGGACTGCGTAACCATCTGCGCCCCATGCTTGAACTGGAAAGCGGTTCCAACGACCCCATGGCATATATGCTCACCATCATCCTGATCGATACGATAGCATCAGGCGGACATCTATCCGCAGGACACCTTATAATCCAGCTGTTATTGCAATTCGGTATAGGCGGTGCTATGGGGTTCGCATTGGGACACGGCACAAGGTGGCTGATTAAGA
The DNA here is from genome assembly GCA_001689485.1 of Bacteroidales bacterium M6. Taxonomy (GTDB): domain Bacteria; phylum Bacteroidota; class Bacteroidia; order Bacteroidales; family Muribaculaceae; genus UBA7173. Next base: position 47,365 of record LUJQ01000026.1, on the reverse strand, counting down.
TATATCGTTCCGGCAAAAATGGCGCCCAATCAATCGGTGATTCCGACCAGACGGCATCCATGACATCCATCCTGATTCTTGCATCAGTGTTCTTTACCTTTGCCGCTACTACGGCCATGAACGGCAACGGCTATCTGGCCGTATATATTTGCGGTATATATATCGGGAATGCCTGTATTCCCGGCAAACGGTCTGTATCAAAATTCATGGACGGCCTGACATGGCTTGCACAAATCGTTGTTTTCCTTATGCTCGGCCTGTTGGTCAATCCCCATGAAATGCTGGCAGTGGCACCGGTGTCGCTCCTTATTGGTGTATTTATGATTCTTATAGGACGCCCGGTAAGTGTTTTTCTCAGCCTTGCCCCATTCAGGAAGATTACATTACGCTCCAAAAGTTTCGTATCATGGGTCGGGTTGAGAGGCGCAGTCCCCATAATTTTCGCCACTTATCCGGTTGTGGAGGGTATAGAAGGAGGATCGCAGATTTTCAATATCGTATTCTTCGTCACCCTGCTATCACTGCTTATCCAGGGAACGACTGTTATACGAAGTGCACGCATGCTCAAACTCGTTGACGAAACCGCCTCCGACGATGATGATTTCGGGGTAGAACTCGATGACCAGCTTCCGACCTCGCTACAGACAATGAAACTGACCGAACGACATCTGGCCGACGGTAACACGCTACGCGATATACAACTACCCGACGGCTCATTGGTTATGCTGGTTAAACGAGGTTCAAACTACATGGTGCCTAACGGACGCATCCACCTTCATCCACACGACACATTGCTTATTATCTCTGACAACAAGAAAAGCCCGGCAAAATAAGGAATGCCCCAAACATTGGATGGAATAAATTGTTTATTTAATAGTTACTTCTAAACATTAAGTCAAAGAAGTTATCATGACTTCGAGACATAACCTTTATTCCAACCGATTATGGCAACTAAAAAAAGCATTAAAGGCACTCAGACCGAGAAGAACCTGGTCATAGCCTATATGGCCGAATCGTCGGCCTATACCCGCTACACCTTCTACGCCAAACAGGCAGAAAAAGAAAAATATTTCCCCATTGCCGAAATCTTCAGGGAAACTGCCGACAACGAGCTGAACCATGGGAAAGTATTTTTCAAATTACTTGAGGGCGGCTCAGTCAATGTTCCCCTCAATGTCGATGCTGGCGTTATAGGTGATACGGCTTCCAACCTGGCTACCGCAGCCCATGAAGAGGAGGTGGAAGGTGTCGAACTTTACACTGAAAGCGCAAAAGTTGCCGATGAAGAAGGTTTCCCTGAAATAGCCGAACATTTCCGCGCGATTGCAGAAGTTGAGGAACATCATCGTAAACGATTCGAACGCTACCTGAAACAGGTAAAGGAAGGCACTGTATGGAAACGCGACAAACCTGTAAAATGGCAATGCCTAGTTTGTGGCTACATCTTTGAAGGTACCGAGCCGCCAGAAAAATGCCCGGCTTGCGACCATCCCCGCGAACACTACATGGCACTTGACGATGAATAACATCTGACATCCTGATAATAAAGACTTACACATTTACCAATACGCACGATTCAGTCTTCCTGGCAGAGTCGTGCGTATGTCGCATATAAGCAATCTACCCGAAGCTGCAACATAAAAACACACCTTATCTTCCATTATGCAAGATAGCAACATTAGATTCAGGCAATTACATCTGGGGGGGGTACTAAAATGAATCCGGCTGCCAATGGCATCTGCTGCCTGACGAATACCCTAAGTGGCAGACTGTACACTACTATTTCAGACGCTGGGATCGATGGATTCTTTTTCTGAACTGGAGTACAGGCTTGTGGAGAAAGTCTGACTCAGAAGATGAGAATCACCACACCCCACAATAGGAGCCATCTACAGCGAGAGTTGCCGTTCCGCTCTGCCTCGTTTCCCAAAAGTCATTGACGGAAACAACAAAGCCAAGGACGTGAAACACAACATGATAACAAAAAAAAGATGGCAACATTCCGAAGACCTCCACACCCCAGCCAATATCCATGATTCCAAATCCGCATACGCTCTCGCGGCAATGCTTGCCGTTGTTTCTCCATGGATAAGACGCATCTATGCCGACAGGGGTTATCGTGGGAAATTCATAGAGAAGGCCAAACATGATTTAGAATGGGCAAAATAGTGCAAATATCCTCAAATGTCTCAAATCCCCAAGAGCGCGCAACCTATTCGCGTACCCTTGGGGATTTTTGCGGTAAGACTGAGGTCTGTCGTGCTTCCGGCTTCCATCCAACACGATTCCCAAAAATGCCGTTTTGATTGGATTGTGCCTGCAGACTTTATCAGGTTATGGCAGTCAACGGCTGAATTCTTTTGTTGTTTTTGAATTTCTTCTGACAATACGGATGCCCTTGGTGTTCTTGCCGGCTTTCATTCCGCTGATAGTGTACACCTCCTCGATATTACCTGTATTATTGTCAGCGATAACCTGCTTCACAACAGATGATTCAACCCGTTTTAAAGTCGCCGTCATATTTCCGTCATACGATTTGATTTTAAGGGTATTGTCAGCAAACTCCTCTATTACAAAACGTAGCACACCGTCCCAGCCGTCACAACCGGTTAGATGCAGCTTGTTGCCATTGCTGATAAAAAAGTCCTTGATGTCCCATGTAATGCCAACATCCTGATTCGCGTCCGGCCTGGTTGATGCTATGAATCCGGACATGCCGAATATATGATAACCATAATCAATCTCATCAGGGCTGGGCAATTCATCCGCATCAAAGATAGGGCCATTATTATCGGTTAAAAGCATATCGCCTAAATAAAGCCAATTCCAGTCGCCGTGCTCTCCTTCAATCCATTTCAGCGTGAGAGTTGTTCCCTGTTTTTCTACAACCTCCCATAAACCGGGCAGATTTGTTTCGTCATATTGTTCAATAGCTTTGGCGTTGACGCCGATAACCAACGGCAACATGACCATAATCATGTTTTGAAGCAGCTTCATACTATTGAATTTAATTTAGCCAACGCTTCTCCTCTTTGGCTGTTATCAAAAAGCGTGAGAGCATAACACTGACATCCGTATCCTCGTTTAGACTCATGAAATATCAATTGCTGAAACCCGATATACGATGTTACCTAATCCTCCATGACAATGATTGTTTTTCCAAATCCCGAAACGTGAAAAAAGAACGTCAAGCAAACGCTTTTATATAAATAATATAGTCACAGATGCTTTCGCATGAGCATCAATCAGTCCTACACAAAGCAACCTGCCACACAAAATTATAAAATTTATATATGACTTGCAAGTGAACCATGCATACATTTTTTCAATTCTAAATTTAAACAGTTTCTAAGATTCAGCCTCAATAGATGCCATCAGGGTTGATGACCATTCCCATGATGCGACATATGACTTAAACGGCCGGACAGTGACAGATGATGTCAATACTCCACCTTCAGGAATATACATCAAACGGCATAACGGGGCTGTCTCGAAAATAATACTTCCCTTCAGGTAGAGTTTTAAGGGCACCGGCACAGCTTCGAACTATCTGCATTTTTAACAACTGAATAACGGCATTTCCTGCCGCTGTGCAATATATAAAAATAAAAGTACGTCATGAAAATTATTACGCATGAAAGGTATAATCTGGCTTTATATTATCTACGGCATACTTATCTATTTGCATATGTAACTGCGTATGTAGAAAGGAAAATAGGTCAGAAGATTAAATTACAATAATCTTCTGACCTACTCAATTAATGAACTAACGATAGTCCTCTTTTCGGCCCTTTGTGGCGCGCCCGATAAATACATGGGGAATTAATTATATCGTTTTGCAAGTCTGAAAAGAAAAAACAAGATGCGTCTGCCGTGGGATTATCACACCACCCTATCGGGGTTTTCAATTAATTTCGTATCTTTGTAAATTGAATGGGTTCATCCGAATGGGTGTGCCATAGCACCAATAATCAAGAAACTTCTAAACATCATATACACATGAAATTCAAAGTTGCAAGCAAAGCGCTCTACTCCACATTATCGGGCGTAAGCAAGGTAATCAATTCCAGAAACACGCTGTCAATTCTCGACAATTTCCACTGGAAGGTTGATGATGGCAACCTCATAATCACCGCTTCCGACTCGGAAAACACCCTTACCGCCAAAGTTGCAATCACAAATGTAAGCGGTGAAGGCGATTTCTGTGTCAATGCACGTCGAATCTCCGACATCGCCAAAGAACTCCCGGATGTAGATGTGGAATTCGACATCAACGAGAGCAACTACGCAATGAAAATCTCTTTCCCAGGAGGGAATTTCGATATGGTGACGCTTGAAGGCTCCCAATACCCGCAGACAATCGAAGCTGCCGAACCTGACTCGTCATTCGAGATGCAATGCCCTTCATCGCAGATTCTCAGCGGCATTGAAAACACCCTGTTTGCTGTAGGTACCGATGAACTTCGTCCACAAATGATGGGCATTTTATGGGATATAAAAGAGGATGGTATCACATTTGTGGCAACCGATACCCGCAAACTCGTGCGTTATGTAGACCGTACATCAGCACCTGGAATGACAGCGTCATGTATCCTTCCCGTAAAACCTGCGGTTATCCTCAAAGCCCTCCTTGGTAAGGACGAACATGTGAATGTTACAATTTCCCCCCGCAGCGCCGTATTCAAAACCGAATCGATCACGCTTACAAGCCGCTTCATAAAGGGCAATTATCCTGATTATAACAGGGTAATCCCCACATCCAACCCTTACACGGTCACTGTTGACCGAGGGGCTATACTGACCGCCGTTCGACGCGTATCAGTATGTGCCGACCCAAGCCACGGACTTGTCAAGTTCCGCTTCTCCCCTACCCGTGTCGAAATGAAGGTCGACGACCCCAACGTCAACACCTTTGCCCATGAAGAAGTACCCTGCGATTTCACCGGGGACCAAATGGTAATAGGTTTCTGCTCGGCATACCTGATTGAGATTTTCTCTACTTTATCAACCGAGAATGTAATCCTTAAACTGGCCGACCCGTCGCGTCCCGGAGTGTTCCAGCCTGAAGATAACGAGGAAAACACCGACTTGGTGATAATCCTTATGCCGATGACTGTTCAGGATTTCTAAAATTTACAATCTTACGACCATTCAAAAACCGACTGATAACCCAGTGAAGCTGAACCTAAAAAAACCGGTGATGTTTTTCGACCTTGAAACCACCGGCACCAATGTCCTGAATGACCGCATAGTAGAAATATCCATGATAAAGGTGTTTCCCGACGGCCATGACGAGCAACGCACTATAAGAATCAACCCGGAGCGCCACATCCCTGAGGAAGCCTCTGCCATACACCATATCTATGACGAGGATGTGGCATGTAAGCCCACTTTCAAACAAATCGCATCCCAACTGGCCACAAGCTTTTTAGGATGCGACATCGCGGGCTACAATTCCAACAAATTCGATGTGCCTATGCTCGCTGAGGAATTTGCCCGTGCCGGGGTGGATTTCGACTTCACCCGCCCGAGATTCATCGACGTACAGACCATTTTTCACAAAAAAGAGCAACGCACCTTGACTGCCGCCTATCGTTTTTATTGCGATAAAGACCTTGAGGGAGCGCACTCGGCCAATGCCGACACCCGTGCAACTTATGAGGTACTAATGGCTCAGCTTGACCGTTACGAAGACCTCCCCAACGACATCGAGAAACTGGCTGAATTTTCATCCCAAAATAAGAATGTCGATTTAATGGGGCGCCTGGTTTATGACGACCAACATCGTGAGGTCATCAATTTCGGGAAATACAAAGGCCAGCTTGCCTCGGAAGTATTGAAGAAAGACCCCGGTTATTTCGGGTGGATACAGCAAGGGGATTTCCCGTCCGACACAAAACGGATAATGACTGCAATAAAATTGCGCCTGCGCTAATCACAATACCAAACCCCAGGTCAGTAATGAAAGGAAAACATATCGTAGTGGGGATTACCGGCGGGATTGCCGCATACAAATCCGCATCGCTCGTACGCCTGTTTGTAAAAGCAGGTGCCGAAGTGCAGGTTATAATGACCCCGAATGCCAAGGAATTCATAACCCCGGTAACATTGTCGACACTAAGCGGGCATCCCGTAATAAGCGAGTTTTTCACAGCCAATACCGGCCAGTGGAACTCGCATGTCGACCTCGGGCTTTGGGCTGACGCTATGGTCATCGCTCCTGCAACAGCATCAACCATAGGGAAAATGGCTAACGGTGTTGCCGACAACATGCTGGTTACATCCTACCTTTCCACACGCGCCGAAGTGTTCATCGCCCCGGCTATGGATTTCGACATGATGCGTCATCCTTCCACAACCCGCAACCTGGAATTACTGCGAAGTTACGGAAACCACATCATCGAACCTGCCTCAGGCGAACTGGCTTCACACCTGGTTGGGAAAGGACGCATGGAAGAACCTGAAAAAATTTTTGCGGCGATTGAAAACTTCTTCAATCAAAATCAGTCAATGCAAGGGAAACGTGTGCTCATAACAGCAGGCCCTACACGCGAGAAAATCGACCCGGTTCGTTTTATAAGCAATTATTCCACCGGCAAAATGGGAATGGCCATAGCCGATGCCGCAGCCCGGCGAGGGGCAGAAGTGACTGTTGTGTCAGGGCCTGTCGACATAAAGCCGGAGTGCGGTTCGGTCAACGTTATCAACGTTGAATCAGCACGCGAGATGCTTGAAGCATGCGAACGCGAATTCCCGGAATGCGACATAGCCATTATGACCGCAGCAGTGGCCGACTACACCGTAGCAAACCCAGCCACAACAAAAATAAAGCGCGAAGGTCACGACGTTCCCGATATAGAGTTCGTCAAGAACCCCGATATCGCCGCTACACTTGGGAAAATGAAGCAACCGGGGCAACTCCTTGTGGGATTTGCGCTAGAAACCGATAACGAGCAAAGCAACGCGCTCGACAAAATGAAGCGTAAAAACCTCGATATGGTTGTTATGAACTCACTACGCACCCCCGGTGCGGGATTCGCCACAGACACAAACGAGATAACAATATTCACCCGTGATGGCAAATCAATCCCTTACCAGCTGAAATCCAAACAGGAAGTGGCAAATGACATCCTTGATGCGGTTATTGACAGCATCGGATAGATACCAGCCACATATCGCACGCGGCAGCCTATTCAACTTCAATGCGGGAACCTGTCTGAATTTAAATGATACGGGCAGATAAACAACAATTCAATTACTGATATGAAGTTTGCAAAAACAATAATAACCATTCTCTTCTTTGCGGTAACCGCATGCTGCCTTAAAGCGCAAGAGCTGAATTGCGATGTCACAATCAATACCGATCAGATTCAGGCAACCAACCGCAGTGTGTTTGAAACCTTGCAGGAAGCCGTGCGTGAATACATGAACACCAACCATTTCACCAACGACCAATATGCCGTTAACGAACGAATCGACTGCCGCTTGTTTTTCACCATTACCGAATATACCGATAATGTGCTTAAAGGTGACCTGCAGGTGCAATCATCACGTCCGGTCTACAACAGCACATACACCACCACCCTGCTGAATTTCAAGGACAATAAAATCGAATTCACATATCAAGAAGGGGAACCGTTGACATTTACCGTCAACACAATGGAAAGCCAGCTTACAGCGATTCTCAATTTCTACGCCTACCTCATAATCGCCATGGATCGCGACAGTTTCGCCCCCAACGGAGGTGACGAGGCTTTCGACCAGCTTAAAATGATTGTGCAGATGGCCCAATCATCGGGAGAAGGCGGATGGAAAGCATTCGAGGACAAGAAAAACCGTTCGGCTGTGCTGGGGGTGTTCACCGAACCGGCTACATCAGTCAGCCGCTCCATGCTATACGACTACCATCGCACAGGGCTTGACGAAATGTTCATGTCGCCCGACAAAGGGAGGGCAAAAATCACTTCGACCCTTGACAATCTGCAAAAAATCTATCAGGCCGACCCTATGTCGGTTGCTCTCTCAATGTTCAAGGATGCCAAACTTGACGAACTTGTCAATATTTACACCAAGGCATCACAGACCGAAAGAGACAAAGTAGTGGATATACTCTCACCAATCTATCCTACCGAGATGAAACGCATCAACTTCATTAAAAACGGGGTAACAAAATAACCGACAAAAGATGATTCAGACACTACATATATCCAATTATGCGCTGATTGACTCTATCGATATCACCCTGCATCCCGGACTGAACATACTGACCGGCGAAACCGGGGCCGGCAAATCGATAATTCTAGGAGCGCTTTCGCTTTTGCTCGGAGGACGATGCGACACCAAAGCCGTGCGCAACCATGAGGCAAAATCTGTAATCGAGGCAACGTTCAGTGCGGCCGGATATCCGGCTCTTCAGGAATTCTGCCAGACCAATGAACTCGACTGGGATGCCGATACTGTGATACTCCGCCGCGAGATTGCACCGAACGGAAGGTCGCGGGCTTTTGTCAACGACTGCCCGGTGAATCTTTCACAACTCCAAACTGCTGCATTGCACCTTATCGATATACATTCACAGCACCAAAACCTGCTTTTGGCATCACCGCCCTATCAGCTAAGGGTAATTGACTCATTGGCCGGAAACGGCGAAAGGCTTGAGGCTTTTACCACAGCCTACAACAATTACAGGCATGCCGTAAGGAAATTCAAACAGGAAAGAAAATCCGTGGAGCAGGCTAAAGATGACGAAGAATTCCTGAGATTCCAGTATAAACGACTTAAGGATGCCAACCTGGCAAAAGGGGAACTTGACGAACTTGAGCATGAACGCGAGCTTTTGGTAAACATGGCCGACGTCAAGACATCGCTCGCAACCGTGACCGGGAATCTTTCAGAAGGTGATGAAAACATCGACCAACTGCTACGACAAACCATTGACGAGTCCGAGCGGCTTGGCGACCTTTTGGAAGATGCCGATACCCTGACAGAAAGATTGCGCACCCTCCGCGTGGAACTGCTGGACATTGCAGAAACATTTTCCGAATACGACCGTGAGCTGACCGGCGACCCGGAAAGGCTTGACGAAGTTGAAGAGCGTCTCAACCTTCTGTATGACCTCATGAGACGCCACAAAGTGGAAACTGTCGACGAGCTTATATCCATACGCGATGATATGAAAACGCGTCTGCAAAGCATCGATCTCGGCGACGAAAACCTCCAGGCGCTCGGATTGGCTGCCAAAAGAGCAAAAAAAGAGGCTTTGGAAATAGCTGCCGTAATCTCGCAGTCCCGTCATGAAGAAGCCGAACGATTTGCCAAAATCCTAAAAGACCGCGCATTGCCCCTTGGAATGAAAAATCTGCAATGCGAAATCACCGTAAGGGATACCGAGTTATCGTCAACAGGAATCGACCATGTAGAGTTCCTTTTCGCATTCAATAAGAACCAGCCTCTCCTTCCTGTAGGCAACACCGCTTCGGGAGGTGAGATTTCACGGTTGATGCTATCTATAAAATCAATCGTGGCCGATAAAATGCAGCTTCCGTCAATCATTTTTGACGAGGTTGACACCGGCGTTTCAGGCGATGTGGCCGACAAGATGGGGGAACTAATGCGTCAGATAGCCGCCAACATACAAGTGATAGCAATCACCCACCTACCCCAGGTCGCATCCAAAGGTCATAGCCATTACAAGGTATTCAAGGAAGATACGGAGCAGGCAACAGTGACACGCATCAAGGAACTTGGCACCGAAGAAAGGGTGAAAGAGCTGGCCGTTATGCTTTCAGGCTCATCGGTAAATGATGCCGCACTTGCCAATGCCCGCTCACTACTCAGTCAAAACAATTGAACAACTAAAAAACAACCCACAAGTATATGCTTGAAAAAACAGACTATATATATGGCATCCGCGCAGTAATCGAAGCTGTTGAGTCCGGCAAAGAAATTGACAAAATACTTGTCGGCAAAGACACCAAAGGCGAACTTATCCGTGAACTTATGGATGTGGTGAAACGTCACGGTGTGCTGGTGCAGAAAGTCCCATTAGACAAAATAGACCGCATCACACGCAAAAACCACCAAGGCGTGTTGGCAATCCTATCGGCAGTAACCTACGAAAGCCTGGCCAACCTTGTCCCGTCGATTTATGAAGAAGGCCGTGTGCCATTCATAGTGTTGCTCGACGGAGTGAGCGATGTCAGAAACTTCGGAGCCATAGCCCGAACATGCGAATGCGCAGGGGTCGACGCCATCGTAATTCCGAAACGTGGAGGCGTCGGGGTCAACGGGGATGCGATGAAAACGTCGGCCGGGGCACTCAACTACCTCCCGGTATGCCGCGAAACCAGCATCCTGAATGCGGTAAAATTCCTTAAGGACAGCGGATGCCGTATCTGCGCGGCATCTGAAAAATCGAGAACAAATTACACGGCACCCGATTATACCGGCCCTGTGGCTATAGTGATGGGGGCGGAAGATGTAGGAATCTCACCCGACATACTCCGGTTCTGCGATACGACAGTATCTATCCCTCAGGCCGGTAACATAGGCTCGCTCAATGTGTCGGTCGCTGCCGGAGTAATGATATACGAGGTGGTGCGCCAACGTCTCAATGAAGGTTAGGATTAGGCGTTCTGGCTGGACAATAAAAATATTTTACCGAAACGCTTGCAAAGCAGGAAAGATATATTAACTTTGCAAGCAATGGCACTACAGGGGGCTTCCAAAGCCATCCTTATCCGATAATTATTAAGGAAACGGGGACGCTGCCAAACGATTCCCGAAACAGAATAAGCCGCCGGGAGTGCCATCATAAATGGAACGAATAGGAATCACCATCCACTAACTTTAAATCATACTGAGATGAAGAAGCATAATTTTTATGCAGGGCCTTCCATCCTGAGCCCTTACACCATCAAAAACACGGCAGATGCTGTTCTCGATTTTGCAAACACCGGCCTATCGATTCTTGAAGTTTCACACCGCTCGAAAGAGTTCCAGGCAGTGATTGATGACGCACAAGCCTTGGTAAAAGAACTTCTCGATGTGCCCGAAGGTTACCACGTGCTCTTCCTCGGAGGCGGTGCAAGCTTGCAATTCGCAATGGTTCCTTTCAACCTGTTACAGACAAAGGCCGCATATCTCGACACCGGCGTTTGGGCTCATAAAGCTGTCAAAGAAGCCAAATTATTCGGCGAGGTTGATGTTGTTGCCTCATCAGAAGACAAAAACTACAACTATATCCCTAAAAACTACACAGTTCCCGAGGATGTAGATTATTTCCACTATACCACCAACAACACAATCTACGGTACCGAAATCCGCAAAGACCCGGATGTGAAGGTGCGCATGGTAGCCGACATGTCATCGGACATCTTCTCACGTCCCGTAGATGTCAGCAAATATGACATCATATATGCCGGAGCTCAGAAGAACCTCGCACCTGCAGGAGCCACAATCATAATCGTAAGGGAGGATGCATTGGGTAAAGTTACCCGCCCCATCCCCACCATGCTGAATTATAAAACCCATGCCGACAAAGGTTCGATGTTCAACACCCCGCCGGTACTCCCGATTTTCAGTGCACTTCAAACGCTGAAATATTACAAAGAAGTAGGAGGCGTAAAAGAACTTGAGAAACTCGACCTTGCAAAGGCATCCAAGCTTTATGAGGCAATTGATTCAAGCCGGCTTTTCGAAGCTACGGTTCCCGACCACGAAGACCGTTCGATTATGAACGTATGCTTCGTTATGAAACCTGAATATAAGGAGCTTGAAAAAGCGTTCTTTGAATTCGCCACTTCGAAAGGCATCGTAGGCATCAAGGGACACCGTTCGGTAGGCGGATTCCGCGCATCACTCTACAACGCCCTCCCCATGGAGAGTGTCGATGTGCTCGTTGCCGCTATGAAAGAATTCGCAGAAAAAGCATAAGTACCGATAAATCTTATATCTGAAATGAAAGTACTTGTAGCAACAGAGAAACCGTTTGCAGCAGTTGCTGTCAACGGGATACGCCAGGTCATAGAAAATGCAGGCTATGAACTTGAGCTGCTCGAAAAATATGCATCCAAACAGGATTTCCTAAATGCAGTGGCCAATGCCGACGGGCTTATCATCCGCAGCGACAAGGTTGATGCGGAAGTGCTCGATGCTGCCAAAAACCTTAAAGTGGTTGTTCGTGCCGGAGCTGGCTATGACAACGTAGATCTTGCTGCCGCCACAGCCCATGGGGTATGCGTTGAGAACACTCCCGGCCAAAACTCAAATGCCGTTGCAGAACTCGTGTTCGGGCTAGGCGTTATGGCAGTCCGCAACATGTATAACGGTACTTCCGGCACAGAGCTTAAAGACAAATCTCTCGGTATCCACGCTTTCGGGCAGGTAGGCCGCAACGTTGCACGCATAGCCAAAGGATTCGGCATGAAGGTTTCAGCCCTCGACCCCTATTGCCCCGACGAAGTTATCGAAGCTGCTGGAGTAACACCCGTGCATTCGGTAGAGGAACTTTACCGTGACAATGCTGTAGTATCGCTGCATATCCCGGCAACCGACGAGACCCGCAAATCGGTAGGTTTCGACCTCATAACACTCCTCCCGAAAAACGGTGTCCTTATCAATACCGCCCGCAAGGAAGTGATTGATGAAGAAGGATTGCAAAAAGCATTACGTGAACGTCCTGATTTGAAATATGTTGCCGACATACGTCCCGACATAGCCGACGAACTTATGTCGGAATTCGAAGGCCGCGTGTTCTTCACACCTAAGAAAATGGGCGCGCAAACTGCCGAAGCCAACATTAATGCCGGTATTGCTGCCGCCAACCAGGTTGTAGCTTTCCTACGTGACGGAATCGACCGTTTCAGAGTGAACAAATAAGCCGGTCAGACTTATAAAAATGGGGCATTGAACATTTCAATGCCCCATCTATGTGTTTATACCGACGAGTAAGTCATAAAATTATTATGTATATGGATACTTTAGCGACTTTATATTTCCGACGGAGTCCGTTCAGCGCGTTTCCCTCTAATCATCAGTTGTGTAATCCGACATACTTCTTCACCAAGCTAAAATCTCCGAAAATCCTGCCAACGGAAATATAAAATAATTTTACGACTTGCTTAACTTATAATGAGTATAATACCGAATACCGAGAAATGGGGTTGCCGCCAGATAGCAGCAGGGCTTGCCGCATTCGGAGTCAAACACATAGTAACCTCTCCGGGAAGTAGAAATGCCCCCCTCATAATGGCAGTGGCGCGTCATCCAAAGTTAGAAGTCCACTCCGTTATTGATGAGCGGTCAGCCGCTTTCATTGCATTAGGTATGGCATCGGTATCAGGGAAACCGGTAGCTGTTATATGCACTTCAGGCACCGCAATGCTGAACTTCGGGCCTGCTATCGCAGAAGCTTTTTACCGGCACATACCTTTAATTGCCGTTACAGCCGACAGGCCGACAGAGTGGATTGACCAAGATGACAGCCAAACCATCCGACAGCCAGGCGCATTGCAAAATATTGTCAAAGCATCCTATAACTTCAAAGGAGAAGCTGTCAGCACAGAAGAGCAGTGGTATGTAAACCGCCTGATAAATGACGCGTTGCTGTGTGCCACATCCGGCCGCAAAGGCCCGGTGCATATCAACATCTCCCTCAATGCCCCACTGACCACAGAGACCGAAACCACGGCGCTTGAAGTATTCAGAAAAATCGATATCCTACAAGTCCCGGACATAATTCCCAACGAAACAGTCCGTGAACTTGTAAAGCATATATGTGGCAAAAAAGTACTTATAGTAGCCGGATTCAACCCTCCATCCGCCAAGCTCAATAAAGCGATGGGGATTCTTGCAGGTATGCCAAATGTCTGCATAATAGCCGAAGGTTTAGCCAACCTTCATTTCAAGGGCAACAAAATCCACAATCCCGATGCGACATTGACCAATATTGAAAAAAAGTCAGAAGCTTTGGAGACCAATGTTGACGATTTTAATCCGGATATACTTATCTCATTCGGCGGGGCGCTGGTATCGGCATCATTAAAACGCTTTTTACGAGCGTCAAAACCTACCGAGCATTGGCATGTAGGGATTAACGATGCCACTATCGACTGTTTCATGTCGTTGACCAAACGGATAGAAATACCCCCTGAAGGTTTCTTCCCGAAACTTGCCACTTCCCTATCGCACCTCACGCGTGCCGGTTCCAATCAAAGCAAGTATGCGTCGACCTGGGAAAAAGCGGCAGCTTCGCAATCAGACATACCATCATCAGATAACAGACAATGGAATGCTGTGGATGCAGTAGGGCAAATCCTGTCAGCTATCCCCCCGGGATGGAATCTCCAATTAAGCAACGGTATGAGTGTGAGGTATGCCTTATCATACCCGCTTGAAAAATTCCACCGTGTAGATTGCAACCGAGGGGTCAGCGGCATTGACGGCAGCACCTCAACCGCCGTAGGGGCAGCATCCGTCTATACCAAACCGACCTTGCTGATTACAGGTGACATGAGCATGCAATATGACATATCCGCCCTCTCATCCAACCTGATAAACGAAAGATTGAGAATCGTGGTAATCAACAACGGGGGTGGTGGCATTTTCAATTACGTCAAGACCACTGCCGGGCTGCCCGAAACACCCAGGCTCATCCATTGCGACCTCAACCTGCCCATCAAAGCCCTTGCTGACGCATATGGATTCTACCATATCCAAGCAGCCTCATTTACCGAACTTAAAAAGGCGATAAGGAATATGCTTGGATGCCATGACAGGCCGGTGATTCTCGAAGTAATAACCGACAGCCATACCGACGCCGAAATCATGAAAACAAAATATGTCTAACCTGGACAACTAAGATATACCCAACATAAAATATATTGACTATGCAAAGAGAATGGACTACGATAAAGGAATATGAAGATATCCTGTTTGAGCAATACAAAGGTATTGCCAAGATAACCATCAACCGACCGGAAGTTTATAACGCATTCCGCCCGCGCACAAACTTCGAAATGCTTGATGCTATGAACTATTGCCGAAACACCCCGGAAATCGGGGTTATAATCCTTACAGGAGCCGGAGACAAGGCATTTTGCTCCGGTGGCGACCAAAATTACAAAGGACTCGGAGGCTATGTTGATGCCGACGGCACCCCGCGCCTCAATGTGCTTGAGCTGCATAAAGCCATCCGATCAATCCCCAAGCCTGTAATAGCCATGGTCAACGGTTACGCCATAGGTGGGGGCAATGTGCTGAATGTGGTATGCGACCTTTCGATTGCTTCGGAAAACGCAAAGTTCGGCCAAACAGGCCCCAAAGTAGGTAGCTTTGACGCCGGATTCGGCTCATCATACCTGGCCCGGTGCGTAGGCCAGAAAAAAGCCCGCGAGATATGGTATCTATGTCGGCAATACACCGCGGCAGAAGCTCTTGAAATGGGGATGATTAACGCTGTTGTGCCTCTTGAACGGCTCGAGGACGAAACCGTGGATTGGTGTGAAACCATCCTGAAACGTTCCCCTATGGCAATAAGGATGATCAAACGGGCGCTCAACGCCGAACTTGACGGAGAAGCCGGACTTATGGAATTCGCAGGTGATGCAACCCTGCTCTATTACCTCATGCCTGAAGCCCAGGAGGGGAAAAACGCATTTCTTGAAAAACGTGATCCTGATTTCGGCCAATTCCCTAAATTCCCAGGATAATGCTACGGGCAGAATATAGCCGCAAACTCCTGAAATTCAAAGAAACGGCCATAACGTCGCGCTCCAAGATGAATGATAAAGAAACATTCATCATACATGTGACCGATGATGACATCCCCGGTGCGACAGGCACCGGGGAATGTGCCTTATTCCGCGGATTAAGTGCAGAAGACACCCCCGACTATGAGCGGCAACTGGAATATGCATGCAACAACCCTGAATCATTGCCTGCCATATCATCAATACGCTTCGGATTCGAGACAGCCTTGCTCGATATGCGAAACGGAGGTGCGGGGCGTTTCATAACAAACAGCTTCACCGAAGGCACAGCCCCCATACGTATCAACGGGCTTATTTGGATGGGTGACAAACGTGTGATGAAACAACGCATCCGGGAAAAACTCGACCAAGGCTTCAACTGCATAAAACTGAAGATAGGCGGTATTGATTTCAATGATGAAATCGCCCTCCTAAAATCCATCCGCGACGAATATAGTCCTGATAATCTTGAATTGAGGGTAGATGCAAACGGGGCATTCTCTCCAGATACGGCGATGCAGCATCTTGAACGCCTTGCTGAATATGGCCTTCATTCTATAGAACAGCCAATAAAACAAGGCCAATGGGATGAAATGGCAGCATTATGCCGCCTATCCCCTATCCCCGTTGCATTGGATGAGGAACTTGTCGGATTTAAGGCTGATGAGGAAAAGATACGCATGCTTGAAACCATCAAGCCAGGTTATATAATATTGAAACCATCACTGTGCGGCGGGTTCGCTGAATCAGATCGATGGATACGGCTAGCCGAAGAAAGAGGCATCGGCTGGTGGGCCACATCTGCACTTGAATCCAACATCGGCCTGAATGCAATTGCACAATGGGTATCGCAATATAATCCTGTAATGCCGCAAGGGCTTGGAACCGGGATGTTATATACCAATAATTACCCTTCACGCCTACGGCTCGATGGGGACAGGATGTATTTCAACCCATGAATAATCTTAAATGCATTTTTTGAACAGACAGGATTTTATTACAGGATACAGCAATGCGTCTCATTAATATAACCGATGAGGGAAAGCGGTTTATCGACGAGTGGGAAAACGGCAAGGATTATGTTGTTGCCCATACATCAGGTTCAACAGGAACGCCAAAAGAAATCCGATTGCCTAAAGCCGATATGGCATGCTCTGCACAAGCCACAATCCGACGATTCGGCATAACATCCGAATCCAGAATGCTCTGTCCGTTATCAGCCTCATATATCGCGGGGAAAATGATGATAGTGCGGGCGCTGCTATCCGGATGCGAGCTGATTATGGAACAACCGTCAAACCATCCATTACATTCTGATTATGGGAAAATCGATTTGATGGCTGTAGTCCCTTCCCAATGTCACGGACTGTTACAAAACCGCTATGCCGGAAAGTTCCTGCGCAATCTGATAGTAGGTGGCGCCCCGCTCACTTATGAACTTGAACATGCATTATGCCGGATGCCATGGCAAACCTTTGCCACATATGGCATGACCGAAACGTGCAGCCATGTGGCACTACGCAAAACCGGAAGCAGGTCCTACACTGCGATGCCGGGGATAACATTCTCCATCGATAACCGGGGATGCCTGATAATCAACGCACCTGAATATAGTTTCGGGAAACTGGCAACCAACGATATTGTAGAATTATCGTCGGCAGATTCATTCAAGTGGCTCGGACGATTCGACAACGTGATTAACAGCGGGGGGATAAAGTTTTATCCCGAGCAACTGGAAAAACTGTTGGAACATGCGTTTGATTTCCCCTTCTTTTTCAAAGGTATGCCGGATAGCAAATGGGGTGAAGCAATCGAAATGATTATTGAATGCCAGGATGCTGACATACGTACAAATATAATCAGTCAAGCAGAAAAGACATGCATGCAACACCTTCCACATCATGCAATACCCAAACGGATAACGATAGTAGACGCGTTGCCCCGTACTGACAATGGCAAACTATTGAGAATATGATTGTGCCATTATGACTCATACTATTCGATTAGTGCATAGCAAAAACAATGGCGTTGTGTCGAAAACGACACAACGCCATGTTAAAAAATGCCACATCAAAGGATGCGATGAAACTCCGAAAGACAGGGTTTGAGTTCTCGCCGTCCTTTGTAATCCGCCTGGTCCCTTATTCAGGAGACTCCCGTCAGAAACAGGATGGGGCCCGCCATCGTACGACTAAGATTGTCTCGGTATTTCATAAAAATTTGATGAGTTTCCCAATCAACTTTGGTGTGGCAATATCATTGTTATCCAACTGATATTTCATTGTCAATGCATTTTGGCATCACCGTCATAAATTACGGGAAAACCGTCAAGCCTCTGCTTTCAGGTTTGCTTTTATAACGCAAATTTAAAGCTATTGGTTTAATTATGCAATACCCCGTGAAAATTTTTCAACATCACACTGCAACTATCCGGCGAGATGGTGCGTCTAACATGTGTAAAATATAGAAAAGCTATCCCGGTTTCCAATTAGGTATTTATTTATGGCGTTCAGTCGCCGGTTTTAATAATACGCCGGGGAGTTGCATTTAAACTATCATGTAATTAACATTATGATATCACTAAGGGATGTAAACAAAACCTATCCCGGCGTCGTGCCCCTGCATGTGCTGAAAGGGATTAATCTTGAAATCAACAAAGGGGAGCTGGTATCGATTATGGGAGCCTCAGGCTCAGGCAAATCGACACTGCTCAACATACTCGGGATTCTTGACAACTACGATTCCGGGGAATACCATCTCGACGGAACTTTGATTAAAAATCTCAGCGAAAACAAAGCCGCCGAATACCGTAACCGCATGATAGGTTTCGTTTTCCAATCGTTTAACCTCATCAATTATAAAAACGCGATTGAAAACGTGGCGCTCCCGTTATTCTATCAAGGCGTGGGACGTCGCAAACGCAACCAACTTGCAATGGAACAGCTTGACAAGATGGGGCTTGCCGACCGTGCACACCACTTGCCGGGAGAACTTTCAGGCGGCCAGAAACAACGTGTCGCGATTGCACGCGCATTAATCACCAAGCCATCCATAATACTGGCCGATGAGCCAACCGGCGCACTCGACAGCAAGACATCAAAGGATGTGATGCAGGTGTTCAGGCAACTAAACCGGGAAGACGGTATGACGATTGTAATCGTGACGCACGACCCCGGTGTCGGCGAACAGACCGACCGGCTTATACGCATTTCCGACGGACTCATTATATAACATAACCTTGTCTCAATCATGTGAGATAATCACATCCAAGACATGCAACTGCGGAAAGCCAGCATAAATCAGTATCACAGATCTAATTCACAAGCCTCAAAAACGTAACCGTGTTCGACTTATTCAACGAAATATTACAGACACTACGCCATAACAAACTTCGCACGGCACTCACAGGATTCGCCGTAGCATGGGGCATCTTCATGCTTATTGTACTCCTGGGCATGGGCAACGGCGTGACAAACTCGTTCAAGGAGCATGCCCTGGCCCCGGGTTCACAAAAAATGAGGATATGGGGCGGACGCACCAGCAAACCTTATCATGGATATAAGGAGGGGCGCAGCATCCAGCTTAAAAACGCCGACCTGGCACTCATCGAAAAAAACAATCACGACTTTGTAGAAGAAACCAGCCCTATCATTTATGGAGACCAGGCGGTTCTCTCATCCGGGAAATACTCACGGGCAAACGCCAACTATAACGGAGTGTCACCGGCACAGATAAAAGCTGAAAGCAGTATAGAGAAAATCCATGGACGTATTTTCAACGAACGCGACATGGAAGCCTGTGCCAAAGTCATGATTCTCCCATTGGACTATGCCAAACAATTGTTCCCACCTGACGGCACAAATGCAATCGGGCAGAGAGTACGGTTCGGCGAATTGTCATTTCTCATAGTGGGAGTGTTTGAATCAGGTTGGAATCGTGACATATATGTACCCTACACCACAGCACAAATGCTCGCAGGCAACGAGGATAACCCGGATAGTTTCAATGTGATGCTTAAAGGGCTTTCGTCGGCCGAAGAAGGTGATGACGCAGAAAAAGAACTGCGAAAAACATTAGCATCAAACCATGATTTCAACCCAGAAGACGATAGTGCCGTGTGGATATGGAACCAATTCTCGCAAGGGATGAAAGGTCTGGCCGCCATGAATATATTGAACCTGTCGATATGGATTCTCGGCCTGCTCACCCTGTTAAGCGGCGTGGTAGGTATCAGCAATATTATGTTTGTATCGGTTAAAGAGCGCACTCATGAAATCGGAATCCGACGGGCAATAGGGGCAAAACCGCATTCAATCCTGATTCAGATTATAGCAGAAAGCGTGGCCATCACAACCCTGTTCGGCTATATAGGAATAGTTTTAGGCACACTTGTCACACAGATTCTGGATGCCATATTCGGTGACACTGATTTTCTACAAAATCCCACTGTCGACCTATCCACAGCCATACAGGTGACGGTTGTGCTCATAATAGCAGGAGCGCTCGCCGGTCTGTTCCCGGCATTGAAATCATTGAAAGTAAAACCGGTTGAAGCGCTTCGCGACGAATAAATCCCACGGTTCACAAGGGTACAAAATGACAAATTACAGAAATGAAAGTTACCATATTCGATATTGAGAACTGGAAGGAGATAGGCGCCACTTTGGCACGTAACAAGACGCGTACCTTCCTGACGGGGTTCGGCATATTCTGGGGCACCGCAATGCTCGCCATCCTGCTGGGAGGGGCACGTGGAGCAAAAGACTTGCTGATGCGAAACTTCGACGGGTTCGCTACAAATAGCGGAATCATTTTCACCGGGCAGACCACAATCCCCTACAAGGGGCATGGTAAAAACCGCTCCTGGAACATGGACTTGGTTGACATCGAACGTCTGAAAGCCACATGTCCCGAATTGCAGACCGTTACCGAAATGTATTCCAATTATGGTGTCAGCTCCCGCCACGGGCGCTACAGTTATTCGGGGAATGTCAGCGGTGTCGCCCCGCAATATGCGGAAGTAATGCTCCCCACTATTTTTTCCGGACGCTTTGTCAACGAAGCCGATATAAGCCTGGAACGGAAAGTAGCAGTGGTAGGGAAAAAGGTAGCTAACGAACTCTATCCCGGAAACCCGTCGCCAATCGGTGAAAGCATCGATATCAACGGCATTTCATATGTCGTTGCAGGGATATGCGGCCAGACTAGCGAAATACAGATGAACGGGCGACTAGACGAGTCCATCCTCCTGCCAAGTTCCACCTTTCGCAGGGCTTTCAAACGTGGTGACAAAGTCGACGTGGTGATGATGGTGGCTAAGGACGGGGAGAAAATATCAAACCTCAAACCACGCATACGCCGAGTCCTGTCTATGCGTCATGCCATATCGCCCGATGACGAACCGGCAATTGAAATATTCGATATTTCCGAACAATTCGCAATGGTCGACAACCTGTTCACCGGCGTATCGCTGCTGGCTCTTTTCATCGGCTTAAGCACCCTGCTTGCAGGCATTATCGGCATCGGGAACATCATGTGGGTCATAGTAAAGGAACGCACGCAGGAAATAGGAATCCGACGGGCAATAGGGGCAAAACCATCCGATATTATCGTGCAAATCCTATCGGAAGGAATGATGCTCACAGCTGTGGCAGGTATAGCAGGCATATGCTTTGCCGCCTTGGCGTTGGGCGTGACACAGACCCTGACGGCTAACGAAATATCGACCCCGCAGTTCCAAATGAACCTGTCGCAGGCACTCGCCATCATGATGACTTTCGCCGTGCTTGGCACACTGGCAGGACTGATACCAGCCACCAAAGCCATGAAAATCAAGCCTGTGGAAGCGATAAACGACAAATAAGCCATAGCAATCATATAACGAGTTATTCAAAAGCATAAACAAAAACTGACAACATACGACGCAATGAAAAAATTTTTCAAAATCCTGATGTGGGTAATCATAGGAGTGATTTTTATCGGCACATTCGTTTACCTTTACATTAACTCACAGAAAAAAGAAGCGGTTTACGAACTTGCGAATCCCACTATTGAGACCATCGAACGTACAACAGTGCTCACCGGCAAAATCGAGCCCCGCGACGAAATCGAGATAAAACCACAGATTTCGGGCATTATCAACGAGGTACTCGTTGAAGCAGGCGACCACGTCAACGCTGGCGACATTATTGCTAAAATCAAGGTAATACCTGACGAAACACAGCTGTCGTCGGCCGAAAACCGTGTTAAAATAGCGGAGATTTCACTGGAAGAAGCCCGCACAACCTATGAGCGAACCAAAAACCTGTATGAGAA
Organism: Bacteroidales bacterium M6; assembly: GCA_001689485.1. Taxonomy (GTDB): domain Bacteria; phylum Bacteroidota; class Bacteroidia; order Bacteroidales; family Muribaculaceae; genus UBA7173. Next base: position 25,301 of record LUJQ01000026.1, on the reverse strand, counting down.
AAAATTCGAGAGCCGCGAGAAATTCGAAACTGACGAAGCCACGTATAGGCGGGCCAAGGAGGAACTGGCACAAGCCAAAGACCAGCTGACTATCGTACGCGACGGCGTTTCATCATCAAATGCCCAAAGTTCCAACACCCTTGTGCGCTCAACCGTTACCGGCATCGTACTCGAAGTGCCCGTAAAGGTCGGCAGCTCCGTAATCCAAGCCAACACATTCAACGATGGCACCACAGTGGCAAAAGTCGCCGATATGACCGACCTGATTTTCCAGGGCAAAGTAGATGAGACCGAAGTCGACCTACTCTCGGAAGGGATGCCGGTGCGCATTTCCGTCGGGGCTGTGGCAGGTTCAGACTATGCCGCCGTAATTGAAAAAATCGCCCCTATGGCAACTGATGACAACGGGACGAATACATTCGAAGTAAAGGCCGCTCTCAACACCGAAGAAACCGCCAAACTACGTGCGGGCTACAGCGCAAATGCTACCGTTATCCTTGAAAAAGCCGACAGTGTGCTTGCCCTCCCCGAGCGTGTGGTGGAATACAAAGGTGACAGCGCGTTTGTATATATCCTGAAATCGTCAGAACCAAAACAGGAATTTGAACGCATTTCCGTAAAAACCGGTGTTTCCAACGGCATCAATGTGGAGTTGAAAGATTCAACACTTGACAAAAAAAGCGAACTACGCGGCAACCAGGCCAATTAAACACCTAACCCCACGGCTTCACCCATTATAGGCGTAAGCCGAAAACTCACAAAAGCCGTTTTCAGACAATAGCTTAATTTATGAATATCTTAAAGACAACAATTATAGCCATAGCTGCCGCCACAGCTTTCACCGGTCATGCCGACGTGTGGAGCCTTGACAGCTGTGTGGCATACGCCATAAACCATAACATATCGGTGCAGGCAAGCCGGTTGCAGGTTATGAACGGTGAGCTTTCTATAACCGAGGCTAAAGACCGGTTTCTACCCTCTCTGCGTGGCAGTGCATCTCAATCGTTCAACTTCGGCCGCGGCCTTACTGCCGACAATACTTATGCCGACCGAAACACTTCGAATTTCCAGTGGAACGTATCGCTTGACCTACCTCTATTCCAAGGGTTGTCGGAATACCGTCAGCTAAAACTAGCAAAATCCGACTTGCAACGCCTCCTCTACGAACATGAGGCAGCCAAGGACAACGTTACCCTCAACGTAATATCCCAATACCTACAGGTGCTGTATGCAAAGGAAGTTTTGGAAAGTTCCAAATCCAAATTAGAGCTATCCTCATTCGAGGTCAGCCGTCAGAAAGCCCTCGTTGAAGCCGGAAAAGTCCCCGAAGCCGATCTTCTGGATGCAGAAGCACAGATGGCACAAGACCAACTCCAGGTTGTGACATCTGAAAACGATGTCAGGATTGCTCTTGTGGAACTAGCCAACCTGCTACAGCTTCCGACGTCGGTAGGCTTCGATGTGCGTCCGATCAACGAAGGGGAACCAATCATACCAACAGCCGATGCCGTGTATGATGCCGCCATGGTTCACAACAATTCCATCCTCGCATCACGCCAAGGAATCACCGTGGCCGACAACCAGATTTCACTTGCAAAAACCGGGTATATCCCCACTCTCGGATTCGGGTCGAGCATCGGGTCGAGCTATTACACTGTTAACGGGTTGAAAAGTGAATCTTTTAGTTTCCAAATGAGCCATAATCTTTCCACATATGTCGGCTTCTCACTTTCGATTCCCATTTTCGATGCATTCGGGACAAGAAACAACGTGCGTAAGGCAAAATTGCAAAAAATTTCGGCAGAACTGGAACTCGACCGCCAGTCGACAGAACTGTATAAAACAATCCAATTAGCCTACTATCAGGCAAAGGGAGCCCGCGACAGGTATTTTTCCTCACAGGAAACCCTCGAAAAGACAGAAGCATCATTCAAGGCCACACAGGAAAAATACAATCTCGGACGAGCCACCCCTACCGAATTCGAACAAGCCAAAAACAATCTTTATCGAACCGAGGTAAACTCCATCCAGGCTCATTATGAATACCTCCTCCGCCACAGAATACTGATATTCTATCAGAATAACCGGCTCTGACCAATTCAAAACAACCTACAGAACCAGTATTTCACAGCCCCGGCTTATCCTCCATACACAATATTTGTGCCGGAGATAAGCCGGGGTTGTGACTGCATTATACGAAAAAATCTTCCATAATAAGAATTTATGTCAAAAAAATATCGTAGCTTTGTGTTGTAAAACATAAATGGGGAATTATGTTGTTGGAAACACCACATGCCTGAGTGCAACAAACGGCAACTCACAACCTAGCGACATCACACCCATAAGTATTTGTACCACCTTATGATTAAGCGAGCACTCGACAAAGTTATAAGCGAAGACCTGTCAGAAATCTGGACTGTACTGGATAATGACGAAAAGCGCCGAATAATCGACGCTTTCGTTATCCACAATTTTAAAAAGAACCAGATGATTTATGCCGAGGGGGAAGAACCGGAGTACCTATGGTGCCTCCTTCAAGGAAAGGTCAAAAAATTCAAGGACGGCGTTGGCGGACGGGTACAGATTCTAAGGCTCATCCGTTCGGTACAGTATTTCGGTTACAGGGCATACTTTGCCAAAGAACCATACAATTCATCGGCTGCGGCTTTTGAACCATCGATAGTAGGTACCCTCCCAATGACATTGGTGGAGGATATGATTAACAAGAACCCCAAGCTGGCATGGTTTTTCATTCATGAATTATCGCGTAACCTCGGAGGTTCTGATACAAAAATCGTGAACCTCACACAGAAGCATATCCGTGGCCGTCTGGCCGAGGCGCTTATCGTGCTTCGCGACCACTACGGATTCGAGGATGACAACATGACACTGCGCATATACATGGCTCGCGAGGATTTGGCAAACCTGTCGAATATGACCACATCCAATGCTATCCGTACCCTGTCAGGATTCGTATCGGAACGTCTGATAACAGTCGACGGGCGCCGTATATGCATCCTCAACGAACCGATGCTCCGTAAAATCTCAAAATTCGGCTAATGCCGGATTGATTAATGTCTTAATGACAAAAACATTTAACCGTTCCGACAACATAAGCCAATACTGATTTTAATCGATATATAATAAGCGTTGTGTCAAAATTATGATTAGACACAACGCTTATTATATTCGCTATTATTACTGCCCTTTGGTTCTATTTGACAGCATCCGCAACGATTGCCTGCATACGTGGATACTGCTGCTCCATTGAACTAAGCAAGGCAAACTGTGCGCGGGTGCGGACTAGGTTGTGGTCGGGATATGCCACCTTATAGTAGGTATCGCCGTTGATATAGTCCATCAGGAAGCGCAACACCTGTTCAAACGTTATAAACCGCCCTGCAAAAGGCAGCCATTCAAGCTCGTCAGCCGTAAGCATACTCCCACACTCCGCCAGGAAACCCCTTGTATAGGCTTCGAAATATTCCATACTGCAACTCACACGCGACAAATCGGCATCATCCTCGGCACCAGTATTTGTATATGACCTTATCGCATCGCCGAAGTCATTGAACACCGTGGCATTCATCATCGTGTCGAGATCTATCACACATAGCGCATGTCCGTCGGCATCAAACAGGATATTACTGATTTTAGTGTCATTATGCGCAACCCTGACCGGGAATCGACCGGTTTCAATCATCGTTTGGAAAGCCATGATTTCATCGCGGCGTGATTCAATCCATGAAATCTCCTCCAAAACAGAAGATTTACGTCCTGAAATGTCGGCCTTCAAAGCCTCATCCCATTGCTTAAACCGCAAACGCAGGTTATGGAATCCGGGTATAGTGTCGCTTATAGGTTCACGGAATCCTTCCAACAGGCGATGAAAACGCCCGATACCGCGTCCACCTTCAAAAGCCTGTGATGTTGTATCCACCCGTTCATACGCCATTGAGCCGGGCACAAATTCGCACATAGTCCAATACTCCCCCTCTTCATCCTGCCAATAAAGTTGCGAAAAGTCCCGCAAAGGAATCTGCGTCAGTACTTCACGCGATGCATCGCCCCCGGTTGCAACAGTAGCGGCTTTCAAATAGGAGGTAACCGAACGGATATTTTCCATCATTGCGGGAATATCGCAAAACACACGCTTGTTTTTACGTTGCAGGATATAGTCACGGTTACCATCGGGTGTCAGCACCCTGAGGGTGTCATTGATGAACCCCTCCCCCATATTCTCGATCCTTACAATTTCACAAGGTATGTCAAACCGGCTTGCAATTTCTTTGAATTTTTGCATGATATGTTGAATTTTGCGTTATGATAGTTTCACATTGCGGAAAAATTCCGGACGATGGAAATCCGGCGCCGTGGTGTTAATCGGAGCCCAGCTAAGGAAATGTGGTGTCTCGGTCTTATCACCGCATTTATACAGGTTTATCCTCAACATGTCGGGAATCTCTTGAGAAAAGAGATCAAACGGGATGCCTAACAACAACATCCATGTAACACCGTTTTCATCAACCCGGTCAGCCGTGGTTTTCGGCAAAGATGACAACCTGATTATACGCCGCATCTTATCCTGCGAGAAATGCACGCATTCAGTGCGGCTGACCCTCCGGGAAGCCAGGGAGACACCGGCAGCATTGGTCTCGAAATTATAATAATGCCGCCCGTCGGCATCGGCAATAAACAATTCCACGCATGAATCTTCCCAAACCGGGCCGTTATCATCAAGGGTTCTGACCAGCAAATGCCTTTCTTTAACCGAAAACAGACAAAACAGATATTCACCGTCGTGAGCCAGTGTTGCCGATACCTCCGGCTTATAAGGATATTCCATAGGCCAGTTGACTGTTTCAATACCTACAGTCGCCCCTTCGGCTGCAACTACGTCGGCCAACTTGATGAGGGCATCACCTTCATGCCCCATGCCTATACACAACTTCGGGATTGCCAGCAAAGCTATACCGTTTTCCCGCACCCCATCATTTCCTGTATTCATGTTTATCTTGGTTATATATCGCAAAGATAGGAATTATAAGCCGGTTTACATCACATTGCCCCTAACAATGTTCCAAGTTTCAATGAAGCAAGCCAACCTCCTTCAGCTTTTGGCAATAATGTCAGCATGATTGGCAGATAAGGGATAAGCATATCTGTAATTATATCGGAAATGATTAACTTTGCATATCCGTTCTTCACAAAATGCAACCATGTCTATAAGGGACATGAACTCCTGATTACGACAATTCAAATGGCCGGAAACATCTCCTTGCGACTTATAGCGTCGCTAACGTTGCTATGTATGGCGGCGCCACAAATCATAGCACAGGAACTCGTTAATGACAATATAGGGAAAAAGCCCAACCTTATATCCCGCATATTGCAATATTTTGATGATTCCAACAAAGAACATCCCGAAAAGAAAATCGACTTTACCTTTCTCGGCGGCCCGAGCTATTCGGCTTCAACCAGCATACAACTTGCCGTAATCGCAGCAGGATTATACCATACCAAGCGCGATTCGGTGACACCTGAATCAAATATTTCGGTTTTCGCACAGGGATCCATAACCGGCTTTTACCGTGTGGGTGTTTTTGGAAACCATTTCTTCCCAGGCGACAGATTCCGAATCAACTACCATGCCGACTTCGCCCATTTCCCTCTGAAATTCTGGGGTATAGGCTATGATATGGAGTCGCAGAAAAGCAATGAATCAGGATATACCGAACTTCAGTCGGTATTGCTGGGGGAATTCCTTTGGCGCCTGCCTGAACATATGTTCTTAGGCCCGTCGGTAAATTTCAACTATGGGAAAGCCACAAAGGTAGAACGTCCCGAACTTTGGAATGGGGAAGATTTGAGGGTATTCAACTACGGTATGGGCATTGTATTCTCATACGACACACGCGACTACCCTACGAATGCCACGAAAGGATGGAATATTACATTCAAGCAAAAGTTCTTTCCTCGTTTCATCGGCAACAATTACGCATTTTCCTCTACCGAACTTAATGTAGGATGGTATAAGCAATTTTGGGATTCGGGCACATTGGCGTTCCAGCTCCACGGCCATTCTACTTATGGCAACACCCCATGGAGTATGCTCCCTACGGTTGACGCATCACATGCCATCCGGGGATATTACGAAGGGCGTTACCGAGATAAAAACGAAGCCGATTTCGTTGTGGAACTAAGGCAACACATATGGCGCCGTAACGGCATCGTGGTATGGGGCGGAGTAGGCACGGTTTTCGACTCGCCCAAGGAAATAACCTGCCGACGCCTCCTGCCATCCTACGGCATCGGCTACCGTTGGGAATTCAAAAAACGGGTAAATGTGCGCATCGACCTGGGTTTCGGAAAAGAATCGATGGCATTCGTATTAGGGCTGCATGAAACTTTCTGATTCCACAAAGCACCGGTTTACCACGGCATCACTATCAATAATTACTTTCTGTGAAAAAGATTCTGAACAGACTCAAACACATATCGACCGATATGCGTGTGCTTTTTATATGGGTTGTGGCAGCACTTGTCATTCCGAATATCGCCCTTGACATTACCGAACCATCAAAGTGGCTTTGGAAAGCAGCCAATATCCTACTCCCGGCAGGCGCCTACATCTTGTTCATGTCGATAAGCCGCCGCAGCGGACTTATGACATTGTTGTCATTACCATTTATGATATTGGCAGCATTTCAAATCGTATTGTTATATCTTTATGGAGAGTCAATCATTGCCGTCGACATGTTTCTTAACGTGGTAACCACCAATGTCGGCGAAGCCACCGAATTACTGGCAAACCTGTTTGTTGCAATCCTCACGGTGGTTGTGATTTATCTTCCACCACTTACATGGGGGACTTACAGCCTGTGCCGTCACTTCAAAATCAGCCAGTCATTCCGCATGAAAGCCATAAAACTAGGAGCAATAATGAGCGTTGCCGGAGGAATGTTGATCATTACAGCCTCAATTACAGCCCATAGCGCGTTTCACCGGGAGATATTCCCGGCAAATGTGATATACAACATGTCGGAAGCAGTGAAACGTACACGGCAAATCGCACATTATTATGAAACATGTGCCGGGTTCTCATATAATGCAACAACATCACGCCCAATCGATGAAAAAGAGATATATCTTTTCATAATAGGAGAAACAGCACGTGGGGAAAACTGGCAGCTGGGAGGTTATGGAAGGAACAACAATCCCCGTCTGAGCCATGAAGGAAACAGCGTTTTCTTTCCACGCGCCATTACCGAGTCGAACACCACCCACAAGAGTGTCCCGATGATAATGAGTTTCGCGTCGGCCGAAAATTTCGACTCAATCAACCATTACAAAAGTATAATCACCGCAATGAAAGAGGCCGGGTTCCACACAGGCTTCTTCTCAAACCAGGCCCCGAACAATTCGTTCACCGAACTGTTCGGTAACGAGGCCGACAATGTGAGATACACCGATTTCTCAACCGCAAACCATCCTTACGATTCATCACTTCTGCCAATGCTTCGTCAAGCGCTGGCCGATACGACCCACGCAAAGAAGTTTATAGTGCTGCACACTTACGGCTCCCATTTCCTTTACCGCGACCGTTATCCCCGCGAGTTCGCAAAATTCCTGCCCGACGATGCTATTGATGCCAATGCCGGTCATCGCAACGACCTGATTAACGCATATGATAATACGATTCTATATACCGACTCATTCCTGGCCGATGCTATCGGCCTGTTACGCGCAACCGGGTGCAAGTCGGCATTACTTTATAGCGCCGACCATGGCGAGGATATTTTCGATGACCAACGTGAACGTTTCCTTCATGCCTCCCCCAACCCGACCTACCACCAACTGCACGTAGGGATGCTTATATGGCTGTCAGACACCATGACAGCCCTGCACCCGGAATTCATGACCAACCTACGCAGAAACTCATCGCTTGGCGTATCACCACAAAAGTCCATGTTCAACACAGCCATAGAACTGGCCGGGGTCAATACCCCTCGTTTCGACGCCTCACAGTCGCTTGTTAATCCGGCCTATAAGTATAACGACCCTGTTTATCTCAACGATTTGAATGTAGCCGTACCGTTAATGGATGCAGGCATAAAGGAATCTGACAAAGCGAATCTGAAAAGGCTTTTGAACCCGCAGCATTGACATTATTACAAATATAATAAAGCCTACCACAAACAAAGTTTCCCGTTTTGCAACCGCAAAACACTACATCTTAACGATATAGCAAAATTATCAATTTAAAAAGTTTTCCAAAAACAAAAAGCGCATGAAAATAATCGTGCGTTTTTTTGTTGGATGCATTAGTATTGACTAACTTTGTCACCGCAAAATTTCACGCAACTTCTTACCACAAAACAAACACCTAAAACATTTATCTCAAGCGATGATTCAGACCGTATTGAAACGCGACGGCCGCGTGGTTGGCTACAACGAGGAAAAAATCAAAGCAGCCATACGCAAGGCAATGCTTCAGACCCGGCTGGGAGAAGACGAAGCCCTGATTCAGAAAATCGCCGACCGCATAGGCATCACCGGCAAAGAACAGATGACGGTAGAGGAAATCCAGGACCGAGTCGAACTCGAACTGATGAAATCGCCACGCAAGGAAGTAGCCAAACGCTACATTGCCTATCGCGACCAGCGCAGCATAGCCCGACGGGCCAAAACCCGCGATATATTCCTTGAAATCATAGAAACGAAAAGCAATGACATCACACGCGAAAACGCCAACATGAACACCGACTCACCGGCGGGCATGATGATGAAATTCGCATCAGAAACCACCAAGCCTTTCGTTGACGATTACCTGCTCACCCCCGAGGCCCGCGATGCCGTGCGCCACGGTTACCTCCATATCCACGATAAAGACTACTACCCTACCAAAAGCCTCACCTGTGTCCAGCATCCGCTCGACAACATCCTGCGACATGGCTTCGTAGCCGGACACGGCGAATCCCGCCCTGCAAAGCGCATCGAGACTGCCAGCGTGATAGCATGCATCTCGCTTGAAACAGCCCAAAACGAAATGCATGGCGGCCAAGCAATCCCGGCATTTGATTTCTACCTTGCACCATTCGTAAGGTCGTCATTTATCGAGGAACTGAAAAAGGCCGAAGAAATCACAGGCAACGATCTCTCTGACATTTATCACAGGGAAATCGACGATTTTGAAAAGAAACCTCTCGACGGAATGACCGGTCGTGAACGAGCCGTTCAGCATGCAATCAACTGCACTGTGAGCCGTGTCCACCAATCGATGGAAGCATTTATCCATAACATGAACACCATCCACTCACGTGGTGGCAACCAGGTTGTGTTCAGTTCAATCAACTACGGCACCGACACTTCGGCTGAAGGCCGGTGCGTGATTCGCGAATTGCTTAATTCAACATATGAAGGGGTCGGTAACGGCGCGACAGCCATTTTCCCAATCCAAATCTGGAAAAAGAAAAAAGGTGTGAACTACCTCCCCGGCGACAGAAATTACGATCTCTACAAACTGGCCTGCAAGGTGACAGCACGCCGGTTTTTCCCAAATTTCGTGAATCTCGACGCAACATTCAACCAACATGAAATGTGGCGTGCCGATGACCCCGAAAGATATAAATACGAGGTGGCAACGATGGGATGCCGCACACGTGTGTTCGAAAACCGTTATGGCCTAAAAACTTCAATCGGCCGTGGCAATATCAGCTTCTCAACCATCAACATAGTGCGCATCGCCATCGAATGCATGGCGATAAAAAACGAAGATGAACGCATAGAACGCTTCTTCAGCAAGCTTGACGAAGTTCTGGAACTCACAGCCAGGCAGCTATGCGACCGATATGATTTCCAAAAAACAGCCCTTGCCAAACAATTCCCCCTGTTGATGTCCCGACTATGGAACGGCGCCGAATCCCTAGGGCCTAACGACACAATAGAGAGTGTTATCAATCAAGGAACCCTTGGCATCGGATTTATAGGGTTGGCTGAATGCCTGGTGGCACTTATCGGTCAACATCATGGGGAATCAGACAAAGCCCAGGAGCTCGGATTACGCATCGTGTCACACATGCGTTCACGCGTAAACGAATTTTCAGAACGCTACAATCACAATTTTTCAGTACTTGCCACCCCCGCCGAAGGGTTGTCGGGCAAATTCACAGCCAAGGACCGCAAGAGCTTCGGTGAAATCCCGGGCATTACCGACAAGATATATTATACCAATTCCAACCATGTGCCGGTGTACTACAAATGCTCGCCACGCCATAAGGCAAAAATAGAAGGCCCTTATCACAAGCTCACGGGAGGAGGCCATATTTTCTATGTGGAAATAGATGGAGATGCCACGCACAACCCACAGGCCATCTCCGACATCGTAGACCTCATGGACACCTATAATATCGGCTATTGTTCTGTCAACCATAACCGCAACCGCTGCATGAATTGCGGTTATGAGGATGCACAAGAAAACCTCGACACATGTCCCAAATGTGGCAGCAACCAGATTGACAAGCTGCAACGTATAACCGGATACCTTGTGGGTACAACCGACCGCTGGAATTCGGCCAAACTCGCCGAATTATCCGACCGTGTGGTGCATGGGTAAGAAAGTGCAAGTTATAAGTTATAAGCGGGAAGTCGGAAGTTGTCAAGAAGTTATCAATAAGCAATTATTATATATAAGAACTGTTATCTGAATAGCATGAACACAACCACTTTGAGGGTGATGGATATTGTTCCGGGCACGTCGGTCGACGGGCCCGGACTTCGTACATCAATATATTTCGCAGGATGTTCACACCGATGCGCAGGATGCCACAACCCCCAATCATGGCCATTTGACGCAGGACGTGACATGACTATCGGCCAAATAATGGAAATAGTAGAGGAGAACGGGTTCAACGTCACATTTACAGGAGGTGACCCCATGTACCAGCCTCGTGCAATAGCTGAACTGGCCGACCATCTGCACGCCAAAGGATATTCCATATGGTGTTATACCGGTTTCACATTCAGCCAGCTGATGGATGATGCCGAAATGCAGGAAGCATTGCGCCGGTGCGATGTCATTGTCGACGGCCCGTTTCAATTATCCGAACGCGATACATCACTACGTTTCCGTGGATCATCCAACCAACGGCTGATTGATGTTGCAAAGTCTATTGCCATAGGCAATATCTCGTTGTGGAATGATTAAACGATATGCAGCAGCCATCACCATAAACGGATTTTAACAGCTCACACGCAATATTTCATGTAAATTATACTAATTTTGCATCGTGAAAAGAAAATCACACATAAGAGATATATGAAAACCATCCTCTCTTGCCTTTAATCTCTCATCTTATCATAGCCAAAACTATGAGAAAATATAACCACCTTGTATCATTAATCAAAAAATTAGGATTACTGAACACAATTCAATAACTACATAATCACATTTATGCTTAATCCCGTATTCAGGAAAAAACATGCCGCGCAATTGATGTGCGCGGTAGCAGGGACGGCCATGCTTACAGCCTGCGTCGACCACGACTATGACCTCAGTAAGGACATTGACTTGACAGTGACACTGGGAGGTAACGAACTCACCCTACCGACCAGCTCGACCGATGTCTACACAATGGCTCAAATTCTCGACCTTGACCCCGAAAACAGTTCAATCAAGCCAGTTGAAACACAAGGGCAATATGGTCTAAACAAAGGTGACTATGTACTCACACAGACCGGCGACCCGTCAGAATCGACTGTCAGCATTGATGCCGTCAACCTTAGCGACATCACCGGCAGCACCGTCAAAACCATGCTTGACCCATTCGTCGTAGTGGCAGGGATGCCGGAAATAGCCGTAAACACCGGCAATATCGTCACGACCACCAGTATCAGCGACAAAAATGTGACGCCTGACATCAGAACCCTCACATGGATTGGCACTGACTGCGAAATGATCTTATCGGTACACTATAATTCCGATGATTTCAATGGTAACGCCATTATCAAAAAAGGTACAGTAATCAAGTTTGACGAATCATGGAAAGTGGAAATCGCCGATGACGCAACACGGTCGTTCGCACATATGGCCAATGACCATACTCTCGAATTCACCAATGACAAAACTGTTTCCAAATCGGGCAAAAATCTTCAGATAAGGCTCAATGTGCCGGCATTCGACCTTGCCAATCTCCCTGCCGGACAGGGATTGACCTCCTATCCGGATGCTCCAGGACATTTCCTTTTGGATTCAGACATTGTGTTCAACGGCCAGATAGCCATAGCGACGGAGCATATCACATCAGGGGTAGCCAACCTTGAGCTGGTTACCGAAACAGCAATCCCGATGGCTAAAATCCTTGAAGTAAGAGGAACCGTCGACCCGGACATCACCATCAACCCGACATCGTTCAACATCACCGATGTGCCCGATTTCCTGTCGGAACCAGGCAACAATCTTGATGTAGAAAACCCGCAGCTCTACTTCACAGTCGAGAACACATCGCCTGTTCCTGTAACAATCAACGCCAAGATAACGGCACACGATAACGGTGGCAACCTCCATACCGTAGGTATTGGGGCAAACTACGGAACCACACCTATCTATGTCGATGCAAATGCAACTACAAATATCTGCGTATGCCGCACAGGAAACGCCGTGGGCGACAATCTGAAAATAATCACCGTACCCACGTTGAGCGACCTGCTTGTAACCGTGCCGGACAAAATCGAGATTACAGACATCGATGCAAAGGCCGACCAAAGCAAGGAGGTGACTATCGCCCTTAACGAAGAAAACCATCCTCATGTGTATGCATTCAACGCATCTTACGACGCCGTGATACCATTGGCCTTTGGTGAAAACCTTAAATTCACCTATGAGACTACCGATGAAGACTGGGGAGAGGATTTGGAAAAATACAACTTCGACCGGGTTAATATCAGCCTCAACGTATCCAATACGGCCCCGCTCAACATGAAGCCAATCATTGATGCGCTCGACTCCGACGGCCAGGTAATAAACGATGTTACAGCAACCATCGACGGCATAGCAAAAGCCGGTTCGCTGACACAACCCACCAACAGCACCCTTAAAGCTGTTCTCAAATCCACAGGCCCGAACCTCAAGAACCTTGACGGCATCAGAATCCGTTTCGAGGCCAGTTCCGATGCAGCCTGCGCCGGACAAGCCCTCAACGAGGCACAGGCGTTGCGTTTCACAGAGATACGTATCTCTATTTCGGGAGGTGTAACCATCGACCTCAATGATTGATATTGAAATGGGTTAAACCAGACAAGAAAGTACCAATCACGGGAATATCAGCCAATACTGTTCCCAATTTCACATTTTCAAAACCAATGGACAACATAAACAAATATATATTTGCTGCCGCAATCGCCTTCGGGGCATTCGGTCTGAATGCACAGGAAGCCAGCCGTTCGGGTTATTTCCTTGAAGGCTACAACTTCCGCCATCAACTTAACCCGGCTTTCGCACCCGAGCAGAACTATGTGTCGGTACCCGCACTAGGCAACTTCGGGGTCGGCCTGATGTCGAACGTAGGTGTAAACACCTTTTTATACAAAATGCCAAACGGCGATCTCACCACTTTCATGAATTCAACGGTAGGTGCCGACGAATTTATCGGGAAACTGAAAAACAACAACAAAATAACAGCAAACATAAACCTCGCACTCCTTTCAGGCGGATTCAGGGCTTTCAACGGGTATAACACTGTAACCCTGTCGGTGCGCAGCGATGTGGGAGTAAACCTGCCGAAAGACCTTCTCCGTTTCATGAAGCTTGGCCAGACCGGGCCTGACACACGTTATGATTTCAGCGACATCCGAATCAACGCAAATGCCTATGCCGAAATAGCCCTGGGACACCAGCGCAAAATCACCGACGAACTCAATGTCGGCGGCAAGGTCAAGTTCCTGATAGGAGCCGGAAACGCCGATGCCCACATTAAAAACATGAGCGTTGCCATGGGTTACGACAAATGGCAGGTACAGGCTGAAGGGCAACTCAACATCGCAGCCGGCAGCGGCCTGCGCGTACCCACCAATTATGAATCAGGAAAAGACCTTGACAAACCAGCCGAATATAATCAGATTGATTATGACGGAATCAATTACGACAATTTCGGTCTCTCCGGTTTCGGTATGGCGTTTGACCTCGGTGCCACATACGATATGCACAAGTTTGTCGACGGCCTGACCCTCTCTGCCGCCCTGCTCGACCTTGGCTTTATCAACTGGAACAATAACACCCATGCCGCTACCCCTAACACGACTTGGAGTTTCGACGGATTCCACAATATCGCGCTTGATGATGACCAGCCCGACTTCGATGATAACAAGCTCGACCAGCAGCTCGACGACATGTGGGACGGATTAAAAGATTGCGCGAACTTCCAAATCGAATCAAATGGAGGTTCAAGAACGGCAGCCCTCGCAGCCACGTTCTCGCTCGGAGCCGAATACCGCATGCCGTTCTACAACAAGCTTACCGGCGGCTTCCTCTTCACACAGCGTTTCGCAGGGTGCTTCTCATGGACTGAGGGACGTTTCTCAGCCAACTACAACCCTACCAAATGGTTTGATATGTCGGTGAATTATGCCGCATCCACCTTCGGCTCGTCATTGGGATGGATGTTGAATTTCCACCCAAGCGGCTACACATTCTTTATCGGTTCCGACCACCAGTTCTTCAATATCACTCCACAAGGTATTCCCGTGGGTAAAGCAACAATGCAGCTGAATCTCGGCATGAGCATCACATTCGGCAAAAAAGCCTGATGTCCCAACCGATTCTAAGGAATTACAAACCGACGGCGACGCGTTCTCACGCGTCGCCGTCGGTTTGTAATTCCTTATCAGATCGGCGCCTGCATATTAATAAATAAGTCCGAAATGGCGCAAAGCATTTCCCACCCCGTCGTAATCAACCGGAAGAGTCACGAAATCGGCAACAGCCTTAACCGAAGCCGCAGCATTCCCCATTGCCACCCCGCATGCCACATGCTTCAACATGCCGATGTCGTTATCCCCGTCGCCGAAAGCCATTGTTTCTGACAACGATATTCCGAAACAATCAATCATATGGTCGATACCAACGCTTTTGTCACTACCCTTAGGCACAATGTCAGAAAACAACGGACTCCAGCTTGTTGGTTCGCATCCGTGTAACACCTGTCGGAACAAGCCGCTTCGCTCAATCTCCGCATTGGAAGCAAATGCCATCATCTGGACTACTGGGATATTCAAAACCTCCTCGACAGGCCGGTGAGGCACATAGGGAATATTAAGCAATTTCGATGCCTCGATGAAATTATCATTCACCCCTGTGGTAAAAATATCCCCGTCAACCGGCACAACCACAAACGGGATGTCATGGTTATGGGCAAACGGTATTAACCGCCTAAGGTCGTCACGGTCGATTTCCCTCCGGTATATTTCGGAACTACGGTCGCCAAAGAGGCATAATGCGCCGTTAGTGGTCACATACCCGTCGAATACCTCATCGCCAAGGTTATCAATCCAAGCCGGATGACGCCCTGTTGCAATAAACACCCTTATCCCGTTATCACGCAAATGCCGCAAAGCCATGCGCGTATTTTCAGGTATAGAATGCTCCCCAAACGGCACCAATGTGCCGTCGATATCAAAAAATACAGCTTTAATCGTCATTCCAAATCAACATTTTGTAGCGAACAACCGAAAATACTAACAAGCACATCCCCTTGCAGAAAACTATTCATTTCCCGGGACTGACGGGAGGTCGGCAAAATCCTCGGGTGCAATCCTGCGGATTTCGGCACCC
Organism: Bacteroidales bacterium M6; assembly: GCA_001689485.1. Taxonomy (GTDB): domain Bacteria; phylum Bacteroidota; class Bacteroidia; order Bacteroidales; family Muribaculaceae; genus UBA7173. Next base: position 9,475 of record LUJQ01000026.1, on the reverse strand, counting down.
TTCGAGGTCTTGGCTCCGAGGGCGACGATCTTACGAGCCGTGACAAGCACATTCCCGTTCCCTTCGTTAAGACGTTTGCGGGCCTGGGCATACGATGCCTGTGCAGCCACAAGATGTTTGTCGATATTATCCATATCGGAAAGGAAATTCACCAACTTATCCAGCATCGTTCCGCTAAGACGTGCAATTTCCTGCACATTCTTGTTAATAGCATCCTGCCGCCACAACTGGTCGAGCATCTTCAATACGGAAATAAGGTGGGTCGGCGATGTAAGCAACACCCTTTTGTTATATGCATCCTCCCAAATCCCAGGCTCAAGCCGCATCATGGCGAAATAAGCCCCCTCGTTTGGGATAAACATCATTACGAAATCAAGCTTTTTATCACCAACCAGATCCTGATAACGTTTTTCGGCCAGTTCCGCAATGTGACGCCGCACCGAAAGCAGATGCCGTTTGGCGGCCTCCGAGCACCGGGTTTCATCCCCCTCGGCATTAACATAGTCGATATATGCACTCAACGACACCTTAGAATCAATTACCACACACCGCCCGTCGGGATAATTTACCACCACATCGGGGCGCAACGCACGCCCGTCCTCCCCCATGATTTTGGAACCATCAGGGTTCACTGTGGCCTGGGTAACGAAATGACACCCTTTTTGTAATCCCGACATTTCAAGCAGACGCTCAAGAATCATTTCACCCCAGTCGCCCTGCACTTTCGAGTCCCCCTTCAAGGCTCGGGTCAAATCCTGGGCCTCCTTCCCTATCGTGCGGTTAAGCTCCATCAGGTTGCGTATTTCGTTTTGCAGGGAATAGCGTTCCCTGGCCTCCTCTGAATAGGCATTGCTGACAGTTTTTCGAAAATCATCCAGATTAGTGCGGAATGGCGCCAAAAGCTCTTCCAACCTTTTTTCGGAATTTTCCTTAAAACGTGCAGTCTGCGTTTCAAAAATCTCATTTGCAAGATTCCGGAAATGGTCAGCAGTGGCTTTTTCGTTTTTTGCCCGTTCACTTTCCGTAACAGCCACGCGCTCCTTCAGTGCGGCAAGCTCTGCCGAGTAAGCCGCAACATCACCCCGCGCGGCGTCCAAAGCATCGCGATGCTTTTCCAATTGGATTTCGGCAGCACGCAACTGCCCTTCAACCTGTTCGATACGCACATCTTTCTGTGCCAACAAAGCTTCGCTCTGCGCCAAAAGGGCATCCTTCCCATCCAATTGCGCATCCTTGGCCTCAAGACGGGCCTCATTGGCCGACAAAGCTGCAATCCTTTTTTGTTGTGAAAGCAATATGAAAAACAAACCCAGCGCGATCACGCTTGTTGAGATTATGGCAACAATCATAAATACAAGTCAATAAGATTCGGAATTATGCAAATTTTTGGAGAACAAATATACTCAAAAAGCAGCATTAAATTGGTAATTTTGTCAGTGTAAATGGCTTCAGAAGCCGATTTTTATATAAAGTTTTAAAGACACGGTAAACATAGCTCAATGAAAATCAAGCGTTTTATCTATGCATCATTGATGATTGCATTTTCCGGCACATTGTCGGTTTCTATGACAGGTTGCAAAAAGGAAGCCAACGAACTGGCTCATAACCACAGCCACCATAACCATGAAGGGGAAGAACACGAACATGAGCATGGAGAAGGGCATGTGCATGGGGATGAAGAGCAGGAAAATAAAAGCGGCGCCCACGCCAGCGACGAAATCATAATAGAACAAGAGCGTGCGGCCAAACTTGGAGTGACAACCTCAAAAGCAACACCCGGTGAATTTTTCGAAACAGTGGCAGTGGGAGGCGAACTCTCGTCAGCCCCTTCGAATCAATCAACCGTCACAGCACGTTCGGCAGGGATAGTTTCGCTGACACCTGCAGCGACACCGGGTGCACATGTTGCCAAAGGCACAATATTGGCAACAATTTCAGGCAAAGGTATGGCCGGCGGTGACGCCAACGAAGCAGCACGGGTCGCACTGACAGCCGCAAAAAGGGAACTCGACCGCCTCACACCGCTACATGCCGACGGCATCGTATCGACACGCGACTATAATGCAGCCAAGCAAGCCTATGAAGCTGCCAAGGCCGCCGCAGGCAACGGAAGTGCCGGTGGCAGCACCGCCGTAGCACCTACTTCAGGCACAATTACCCAACTGCTTGTAAGCGAAGGCCAATATGTTGACGCCGGTGCGCCTATAGCCGTTGTCGCAGGCAGTTCGACACTTACCCTGCGTGCAAACCTCCCGGAACGGGAAGTACGGTTCCTGCCAACCATCAATGGTGCCAAATTCCGCACCTCCTACTCCGACCAGGTTTTCGATATAGCAGAATTCAATGGACGACGCAGCTCCGATGTGACAACCACTGTAGCCACCCAGGGATATATACCCGTTTATTTCACCCTGACCAACAACGGGACACTCTCGGCCGGATCCTATTGCGAGATATATCTGACCGGCAACAAACGTGACGGGGTGATAGCCCTGCCGACGGAAGCCCTCAGCGAACAACAGGGGGAATTCTTCGTATATGTACGCATTGATGACGAAGGTTACGACAAACGCCCCGTAAAACTAGGGGCATCGTCAGGCGATACCGTTGAAATCCTTTCAGGTGTAAATCCAGGCGACGAGGTGGTCACAACCGGAACAACGTTTGTCCGTTTGGCTGAAAGCTCCGGCGTAGTGCCTGAAGGCCATAGCCATAATCATTGAGCCCGAATTACATATTTAAGGTTATCATCGTGATGCCGAAGCATTAATCCGACATTTCAATTTATACACATAACATCATAAGCAAATCGGAAAAATTGACAACAATACAAATTTATCCGACTGCCAACAAAACAACCAGGAACCGTGCTTAACCGAATTATTCATTTTTCTCTTTATAACCGCCTTGTGGTGCTGATTCTTTCGGGATTGATTCTCGTTGGCGGATGCATCGCCCTTGTGCGGTCGGAAATAGATATTTTCCCCGACCTGAACGCCCCGACCGTAGTTGTGATGACCGAAGCCCCCGGCCTTGCACCGGAAGAGGTTGAAAAACTCGTAACGTTCCCGATAGAAACCGCAGTCAACGGAGCCACAGGCGTCAGACGCGTCCGTTCGTCATCTGCCACAGGTTTTTCCGTCATATGGGTTGAATTCGACTGGGATACGGATGTGTACGTTGCCCGACAGATTGTATCGGAAAAAATAGCACCTGTAGCCGAATCGCTCCCCCCCGGTGTCAAAGCCCCGGCACTCGGCCCCCAGTCGTCGATTCTTGGTGAAATTATGATTATAGGGCTTACCGTCGATGCCGAAAAGGCCGCACAACTTGCTTCACATGGAGAAACCCCGACCACGATGAGCCGGTTGAGGTCGATAGCCGACAGGGAAATACGCCCACGACTGCTTTCAATCGGAGGTGTATCACAGGTTTCTGTAATCGGAGGTGATGTCAGCGAGTTCCAGATTCTCCTCTCCCCCGACCGCATGCGCTACCTCGGCATCACACTGCCGGAAGTACTCGCAGCAACTGAATCCCTGAATGAAAACGCTTCGGGAGGCACCCTCTATGAATTTGGCAACGAGTATATCATAAAAGGAAGTGTCAATACATCCGACACCGACGATATTGCAAAAACAGTTGTAAGGTCGGATGCATCCGGCACAATAACACTGGCCGATATCGCCCAGGTGAAAGAGGGTGCCAAAGAGCCGAGATTAGGCGTAGCATCTGTAAAAACCGAACCGGCGGTGCTTCTGACCGTCACCAAACAACCGGCTGTCGGCACCATAGGGCTGACGGAAAAAATCGATTCCGAACTGGCCGCATTACACTCTACCCTGCCGCCGGATGTAACCGTATCCACCGATATTTTCCGCCAAAGCGAATTCATCGCCAATTCTGTAAGCAACCTCCAGGAATCATTGCTCGAAGGGGCTTTGATGGTGATAATAGTGCTGTTCTTCTTCCTGATGAACCTGCGCACCACAATAGTCTCACTGGTGGCACTCCCTATGTCAATCATCATAACGGTGATAATACTGCGGTTGATGAATGTAAGCATCAACACTATGAGCCTTGGCGGCATAGCCATTGCCATAGGTTCGTTGGTCGACGATGCCATTGTCGACGTGGAAAACGTCTATAAACGGCTCCGTGAAAACCGCAAACTTCCCGACGGAGAGCGCCGCAGGATAGTCGAAGTGGTTTATGAGGCATCAAAAGAGGTGCGTACCCCGATTTTCAACTCATCACTTATTATCGTAGCAAGCTTCCTCCCGCTTTTCTTCCTTACGGGGATGGAGGGACGCATGCTTATTCCGCTTGGTGTTTCATTCATCGTAGCACTTGCAGCATCAACCATCGTGGCACTCACCCTTACCCCGGTGCTCTGCTCCTACATGTTAGGCAGTGACAAAGCCATGGGTAAACTCGACAAGGAACCATGGCTCACTCGTCATATAAAAGCCGGATATGAAAAAAGCCTGCAATGGTGCATGGCCCATGGCAAATCGGTGCTGATTGCAACGGGGATTCTGTTCCTGGCAGCAGCAGGGTTGTTTTTCACGTTAGGCCGGAGCTTCCTGCCATCGTTCAACGAAGGGTCAATGACCATCAACGTGTCAACCCTTCCGGGGATATCGCTAGAAGAGAGTGACAAAGTAGGACGTTTGGCCGAGGAGGTAATCCTGTCGATACCCGAAGTGCAGACAGTAGCCCGCAAAACAGGACGTGCCGAACTCGACGAACACTCCCTCGGGGTCAATGTGTCGGAAATCGAGGCACCCTATAAGCTTGACAGCCGTTCGCGCAACGAGATGGTCAGGGAGCTTCGCGGGAAACTGACCGAAATCCCCGGGGTGAACATCGAAATCGGCCAACCGATTTCACACCGCATGGATGCTATGTTATCGGGAACGGAAGCGCAGATAGCAGTCAAACTTTTCGGCCCTGACCTGAACAGGCTTTTCGCAACCGGGCAACAAATCAAAAAAATAATGTCAGGCATACCAGGCATAACCGATGTAAATATCGAACAGCAAATCGAACGACCGCAAATAAACATCGCCCCAAGGCGCGAAATGCTTGCCAAATATGGAATTACGATGCGCGAATTCACCGAATTCATCGATGTGGCACTTGCCGGGAAAGCCGTGTCGCAGGTTTACGACAGCGGCCTGCCCTATGACATCACCGTTAAATTCGAGGAAAACGCCCGAAACTCCAAAGACCTGATTTCAATGATTATGATTGACTCGAATGTCGGCAAAATCCCGTTGAGTTATGTGGCCGACGTTGTATCGACAACCGGGCCTAACACAATCAACCGCGAAAACGTGAACCGCCGACTTGTAATCTCGGCCAATGTCGACGGTCGCGACCTGCGCGGGGCGGTTAACGAAATCAGGAAAGAAATCGAAAAGGATATAAAACTGCCTGAAGGATATTATCTGAGTTTCGGCGGACAATTTGAAAGCGAGGCCGAGGCATCAAGCACGCTTGCCCTTATGTCGCTTTTGGCTCTGCTCATTATCTTTATGCTCCTATATGCCGATTTCAAGAATATCAGCCAGTCGCTCGTTATCCTTATAAATATGCCTTTGGCAATGATTGGCGGGGTACTAATCCTTGTCTTTACGGGAGGAGAACTAAACATACCTGCCGTAATCGGGTTCATATCGCTGCTCGGTATAGCCACGCGTAACGGTATGCTGCTGATTTCCCGCTACAACCAATTGGAGAACGAGGGTATCGGTCTGGAGCAACGCATTGCCATAGGTTCGACCGACCGACTTACACCTATCATAATGACCGCCCTCACATCGGCGTTAGCACTTATCCCGCTGGCCTTGCGCAGTTCTGTGCCAGGCAACGAGATTCAAAGCCCGCTCGCAGTGGTTATTCTCGGAGGACTCATATCCTCAACCTCACTCAATGTATTCGTGGTGCCGGTGCTATACCGCTATATAACCAACCGCCGGGACAAGCGACGCGCGGCAAATGCAAACCGGAAATAAATCACCACCACCCTAAACACTACTTTGATGAAGAAACTTAAATATATAATCCCGACCCTCGGGCTGTGTGCGATAGCACTATCCGCTACAGGAGCTGAATTTGAGACATTGGTTGACAAGGTTGTTGCAAATTCCCCCACCCTCCAGGCCGACAGGCTGCGAATGGAAAGCGAGCTGGAAGCGCTAAAGGATGAAAATACACTTTCCAACCCGGAAGTGGAATTTGAACGTTTGTGGCGTTCAGGCGAAGGTGAAAACCGTTGGAGCGCCGGAATCAGCCAGGAAATCGACTGGCCGGGTACGTATGGTGCACGTCGAAAAGCCATTTCAGCCCTGGCGCGTGCACAGGATGCCGAAACGTCAGCCGCCGAAATCAACGAACGTGTACGCGCTTCGCAGACGATTATAGGTATCATAGTCGCCCGCAAGGAAATAGCGATACTGGAGGAAATACACACCTCCATGCAGCAACTTGAGGCAAAATTGCTTACCGCATGGAACCATGGCGAGGCAACAATCCTTGATGTTAACAAGGTAAAAATCGAAACCATACGTTCCGCAAGCCGGTTGGAAACAGCCCGCACACAACTGCGTTCGCTTGAAGGGGAATTGAATGCGATGACCGGGGGGGATGTAGTGATAACGATTCCTGCCGACCTCGATATGCCGGTAACTCCATTGAAAAGCGAGAACGCCTATCTGGAGGCAATGGAATCTTCACCGATGCTTGCAGCACTAAACCTGGCATTAGAAGCTGCCGAATGCCAGACCACGCTTGCAAAAACATCACGCCTGCCGGGATTTTCAATCGGATATAACCACGCTTACGAGGACGGGGCACATTTCAACGGTTTCAGCATAGGGATGACACTGCCGGTGTGGTCACGCAAACATAACACAAAATCGGCTGCCGACAATGCCATGGCAGCACGTTTTGATGTGATTGCACGCCGCACACAGCTTGCTTCGCAAATCCATACAGATTATTCAAACGCCGAATCATTATATTCGCAAATGGGTCAATACGGCCCTTTGGTAGAGGGTGTGAACAACCTGACTCTTTTACGGAAGGCTTTCGACGGTGGCGAGCTTAACCTGCTAAACTACCTGCAGGAGGTGAACTATTTCCTTGAAGCCCGTCTCGACTACCTTTCCCTCACAAAAGAATACGCAATGCTGGCAACATCACTCACGGCATTGTTTCAGCGATAACCCCTCTCTATCCCTATAAAAAACAGCGATGCTCAGTGCCTTTTCAAGCACTGAGCATCGCTGTTTTTTATTACTTAATCAGGCGTTGTTGCGCGGATGCACAGTCACCTCGATAGCGTTGTAGGCGCGCTCGGCTTTCGCCCTGGCGGCAGCAACGGTTTCATCGGTTGCAAGGATTACAGCCATTCGGCGATGGCCTTTCACTTCCGGCTTACCGAAAATACGCAACTGCACACCTGGTTCACGCAGCACATTTTCAAGGTTGCCGAACTCTACCTGGTCGCTGTCGCCCTCTACAACCACCGCACGCGAAGCGGAGGGGCCGAGGAAACGGATTTCGGGAACAGGAAGGCCGAGCAACGAACGCGCATGCAATGAAAATTCACTTAATTCCTGCGAAATCATAGTGACCATGCCGGTGTCATGTGGACGCGGTGATACTTCGCTGAAAATAACATGGTCATCTTTCACAAAGAGCTCAACCCCGAAGATGCCATAGCCGCCGAGGGCATCAGTCACCTTTTTAGCAATATCCTGCGCCTGCAACAATGCCTTGCGGTGCATGGGTTGCGGTTGCCACGACTGGCGGTAGTCGCCGTTAACCTGTATGTGGCCGATTGGTTCGCAGAATGTGGTACCCGAGCATGACCGAACCGTCAGCAATGTGATTTCATAATCAAAATCTACAAATCCCTCGACTATAACACGTCCGGCACCTGCACGGCCACCTTCTTGGGCTTCCTTCCACGCAGCTTCAACATCAGCGGCATTCTTGACAGTAGACTGCCCGTGGCCGGAAGAACTCATCACAGGCTTGACCACGCAAGGTATCCCGATTTCTTCCACCGCCTGGAGGTATTCTTCATGTGTGGAAGCAAAACGGTAAGGTGATGTGGGGATACCAAGTTCCTCTGCCGCCAGACGCCGAATCCCCTCGCGGTTCATGGTCAGCCATGCGGCACGGGCGGTCGGGGTTACATGCATACCCTCCTCTTCAAGTTTCAAAAGTTCCGGGGTTGCAATAGCCTCTACCTCGGGGATAATATGATCGGGACGTTCCAGTTCGATAACCCGTCGGAGTTCTGCTGCGTCAAGCATGTTGAACACATGACTGCGGTGCGCAACCTGCATTGCAGGAGCATTGGCATATCTGTCGCATGCCACAACTTCAACGCCATAGCGCTGAAGCTCGATTGCGACCTCTTTGCCAAGTTCACCACTACCTAATAACAGAGCCTTACGGCCGATGGGGGTCATTACCGAACCAATCTTCGTCATACCGGGGAAATTGTAAATGAGAAGCCATCACGCGTTTTTGTTAACGATGGCTTCGGTTTATTATTAATTCAACCACAAAGTTAGTTTATTTCGGCCAAATGCACAACACGATGAAAAAAACAAAAACCGCTGCAAAAGTGTTAACAAAATAAAAACATTTATATGGTTACCAACACAACTACCCCTAAACCACCACCAAGGGGCAAGGCACTCCTGACATTTATGCACTGGCTTGTGCTGATTGCCTCAGGAGCGCTGATTGCATGGATTGTGCATGACACCCTGCAAGATATCGAATTCCTTGCATCACCCGATTACCGACGGTTTCAACTATGGATGTGCATCATCTTCCAAGCAGACATTATAGTCGAATGGATATTCGCCCCAAGGAAATGGCGCTATATAGCCCGTCATCTGTTTTTCATAATGGTAAGCATCCCTTATCTCAATATAGTCGAGTTATCGGGATGGAGACCCTCGACCGAGGCATTATATCTGCTGAGTTTTGTTCCCATGATAAGGGCCGGATTTGTATTCGCGGTTGTAACCGGGGCATTGACTTCAAGCAGGGTACTCAGCACTTTCTATGTTTACCTGATCTGGGTTGTAGCCTCTTTGTTTTTCGCCGCTATGATGTTTTACGAAGGGGAACACTATATAAACCCGCAAGTCGACACGCTGTGGACAGCGCTTTGGTGGGCATGCATGTCGATGACCACAGCAGGTAGTAATATAACCCCTGTCACCACCACAGGAAGCCTGCTCGAAATATTCCTGTCGGCAGAAGGTATGATGCTGATTCCTGTTTTTACCGTATATTTTACCCATGCGGTTACCCATCCCCGGCAGGAGGTATAGAGGGGAAGTTGTAAGTTGTAAGTTGTAAGTCATAAGATGTAAGATGTAAGATGTAAGAGGAAAAGTTGTAAGGTAAAAATGGCGCATAGTAATAAACCTGTGTTTAG
>LUJQ01000040.1:48102-62492 GCA_001689485.1 Bacteroidales bacterium M6 | reverse complement strand
TCTTATGCTTTTTTAGTGGACACTAATGAGAATTTATAGTAAAAACGGGTAGAAGCTTTAAACTTCTACCCGTTTTCCCATTTAGTGGTTACTGGTTAAGGAATAAGTTTTATAACGTTAATCCTCGGCGTGCTTTTCGGCGTATTCTTTGAGGAGTTTTTCCTGTACGTCGCCGGGAACGAGTTCATAGGAGGCGAACTTCATGGTGAACGAAGAGCGGCCGCCGGTTATGGAGCTGAGTGCGGTTGAGTAGGATGACATTTCCTTTAAAGGCACTTTTGCCTGTATTTTTTCAAAACCGCTGTCGGAATGCATACCCATGATGATGGCGCGGCGTCCCTGAAGGTCGCTCATCACATCGCCCATCACATCAGAAGGCACCATTACTTCTACATCATATACCGGCTCGAGAACTTTAGGATTGGCATTGCGGAACGCTTCTGAGAATGCATTGCGGGCAGCGAGACGGAACGATATTTCATTTGAATCGACCGGGTGCATTTTACCGTCGTAGATGCATACACGCACATCACGGGCATATGAGCCGGTGAGGGGGCCTTGCTCCATGCGGTCCATCAGACCTTTCACGATTGCAGGGATGAAGCGTGCATCGATAGCTCCGCCCACGATGCAGTTGTGCACCACGAGTTTGCCGCCCCATTGCATCGGGATTTCCTGGGTGTCGCGAACGCTCATCTTATATTCCTGGTTCCCGAATTTGTAGGTGTCGGGCAGGGGTGCATCTTCCGAGTAAGGTTCAATAATCAGATGAACTTCGCCGAACTGGCCTGCTCCACCTGATTGCTTTTTATGACGGTAGTCGGCACGGGCGGCTTTTGTAATTGTTTCGCGATATGGGATTTTCGGTTCTTCGAACACGATGGGGAGTTTGTCGTTGTTTTCCACGCGCCACTTGAGTGTGCGGAGGTGGAATTCGCCCTGGCCTGAAAGGATTGTCTGTTTTAGCTCCTTGCTCTGCACCACTTCCCAAGTGGGGTCTTCTTCGTGCATGCGGGTAAGGATTACCGACAGTTTTTCGGCATCGCTTTCGGTGACGGGGCGTATTGCCCTGGAATATTTCGGTGCCGGGTATTTGATGAAATCGAAGGCGATTTCGCAGCCCTTTTCGTTAAGTGTGTTGCCGGTGCGCACATCTTTCAGTTTAACGGAGGCGCCTATGTCGCCTGCGCAAAGTTTGTCGACAGGTGTCTTAATCTGGCCGCACACACAGTAAATCTGTGCGAGACGCTCTTTGCCGCCACGGGTTATGTTGTCGAGGTCGGCACCGGCATTCAGGGTTCCTGACATCACTTTGAAATATTGGACTTCGCCGATATGGGGTTCGACTGTGGTTTTGAACATATATATGCTCAGCGGGCCGTTGCTGTCGGGTCGCACTTCATCTCCGGCAGTGTCGACTGGTGCCGGCATGTCGTTTACGAACGGCACCACGTTTCCTAGGAATTCCATCATGCGGCGAACACCCATATCCTTAAGCGCGCTTACGCAGAACACCGGGAAAATCGAACGGTCAACAAGCCCTTTGCGTATGCCTTCGCGCATTTCGTCCTCGGTGAGGTGGCCTTGTTCGAAGAACTTTTCCATCAGGGTCTCGTCGTTTTCAGCCGCAGCTTCCACGAGGGCTTGGTGCAGTTCCTGTGCACGCTCCGATTCTTCGGCGGGAATCTCCTCGATTGTGGGTACGCCGCCTTCGGGTCCCCAGGAGTATTTCTTCATCAGCAGCACATCGATCATGGCATTGAACGTGGGGCCGCATGACAATGGGTATTGGATGGGGACGATCTTCTTACCGAAAATCTCGCGCATCTGTTCAAGGGTGTTGTCGTAATCGGCTTTTTCACCATCGAGCTGGTTTATGGCAAATATTACGGGTTTGTTCAGTGAGGCGGTGGTGCGGAAAATATTCTGTGTGCCGACCTCTACGCCGTATTGTGCGTCGACAAGTATTACGCCGGTATCTGTTACGTTAAGCGCCGTAACGGCATTTCCTACAAAGTCGTCAGCCCCGGGGCAGTCGATAACATTGATTTTCTTATTGAGGAACTCAGCATAAAAAACCGTGGAAAAAACCGAGTATCCATACTCCTTTTCCACAGGGAAATAGTCGGATACGGTGTTTTTAGCCTCTACCGAACCGCGACGTTTTATAACTCCACACTCGAAAAGCATAGCTTCAGCGAGTGTGGTTTTTCCCGAGCCTTTGCTGCCGAGCAAAGAGATGTTTTTGATTTCGTTAGTTTGGTAAATCTTCATGTTATTAGAGATTTAGTAAGTTTTTTATGATAGTGGTGCGAAAGCCTACTGTTGGGTTCCGCCATTTTGTGAGTGTTGGCAAAATTCACAAAGTAGAGCTTTCGGAGCGCAAATTAGCAATTATTCCCGTAACTACAATAATATTTTTTATGTTACGTAACATAGTTGCTTAAACAGTTTGTTTTTATGAGGGTGCATCTCGATTGAATACGGCATGGTTCGGCCGCCCTTACCGACATAGTGGTTACGGGTTGGCGTTAGCGGAATTTTTCGTACCTTTGCACTCTTGAAAATCCAATCAGTAGCATAGCCGCTTATGGACGAAAATTGCCAGATAGTATCCTTCGGCAGGTTCGAACTGAACCCGTCGGAGAATCAATCCGAACCGGTGTGGGGCGACCTGCCGGTGATAGCCACCCGCAACCTTGTGTTATTCCCTCATGTGACGATTCCTATCGCCCTTATACGCAATAATGCCCGTAAGGTTGCGAAGTATGCCGCAGATAATCATATATCGATAGGGATATGCTGCCAGCTTGACCCGGCAGACGAGCATCCGGATAGTGTGAAAAAAGTGTTTTCACACGGCGTGATAGCCGACGTAATCCAGGTTATAGACCTTCCCGGCGGGGCGCAGACAGCCTTGGTGCGTGCACGTGACAAATTCAAGATTCTCGGGGAGGCTCCCGGGAACACCATACCCGAATCGGAGCTTAATGTGACGGCCAAACCTGTGGCCGACCGCCTTTCGTCAAGCCCTGATAAGGAGTTCGACGTGCTTATAAAAAGCATACGCGAGGCATGTGCGTCGGTTGTGGGCAATTCCGAAGGAGGACAAGGGCTTCTGATGACAATCGAGCATATGGATGAGGCTGCGGAATTGGTAAATACCATAGCCACCAACCTGCCGTTGGACCCTCGTGACAAAATGAAGATGCTTGCTATCAATTTAGTGAAGCAACGCGCTTTCAAATTGTTCCAGTCCATGCAGGCTCTGCTCGACAGCGTTGAGATTGCAAACAACATAAAGGAGCGTGCACGCGAGGAGATGAACCAGCAAAGCCGCAATGCTTTCCTGCAACAGCAGATGAACGCAATCCGGGAGGAACTTTATGGCGAAGAAGGGGAGGAGGTGGAGAAACTACGTAGAAAGGCATCACAGCTCAATCTCCCGGAAAATGCGGCCAAAACCGTTGACAAGGAAATTGACAAGCTGGCCCGCCTGAATCCTTCAATTCCGGATTACTCAACACTGCTCTCTTATCTTGAGACCGTGCTTGACCTCCCATGGAACGTAACCACCCCGCTTAACGAAGATTTCGCAGTGGCGGAAGAGGTGCTTAACAACGACCATTACGGGTTGGAGAAGGTGAAAGACCGCATCCTGGAGCAGCTGGCCGTTTTGATGAATAATCCGAACGGGAAGGCGCCTATTTTATGCCTTGTCGGCGCTCCCGGCGTAGGTAAAACCTCGCTAGGGCAGTCGGTTGCGCGGGCATTAGGCCGGAATTACCAGAGGGTGTCGCTCGGAGGGCTCCATGACGAGGCTGAAATCCGTGGGCACAGACGTACATATATCGGAGCCATGCCGGGACGTATCATAGAGTCGCTACGGCGAGCCAAATCCTCAAACCCGGTTATCCTCCTTGACGAGGTGGATAAGATCGGTTCGGATTTCAAAGGTGATCCGTCGGCCGCGTTGCTCGAGGTGCTCGACCCTGAGCAGAACTGCCATTTCCACGATAATTATATCGACGTTGATTTCGACTTGTCGAACGTGTTGTTCATTGCCACTGCGAACACATTGTCGACATTGTCGCAGCCGCTTTTGGACCGCATGGAGATTATTGAGATTTCCGGCTACCTTGTGGAGGAAAAGATGGAGATTGCCCGCAGGCACCTGTTGCCGCGCGTTCTGAAGCAGCATAACATGGATGTGGATGATGTCAGCATTTCAGACGACGCATTGAAAGGTATAATCGAACAATACACCTCGGAGAGCGGTGTGCGTCAGCTTGACAAAGCGTTGTCTGCCGTAGTCAGGAAAACCGTGTTGCGAAAGATGCGTAAGAAGGATTATCCTCATGAGATTATGCCGGAACACCTGCATGACTATCTAGGGCTGCCGCGTCATAACTCCGACCATTACGAAGGAAATGATTTCGCCGGGGTGGTGACCGGGCTTGCCTGGACTGCCGTTGGCGGGGAAATCCTGTTTATTGAATCTTCCTTGTCGAAAGGGAAGGGTGAAAAGCTCACGTTGACGGGTAATCTAGGTGATGTGATGAAGGAATCGGCTGTGATTGCATTGCAATATGTCAAAGCCCATGCTGATGAACTTTCGATTGACCCGGAACTGTTCGACACCTATAACCTTCATATACATGTGCCTGAGGGGGCAATCCCTAAGGACGGCCCTTCGGCGGGTATCACGATGGCTACCTCGATTGTGTCGGCATTCACACAGAAGAAAGTGCGCGAACGGCTTGCCATGACCGGGGAGATAACACTCCGAGGGAAGGTGCTGCCTGTTGGCGGGATAAAGGAAAAAATCCTGGCTGCAAAACGTGCGGGTATATCCGACATCATACTTTCCGACGAGAACCGCCGCGATGTGGAGGATATAAATGAGCGTTATATAGCCGGATTGAATTTTCATTATGTGTCGACAGTGCTCGACGTAATGAAAACCGCGATTACAGACGTTGCCGTTTAACCTCATATATCCATAGAAAAGGAAAATAACATTATATGGCTGAAAACTCCCTGCTATCACGCCTTGACGGTATCGACGCACGCTTTGAGGAGGTGTCGACCCTGATTACCGACCCGTCGGTGATAGCCGATATGAAAAGATATGTGCGGTTGAACAAGGAATATAAAGACCTTGAACGTCTCACTTCGGCTACCAACCGTTACCGGGCGCTGCTTGCGAATATCGCAGAAGCAAAAGAACTGCTGGAATCGGAGACTGATTCCGAGATGCGCGAAATGGCTCACGAACAGTTGGACGAGGCAAATGACACTTTGCCGCAACTTGAAGAGGAAATCAAGTTGCTTTTGATTCCTGCCGACCCCGAGGATGCTAAGAACGCAATAGTGGAAATCCGTGGCGGCACAGGTGGCGATGAAGCCGCTTTGTTTGCGGGCGACCTGTTCAAAATGTATTCACGTTATTGCGAATCAAAGGGCTGGCAGGTTGCTGTGACGAGTTTCAACGAGGGGACGGCAGGCGGATTCAAGGAAATCGTGTTTGCTGTAACGGGCGACAATGTTTACGGAACGTTGAAATATGAGAGCGGTGTGCACCGGGTGCAACGTGTACCTGCAACTGAGACCCAGGGGCGTGTGCACACTTCGGCAGCCACGGTTGCCGTTCTGCCAGAGGCCGAAGCGTTCGATGTGGAAATCAACGAAGGCGAAATCAAGTGGGAAACCTTCCGAAGCGGCGGAGCCGGTGGTCAGAATGTCAACAAGGTGGAGTCGGGCGTGCGCCTTCGCTATATGTGGCGTAATCCAAACACAGGTGTTACCGACGAGATATTAATCGAATGTACCGAGACACGCGACCAGCCTAAAAACAAGGAGCGTGCGCTTAGCCGTTTACGCACGTTTATTTACGATAAAGAGCATCAGAAATATGTGGATGACATCGCCTCGCGGCGCAAAACACTGGTCTCGACCGGTGACCGTTCGGCAAAAATCCGCACATATAACTTCCCGCAGGGTCGTATAACCGATCATCGCATCAATTATACGATATATAACCTCCAGGCATTTATCGACGGGGATATACAGGACTGCATCGACCATCTGATTATCGCCGAAAATGCCGAAAAGCTCAAAGCCTCGGAACTATAAATACCCATATATAGCTTATAACGACTAACCATATAACACATCTCCCCATTATGACCCGTAAAGAACTTATAGAAAACATTGCCCGTAAGCGTTCGTTTTTGTGTGTCGGTCTTGATAGCGACCCTTTGAAGCTTCCGAAACATCTTCTTGAAAAATGCGAATCACCGGCGCAGGCAATGCTTGAATTCAATAAAGCCATTATTGATGCGGTTGCTCCTTATTGCGTGGCGTTCAAACCGAATACTGCCTTTTATGAGGCTCTTGGAGCAGAGGGGTGGAACGTGCTTGACCAGACCGTTGACTATATCCGCAAGAACCATCCCGACCAATTTATTATAGCTGATGCCAAACGCGGTGACATAGGAAACACTTCGGCATTGTATGCCAGGGCGTTTTTCGACAATATGGGTGTTGATGCCCTTACGGTAGCGCCATATATGGGTTCCGACAGCGTGAAGCCATTCCTCGGTCATGATGGCAAGTGGGTGATTCTGCTTGCCTTGACATCTAATCCCGGATCACATGATTTCCAGTTTTTGGAAACCGGTGCCGGGCAAAGGCTGTTTGAAGAAGTCCTTGCCAAAGCCGGGACATGGTGTGGACAGGATGAGATGATGTTTGTAGTAGGGGCTACCCAAGGGAGTATGTTTGCCGATATACGGCGTGTGGCACCCGGGCATTTCCTGCTGGTTCCCGGCGTGGGTGCCCAGGGTGGAGACCTGGCCACCGTATGCCGTTACGGCATGACACCTGAATGCGGATTGCTGGTTAATTCGTCGCGTGGCATAATATTTGCTTCCGGAGGCGAGGACTATGCGGATGCGGCAGGGGATGCTGCAAAAAAACTTGCAGAAGAAATGGGTGGTATGCTTAACACATATAGCAAAATTTAACGCTCCGTTTAAGGATGTTTCACTGAAAAAGCGGTATTTTTGCCTAACCAAACCATGAATGTGCCGGTTGTAGATAACGGGGCTTATAACCCTAGCCGATGCAACTCATTAGATGGTTGATAAAATATCAAGAAACTCATTTATAAGTAAAAAAAATATCATGACAATCGACAACTACAATTTCGCAGGCAAGAAAGCCATTGTGCGTGTTGACTTCAATGTGCCCCTCGATGAGAACGGTCACATAACCGATGATACCCGTATCCGTGGCGCCCTTCCCACTCTCAAAAAAATCCTTGAAGATGGCGGTAGCCTTATCATCATGTCGCATATGGGCAAACCCAAGGGTAAGGTCAATCCCAAATTCTCTCTTGCCCAGATTAAAGACGACGTAGCGAAGGCGTTAGGCCGTGATGTTATATTCGCCCCTGATTGTGCCGATGCTTCGGAAGCCGCTGCCAACCTCAAGCCCGGCGAAGTGCTCCTGCTCGAAAACCTCCGTTTCTATCCTGAAGAGGAAGGTAAGCCCGTAGGTATCGAAAAAGCCGACCCTGCATATGATGACGCCAAGAAGGAAATGAAGGCCCGTCAGAAGGAATTTTCCAAGAAACTCGCTTCATATGCCGATGTATATGTGAACGACGCATTTGGTACAGCCCACCGCAAACACGCGTCTACCGCAGTTATCGCCGATTATTTCAACGCCGAAGACAAAATGCTCGGTTACCTGATGGAAAAGGAGGTTACAGCTGTTGACAAAATCCTTAGCGACATCAAGCGTCCTTTCACCGCAATCATGGGCGGCTCGAAAGTGTCGACCAAAATCGGCATCATCGAAAACCTTATGGATAAGGTTGACAACCTTATCCTTTGCGGTGGTATGACCTATACTTTTGCCAAAGCTATGGGCGGGCATATCGGTGTCTCCATTTGCGAAGACGACAAGCTCGACCTTGCCCGCGACATCATGCAGAAGGCTAAGGATAAAGGAGTAAACCTTGTTCTCGGCACGGATTGCGTTGCAGGCGACAGCTTCTCGAACGATGCCAATACCCAGGTTGTGTCGGTTATGGAAGTTCCCGAAGGCTGGGAAGGTATGGATGCCGGTCCTGAAACCCGCAAGGCATTTGCCGATGTTATCCGCAATGCAAAGACCATTCTTTGGAACGGTCCTGCAGGTGTGTTCGAATTTGACAACTTCACTGCCGGTTCACGTGCTATTGCCGAAGCTATTGTTGAGGCTACCAACAATGGTGCATTCTCCCTGGTAGGTGGTGGCGACTCTGTTGCATGTGTCAACAAGTTCGGACTTGCCGATGAGGTTTCGTATGTATCGACCGGTGGCGGCGCGTTGCTCGAAGCTATCGAAGGTAAAATCCTCCCCGGCATCGCAGCTATCCGCGGAGAAAAATAATAAAATAAAGTTACAGAATCCTGTGCCTGCGGCCTGCGTCGCGGCATAATTCCGATATAACAGGAAAAGCGGGATTTGGCCGATATTTGGTCAAACCTCGCTTTTTCCCTATTTTTGTGTATGATGAAAGATTTCCAGGCTTCCCCTGTAGTTGTTACAGATGAGTTTTGGCGGTTTGTCGAGACGCATCAACATGAGGATGTGATGAAACTCCGGCTTAAATTTCACCGCAACAATGAGGCGTGGGTGGAGAATGCAATAAACCATATCGAATGTCTGAAAAAGTGTGGTAAAAAGTTTGGCAGTCTGCAACCACGGCTGATGCAGTCGCCTTTATCGGTGGAGCAGGCCACTTCTGAGCGTGTGGCGCTTTTGCACGGGGAAATTGCCAAGCGGATTGTAGGAGATGCGAAATGCATCCTGGATATGACCTGCGGAATGGGCATAGACTTGAGAGCCATTGCCACATCTCTGAATTGCAGTGCTGTAGGGATTGAAATGAATCCCACTCTTGCCTCGGTAACTGGATATAATTTCGGGGATATTGAAGCTGTGGAGATTCTGAGCTGTGATTCGGTAGGGTGGTTGGAGAGGTACTCCGGCAATAAGTTCGACCTGGTGTTCATTGATCCCGCACGACGCGGTGATGCCGGTCAAAGGGTTTTCAATATCCATCATTGCCAGCCCGATATTTCCGAACTGCTGCCGCTACTGTCGCTTAAAGCCAGGTTTGCAATGGTTAAGCTTTCCCCCATGTTGGATGTGACTCAAACATTGCGTGATCTTCCCTTTACTGCCGAATTGCATGTGATTGATGATGGGGGAGAGTGTCGAGAACTGCTGGCTGTGCTTGATTTTGAAAGGGATTGCCACATGGAGGCAGCCATAGTAGTCCATTCCGCACATATGGAATTGGCATTTACCTATAGTGATAACCAGGAGTGTGAATGCCGTTTCGGCACGGGGCTGCCCGGGCAATGGTTGTTTGAACCCTCACCGGCTGCAATGAAATCCAAGCCTTTCGGTGTTCTTTGTTCACGATACGGGCTTGTCAAATTCCATCCTAACACACATCTGTTTGTCGGGGATGCCTCTGTGGAAGGGTTGCCGGGCAGGTGGTATGAAATTGAGGAAGTGGCAGAGTTCTCGTCATCTGCCATAAAATCGATTAGCAAAAGGGGGATGTCGGCAGATGTCGCTGTCAGGAATTTCCCACTTAAAGCCGAAGAGTTTCAGAAACGCTTGAAAATAAAACCTGGTGGTTTACGACGTATAATAGGTGCCACGATTTCTGCATCTGATAGCACGGAAAAACGGATGATTTTTATTCTTAAGAAGCCATCGCACTCCAACTGAACGGTATGTTGCCTGTTTGGAAACCGAATAAGTATGCCCCCTGTCTTTGCCGGTTATTTCTGAAACATACGGGCCATGTCGCGTTTATCGTCACGTTCCTTTATTGATTGGCGCTTATCGTACTCTTTCTTACCTCGGCCAAGCCCGATTACAAGTTTTGCATATCCACGGTCGCTTATGAAAAGCCTCAAAGGCACAATTGTGAATCCGGATTCCTTGCCGTCTTTTTCCAGCCGGGCTATTTCTTTGCGGTTCAGCAATAGTTTTCTGTCGCGACGCTCGGTGTGGTTATTGTACGTGCCGTAAAAATATTCGGCGATATACATGTTCTTAACCCATACTTCGCCATTATTCACATAACAGAATGTATCAACAAGGGATGCTTTCCCTTGGCGTATGGATTTGATTTCCGTGCCGGTAAGCACTATCCCGGCTGTAAATGTGTCGGAGATGGCATAGTCGAATGTGGCACGACGGTTTTTTATATTTACTTCCTTGAATTTCATTTTCATAAGTAAGTCGTAAAAATTATTTTATAATCCGGCAGCAGGATTCTCGAGTTATTGTTGCCTGATGAAGCAGGAGTGTGGCTCGCTACACAACTGATTAAAATATGGAAAAGTGCCGGAATGGTCCCGGCTGGGATGTAAAGTTGCGAAAGCAATCATAAACGTAATAATTTATATGATTTATTGAATCATATAAGGGCATTGAGAAGAAATGAAATCAGATAGGCCGAACCAAGAATCGACACTGTGGCCATAATCATAAACAGCCCTAGGTTGCGCTCTTCAACGCCTACATATTTCCATCCTTTCCATATAATGAAAACAACATATAGCGGGAGGAATTCGATTAAGGCGATGCGGACTTTGACAACATTCGACAAAAGTGTTATCAGCCCTAGAAAAGTGAGGCAGTACATTATCATCATCATCGACCGTCCACGCGAATATTTTGCGGTATCGTCCTTTTGTCCGATAAACCGTGGCATATAGACCTGGAATGCATATCGTGCTGACTGGGTTGCAAGAAACAATGACACAAACGTGATTATTGCCATCTGGAGCGCCCCTAAAAAGCCGGGGCCTCCATCGTAAATCATCTTTATAAACGATGAGCATGCACACACTGCTATGCATGGCATGAACCCGAAGCGGAACTGCCTTGCCGCCTCATGTTCTACCCATTCACATTCCTCTTTGCTGAACGACGCACCATCCCTGCCGCCGGATTCGTCGAGCCGGCGGTTACGATGGGAAAGGAATCCGTGTTTCCCTTCCATTTCCAGATCTTCCCACCCGCGAGAGGGCGCAAATATTATTTGTATGAGGTTTTTAAGATAGTTAATCACCTGCGTAACTCTAATGAAATGGTAAAATTGCTTTAGCTTGCAAAAGTTATCAGGCAACAAAGTTACGAATTTCGCAGCTTATTTACACAGATTTATCCCTTATTAGGTATGCATAATGCAATTAACAATCTGTGGGGTGTTCGGCTGGCAAAGACAAAATCTCATGCGCCAGCCCTGTGTGGGTGGGGAGTGGTGTTGCACTTTTAGGCAAAGTTGGCTAACTTTGCGTGACGAACCAATGAATATATAGGTTCGTGATGTTACCAGGCGTGATGTGGGATTTCACATCAGATACTGGCCAAACTACCAACCATAAAACAAAATAATAGTAAAATGTTGAAACGAATCCTGTCAATCTCTGGGAAACCGGGACTTTACAGACTGGTTAGCCAAGGTAAGAACATGCTTATAGTGGAAAGTCTTGCCACAGGCAAGCGTATGCCGGCTTATGCAAGAGATAAAGTGCTGTCGCTCGGCGATATCGCTATATATACCACCGAGTCGGATACCCCGCTTGGCGATGTTTTGGAAAAGGTGAAGGAGGCAACCGGAGGGCAGCCTGTCGACGCAAAGGCGATGGGGGATGCAGAACTCCGTGATTACTTTAAGGAAATCCTGCCCGATTATGACGAAGACCGTGTTTATACAACTGATATCCGTAAATTGTTCAGTTGGTATAATCAATTGGTTGCCGCAGGTGTGACAGAATTCAAGGAAGAGGAAATCCAACAAGACGAAGCTGCTGAAGCTGCCGAAGAGGCTGATAATGCCTCTGTTGAAAAATAACTACTATTAAGATTATGTCGGCTGAAAATCGACTAATCGGATTATATACGGATACATTCGGTTTCGCCCCGGCTGCGGTTTTGCCGCTGGCCGGGGCGGGGTCGGATCGTAGATATTTCCGAATAACCTCGCCAGACGGTGTTTCGGCTCCGTTGTCTGTAATCGGAACTTTCGGTACTGATTGTGCCGAAAACAAATCGTTCATATCTCTTGCGCGGCATTTTGCACAGAAAAATTTGCCGGTGCCTGGGGTGATTGCCGTGTCAGCCGATAATTCGTGTTACCTTCAGGAGGATTTGGGCGATGTATCCCTGTTTTCGATTATCCGGAATGCATCTGTAGCAGGGGGATTTGATGAGGAAACAATACATCTTCTTGAGGGTGCGGCGAAAAGTCTGGCCGAAGTGCAATATTTCGGGGCTGAGGGTTTGGATTGGGGGATTTGTCCCCAGCAGGCTATGGACAGCCATATGATCCGTTGGGATTTGAATTATTTCAAATACTGTTTTCTGAAACAAACAAGGCTCGATTTTTCGGAATCCCGGCTCGAGGAGGAATTTGATTATTTGCACGACTTGCTGCTTAAGCACGCGAAAAGAGCCACAACGTTCATGGTCAGGGATTTCCAAAGCCGGAATATCATGCTGGCTAATGGCTCGGTGCCTTATCTGATTGATTTCCAGGGTGGCCGACGTGGCCCTGTTGAATATGATGTGGCATCGTTTCTTTGGCAGGCAAAGGCTGGGATGCCTAAAGTGGTCAGGGATGCTGTGATTGACAGCTATGTGAAAAGTGCCAGATTCATAAATCCTGCATTTGATGAAGCCACATTCCGTGGCGTGTTGCCTTATTTTGTGCTGTTCAGAATCTTGCAAACTCTTGGGGCATATGGTTATCGAGGGATTTCGGAGGGGAAGTCCCATTTTATGGCAAGTATCCCGCTTGCATTGGCTAATTTGGAAACCCATTTGGCAGAATATGGGTTAGACAAGGAATTTCCTTATATCTCGGATTTGGCCGCCATGCTTAGGTCGACCCCGGTGATACAGGAGGTGGCTGATCGATTAAATGTGGCGGAATACGACGGGCTTACTGTGACAGTTACCAGCTTTTCATATAAAAAAGGTTTCCCCGCAGATTTTTCAGGAAACGGGGGCGGGTTTGTGTTTGATTGCAGGGCTGTGCATAACCCTGGACGATATGACCAATATAAAATGTTGACAGGACGGGATGCGGCCGTCAAGTCTTTCCTTGAAGAGGATGGCGAAATCACCACGTTCCTGAAAAATGCATGGGGGTTGGTCGATGCCTCTGTGGCACGTTATCTTAAACGTGGATTTAACTCCTTGTCGGTTAACTTCGGATGTACCGGCGGTCGGCACCGGTCGGTCTATTCCGCAGAAGCTACAGCCAGGCATATTGCTGACAGTTTTCCTCAAGCACGGGTGGTTCTTTATCATCGCGAACAAGGTATTTTGGAAACGTTTCTACCGGCAGGACAATGAAGGCTTTGATATTTGCGGCAGGGGTTGGTTCGCGTTTAAAGCCATTTACCGACTGCCACCCTAAGGCATTGGCAACGGTCGGAGGTGTGACGATGTTGGAGCGCACGCTTGTACGTATGCGTGAGTCCGGGGTTGACAAAATTGTTGTCAATGTTCATCATTTTGCTTCACAAATCACGGAATTTCTTGATAAGAACAATAATTTCGGGCTTGATATAGCGATAAGTGATGAATCTGACAGGCTGCTTGACACCGGCGGCGGATTGCTACGGGCAAAAACATTGCTATGTGCGGATGAGAACGAGCCTGTAATATTGCACAATGCGGATGTTCTGACTGATGCCCCTCTGGATGAAATGCTTGACGCTCATCGCAGGAATGATGCCGATGTCACGCTTTTGGTCAGCGGCAGGCAATCTTCCAGGCTGCTGTATTTTGATTCGGATTCGCGTCTGGCAGGATGGACGAATATAAATACTGGCGAGGTTAAATCTCATGGAGCTGATTTGCGGCAGTGCAGCTTGCGTGCATTCGGAGGGGTACATATCGTAAGCCCGGCTATATTTGACCTGCTTGGGCAATATGCATCCGTGCATGGCGAAGTGTTTTCTATCACCCCGTTCTATGTGGAGATGTTGTCACGCCTTAAAATAATAGGCTTTACGCCGCGTGCAGATTTCATTTGGCATGACATCGGTACTCCTGAAAAGCTGAAACGAGCGGAGTCCGAGATGAACTGATCCGCCAAAATCTTCAAAAAGATTTTTAATTGGATATTCGGGCAAAGTTTGAGCAAAATCGGTTGTTTATTCCGATTTAAAAGCGTAACTTTGCAGCCGCTGAAACGGATATGCATATCCGACCCAGTTTAAAACCATACAAAACCACTTTATTTAATTTTTAATGGCAACAAAAATCAGATTACAACGTCATGGTCGCAAGAACTA
>LUJQ01000040.1:0-48067 GCA_001689485.1 Bacteroidales bacterium M6 | reverse complement strand
TATAATCCGAACACTAATCCTGCTACAATCACTCTTAACTTCGAGCGGGCTTTGTATTGGGTTAATGTCGGTGCACAACCCACCGAAACTGTTCGCAGCATCCTTTCCAAGGAAGGCGTGCTCTTGATGAAGCACCTCCAGGGCGGTATCAAGAAAGGCGCGTTCGATGAGGCCGAAGCTCAGAAGAGATTCGAAGCTTGGAAGGCTCAGAAGCAAAAGGCTGTTGATACGCTGAAAGCTGACATGGCATCGAAGCAGGAACTTGCAATCAAGGAACGTTTCGAGGCAGAAAAAGCCAAGAATGCAGCCAAAGCAGAAGAAGTAGCCAAGAAGAAGGCTGAACTCGCCGCCGCCAAGGCCGCTGAAGAAGCTGCAAAGGCCGCTGAGGAAGCTCCCGCAGAGGCTCCTGCCGAAGAAGCTGCCGCTGAATAAGGAAGGCATTGCTCAGGCCGCTTCAAAGTATAGACAGACCCCGTGCGAATCCGTCAACGGATTTTGCGGGGTCTGTTTTACAATACAAAAAAGGCCGGAATTATGGCGCTTTTGCGGATGTTTTTTCGTACCTTTGTGGCGCTTTTTGAAGCGAATTTGTTTGGTTGCCATGTTGTTGGTGGCAATTGATTGATAAACAAGCGATAACATGATTAACATTACTTTCCCCGACAATTCGGTGAAGCAGTTTGAAGATGGTATAACGCCGCTTCAGATTGCCCAAAGTCTGTCGCCGCAGCTTGCGCGCGACGTTCTTGCTGCGTCAGTAAACGAACAGGAATGGGATCTTACACGCCCGATTGATTCCGATGCCACCATAAAGCTTTTCAAATGGGATGACCCGGAAGGGAAGCATGCATTTTGGCACAGTTCCGCCCATCTTCTGGCAGAAGCCCTTCAGGAGCTGTTCCCCGGAGTGAAATTCGGTATCGGCCCTGCGCTGGAAAATGGCTTTTATTATGACATCGACCCCAACGGGCATTCCATTACTTCTGCCGATTTTCCTGCCATTGAGAGCAAAATGCTCGAACTTGCAAAACGCAACGAGCAGATTGTGCGGAAGGATATTTCCAAAACCGATGCTTTGAAGGCGTTCGGCGACCGAGGGGAGGAATACAAGTGCGAACTGATTTCCGAATTGGAAGACGGGCATATCACAACATATACGCAAGGGGCGTTTACCGACCTTTGCCGTGGGCCGCACATCCCTTCTACGGGGGTAATCAAGGCTGCCAAGGTGATGACCCTTGCAGGCGCATACTGGCGTGGCGACGAAAAACGCAACCAGCTGGTGCGTGTCTATGGCATCACTTTCCCTAAGAAAAAGATGCTCGATGAGTATCTGGTAATGCTTGAGGAGGCGAAGAAACGCGACCACCGCAAACTTGGTAAAGAGATGGAACTTTTTGCGTTTTCGGCCAATGTCGGTGCCGGGCTGCCGCTGTGGCTGCCGAAAGGTGCCGCCTTGCGTGACCGTTTGGAACAGTTCCTCCGCAAAATACAGAAAAAATATGGTTACCAACAGGTAATCACCCCGCATATCGGCAACAAGATGCTCTACGTAACATCCGGCCATTATGCAAAATACGGGAAGGACTCATTCCAACCCATTCACACCCCGCAGGAAGGGGAGGAGTATATGCTCAAACCCATGAACTGCCCCCATCACTGCGAAATCTTCAAAACCTTCCCACGTTCATATCGCGACCTGCCATTGCGCCTGGCGGAGTTCGGCACGGTTTATCGTTATGAGCAGACCGGTGAGCTTCACGGCCTGACACGTGTGCGCGGGTTTACGCAGGACGATGCCCACATCTTCTGTGCCCCAGATCAGATCAAGGATGAGTTCCTGAAGGTTATGGATATCATATTCTATATCTTCAACGCGCTTCATTTCGACAATTTCGAGGCTCAGATTTCACTTCGCGATCCGAAAAATACCCAAAAATATATCGGAAGCGATGAAAACTGGCATCTTGCGGAAACCGCCATTATCGAAGCCTGCGAGGAAAAGGGCTTGAAGGCACGTAAGGAACTTGGCGAAGCCGCGTTCTATGGACCCAAGCTCGACTTCATGGTTAAGGATGCGCTTGGTCGCCGCTGGCAGCTTGGCACCATCCAGGTTGACTACAATCTCCCGGAACGGTTCCAGCTTGAATATACCGGTGCCGATAACCAGAAGCATCGTCCGGTGATGATTCACCGTGCGCCGTTCGGTTCGTTGGAGCGCTTTGTGGCAGTGTTGCTTGAACATAC
This sequence comes from Bacteroidales bacterium M6, assembly GCA_001689485.1. Lineage (GTDB taxonomy): Bacteria > Bacteroidota > Bacteroidia > Bacteroidales > Muribaculaceae > UBA7173. Next base: position 45,820 of record LUJQ01000040.1, on the reverse strand, counting down.
GGCCGGCAAATTCCCGTTGTGGCTGTCGCCCGACCAGGCTATTATCCTGCCTATTTCCGAGAAGTTCAATGACTATGCCTATGAGGTTGCAAAACAGCTCACGGCAGCCGATGTGCGTGTGACTGTGGATGACCGAAATGAGAAAATCGGTCGTAAAATCCGCGATAACGAGCTTCGCCGAATCCCTTATATGCTTATTGTAGGGGAAAAAGAAGCAGAAAACGGTGAAGTTTCTGTAAGAAAACAAGGAGAAGGTGATAAAGGTACGATGAAAATTGCTACCTTTGCCGACGAAATTGCGCGGTTGGTCAACGACCTCAAGTAATTTTGATTAAAATCTGAATAACTTAACACCATTTAATGGATAAAAAACCACAACATCCGGGATCCTCACGTCCCTCATTTGGTGGGTCTCCCCGCCCTCAGGGCACGGGTGCACCACGTCCTCAAGGCTCTACCGGCCCACGTCCGGCAGGAAGCGGTTCTTCTCGTCCGGGAGGCTTTTCGGGACCGCGCCCCGGAGGGTTCTCAGGCCCACGTCCAGGTGGCTTTTCCGGGCCACGTCCCTCAGGCCCAAGGCCGCCTATGCATGGCCCCCGCATGCCGCGCAAAGAAGAGCCGTATGCAATCAACGAACGGATTCGTGCTAAAGAGGTTCGTGTTGTAGGCGATAATGTTGAAAACGGCGTTTATCCTATTCAGCAGGCGTTGAAAATGGCTGATGAAATGGAGCTTGACTTGATTGAAATCTCGCCTACCGCCCAACCGCCGGTATGTAAGATTTTGGACTATTCAAAATTCCTCTATCAGCAGAAAAAACGCCTTAAAGAGCAGAAAGCGAAGGCTACAAAAGTCGTGGTGAAAGAAATACGTTTCGGACCTCAGACCGACGATCACGACTATAACTTCAAGCTCAAACATGCGCAAAGCTTCCTTCAGGAAGGGTCGAAAGTAAAGGCGTATGTGTTTTTCAAAGGCCGTTCCATCCTGTTCAAAGAGCAAGGCGAGGTGTTGCTGCTCCGTTTTGCAAATGATTTGGAAGAATTCGGAAAAGTGGAACAGATGCCCGTACTTGAAGGGAAACGTATGATTATCATGCTTTCCCCTAAGAAGAAGCCTGTCGTGTAACCTTTTGCTTGAATAAAGCATAGAATCGAAAATTATCTGTCGCCCTTTCTATGGCAGCGGCAATAATTATAACCAATTTAAATAATTAAATAAAATGCCAAAGATTAAGACTAATTCCGGTGCTAAAAAAAGGTTCGTCCTTACCGGATCAGGAAAAATCAAGAGAAAGCACGCTTTCAAGCGACACATCCTGACCAAGAAAACCAAAAAGCAGAAACGCAACCTTACCCATTTCGGCTTGGTTGACCACGTAGACGCAGGCAATGTGAAAGCCCTTCTCGGAATGCGTTAATGCCTTTAGAGACAATTTGAGGTTTTCAAAACATTACAGTTCAACATTATCATTAACCGAATGTGCAGCTCAAAGAGCGCCTGGTAATGCCGACGCCGCTCACAATCAAAAAACGAACAAAAAATGCCAAGATCAGTAAATCACGTAGCATCACGTGCACGCCGCAAGAAAATCCTGAAACTCACCCGTGGTTATTTCGGTTGCCGTCGCAATGTGTGGACGGTTGCCAAAAACACATGGGAAAAGGGTCTTACATATGCTTATCGCGACCGTAAGAACAAAAAGCGCACTTTCCGCGCACTTTGGATTCAGCGTATCAATGCAGCTGCCCGCATGGAGGATCTTTCATACTCGAAACTTATGGGTCTTATCCACAAATCGGGTATCGAAATCAACCGCAAAGTCCTTGCTGACCTCGCCCTCAACAATCCTGAGGCTTTCAAAGCCGTTGTTGATAAGGTGAAAAACGCTTAAGCTTTGCAACAAGGAATATTAAACGACATCTTATTCTATTTTTGATTCGGGAGATTGTCGTTTATTGAACAATAGAGCCTGTGCCATACCTGGTGCAGGCTCTGATTATATATGCAACTGCATTATCTGCCTGTATGTTTGCAATTAGTGCCAAGTCGACGGGTGTAGATTCAAGCTAGGGTGTCGGGGGTGTCGGAAAATCAAAATGTCAAAAAATGGCGTTTGGATAAGGCAAAATCCATTTTTTTTTAGCAACTTTGCATGATAATATGAATGTGACCGCATTCGTTTTGCGGGGATATTCTGACACTTTAATTGACCGCATTAGGGCAATGTGCCCTAATTAATTATATCAGTGCGTTTTGATGCAATTCACAGCTTCCCAAATAGCCGTTCTCGCCGGTGGCGTAGTTGAAGGCAATGGAGATGTAACCATATCCTCTTTTGCAAAAATCGAAGAAGGCCGTCCGGGTGCCATCTCGTTTTTGGCAAATCCGAAATATACCCATTTTATATACACAACCCAATCTTCAGCTGTTTTGGTCAGTAAGGCATTCGAGCCGGAGAAGCCGGTAGAGTGTACGTTGATCAGGGTGGACGATCCTTATGCCGCAGTGGCAAAGCTTATGGAAATGGCCGCACAGATGCTCCAGCCGAATCCTGTAGGGGTTGAGCAACCATCGTTTATCGCAGATGGTACAAACATACCCGATGATGCCTATATCGGCGCGTTTGCCTATATCGGTAAGAATGCGAAAATAGGAAGAGGCGCAAAAATCTATCCACATGCATATGTCGGGGAAAATGCGACAATAGGGGAGGACTCCGTGATATATTCGGGTGTAAAGATATATCACGGTTGCCAAGTAGGGAACAGGTGCATACTCCACTCCGGGGCAGTGATTGGTGCAGACGGGTTCGGTTTTGCCCCTGTTGACGGGCATTATAATAAAATCCCGCAGCTTGGCAATGTCGTCATAGAGGATGACGTGGAAATAGGTGCCAATACTACGGTTGACCGTGCCACAATGGGTAGCACATGTGTCAAAGCCGGCACAAAGCTCGACAACCTTATCCAGGTAGCCCATAATTGCATCATCGGAGAGAACACCGTGATGGCTGCCCAAGCCGGTATCGCAGGCTCTACCAAACTAGGCAAGCATTGTATGATAGGGGGCCAGGTCGGATTTGCGGGTCATATAGATATAGGCGATAATGTGCAGATAGGGGCGCAATCAGGAATTGCCTCAAGCGTAGCCACCGGCAGCCGGGTTATGGGTTCGCCTGCGGTGGATATATCCAAATATGCGCGTCAAATCGTCCTACAGAAAAACCTGCAGGATTTATATGACAGGGTTAAAGCCCTGGAAAATGCAATAGCCAATAAATAACCATAGATATATATCACATTTGATTCATGAAGCAGCAAACACTTAACGGTGAGTTTACCGTAAAAGGGAAAGGACTTCATACAGGGCTTGAAATAGAAGCTACATTCTATCCCGCTCCCGAAAACCATGGGTATAAATTCCAGCGTGTGGATCTTCCCGACCAGCCTGTAATCGATGCATTGGCCGAGAATGTGACCGGCACAGACCGTGGCACCGTCATCTCAAAGGGGGATGTCAGGATTTCTACGGTAGAGCACGCACTTGCCGCGCTTTATGCAGCAGGTGTCGACAACTGCCTAATCAAACTTAACGCACCTGAACTTCCCATTCTTGACGGTAGTGCCGAATTCTATGCAGAAGGCATCGACCGCGTAGGTTTACAGGAACAGACTGTCGATAAGAATTACTATGTCGTAAAGCATAAGATAGAAGTACGTGACGAACAGACCGGTGCCCACCTGACCGTGTTGCCTGATTCCGAATTTTCGGTAGATGTGATGATTTCCTATGATTCGCCTGTGCTGACCAATCAATATGCACGTTTGGAGAATGTAGCGGAATTCCGTCAGAATATAGCGGCAAGCCGTACGTTCGTTTTCGTCCGTGAGGTTGAGATGCTGTTAAAGGCCAACCTCATAAAAGGTGGAGACCTTGATAACGCAATCGTTATTTACGACCGCAAGGTACCCCAGGAGCAACTCGACCATGTTTCCGACCTTATCGGCGTGCCACGGAAGAAAGTCAGCGAACTTGGTTATCTGAATAACCGTCCGTTGGTGTTTGAAAACGAACCCGCCCGTCATAAACTGCTTGATGTGATGGGTGATGTCGCCCTTATAGGGCGTCCGATGAAAGGCCGCATAATCGCGTGCCGTCCCGGACATAAAATCAATACTACTTTTGCCAAGCAGATCCGTAAGGAGATTATACGACAGGATTTGCAGGCGCCAATCTATAACCCGTCGGCAGAGCCGTTGATGGATATCAATTCCATCCGCGCCCATATTCCCCACCGCTACCCGATGTTGCTGGTGGACAAGATTATCGAAAAAGGGGAGAGCTATATCGTCGGTGTTAAAAATGTAACTGCAAACGAGCCGTTTTTCCAGGGGCATTTCCCTCAGGAACCGGTTATGCCGGGTGTCCTTCTGGTAGAGGCCATGGCACAGACCGGCGGTCTGCTTGTGCTCGGTACGATTGAAGACCCCGAACGTTATTCGACTTATTTCATGAAAATCGATAACGTTAAATTCCGTCAGAAGGTGGTACCCGGCGATACATTGTTGTTCCATGTATCATTCCTGACCCCTTTGCGCCGTGGTTGTGCATTGATGAAGGGTGTGGCATTCGTAGGCGACAAAATAGTGTGCGAATGCGAGTTCATGGCTCAAATTGCGAAAAACAAATAAGCTGTGGCCTGCAAAGGATTACGCGTTATCTTTTACAGAGTTAAAACAAATTAAATCGGATGAAACAACCTTTTGCATATATCCATCCTGCCGCAAAGATACATCCCAGCGTGGTTATCGAACCGTTCGTAACCATCGACCAAAATGTTGAAATCGGTGAAGGAACCCATATCGGCAGCAATGTCACAATTATGGAGGGGGCAAGAATCGGTAAATATTGCAATATATTTCCCGGTGCCGTTATTTCAGGCATTCCTCAAGATTTGAAATTCAAAGGTGAGGATACCGTTGCCATTATAGGTGACCACACCACGATTCGTGAATGCGTAACCGTAAACCGTGGCACAGCTTCGAAAGGTATGACACAGGTAGGTGCCAATTGCCTTATAATGGCGTATTCACATGTGGCGCATGACTGTATTATAGGAAACAATGTGATTATCTCCAACGCTACCCAGATTGCCGGAGAGGTGCAGGTCGATGATTTTGCCGTTATCGGCGGAGGGTCGCTTATCCACCAGTTCTGCCACCTGGGTGCGCACGTCATGATCCAGGGTGGGGCACGTATAAATAAGGATATCCCTCCTTATGTTAAAGCCGGACGTGACCCTATTGCATATACCGGGGTAAATTCAATCGGTCTGCGACGCCGGAATTTTACAAACGACCAGATTCGGGAAATCCAGGAGATTTACCGTTATCTGTACCTGTCCCGTCTGAATGTGTCGGATGCAGTCGACCGAATCGAAGCTGAGATTGCGGCCACGAAGGAACGTGATGAAATAATCGAATTTATCCGTAATTCCAAGCGGGGTATTGTCCGCGGATATGTCTAATGATGTGGGGTATCTCTCACACAAAAAACGACTCAGCCAAGGAGTACTTTTGACTGACGAACTATCAGGTTAATGGTTTCTATAATCATACCGGCATATAATGTGCAGGAATATTTTCGGGAATGTCTCGAAAGTGTTCTTGCACAATCTTTTCATGACATCGAGGTTGTAATTGTCAATGACGGTTCTACCGATAATACCCGTCGGATTGCCGAGGAATTCATGATGTCGGATTCTCGTGTGACTTTGATTAATCAGGAAAACGGAGGTATGTCGGTTGCCCGCAACGTAGGGCTTGAGCAATCTTGTGGGGATTTGATAATGTTTGTCGATTCCGATGACTGCCTGCTTCCTGGTGCCATAAGCAATCTTGTGGAGGCGTTGGAATCCACAGGCAGTGACATAGCCATAGGCGGATTCTCCTATGCCAGGCACGTGACAGCCGCATCCAATAACCCTGTTTACACTATATCTCCACGGGATGCTGTTGAAACCATATTATACCAAACCAAGCATAGCGCATTCAACAATTCGGTATCGGGTAAGATTTACCGTCGGTGCATTATCGGGCAAGAAAGGTTTACTCCAGGACTTTATTTTGAAGATATAGATTTCTTTTACAGGGTTTTTATGAGAGCCGGTGTAATCGGTGTGACTGAAAGTGTCGTTTATTTTTACCGGGCAACACCGGGTAGCATCATGCATGTTTTTTCGCCGAAGCGAGCGGATGTGCTTGAGATAACCCGGAGAATAGAACTATATTTTAATAATGACCCGCAGTTGTTGGCCGCCGCACAAGACAGGCGTCTAAGTGCCAATTTCAACATATTCGCTTTAATCAGCTGCCAGCCTGACAGAGATAAATACAAACAGATTTCCGCCGACTGCTGGGATGTGATAAAGAAATATCGCATATTGGCTCTTATGAATAATAATGTGCGCCTCAAAAACAAAGTCGGGGCGTTATTATCCTATTTTGGCAAAACCGTATTCTCAATATTATCACGTTTAAATAAATAGTAGAATGAAAATAGTGCTGTGCGTAGTCGGGAAAACGACCACAGGTTATGTGAAGGAAGGTGTTGAGGAATATGCAAGCCGTGTAAGGCGGTTCCTGCCATTTGACTTAAAGATAATCCCAGATATACGCACAACAAAAAAAATAACCATACAGGCTCAAAAAGAAGCCGAAGGAGTCCAGATCCTATCGCAGGTAGCCTCTTCTGATTATGTGGTACTTCTCGATGAACGAGGCAGGGAATTTACATCACGCGGTTTTTCTGAATTCATTGAACATAAAGCCCAGACTCTCCAAAAGAACATGATATTTGTTGTAGGTGGGCCTTACGGTTTTTCCGAAGCGGTGTATGCCCGTGCTGACATGTTATTGTCGCTTTCCAAAATGACATTTCCTCATGAATTAATCCGTTTGTTTTTCACTGAACAAATCTACAGGGCGCTTACCATTTCACGCAACCTGCCTTATCATCATGATTGATTATGATGTCAGTCAAGAATTAATTCCCGCAAAACGGCATCGGAAGTGAGCCATTGCCGTTCAGGAATAACATAATTGCCCGAATTGTTTTGGTTAATAGCCCCATCCGGTAATTTGGATACATTATTGATGAACCGCCCGATTATCGAATCAGTGAAATGCTGTCGGGCGAATGCTATGTCAAACCCGTCATTCGTTCTCAAAGAGGTTATCACGTAGTCGTTGAAACGATTGATTGGATTTTCATCGTCAACCGAATAAGCAGTCATGCCATTTTCAATTTTGTCGATATAGATTCTTATGTTCCCAGGGTTGAACCTGCGTACCTTCCCGTCAAAGCTATGTGCAGCCGCACCCAGGCCGAGATAAGGGGCATAGTGCCAATATGCCGAATTATGTATTGATGTTTTACCCGGGAGTGCGAAGTTTGAGACTTCGTAATGGTTATAACCTGCGGCGGATGCTTTATCGCATAATAGTGAATACATGCTGTGTGCCAAAATGTCGGAAGCTTCAGCAACCACACCTCTCATCAACTGTGCATAAAGTTTTGTGCCAGGTTCATATGACAACAGATAGGCTGAAAAGTGTGGTGGTGCATATGACAGCAGGCAGTCAAGATTTCTTTCCCAAGCGGTTTTGTTTTGTCCGGGCAGGCCGTAAATCAAATCCGCACTGTAATTGATTCCGGATTCGTTCAATGCATCCAATGCCTTGAATGAATCGGTAGCAGCATGTTTACGTGATACCGATTGAAGTTCGGTGTCGTTAAACGACTGGATTCCTATGCTGATACGGTTTATGCCCAGTGACTGGAAAAAATCTGTTTTGTGGGGGGTGATATCTTCGGGATTTGCCTCTAATGTAACTTCTTCCATTTTACTTATGTCGATAAAACGGGACAGCCCGTCGAACAGAAACCTTAGCAAATCGTCTGACAGAAGCGAAGGTGTGCCGCCGCCTAAATAGAGAGTAGTATATTGCTCTCCAATCTCATTAAGGCGTAGTGCGGCTTCATTAATCAAGGCATCGACATAGCGATGCATCCATTTTGCATCAGGAGTTGAGAAAAAATCGCAATATGCGCATTTGCTACGGCAAAAGGGGATATGTATATAAATTCCGGCCACTGTATTTTATATAAAAGAAATATTAGGTAGTAAATTATATGAAATAATTCGAATTAGCTTGATATTTGAATGAGATTCTTGGGTTGGAGCATGCGGATTCAAGATTCAGACTTTACGCTCTCGCCCGCATATCGCAGTGAAAGCGCAATACTTGCATGCATCATCATTTTCAGCACATTTAAATGGTATTTCCGGGTTAAACAATTCTTCAAGGTATGGGATGAGCATGTCGTTGAACTCTGCGACATAATCCTTATAGTCGAGGATTTTCCATTTGTCGCGTGCAGAGGCCGGGCTTTTCATATCTTCATGTTCTATTGTTGTCCCGGTCCGGGGAGCCGGGCCTTTAATCGGCTCAATCGGACTAATCATCAAGCGTTTTAACGCATAAATCATTGGCTGAATCGGTTGGTCGCAATTGCGGAACCTGGCATAAGCCTGTGCATATAACATCACCTGCAAAAACGCTTTTTTCTTAAAATCATGGAAAGTCTGATCCAGGCTTACGATAGATGTTTCGTCGCTTCCGGTCTTATAATCAATAATCCTTATGCGAGGAAATGACCCGTCGCCGGTGAAAAAGTCAACCCTGTCGATTATACAATTGAAATTAATTGTCAGTGATCTGTTTCCTGAACCTTGAAGCACAAGCCTGTCACGGGCTTTCCATTCCCCGTGCAGATAGGTAAACGGGGCCTGCGCCTGCTCTTTGCGTAGCACTTCGCGCACTTGCTCCTTAATTATCAGCCCTATTAGCTTGGTGTCGCCTGTTAATGGCTCAAGGCAGTTTTCCCCAAGCTTCTTATAATGCCGGTTGATTGACATGCATATTTCACGGTCAATTGCCGTTATGTCATCACGCATTTTCACAAGGCTTGACCTGGTTATGACCACCCCGTCGGGACGGCCTTCCAAAAGGTTGCCAAACAGTTTTTCAAAAACTTCGTGAACAATTGTGCCAAACACACTTTCGTCCATCCATTCGTTCATATCATCCTCCCTGCGGTAATGGGCTATTTTTTCGAAATAGAACGACATCGGACACCCTACATATTGCTTGATTGCACTTGCCGACAGATATAGAGGGTTTGATTCAGACCTGTAACGTTCTATAACAGCCATTATCTCCGGTGTCTTTTCGATAAGGATTTCAGGTTTTTCAGGTGATGAAAGCTTATATGGGAGAATCCTGCGGGTCAAGCCGTCGGGTTTGAAAATGTGTGCAAGCTGATGGACGTAACGTGACATCTGCCTGCTTTTCAATCCGGTTGAGCGGGCGTCGTAAAGCAGGTACACATTCTTCGCGCGTGAAATCATGCGGTAGAAGAAGTAGGAATACACATTTTCGTCATCGTCAGGAGTAGGGAGCCGGTAGGCATTCCTTAATACAACCGGGATGAAGGATGCTGTGAACCTAGCCCTGGGGAACACCCGTTCGTTCATGGATGGAATAAGCAGGGTGTCGAAATCGAGCGAACGTGCCTCCAATACCCCCATTATCTGCAATCCTTTCAGTGGAACGCCTTCGAAATTCAACATTTCGCCCTGCATCATCCTTTCCACCAGGTTAAAAACCGTGGCATTCTCAAGAAATATCCGGCCTTCTTGTATATATCTGCCACTTAATGTCTTTAACCGTTCAACGGCATTTGCATATCTGCGCAGGAACGCTTCCTGAATCATGGCACTCCGTTCCTTCCCAGAATCCCCTTTTACAGCGGCTGTCCCGACATCTGACCCGGATTCGGTATCATTGCTGTCGGCATTAGCAGACGAAAAACCGATTGCCGCAGAAAGCCATCTTAACAGTTTGGAAAGATATTCAAATACATCAACGGGGTTATTCTTGTCAGATATGGCTCTGAACACCGGCTCCATGCCCGAAAAGCGTGCATCAGAAAACAATGATTCCGGCACGTTAAACAACCGTTTGTTTTGAATTTCCAGTAATATTGCCGTGCATGCTAACGGTTTATAGGAGCGGACTAACGGATGCGACAACACATTGACCACATCTTCATGAAAAAATGTGTTAGCCACTTTGGTCTGATACGCACGCATCTGCATGCTTACGATGTCGCGGATAAGCCCGGCCACCGCAGTATTCCTCAGTTGATACCCCATGGTTATGTTCAGGGGTGAGATATTGGCAGGCAAGGAATTGAGGAGCGGTATAAGCATATTCTCCTCGGGAAGGACTACTGCGGTGTTGCGCAGCTCCCCCATATCGATATCTTTGCCTTCGGGAAACAGCGATGACAATATCTGCCCGACCACCTTGCTTTGGCCTATACGTGACGGCACCCCGCCTATATTTATTCGGGGGAAAGAATCCAAGGGTTGCACACAATCGTATCGAGACGGGAATGTCGCGGCATAATTTTTCACAATCCGTCCTCCGGCAAGATACTCGTCATTAAAAGCCGGAGATGCGATGTCCCAGTAAAAATCAGCCAAAGACAGTCCCCATTCATCATCTACCATGTTGTGCAACCGTGTGAAAATAGCTTTTTCAGCCGCTGAAAGATTGTTGAAACCTACAAATATGTAACGTCTGAATGGCAGTTCGTCGGCAGTAGTCCTGCCGAGTATGTCGACGGCTTCGCGATAGGCCATGCCTGAGGCATGTAATCCTGAATTGCCGAGTGCCTGATGAAAGCCATGATAAATTTCACCCATTACCTGCCATAAACGTAAAAATCCTGTCGAGGCCAAAGCCTGCCGGTTATTCGCGTCGGACGGATAGGCTATATGGTTCCAAAAGTCCCGAACCTCTTGTGGCACTTTGTCCTCATTCCAAAACCGCCGGATTACATCGACTTGTTCCGGCGTAAGGAAATTAGCTGAGATTTCCTTCAGGTCGCCTACATTTTTAAATAACTCGTCGGGATTGACAAGCGAGTTGTCAACGTCGTCGAAATCATTGAGCAATATATCCGCCCAATAAACGAACCGGTTGAAATCGATTGAAGCAGCCTCATTTTCCCCGTGATGACGTCTGACAACATCCCTGTAAACACCATATAGGATGAAAATCAGTTCCAAACGGTCGCCATGCGATTTATCCGAAAAACTTTCCACAAAGTCGACGATTGTAGTCGTTGCCGGATGTACGATTTTCAATCCCATGCCACGTGACAATGTCGCAATATGGTCGGTAAAATATGTGGCACTGCGCTTATTGGGAAATACGAAACAAAAATCAATCAGACGCTCAGGCTCGTGCGTCAGGTAGGCTTCGGCTATGGATAATAGAAACGGTTTCATCATTGCAAAGATACTCCAATTAGTCGGAATATCCATCCGGGGTCGGTGACCCCGATATTTGCAAGCGCTAAATTTTGTGTAGTAGCATGAAGTTGGCTACCTTTGCCAAAGGAAATAACAAATAATACTAAATAAGAATATGAAAACGCGTGACCAACTTATAGATGATCTGCTGACCCTCGCTTTCGCAGAGGATGTGGGCGACGGGGATGCCACAACTTTGTCGACAATACCGGCTGAGGAAACCGGACGTCAACAGCTTATAGTTAAGGAGGAGGGAATAATCGCCGGGGTGGAAATAGCCAGGAAGGTATTTGCCAAGTTTGACCCGGAATTGAAAATGACAGTGTTTATCAACGACGGCACACATGTCAAACCTGGCGATGTGGCTTTTGTGGTTGAAGGCCGTGTGCGCTCGCTTCTCCAAACCGAACGTATAATGCTCAACATAATGCAACGTATGAGCGGCGTGGCCACGATGACCAACAAATATCAGTCGCGCCTTGCAGGGCTGCATACCAAAGTGCTTGACACCCGTAAAACCACCCCCGGGATGCGTCTCCTTGAAAAGGAGGGTGTGCGCATCGGAGGCGGCAGCAATCACCGTATCGGTCTTTTTGACATGATTTTAATCAAAGACAACCATGTAGATTTTGCAGGTGGCATCCCTCAAGCCGTGAAAGCCGCCAAAGAATGGTGCAAGGCAAACGGGAAAGACTTGCAGATTGAGCAGGAGGTGCGGAATACAGAGGAAATACAAGCTGCACTTGAAGCCGGTGTCGACCGCATAATGCTCGATAATTTCACCCCGGAACGCACTTTGGAAGCAGTAAAACAAATCAGGGCATACACGGCAAGTCCTGAAGAGTTGGCCGCTGACACGCACAAGCATTCAGGAAAGGATGTTGAAATCGAGTCATCGGGTGGCATAACACTCGATACCCTTCGTGCATATGGCGAATGCGGGGTTGACTTTATTTCTGTAGGGGCACTTACCCATTCCGTAAAAGGGTTGGATATGAGTTTCAAAGCATGCTGATATAGCAGGTTTTGATTTATCCGCCGATAAAGATGATTAACCGGCTTTTCTCATTCGAGAAGAGCCGGTATTTTATCTTGCAGCAGTTCGAGTGAAGGGGTGACTATATCTGCTTTTCCCGCGATTGATTCTGCTGTGTTTGTGGTTGACAGGCCCACGACTTTGCAACCGGCACGTCGGCCGGATTCCAGCCCTTGGAAGGAATCTTCAAACACAATGCAATCCGAAGGAGATGCGCCGGCTTTCCCGGCTCCGATAATATATGGTTCGGGATCGGGTTTCGATTTTGTGACATCGCATGCCGTAACGATGGCGTCAAAATGTTTGCTGAATTCGGGATGCTGGGTGAACAGGAAATTCATTTTCTTAGTGTCGCTACTGGTGACTATCACGGTTTTCAATCCGAGATTCCTTAAGGAGTCGACAAATTCAAGGGCACCCGGGAATACCGGGTAAACGATTTCATTCTCAAATTCATGCAGCATCCTGTCAATATCCTTTCTTACTTCGGGATCGGGGAAATGGGTTGTCAGGATGTCAGTCAGGGTAGTCCCCTTGATGTCATAGGCGAAAGTGGGAGAGGGGAGATGATGTTCGCGTCCGACCTTTTCCCAAAATCGGGTGTAAAGGGTTTCCGAGTCAATCAAAACACCATCCAAATCAAATAATGCGGCCTTATACATAAACTTACGTGTTCTAAATTACCTGTTAAACGCTGCAAAGTTAAGCGTTTTAATGTTGTTGTGCAAAATGTGGTAACAGAATGAATCACTGCTACTGACAGACGGGTTAAACGCCTCGGATTATACCTGCCCAGCCGTGAAAACTGTTTAGGCTTTGTCGTTTTTTATGTGTACCTTTGCAAATGTTAGGAACGCAAATATAAAGTCATTTTGACTTTGATATAATGAAAGGGGAAATGATAATACGTACCTCGTGTATTAATCCGATTACATGTCAGTAAATAACAGTTCAAATAGCAAGTCGTTGAATAATACCCGCCGTGATATGGAGTTACCGGGGCAGCTTCCGAAAAACGACCCGATGACACTGGGTACACGCCCTATTGGTAAACTTTTGCTGGAATATTCCATTCCGGCGATTATTGCCAGTGTGGCAGTATCTGTCTATAATATTGTCGACAGTATTTTCATCGGGCGTGGTGTCGGGCCTATGGCGATTGCCGGTCTGGCTATAACCCTGCCGCTGATGAACCTGGTTATGGCCTTCTGCACGCTTATTGCGGCCGGAGGCGCGACTATAAGCTCGATTTTCCTGGGGCAGAAAAATGTGTCGCGTGCAACCGATGTCGTTAACAATGTCATGACGTTCTGCATGCTGCATGCCATCCTGTTCGGAGGTGTGACCTTGTGGTATCTTGACCCTATATTAATGTTTTTCGGGGCTACCCTTGAAACGGTTTCGTATGCCCGTGAATTTATGGAGGTGATTCTATATGCCACGCCGGTGTCGTATGTTTTCATAGGGCTGAACAATTTGATGCGGGCTACAGGATATCCGCGTAAGGCCATGATTTCGGCACTACTTTCTGTAGTGGTCAACGTGGCTTTGGCTCCATTGTTTATTTACACATTCGATTGGGGTATTGCGGGAGCCGCATGGGCAACTAACTGCGGGCAGTTCGCGGCATTTATATGGGTGCTTCATCACTTTTTGTCAAAAAAGAGTTTTGTCCATTTCAATCCGCGTAACCGTTGGTGTACGGGATCGATTTTAAAAAAGATATATGCTATTGGCCTGTCACCGTTCCTCATGAATGTATGTGCCTGTATCGTGGTGATTTTTCTCAATAAAGCCTTGCTGGAATGCGGGGGCGCCGATGGCAATCTTGCAATCGGCGCATTCGGAATCATGAACCGGACCACGATGTTTTTCGTGATGGTGGTATTCGGGGTTACGCAAGGCATGCAGCCGATACTTGGATTCAATTACGGGGCGAACCAATGGGGGCGTGTAAAAGCGACCCTGATGAAAGGGATATGGATCGGATGCGCCATTACGGCATTCGGATGCTTCCTGACCGAGGCTTTCCCTGACGCAATAAGCCGATTGTTCACGGTTGATGAACGACTGATTCAGATTGCACGTGACGGGTTCCGCATCTATTTTATATGTTATCCTGTGGTGGGGTGCCAGATTGTGATACAGAATTTCTTCCAGTCAATAGGTAAGCCGCAACTTTCAATTTTCCTGTCACTTACCCGCCAGTTGCTTTTCCTGTTGCCCTTCCTGTTGATTCTTCCGAAACATTTCGGGGTACCTGGAGTATGGGCGTCCATGGCAGGAAGCGACATGCTTGCCTTTATAGTTGCCATTACTACTGCGGTGTATATGCTCCGTCGTCATGAGCGCAAACTCAAGGCGTTGGGTCAATGGCCTGCATGAGTGGTGATTTACGGGAAACCTGACATCCGGCTTCCTAATGATTAATACGTAATAACGATAAACGATAATGATTGAAACGATTGATATGCGTGTGTCACCCGAAGTGGCATATGTGCCTTTAAGACTTCAGGCCGCAGTGTCGACACGCCTTGGGGTTGATGTGAACCGCATAAAAGATATAAAAATCAGGAAACGCTCGATTGATGCACGACAACGCAATGTAGCGATTAATCTGAGCCTCGATATATATATTGACGAATTGCCTGCTGATGAGGTTGAAAAAATCGCTATACCTAATTATAAGCCGGTTTCTGATGCACCACAGGTTATAGTTGTCGGAGCAGGCCCTGCAGGATTGTTCGCCGCGTTGCGTCTTATAGAATCGGGTCTTAAGCCTGTTGTGCTCGAACGGGGCAAAAGCGTGGAGGAACGGGGCAGGGATATGGCTTTGATTTCACGTGAAAACATTGTCAATCCCGATTCAAACTATTGTTTTGGCGAGGGTGGTGCCGGGGCATATTCTGACGGGAAGCTATACACCCGCAGCAAGAAGCGTGGCCCTGTGGAGGATATACTGAAAACATTTGTGGCACACGGTGCATCGCCTGAAATACTGGTAGACGCACATCCGCATATCGGTACCGACCGTTTGCCAAAAGTAATCAAAGCAATACGTGAGACGATTTTGCGCAGCGGTGGAGAGGTGCATTTCTCAACCCGTGTAACCGATATATTGACTGATGGGGGAAAGGTGTGTGGTGTCATGACATCCGAAGGGGAGACATTCCACGGCCCTGTAATCCTTGCAACAGGCCATTCGGCACGAGATGTTTACCGTTTGCTTCATGCCAAAGGAATAGCCATAGAACCCAAAGGTATTGCAATCGGGGTGCGTCTGGAGCATCCGCAGCAGCTTATCGACAAAATACAGTACCATAATCCGGGAGGTCGAGGCAAATACCTGCCGCCTGCCGAATATTCCATGCTGACGCGTGTCGATAACCGGGCGGTCTATTCATTCTGTATGTGTCCGGGAGGTTTTATAATTCCTGCTGCCACGGAACAGGGGCAATTGGTGGTTAACGGGATGTCGCCTGCATCGCGTGGCACCAAATGGGCTAATTCAGGAATGGTGGTGGAGGTGCTTCCTGAAGACCTTCCGAGTTATGACCAATATGGGGATTTGAAAGTGATGCATTTCCAAGAAGATGTGGAGAGGCGGTTTTCTGAAGATGCTGATGGCTCGCAAAACGCGCCTGCACAACGAATGCATGATTTTGTTAACGGGAAGGCTTCGTCGTCATTGCCTGCCACATCATATGCAGCAGGCATACATCCGGCCCGTATCGACAAGCTCCTGCCTGCATTCATTGCAAAGAGATTGCAGAAGGGATTTGCAGAGTTCGGTAGGAAATCACGTGGTTTCCTGACTAATGATGCAACTTTGATCGGAGCCGAAACCCGGACTTCGTCCCCCGTCAGGATACCCCGTGATAATGAAACCCTCCGCCATGTGGTTTATGAGGGCTTATATCCATGTGGTGAAGGTGCGGGATATGCCGGCGGTATAGTTTCTGCGGCAATTGATGGCCGCCGTTGTGCCGAAGCGGTTGCTAATTTGGCAGGCTTGAGAATAGATTAAGAATTAAAATATACGTAAAAATACCTGCCCTTGGTGAAAGTTAATCTTTTTACAAAGGCAGGTATTTTTATCGTGTGATATTTCCCGGTAGGTCAGAGGGTTTACATATCCTCCTCGTCAGTTTTGGCAATAGCCAGCATGCGGGTGTATTCTTCCCATGCGTTGTCTTCTTCAACTGAGAATGTCAGAGGCAATTGAGGAAAATCTTCCAATGCCTCGTTAAATTTTTTCTGAAAAATATGCAGGCTAAGGGTGTAAAACACCAGATTCCTTGCACCTTCGCCGGTATAGACTTCGGTGAGAATTGCAACGGGGTCTTTTTCAAAAACCGAATTCAAGGATTCCTCCACCTGTTCCATCAATTCGGAGTCGACGTCATTCGGCATACCATGCAACGCCGCTGTGTATTCCCAGCATACGTCAATACGGAATTTGAACTTCGGATTGGATTTGAACTTATCAATATCTTTGCGAACCGACCCCATAACGAGGTTGCCGGATTCATTGCTTTCGAACGGGGATGTTAGCCATGTTGCCATGTCGACTATGATTGCTGATTATTGTTTAGGGTGAGTGTTGATATCGTAGTGGCATATTCGCCGGTATGATTATTCGACATCAAAGTTAGTCAAATGCCATGGGATGCCGAATTTTCCGGCTCACTTTCTGCGTATAAAATTTGGGGAGGTGGGGGGGAATGGCTAATTTTGTAGTTCGAAACATTAACAGAACTCTAAAATCTACAATGGAAGTAACCGGTAAGATTATATTGGCTCTTCCCGAAATGTCGGGAACTTCAAGGGCCGGTAACGCATGGAAAAAACGCGAATATGTGCTTGAAACACAGGAGACATATCCCCGCAAGATACATTTTGACTTCTTTGGCGAGCGTGCCGATCAGTTCCCGCTTAACGTTGGCGACATCATAAAGTTGAGCTTTGATATTGAAAGCCGTGAATATAACGGTCGCTGGTTTACCAGCATACGTGGCTGGAAGTCGGAACCGGCTGCTGCGGGCATGGGTGCAGCGCCTGCACCTGTAGCAGGTGGGGCGGCTTTCCCGGAACCTCCTGCACAGACCATACCGGGCGGTTTCCCCGTTAATGACGCTTCGGCAACAGATGACCTGCCGTTCTAAACGCATTATATATATCCTGAAAACGACACAGCTACATACCGATAACCCGGTGTGTAGCTGTGTCGTTTTCAGGAGAATATAAAATGCTCAGTTCTTTAGTAGTAAAATGATTTTTATTGCCAGGTCAAACAGGATTATTTTGGCATTTCCGTTGGCTGCTATGTCGGTTTTGGCCTGATTGAATTCCCTCAACAGGCTCTCGACATTTCGTTCATTGATAAATGGCGCGAAATTCCGGCAGAATGATTGTTCCTCGGAATTCAGATATACCAAAGACCCATCCCCGATATTGTAGATGAAATTTTCCCGCATCATCCTGCTGCAATAATCGAGGAAACGCATTTCGGCCTCCCGCCCAAGGGTTGCCACGTCAACCGACCACTTTTTTAAAACCGCGACTTTGCGTTGCCAAGCCCCGCGCATAAGCCCGATGAAATATTGTAGGAATTGGCGTGATTCATCAGAAACCGAAATTTGTTTTTCAGCTGCAATTATGCTTCCATCGGCAAGGTGTGCCACTGCGGCTGCATCGGCATCAGAGAGTGAATAGCGGGTGTGCAGATAGTGTGACACATCACCGTCGGGAAGACGTTTGACCTTTATCCGTTGCAGGCGTGAGTAAATGGTAGGCAGGATAAGTTGCGGATTGTCGGATGTGAAAATCAGTATGCTGTCCTCCAGAGGCTCTTCAATCAGTTTGAGCAGTTTGTTGGCACAATCAGGTTGCATCCTTTCAGGGAGCCACATCAGCAGTACCTTGTAACGGGTGGAATAGGACGTTGTTGAGAATTTCCGTATGATGTTCAAGCTCTCGGCTGAATAAATCAACGGCTGGCCGTTAGGATTGCCAAGTGCCGTGAGCCACTGTTCGAAATTCATAAACGGATTCCCGGCTAAAAAGGATTTCCATTCCGGCATCAGGTCATCGGAAATCCCTGCATCGGCAACCGATTTAAGGACCGGGAAAGAGTAGAATGTGTCGGCCTGGTTAAACGTGTCGTGTTGTCGGCATGAGGGGCATATGCCGCAGGAGTCCCCATTTATGCGGTTTTCACAATGAAGATATTGGGCTAACGCACGGGCTAACGCGAATTTACCCACCCCCTCAGGCCCTTCCAGTAACAAGGCGTGAGGAAGCCGGTTGTTGTCGACGAGTGTTCGCAGACGTTCCTTGACATGTTCGTGAGCCGGGATATCAGAAAATTTCATAGCCGGTTAAAGATAACTTCCGTGGTTTGAAAATTAGCTGATTGGTATTTGGAATGTAAGCGGGTCGAAGTCCTCACGCGATGATGGCATAATATCCGGGTCTTTGGCCAGGTTACGGATGAACGTGAGCGTCAACTGCATCCCCTTCCATCTCAGGTGTTCTTCATAGTCAGAGGCTGCAGGAGGGTCCTTCAACATAAGTTCGCAGATTTTAACCGCTTCATCATAAAAACCCGCCATCAGATAGGATGATGCGAGGAGCAGATATGCATTTGCAGAAAATCCGTAGCTGATACCTCCTGGCATTGCTGATTCAGAACAGCATTTCCCGAAAAGTGTTGCATATTCCTCATATTTCCTGGCCCGGTAAAGAACCTGCAAATAGTATTCCATCCCTTCATGCAGGGTGTAATGCTCATGATAAAACGACAGCATCCTGATTGCTTCATCCACCTCCCCGTCATTGACAAGTTGGGCTGCCACTTCAAGCCATTTGCGCTCGTTGTCACCTTCTGAAGCCGCATACATCTGCAAATATGGTGCTGCGTCCACGGGATGGAGTTTCATGATGTCGAGAATCATGTATGGCTCGCCCGGATTGTGTTCCATAAATGAAGAATACACTTCCAATGCAGCCCGGGCCTTCCCCTGACGTGAGTAAGCTTCGGCAAGGGCTTTGGCGGCATATGAATTTTCAGGGGAGGTTGCCAGCACGCGACGCAGTGTTTCCACGCCTTCGTCGATTGTTGTTTCCGCTGCAACCAGGCCGATTCCCTTTATAAGCAACGCACGTTGGTTGTCGGGGTCGATGGCAAGGGCGTAGTCCGAAGCGGCCACGCATTCTGCCGGATGTTGCAAGGCAAGTTCTATTTTAGCCAGCAACGTCCAGTTGTCGGGGTTGAACGGGTCTTGTTGCGTCAGTTCGTCGGCGAGATTGCGTGCCGTCGCGGTATATTGCTCGTTATTGTAAAGTGTTTCTGCCGCTTCAAAATAAAGCAACGATGGAGTTTCGGCCTTTTCGCGTAGGATATGCAGGTTTTCGGCAATTAAATCGTCGCGGTTCAGTTCATGTAACATATCAATGAGCCTTATCACCGCTTCACAGCTAAACCGATGGTCGCCCGTCAACAATTCTGCCAGTCCATCTTCAGGATTGCCGTCAGGATAAGTGTCGAGCGATAGCTTCAGTACCCCCCACAGGGCAGAGTTCTTCCTACCTTTGCGACCGAACATGTTGCGTGCCGCATCGCTATTGATTGCCGACAGGAAAAATGCTTTCCGTTCGTCAAGAAAATCGCTGTCAGGATAAAGCCTGGCGCCTGCAAGAAGCACATATAGCTGTACCATTTCATCCCCTTCGTCCTGCGCATAATCGTAAATGTCGAGCAGCTCATCCTCTTCATAAAATTCAGAGTTGTTGTTGTCCCTCACACCGTTGAGGAACCGCTCATACAATTCTCGCATATACTGTTCGTCGGTCTGCTGGCCGTCAAGCATATCTATAGGAGTTTTATATAGGCGCGGCAACGGCACTCTCGGACGAGGCCGCTGCCGCGCTTGGTGGGTTAAATATCATGTGTTGCTTATTGTTTGGACTGGGCTTTTTCCCAACTGTCCTTCAAGGCAATCGTCCTGTTGAAAATCAGTTTTTCAGCTGTTGAATCATAATCTGGCGTAAAATATCCGATACGCTGGAACTGGAATTTCTCACCTTTACGGGCGTTTTCGGCAATAAACGGTTCTACTTTAACCCCGTTAAGCGTTATCATCGATTCGGGATTAAGAAGTTCCCGGAAATCCCTGTCGGTTTCAGCAGACGGGTTTTCCACGCCGAACAACCGGTCATAAAGACGGACTGTTGCATCAACAGCATGTCGGGCAGAAACCCAATGAAGTGTACCTTTGACTTTTCGCTGGCTCCCAGGGAGGCCGCTGCGTGTATCGGGGTCATAAGTGCATCGGATTTCCACGATATTGCCATCAGCATCTTTCACCACATCATTCACATCGTTGCATTTGATGATGTAGGCTCCTTTCAAACGCACTTCGGAACCGGGTGCGAGACGGAAGAATTTTTTCGGAGGGTTCTCCATGAAGTCATCGCGCTCGATATATATTTCACGTGAAAACGGCATGCTGTGGGTGCCTGCTGATGCATCCTCAGGGTTGTTCTCCATCTCAACCGTTTCGGTCTGCCCTTCGGGATAATTCGTGATAACTAGTTTTACCGGGTTAAGCACGGCCATCCCACGGGTTGCGATGGCGTTGAGGTCTTCGCGCACGGCATGTTCAAGCAATGACATGCTAATCATCGCTTCCTCTATCTTGGTATAACCGATGCGGTCGATGAAATTGCGGATAGCCTTGGGTGTATAACCTCGGCGACGCATGCCGGAAATGGTAGGCATACGCGGATCATCCCATCCGGCCACCAGCCCCTCTTTCACCAGTTGCAGCAATTTGCGTTTGCTCATCACGGTGTAGGTGAGGTTGAGGCGGTTAAACTCAATCTGACGAGGGCAATATGAATCATCGGCCAATTCCTTGACGAAGTATTCGTAAAGCGGACGATGTGGAACGAATTCAAGGGTGCATATCGAATGCGTCACCCCTTCGAAATAGTCGCTTTGACCATGGGCAAAGTCATACATGGGGTAAACGTTCCATGTAGTTCCTGTGCGATGGTGGGGGTATTTTATTATACGGTACATTACCGGGTCGCGGAAATGCATATTTGACGATGACATATCGATTTTGGCACGAAGCACACGCGCCCCTTCGTCAAATTCACCGGCATTCATGCGTTCAAAAAGGTCGAGGTTTTCTTCCACCGAACGGCTACGATAAGGGCTGTTGATACCAGCCTGGGTCGGAGTTCCTTTCTGAGCGGCGATTTCCTCTGAGGTCTGGTCGTCGACATAGGCTTTCCCTTCCTTTATCATCCTGACGGCCAAATCATATAGCTGGGGGAAATAATCCGATGCATAATATTCCCTGTCGGCCCAGTCAAAACCGAGCCAGTGAATATCTTCCCGGATTGCATCCACGTATTCGGTGTCTTCTTTTGTGGGGTTGGTGTCGTCGAAACGGAGGTTGCATGTCCCGCCGAATTTTTCAGCAATACCGAAATCCATACATATGGCTTTGGCATGTCCGATATGGAGATAACCGTTAGGTTCGGGTGGGAAACGTGTGTTCAAACGTCCGCCATTCTTCCCGGCTTTGAGGTCGTCAGCCACCATCTGCTCCACGAAGTTAAGTCCTTTTGAAACCTCAGTGGTTTCATTCTCCTTGTTTTCAACCATAATCTCAGTCGAAAGTAAAAATAAAGTTTAAACCATAACACGCCTGTAACACGATATTTTATACATACTGGTGCGTACCTGCATGTCGGCAAGCTTATCGTGAGGCGTTGTCGGAAAGAGAAACTCAATGTGCAAAGATACGGAGAATCCGCGAAATTACGGCATAGATTCGGAAAATAAAGGAAGTTGCTGGCAGTTAGGGGTAACTGGCCGGAATGATATGCCAGGTGTATGAAATTGTGGGGCCGACTGAGGGATTGTCTATAAATCTTTTGGAAAAATGTTTAAACAATCTCTGATTTTCAGCTATCACACCACGTAATGTTATGGCGATGAAACTGTTTGTTTAAGTTGCACATATCGGTTTCTATTCCATCAGTGAACAAATGGTTATAACCACACCAATAAAAAATATCAACGGCATGAAAAATAGAAGAAAACCTTTTCCCGGATTGAAATTCACATCGGCATAGTGCTTCATGACGGCTTTACGCCTACTGGCCCTATAAATCTGTTTATTCCATATCCACCACACCAATAGAAGAACAAAATAGAAAGCCAATAGGTAGATGAAAAACGAGCGATTGACAAAAGCCGGTTTGGCAAAAGCACATAGCATTAGTATAGGAAAATAAACAAAGAACATAAAGTGCATCTGCAACATGTCATCCCCGGTGATGCGCGAATGATAGTCATGCAATCTCTCCCCAGTCCACCAAAGGTAGTCCCAAAGATAGAACCTGTGTTTGTTCTTCTGCCGTTTCATTTGCTCCAATGTATAAATCCGAAGTTGAACATCAATGCTAGATTAGCCAGCGTCAGGGTTGCGGCTATAAAAATTATATGGATGAGCCTCTTGCCGGGACGCTTCATACCTTGATAATGTTTGCGTAAAGCTTCGCGCCGTCCTGGTGTATAATGGAGCTGACATAACAAGGATGGCAGAAAGCAGAGAGGAATCACTGCGGCAATGGCAATAGTCCAACCGAGGCAGCGAAAATCCATCGGTATGAAAACCGGTATGAGTATAACAAAGAGCCGACACAGAAAAGCAGATTGCCACCCTTAAGGTTGTTATGCTTCCTCTCGCTAACTCTCTCGGCAACATACCAGATGTGGTCAATGGGATAAAGCCGATATTTGCGATTGCTTTTCTCCATATCGTCAGCTCCATAAAATGGCCAAATCAATAAGGCAACAGATTAATGCCACGCCAATCAATACAATCTGAATCCGTCGACGCGTTTCTGACTTACAATCATCGAAAATCCATAATTTGCTGTGAAATTGCCAGTGGCACGCCCATTGCCAACGGAACAACAGCCCTGTGAGCCACACGGCAAGTAGCACGGCAGCAAACAATAAGCCACATCCGGGGTGAGCCTGCGCCCACTCGAAAAACGATTCAGCCTTGCTGTTTATCGCTTCGTATATGTCGGTGACTGTCATAACCTGTAACAAATAGGGATTCTAAATGCAAAAATAGCATTTCTTCTACACATGCTCATTGATTTATGTTTGAAGCATTGTGCCATTTATGGCATGTCTGTAATAAAAAGAGAGCGGTGTTTCAAAATTCAATATTTTGAAACACCGCTCTCTTTCCTGTTTGAATGGCAGCTTGTTGTGTCAACTCTCTTTTACTTTGATATTCCCATCGGGGGTGATGGTGTAAGTGAGCTGATAATATATACCCGATTGAGTTCCGTTAACATCAACACTTTCTTTGCCGATTTCCTGTATGTTTATGATGATTTCGGTGACGAAGCCTTTTGCATTGACTTCATATTTCATTGAATATAACTCCAGGTTAAGGAACTTGTATCCTTCCGGTATCATTGATTTGCACTCATTGATGTTTTTCATCGCTTTTTCCACGTTGAAATCAATGGCCGGTATTCCGTCGAAGGTTGCACCATCGGGTGCGAATTTGTCGATTGTAGGATCGGTTTTGACAGGATAAAGGTTTTGGTAATAAACATCGCCGTCAGCATTCATCATACCGACGGAAATATATCCAAGGGTGTTTTGGCACTTTTCAGATACACCCTCATTGGCAATACGTAAGTAATAAACTTTCCATGCGGGGTCAACTTCGCCTAACATTTCGGCGGCTTTGGTGTAGGTGGATTCGTTATCCATCTGTGTCCCAATGGCGGCATCAGCAATCTTCGATACATAAGAGCAGGAAGACAGCATCGCTAACATAAACGTGAAAGAAATAATGATGTACTTCATGGCTTTTTTTGGAGGCAAATTTATGAAATGTTCACCAATACCCCCCCCAATTTGGTTAATTATGGTTAAATCTGCTCGAAAACATGTTTTGGCCATATTAGGCGATACTGCTATCTGACAATGATTTCATCGGTGAATAGGAATCCTCCGAATTTCCCTGGCTTTGCATTATAGCGGATATAGCGGGCTGATGTTTTTCCATCCCATCCGAAATTCATAAACGATACTTTGTCATCCTGTGTGACATCGTGTTTCAAATGCTTGATTTCTATAAATTCATTGCCATCGGAAGAAACTGATATGATAACCTCGGCCGGAAGAAATACCCCGGGGCCGCACACCTGCATGAAGTCAGCCCCGATATAGCCGAGTTCCATAACCTTGCCCAAATCGATTGTGACATCCAACCCTTCGCGGTTGCAAAATCCCTGCCAGCGACGGTCTCCATAAGTCCATCCGCCGGTAATGCCGTCAACCAATGCAGTGTCGCCACCTGCCGTGTAGGACGGATAATACATCGCATCATCAGAATATGACACTTTCGCACCCACTGCCAGGTGTTGCACAGGTCTGTCAAATCCGGGACGGTTGCCTATCTCATTTTTCAAATTGAAGGTATTATACCCCTCTGATTCCAATTTCTGCACAGCGAGCAGTGCGCGGCGGTGGAAATCGCTGTAATCCATAACATCGGGTGTGCTCCATGCCACTTCTGCCAAAGCAAGCAGACGGGGATAGGTCATCATTTCCGCATGTTGGTCAGTGGTTATGTATTCAGTGAACAGATTGGCTTGAACACCATAAATCAGTGCCGCTTTTTCAGCATCCATTTCTTCCGGGACGGGATTGAATGAATACACTTTCGATAATGGCAGATAGCCTCCTATTGCTTCCGGCTGGGAATAAGGGGCATCCTGGTATGCGTCGATATAGCAGAATTCACCGGGTGTCATAATTGCCTTATGTCCGGCATTGACGGCCTTTATAGCCCCGTCGGTACCCCTCCATGACATTACGGTGGCGTTTGGAGCCAATCCCCCGTCAAGAATCTCATCCCATCCGAGCAATTTCCGGTTGTTTTTGTTAAGGAACCGCTCTATGCGGTGAATCATATAGCTCTGCAGTTCGTCAACATTTTTTATACTCTCGTCCGCCATCCGTTTGCTGCATAAACGGCAATTTTTCCAAGCGGTTTTTGCAGCCTCATCGCCACCTATATGTATGTATTCGGAAGGGAACAGTTCCATGACTTCCGTGAGAATGTTTTCCAGGAATTCGAATGATTGCTCGTTACCCACACAGAAATCAGAGTTTTTGTAAGGTTGGCGTGAGCATGACAATTCAGGGTATGCAGCCAACACCTCCTCGGAATGAGAAGGCATTTCGATTTCGGGTATAATTGTGATATAACGTTCTGCCGCATAAGCTACCAATTCACGGATATCATCCTTGGTGTAATAACCGCCATAAGCCCCATCACTGCCTTCCTCCATGTAACGGCGGCCGTTGTTCCACCATTCTTTCCATGTAGGGAATTCTCGCCAGGCGGCGAATTCGGTCAGGCGAGGGTATTTGTCAATAGCGATACGCCACCCGGCAGCATCGGTAAGATGCAAATGCAGCTTGTTGAGCTTATATCTCGCCATCGCATCAATCTGTTTCTTGACAAATTCCTTATCGCGGAAATGACGTGATACGTCCAGCATAAAGCCCCTGTAAGGGAATCTTGGCCAGTCGGTTATAGCTATGCCCGGAATTGATTTGTCATCAGCCATCTGCAACATAGTCTGGGCACCATAGAACAGGCCGGCACCAGAGGTGGCACGTATGACGATACTGTCGGGAGTGACTGACAGCACATATCCTTCAGGAGAGTTGATGCCAGGGATATTGTTTTCCTGGCGTAATATGATGATATTCCCATTTTGATTACCATCACATTTTTTGACGTTTAATGAGCTTTTCTCAAATAAATGACATAATGAGAGGCTGTCATTTTTGTTTGCCGATATTCGGTATGAAGTGTCATCATTTAAGGTAAAAGAACCTTTTGACGGCGTTATATCGGCAGGATGGGGGATTACGTTATTTACCACATCTGTGTGACATGAGCATGAAAGCGAAAGCACACAGATGCCAATGGATAGGTTCGTCAAATGTTTTTTCATGAAAATGGGTCAATGAATCCGTCATAGACTAATAAGTCTCCAAAGTTAAGAAAAAGTGGGGGTATGCACTAACGTAATCAATGCGGGAAGGGTGGCAAAATTCAAAATATTTCTTAATTTTGCAAAACAGATAATCAGATAACAATGACACAGGAAGATATAATTTATAAATATTTCACGGGGCTAACCGATAGCCAAAGAACTCAGTTCCATATGCTTGGTGAACTTTATCCTGACTGGAACAGTAAAATCAACGTGATTTCACGTAAGGATATCGATAATCTTTACACCAACCATATACTTCATTCCCTGGCGATTGCGAAGTTCCTTAATCCCGTTGGCGGGACTTCGGTTCTGGACATGGGAACCGGTGGCGGTTTTCCGGGAATACCGCTTGCCATAATGTTTCCTGATTGCAGGTTTCATCTGGTTGACCGTATTGGTAAAAAGATAAAGGTTGCACAGGCCGTTGCTGAATCAATAGGGCTTGCTAATGTTTCGTTCCAGCATGGGGATATCGGGGAGTGTCATGAAAAATATGATTTTGTGGTATCGCGAGCCGTTATGCGTCTGGACGAGCTAATTCCGTTGATACGTAAGAACGTTTCCAATGTGCAACGTAACGGCGTGCCAAATGGACTGATATGCCTGAAGGGTGGGGAGCTGGCTGACGAAATCAGGAAATCGCCGGGAACCCCTTTGGTTGACAACTTGGCGGATTATTTTGCAGAACCGTTTTTTGAGACGAAAAAACTGGTATTCGTGGCCATGTAGGATTTGAATCCTGCAAACTACTCAACCGCATTACCATTTTAAACGTTATTTTTATAAGTAAGCCATAAAAATTATTACATATATATTTTACGGCTTGCTAAAACCGTTAACGTTGATGACATGGAAATAAAAAGATTTGAATTCAATTTGTTTGGGGAAAATACATATCTTATTTGGGATGGTGCAACCCGTGAAGCAGCTGTAGCCGATCCGGGCATGATGAGCCCGGATGAATATGACGAAATCGTAAATTTCATTTCGTCGAATGAGCTTGCCCCTAAATTCATTATGCTGACACATGCCCATGTAGACCATACCCTCGGGGTGGATTTCCTGAAAAAGAAATATGGTATTCCTGTAATCGGGCATAAGGATGACGCACCCTTAGGGCAGATGCGTCCACAGCAGGCCAAAATGTTTCATCTTCCTGTAGATCCGGAACCATTGGAACCAGACCGCTTTATTTCGGATGGTTCCAAACTTAAGCTTGGCGAAGAAATTATAAAGGTGATAGCCACGCCGGGGCATTCGTTGGGTGGTGTATGTTATTATATCCCGGAATCAGGCTTCATCCTGACGGGCGATACCCTTTTCCAAGGTAGCATTGGCCGTACAGACCTGCCCGGAGGTAATCAACGCCAGCTGATTAAAAGCATAAAGAATAAACTTATGAAGCTACCGGCTGATACGGTGGTCTATCCCGGTCATGGCCCGGCAACTACCATAGGGCGTGAGGCAGTTTCCAATCCGTTTCTATAGGATTTTCCCAAGTAACACATTTGCAATAAAGCGAGAAGGGCACGGTTTTCTGATTCCGTGCCCTTCTCGCTTTATATGTTTTAATATAAGTTTATTATGCTTATTTTACACGCGCCAAAATAAGAGCCGAACGTTTCGGCACCATGGTTTTGCCACCATTGATTTTCATGGTATTGCCGGAATCATCCTTCAAACCATTGTGTGCGATTTTGCCGTCGATGGCTATTACAGTCCAGTCACCTTTGGGAATTGACACATCGGCAGGATTGTCAGCCCCGTTGAAGACAAGTTTGATTTCCTTCCAATCGTCGCCATTGGCATTGTTAAGGATGGAATACGATATCAGGTTATCGGTATTTGTCTTGTCGAACCTGATGTTGCGGGCAATATCCTCTGCCTTGGTCATCCTGAATGCCGGATGGGCTTTGCGTAATGCGATAAGCTCCTTGTAATAGTCGAACTGGTCGGCATTTGCGTGTTTCAGGTTCCAGTCAATCGCATTTATCGAATCAGGTGAACGATATGAATTGTGAACACCTTTTTTATCGCGGAACAGCTCTTCGCCTGCAAACATGAACGGAGTGCCTTGCGAGGTAAACACAATTGTCTGTGCCAGCTTTGCGGCACGTTTCCGGTCGGCTTCGGTAGAGCCGGGCATCGATTTTCTCAGTTTGTCGGTGAGCATGAGGTCATCGTGGCACGATACATAGTTGATAATCCTGGTGGGGGAGGCTGCATAAGGGAATTTTGAGTTGTTGCCTTTAGAATAATCAACCTGCGGGTGTGCGGTGGCGGCTACAATACCGATTTTGACGGTTTCTTCCAGTCCGGGTTTCCCGGTTGCGAAACCTCGGTCGGAAGCATCGGAATAGTGCCCTTTGACAGCATCGCGTATATCATCGGAAAACACTGCGATACCATCCATTTTAGCTACATTTTCTTTCAAAGCCCGGCGCTCTACAGGCAGGGGGGAGTCACCGGCAGTCCACCCCTCGCCATAAATAAATATATTGGGGTTTATCTGTTTTAATTCGCGGGCTACACGGTTCATTGTCTCAATATCATGAATTGCCATAAGGTCGAAACGGAATCCGTCGATATGGTATTCCTTGGCCCAGTATTTTACAGAATTAACGATAAAATCGCCCATCATCTGCCTTTCGGAAGCCGTTTCATTGCCGCATCCTGAAGCGTCGCTGTAGGAGCCATCCTGACGATGACGGTAGAAATAGCCCGGTGCGGTAAGTGAAAAATTGGAGTCGTCGTTTTGTGCCGTATG
Organism: Bacteroidales bacterium M6; assembly: GCA_001689485.1. Lineage (GTDB taxonomy): Bacteria > Bacteroidota > Bacteroidia > Bacteroidales > Muribaculaceae > UBA7173. The sequence goes on along the minus strand of LUJQ01000040.1, from coordinate 16,438 downwards.
ATTATAGACAACATCCATGATAACCCCGATTCCGGCTTCGTGGAGCGCCTTTACCATCTGTTTCATTTCGAGGATACGTGTCGACGGATTAGCCGGATTGGTTGCATATGACCCTTCCGGGGCATTATAGTTCTGAGGGTCATAACCCCAGTTATAGCCGTTGGAAGGAAGCTGGGTTTCGTCAACGCTGTTATAGTCATATGACGGGAGGATATGCACATGCGTTATACCCAGTTCCTTCAAATGGTCGATTCCTGTTGCATCTCCGAGCGGGGAAACTGTGCCATCCTCGGTCAATGCCACGAATTTGCCTTTGTTTACAACGCCTGATGAGGGATGCATCGAGAAATCACGGTGGTGCATCTCATATATGACGGCATCGTTTATGTTTTTTACCACCGGCCCACGGTCGGCCGCCCAGCCTTCGGGGTTGGTTGATGCCATATCGATTATTGCCGCACGATGGCCGTTGACACCGACCGCTTTAGCCCAGATTCCCGGGGTTTCCTGCAACCACTTGCCATTTTGGAAAACGCTGAAGGTGTAAAATCGGCCATAAGGCACGGGGGAGATTTCCGCAGTCCATGTGCCCTGGGCGGCCTTGGTCATTGATATTTCCTGTAACGGATTCCCTCCGCGTGCGTCAGCATAAATCCGCAACCTGACTTCCTTCGCCTCCGGCGACCAAAGCCGGAAGCGTGCAGTGCCGTCGGCAATGTCCAGTTCCAAATCATTGCCTTCATAAGCGGGGTAATTGAAATAGGCAGCATCGACATCATGGCCGGAAGCGTTACCGGCAGCCGATGATACCGGGATTGCCGACATAATCAATGTGCCGACACATAGGTCAATCATCTTGCTTTTCATTTTAAGGTATTTGTATGTAATCTGAATGTAAGTGAGAACTTGGAGGCTGAAGCCATAATGGTTCCGACATCCAAGAGTGATTCGTTTAATCTATTACGTGGGAATATCGGGTATTATTGTTTAAGAGGCTGCAAATGCAGAGGCTTATGTGAAAAGATTTCCTGTGTCAAAGGCTCCAATAAGCGAGATTATGAATTTTATCCTTATACATCCAGGTCAAATCGGCCAGTAGTGCGTCGGATTTGGCAATTGACCTGAAGTATTTTTCATCGAGCATGGCATATTCGGCATGTGCTACTGCGACTATAATTATGTCATATGAAGCACTGTCATGTATCCCGGTTAATCCGATGCCGTAATCGCGCAATACCTTACCTGCATCGGCATGGCTGTCGGTCACGTCGACCTTTACTGAAGCTTCTGTCAGAAGCCGGTAGATTGGTGCCGACATAGTGTTGCGTGTGTCATCGATATTTGCCTTATAGGTAAACCCCATCAGCAGTGCCCTTACCGAGCCGGGGTCCTTCCCGGATTCGCGTACTATGTCAAGCAGGGAGTCGACAACATAACGCGCCATATCATCGTTTGCCTCGCAACATGACTTCAATACCGGCATATCAATCCCCATGTTATTGCCGCAGTCGATTAGATAGTGGGGATCGACCGGGATGCAATGTCCCCCTACAAGCCCCGGACGGAACGGCATAAAGTTCCATTTTGAGGATGCGGCATTCACCACCTCGCCCATATCTATGCCTAACCCTTTGCAAAGCTTTGAAAGCTCGTTCATAAGTGCTATATTGACGTTGCGTTGGGCATTTTCCATCATTTTGGCAGTTTCCGCAACAATTATGCTGCTTGCACAATGAATTTCCGCATCAATCACGGTCTGATAAACTTTGGCAATCTCGACCAATGCAGATGCATCGTTGGCGGAAACCAGTTTCGGCGTATTCGCAAAAGTGTGCAACCTGTCAGCCGGATTAATACGTTCCGGCGAATACCCGGTTTTGAAATCCTTCCCGTTGGTCAGACCTGACAGTCTTTCCAACATAGGGATACACAGGTTATCGGTACATCCCGGATAAACAGAGGATTCGAACACAACAAAATCCCCTGGTTTCAAATGACGCGCAATGGTTTTGATAGCATGTATAACAGGTGAGAGGTCAGGTTTTTTTGCATCATCGACAGGGGTAGGAACCGTAACAATATAAAATGATGCGTCATCAAGGGCGTTTTCCGATGCGTCAAACCGCAACGACTCTCCATGTCGGCAATAGATGTTGCATAATTTTTCTATACGACTTTCGTCGATGTCATAACCAATAACATTGAAATGATGTGAGAATGTAAGGGCAACTGGTAGCCCGACATATCCGACCCCTATAACGGCCACAGCAGTTTGACGCCTTGCCAACCGTTCGTGTATCTTTATTTCAGTCAACTTCATATACGATATTTCCTTCTTTATGGTATTTCCGGCCTGACTCGTCACAGATAGCATCGCCGTTTTCATCAAATTCAAGTTTGCACCCCATCCTGCTCATCCATCCTGCATGAATGGCAGGAACCCCTGTCACCAATGAATAGGGGAGTACCGGTTTTGTCACCACGGCACCGGCACCGATAAATGAATATTCCCCGATTTCGATGCCACATAATATGGTGGCATTCGCCCCTATTGTTGCCCCTTGGCGCACAATGGTAGGTTTATAACAGTCTTTACGCGGGAAAGAACTGCGAGGATTTATCACATTGGTAAATACACAGGATGGCCCGAGAAACACATCGTCTTCGCATATCACCCCGGTATATAACGATACATTATTCTGCACTTTGACACCTTTGCCGAGCTTTACTCCCGAAGCGATGAATACATTTTGACCGATATTGCAATCCTGCCCCAATTCGGCACCATTCATTATATGTGAAAAATGCCAGATTTTGCAACCGTGGCCTATTAATGCCCCTTTATCGATAACGGCTGTGGGATGTATGAATATTTCGTCCATAAATAAGTCGCAACAATATCACTGTCGGGCTGAAATTAAAAATTGTTTCACAGTGCCGGTTATAAATTGCAATTGTTCCTGGTTGAGTTCTGTATGCATGGGTAATGATAAAACTGTGCGCGTTAAATTATTGGCATTCATCATGCCGGAATCGTATCGGCATATATTTTTATAGGCATTTTGTTTATATAGCGGCATATTATAATATATGGCTGCGGGTACACCCGCAGCCTCAAGGCATGCCTTGAGGCTGTTGCGTAGACTTGGTGGAACTTGCAAAGTATATTGATGCCATACATGTGTTGCGTTAATAGGGCATTCAGGTGTTATTATGCCATCAATACCGTCGAAAGCCTCATTATATAGGGCTGCCGTATTCCTGCGTAATGAGATATACTCGTCGAGATAGCGCAGCTTGACTCGCAAAACCGCCGCCTGTATTGAGTCAAGGCGTGAATTCATCCCGATTTCACGATAATCGTATTTTTGTTTCTGCCCGTGATTTGCCAAACGTCTGAGATGTTCTGCCACATTGTCATCATTGGTAAACATTGCCCCTCCGTCGCCAAAACATCCGAGGACTTTTGATGGGAAAAATGAAGTGCAACCGATTCGCCCGATTGTTCCGGCATGCTTCATAATCCCGTTACTACACTCACAAACAGCCCCCAACGATTGGGCGTTATCCTCGATGACTGTTATTCCTGCATTTTCAGCAATGGCTGTTATAGCCTTCATATCACAAGGGCGTCCGAACAGGTGTACGGGTATCACTGCCTTGGTGCGGCTTGAAATGCATCGTCCCAAACTTTCCGCATCCATGTTAAACGACGATGTGCCGCAGTCGGCAAACACCGGCGTGCCTCCAAGAAAAGCCACAGCCTCTGCCGGGGCGGCAAACGAGAAAGCCGGTACCACGACTTCGTCACCCGGCTTAAGTCCGATTGCCATGAGCGACAGAATCAAGGCGTCAGTGCCATTCCCGCATGTTATGCAATGGCGTACGCCCATATATCCGGCCAGCTCTTTCTCAAACATAGCCACATCATGCCCCCTGATAAAATCCGATTGTGAAATCACCCTGCTTATAGCATTGTCAATTTCATGTCGGATGCGGAGGTATTGGCCATGCAGGTCAACCATTTGTATTTTCAAATCGTTTTTCGGTGCCATATCGATACTAATCGGAATCCTGATGATGTTATGACAAGACCTGCATTGCGAGTGGGTGGATGTCGCCACTCAAACCGCATGCTGTTGTGCGATTAATTTCATGCAACACATCGATTGCCCCTGAGGCATCTTCGATGGAAAAGCCGGAACCGTCAATAATCCTGGAATAGCTCAACGTATGCAAATCGGTGAATCCGCCGGTAAAATCAAACGGTTCGTTATCAATAACCAGGTTCCGATAGGGTGTCATGGCATTGATGCCTTCGACGGATGGCCTATGGGCTGCGTTTATGCTCAAAAAGAAGCGTACACGCGCATTTTTCAGCAGGATAAGTCCGGCCACCGCATCAGGCGAGGAGTGATGTATGATAACGGATTCCATCGGCCCGAAAACCCATAAGAGCATGTCGATGAAATGTATCCCGATATTGCACGCAACACCTCCGCTTTTATTGCAATCCCCTTTCCATGAGGCTGCATACCATTTCCCACGTGGTGTTATATATGAAAGATCCACATCATAGATATGCCCGGAATCGCCTTTGCTGACTAGTTCCTTTAAACGTATAATCTCGGGGTGAAGACGCAATTGCAAGATAGTCCATACTTTATGCCCTGTTTTGCGAGCTTCGCCAACCATTGATTCCACCTCGCCGGGCGACAGGGCAAGGGGCTTTTCGCAAATTACATCAGCGCCTGAGTGCAATCCCATAAGCGTATGCCTGCAATGAAAATGATTGGGGGTGCAGACTGTAAGAAAGTCCGCGCCGTTGTTCTTAAGCAGCTGTTCGAAATAATTGACGTCAGTAGTAAACTCAGCATTAGGGAAGTAGCTGTCAAGAACCCCTACGCTGTCGCTTATGTCGTGTGCGGCCACAAGGTTGTTGCCTGTAGCCTGGACAGCCTTAATGTGGCGTGGCGCTATGTATCCGGCCACTCCAATTATAGCAAATCGGTAATTACGTTCCATTCAATTAATAAGCTCCGATAAATTGAATCACTTCACCTTTGTGTTACAAAGGTAGCTAACAACTTTTACCCCTCCTCAATTTGTTAAATAAATTTAACGTTTTGGCCGGTAAAATTGTTTGTGTTGAGCAAATCGCTACAAACGGGTTCTTCCCTAATAATATATGGCTATGCCGCTTGTTTTTGGTTTAAATTTATTCATACAATACAACACGGGCTATGTAATTTTTCTGCACAACATTCACCCTGAGGCTTGTCATCAAATACGATAAACTGCCACATAATATAAATTTTAATAGATTGTTTGACCTATAATACGCTTTTTTTGCCTATCTTTGCGGCCTAAAACGGAAAAGAGTTGATAATTTTTTATCATGCTTATGAAATTTGATCCCGTAAATCTCGATTTGATTTTTGAAACAAGCTGGGAAGTGTGCAACAAAGTGGGAGGCATATATACTGTGCTATCCACTAAAGCATTAACCCTTCAAAACCTATACAAGGACAAAACTATATTTATTGGTCCTGATGTATGGTCAGATGATAATCCGTCACCTTATTTCACCGAAGTGCCGTCGTTGTTGCGTCCGTGGAAAGATAAAGCCGAGCTGCCGGAAGGAATTTCCGTCAGGGTAGGGCGTTGGAACATCCCCGGAAAGCCAATCGTTGTGCTGGTCAAGTTCGACGGGATGTATAAAGTGAAAGATTATTATTATGGAGAGATGTGGTCGCGCTACGGTGTCGACTCCCTTCATGGCTATGGTGACTATGACGAGGCTTGCTGCTTCGCATTGGCCGCCGGTGCCGTAATTGAGAGCATCTGCAACCATAAGCGTCTGCGCCATAAAAACGTGCTCGCCCATTTCGACGAATGGACTACTGGGATGGGGCTTCTCTACACACGTTGGAAAATCCCTTATGTAGGAACGATTTTCACAACCCATGCCACTTCGATCGGGCGGAGCATATGTGGAAACGGCAAACCCCTTTATGACTATCTGGGAGCATATAACGGCGACCAAATGGCCGAGGAACTCAATATGCAGTCGAAACACTCGCTTGAAAAAGCTGCCGCCCATGCTGCCGACAGCTTCACAACCGTGAGCGACGTTACCGCAGCCGAATGCGAGCAACTGCTGGAACGGCGCCCCGACGTGGTTACACCGAACGGGTTCCAAGGTGATTTGGCCCCTGTCAAGCTTAAGGCAAAACGCGCACGCCAAACAGCACGTGAGGCATTGTTGAATGTGGCAACCGCACTTACCGGGAATGTGGCCAATGATAATACATTTATCGTGGCAACATCCGGGCGATGTGAATACCGTAATAAAGGTATTGACGTGTTTCTCGATGCTATAAGCCTGCTTGGAAAAGAGAAACCTACCAAGCCGGTGCTCGCTTTCGTGCTGGTGCCTGCATGGGTGAAACAGCCTCGTCAAGATTTGCAGCAGCGCATCGCCGCCTCAAATTCCTGGACTAACCCTGCATTACCTGAGCCGGTAATAACCCATGAGGTCAATAATCCTGACAACGATATGATTCTCAATCGAATCCGTCAGCTCGGCATAGGGCAGGGGCAGAACCAGTCGTCAGTACAGGTAATCTATGTCCCGTGTTATCTTAATGGTAATGACGGAATCTTCAATATGGATTATTATGAAATCCTTCCTGGCCTTGACGCGACCGCATTCCCGTCATATTACGAACCTTGGGGATATACCCCTCTTGAAAGTGTGGCATTCGGCATTCCGACAGTCACAACATCGCTTTCTGGGTTCGGGCAATGGGTTCTGTCATCATCTGCCAGCGACTTCGAAGCAAGCGGGGTAGAGGTGATAAAGCGTACAGACTCCAATTACCAGGAGGTGGTTGAAACCCTTGCTGCCGATTTGCGCAAACTTGCCGACGGAGGGAAAGATTATTGCGAAAAAGCCTCAAAAGCTGCCCGTGACACAGCGGAACACGCCGAATGGGATTATTTCGTCACATATTATATCGAAGCCTTCAGGAAAGCCCTCGAGGCAGCTGACAAACGCCGTACAAACTGACATGGCAATCCCGGATGCTACCACTTCGTAATGATGTCTTAAATGCCAAAAAAACTTGCAGGCCAAACAGATAATGGTTGCCAGGCGTTCAAGATAATGTCTACATCCGGGCTACAAATTTAAACAGGATATAAGAAACACAAAAACTACACAAAGCTAAATCATGAAACTTCAAGTTAGCAACACTAACGCTCCCGCCTGGCGAGACCTTACAGTGAAATCCGACCTCCCCTCCAAGCTCAAAAACCTCGAAGAACTTGCGAAAAACCTTTGGTGGGTGTGGAATAGCGAGGCTAAAGCCTTGTTCCGCGACCTTAACCCCGATTTATGGCGTTCAACAGGCGAGAATCCTGTAATGCTTCTTCAGCAACTTTCGTCAGAACGACTGGAAGAAGTTCTTGCCGATAAGGAACTGATGGGGCGCATCGACCATGTGTTCGCCATGTTCAAGGGGTATATGGCAAAACCAATGCGTAAAGACATCCCCTCGGTTTCATATTTCTCGATGGAATATGGCCTTTGCAACGCGTTGAAAATATATTCTGGCGGCCTTGGCGTCCTGGCCGGCGACTACATCAAGGAAGCTTCCGATAGCTGCGTACCTATGACCGCGGTAGGTTTCCTTTACCGTTTCGGGTATTTCACACAGTCACTCAGTGTTGACGGACAGCAGATCGCCAACTACGAGCCTCAGAATTTCAACCAGCTCCCGATTGAGCAGGTTATGGAAGAAAACGGACGTCCGATGATTTTGGAGGTACCTTATCCCGGCCGTACAATCTATTGCCATGTATGGCGTGTGAATGTAGGCCGTATGAACCTCTATCTGATGGATACCGATTTCGACATGAACTCGGAATTCGACCGCGTAATCACCCATCAGCTTTATGGTGGCGACTGGGAGAACCGTATCAAACAGGAATACCTGCTTGGCATCGGTGGTATCCTTATGTTAAAAAAGCTCGGCATTCATTCAGAACTCTACCATTGCAACGAAGGGCACGCCGCATTGCTCAATCTGCAACGCCTGGTGGATTATGTCCAGGAACAGCATCTTGATTTCAACGTGGCTCTTGAACTTGTAAGGGCATCCAGCCTTTACACCGTGCATACTCCCGTGCCTGCCGGTCATGACTATTTTGACGAAGGTCTTTTCGGCAAATATATGGGTGAATATCCTGCCAAGCTCGGTATTTCTTGGAATGACCTGATGAACATGGGTCGCGAAAATCCCAATACCAACGAACGTTTCTCGATGAGTGTGTTCGCACTCAACACATGCCAGGAAGCTAACGGCGTGAGCTGGCTGCATGGCGAGGTTTCAAAGAAAATGTTTGCCGGCATCTGGAAAGGCTACAATTGGCAGGAAAGCCATGTGGGCTATGTTACCAACGGCGTCCACATGCCGACATGGGCTGCTTCGGAATGGAAGGAGTTCTACATGGAAAAACTCGGGACACAAGTGTTCGAACATGCCGATAATCCTGAAAACTGGAAGGGTATCTTCAAAGTCAAGGATGAGGAAATCTGGAACATGCGATGCACGCTCAAGAACAAATTCATCAATTTCGTAAAACGCGATTTCAAGGCCAAATGGCTTGCCAACCAGGGTGATCCCTCGGCCGTGATGAAGATTGTCGACAAGATTAACCCCAATGCGCTTATCATTGGTTTTGCACGTCGTTTTGCCACATACAAACGTGCACACCTGCTGTTCACCGACTTGGAACGTCTCTCGAAAATCGTTAACAACGAGCAGTTCCCCGTCCAGTTCGTGTTCTCCGGGAAAGCCCACCCCGCCGACGGCGCAGGCCAGGGCTTGATTAAGCGCATCATGGAAATTTCGCGTATGCCCGAATTCCTTGGCAAGATTATCTTCCTTGAGGATTATAATATGATTGTGGCCAAGCGCCTCGTTACCGGTGTCGACATCTGGCTTAACACTCCTACACGTCCTCTCGAGGCTTCCGGCACATCCGGCGAAAAGGCTGAAATGAACGGTGTGCTGAATTTCTCGGTTCTTGACGGATGGTGGTACGAAGGCTATCGTTTCAACGAAAAAGCTGGTTGGGCATTGACCGACAAGCGTACCTATACCGACCAGGCACAGCAGGATAAACTTGATGCTGCCACAATCTATTCGATGCTCGAAAATGAAATAATCCCTCTCTATTTCGCAAAGAATTCGAAAGGCTATTCACCTGAATGGGTACAGTATATCAAGCGCTCAATCGGTGACATCGCACCTCATTTCACCATGACGCGAATGATTGAGGACTATATCCACCGTTTCTATACCAAGGAAGCCGCACGCTCGAAGAAACTTCTGGCAAACCATTGCTCGCTTGCAAAGGAAATCGTAGCATGGAAGGAAAAGGTAGCCGCAGCTTGGGACGGCATCAAAGTGTTCGACATCGAGGCATCAGACCTTACCAACTCGACTACAGGCAGCGACTTTGCCGCCCGTGCGATTATCGACACCAACGGTCTTGGTAAAGATCTCGGTCTTGAGCTGGTGGTTTATAAGAAGGAGGATGGTGAAGAAAAATTCTGGTTCACCAAGCCTTTCGATGTTATCAAGGAAGAAGGCAATGTTCTCACCTACCAGTTGAACATCAAGCTTAAGGATGCAGGTGTATTCCGCTATGGATACCGTCTGTTCCCCATTAACGCCAACCTGCCTCACCGTATGGATTTCGCCTATACACGCTGGATTTAAGCAATGAAGCCATAAATGGATTTATCATCAAAGGCCGGAATTTAATTCCGGCCTTTGATGTAGGTACGCTAAAAGTAAAAAGCAAGCGCAGTGTCAGGCTGGAATTACTGACACTGCGCTTATTGATTCAATTGGATGTTATACTATTCAAATATATGCTTCAATTTGGAAAAAAGTCTATGTTTGGTTGATTCATCAGGCTTCCCATTAGGTTCGTTGCGCAGTGATTCGAATGCAGCACGTTCCTTATCATTCAATTGTTCAGGGATATAGACCATTATATTAATCAACTCGTCGCCTGTGCCTGAGCCGTCGGTTGACGGGACACCTTTTCCACGAAGGCGTAGCACCTTTCCCGGCTGTGTTCCGGCAGGAATGTTCAGCCGGGCGCGGCCGGTGATAGTGGGCACTTCAACCGCACCGCCAAGCGCAGCCGTAGTCACATCGAGCATAAGGTTGTAGATTACATCATTGCCGTCGCGAATCAGTTCGGGATGTTTGATTTCCTGAATTACGACAAGAAGGTCGCCGTTTACGCCACCCCGACGCGGCGCGTTCCCTTTGCCTTTGACAGTCAATGTCATGCCATCCTGCACACCAGCCGGGATATGGAACGAAACGACTTCTTCTTTTCGCTGTACTCCTTCACCTTGGCAGAAGTTACAAGGTTCTGATATGACCTTTCCATCACCTTCACATTGCGGGCAGATGCTCACAGCCTGTTCCTGGCCGAAGAAACCTTGCACAATCTGTGTGACAGTGCCGGAGCCATGGCATGTGGGGCATGTTACAAACGACGTGCCATCCTTAGCCCCTGTGCCGTTGCAATGTTCGCATTTGACATATGCCGGGATTTTAAGTGTTTTGTCGACACCTTTTGAAATGTCCTCCAAGGTTAACTTGACGGTTATCCTCAGGTCTGAACCACGGCGCTGGGAGCGTCGTCTGCGTGACTGACGTCCGCCGGTAGCGCCTCCGAAACCTCCGCCGAAATTGAAATGTCCCCCAAAAATATCGCCGAAATTAGCGAAAATATCCTCCATCGACATGCCTCCGGCTGAATAGAAGCCGCCTTGGCCTCCACCGAATCCTTGCGGCCCCATTGAATGCCCGAATTGGTCATACCGCTTGCGTTTTTCGTCGTTTGACAGGATTTCGTAAGCTTCGGCTGCCTCTTTAAACTTCTCTTCGGCCTCTTTATCCCCGGGGTTCTTGTCTGGGTGATACTTGATGGCAAGCTTCCGATAGGCTTTCTTTATTTCATCGGCTGTGGCATTCTTCTGAACACCAAGCACATCATAATAATCTCGTTTCTGCTCCATGATTTCACAGTGTTACAGGATGGCTTATTGGGCAACAACGACTTTTGCGTGACGCAAAACCTTGTCGTTAAGCATATAGCCTTTAAGGACGGTGTCTTTGACTTTCCCTTTTTCAGCGTCGTTTTCGGCAGGAACCATGGCAACAGCTTCATGCATATCGGGGTCGAAATCGGCACCGGTCGATTGCATATCCTTCACACCGTTGTCGGCAAGGTATTTGACAAATTTGTTATAAATCAAACGCATCCCTTCTTTCACAGCCTCAGCATCGGAAGTATCCTTAATTGCATCAAGCCCGCGTTCAAAATCATCCACAACCGGCAATATGCCTTTCAATGCTTTTTCGGCGGCGGATTTTATAAGTTCGGTGCGTTCGCGCAAGGTTCGCTTGCGGAAATTATCGAATTCGGCCATAAGAAAGAGGTATTCTTTTTTCTCTTTTTCCACCTCTTGTTCCTTTTGGTCAAGCAGATTCTTAAGGGCTTCTAATTCAGAAACCTCATCAGGTTCATCATCAGTCACCACTTCGGTGTTTACTTCGGTTTCTGCATCGGTGACATTCGATTCCTTCCCGTTATATTCTTCATTTAAACGGCTGTCCTTCAGGTTATCCTCCTTGGGATTGTTTTTTTGACTCATATATCGTTTGAATTTTATCATGTTAAAAAGTGCCTTATAATACCTGTATGCAAAAACATTGCCAAAAATCGCATTTTGAAAAATGCGATAAAACAATGTTCACAAGCAAGCTGTTTTTTCATTCATTACAGAATGATAACAACCCAATCGGCAGTTGGGTTTGCGAAAAGCAACCTATTGACAGTCTAATTTTTCCACCAATATGTCAGACGTAGGGAAAAGAGCCTGTATGTGTTCTGTCATAATGTCAGATTCAAAAAATGCATATACTGCGGAACCACTTCCAGACATAGATGCATATACCGCCCCTTTTGACAACAGGACTTCCTTGATGCGTTGTATATCAGGATAACCGGGAAATACAGAAGCCTCAAAATCATTTTTCACATTCCCCAGCCAATGTTTCATTGGCATTGTTATAAGGGTTTCCAACTTGATTTGGGGGATGGCCGGAGTGACCGCACTGTAAGCATCTTTGGTCGGTACGGATACCCCAGGTTTTACGATAACCAATGTAAGTCCTGCGGGAAGATTTAACCGGATTTCCTCCATGTCTGCACCGATACCGGTACACAACATCGGACGGTTATATATAAAAAACGGGCAGTCGGCGCCGATACCGGCTGCTATGGAAGCCAACGTCTCATCCCCAAGTTGCAGGTTGAACAACTCGTTAATGGCTTTAAGGGCAAATGCAGCGTCAGACGAACCGCCACCGAGACCTGCTCCATCCGGTATTATTTTATGGAGGAATATATCAACTGACGGAAAGTCGGCATACTTTCGCAGACTTTTTACAGCCTTGAAAACCAAATTACTTGCCGGGGGACAGCTTACAGGACGCCCGCTTACAGTAAGGCGGTCAACATCAGCCTTTCCAGGCACGATTTCCAATACGTCGTTCCATGGAACAGGAATCATCACGGTTGAAATGTCATGATATCCGTCTAGACGTTTGCGCAATATATCAAGTCCTAAGTTTATCTTTGCATTTGGGAAGGTTACCATAAGTCGATGTCTCTATTGTTTGATGAAGCCACTATGACTTTTATGGTGCAAAGTAACATTATTTGCAACTAATGAGAAAATTTTCACAGCCATTTGCAACCTTTTTTCATAACAGGCCGTCAAAGAAATGTGACAAATCAATAACCCCGATTTTCAAACAGATAACAAGTAACTTAAAAATAACGACGATATGACAAAGAAAATCTTTTTAACGATAGCCATGTTCCTGGTTATGCTTATAGTCTTTGCACAGACTGGAACCGGTCAGCAGCCTGCACTTCCCGGTGCGAACAATATCCCGGAAGCGGCCACCGATACATTGAATATAATTACCGAAGCCAACGAAACCATACAGGCTTTGACCGGCCTGATGCCGAATATAGACCGGCCTGATGCCGAAATCGTCACTGTAGATGACAATGAATATATCTTAAGGAAAGGATATGCTTACCGGATGGAGAATTTTGATGACATCATCGATTCCGTTAACGAAGCACGCCATGAGTTCTTTGATGACAGTGAACAAAAAATGATGATTCCCATAATGGCTATATGCTTCGGCGTTCCATGTTTCACGTTAATCGTAGTGCTTGTGCTCCTGCTTATGTTCTTTATGAAAAGAACGCAAGCCAAGAATGAGATTATAGGTAAGGCTATAGACGCCAATTACCAACTGCCTGATTCATTTTTCAACAGCCAGACCGGTTCCCAGGCTTTCGATTATTCATATCCGGCAGACGGTCATACCCCGGCCTCGCCATCGCAAAAAGATGGGAGCCGTGTGCGTCGTGACCCCAAGAATTTCTCGTCAGCTATAACATTGCTTGCCGTAGGCTTTGCCTTGATTCTGTTCTTCGGGGCAAAAGATATGTGGTCAGTAGCCTTTCTTGCCGGAGGAATCCCGTTCTTCCTCGGGGTGGGTAAATTAATCGGATATTTTTATGTGCCTGGGTTTGCGGCAGCCGATAAGAAAACGCAATCTAATTACCCCCTCCAACAGCCCCCTTACGGAGGGTATCCCGATCAGCCTTATCGCAATACGCCTCCGGCCGGGCAGTATAGCGGGTCATATCCCCCGCCGTTCACCCCGGAACGCAGAGACAACCAGCCAAAGCAATCTTAAACAAATCAGGAAAATATCTGAAATTCCAAAACCATCACCCACCACTATCCTGCCGCCAAAACCAATGATGAACAAACTGGAAGAAATGAAGCTGCTGGCCCTTTGTATGGCTGCTGACAACCGGGATGCTTTTTCCCGGTTGGTGGTGGCATATCAGGACCAGTTAAGGCGGTTCATCCTTAACCTGGCAGGTGGTGATGCCCCCCTTACAGATGACCTTGCACAGGAGACCTTCCTGAAAGCTTGGCTTGGCATACGTTCATTTAAAGGGATTTCAGGGTTTAAAACATGGCTTTACAGAATAGCTATCAACGAGTTTGTGTCATATCGCCGAAAATTCTCCTCCACAACCTCGCATATAGAGGATTCTTATGCTGCCGATATATGTGATGACAATAATATCCACCAGGCAACCGAAGCAAAAATGGATGTGGCGTCGTTACTGAAAACACTGTCCGATACGGAGCGTATAGTCACGTTGTTATTCTATCTTGAAGATATACCTATAAAGAAAATATGTAAAATAACCTCGATGCCGGAAGGTACGGTAAAATCCCATCTCAGCCGAGCCAGGGTGCATATGGCAAAAATCTTAAAAACAAAATGATTATGAAAACGACACGAGATATAAAAAACAAGCCCTTCAAAAGTGCCGGTATCGAACAAACGTGTTTTGACAATTCATTGAAAAGCATAATTCGTGATGAATTGCCTGATGCTCCGGCCGATGAATGGTTTACACGCAAAGTGATGAACCGCCTGCCGGAAACGCGACAGCGGGCAAAAGTAAGCTTGCCTGAGAGAATATGCTATATTTCGGGAACGTTTCTATTAGTTGCCGCATGGATATATTCTATCATGTTCGCCACTACAAACGGATTTACCAGAACCACTATAACAATAGCGGCAGTATTACCTGTAGTCACATTGTTCTGTATAAGCATATTTGCCGTTCCGGCTATAAAGCGTGCAATCTGACACCTTATAGCCAAGACCGCATTTACGAAGATTGCATTCAAGATTACATCTTCAATAAAATGCGACAGACCGTCCCTCGGCCAGTTGGAACCATCAAGGTTACCGTGTGCCGGAGGCGGTTTTTTTTACGAGGCAACTTTTGTACCTTTGCACTTGGTTTCAACTTGAATCCGACCAATTCATCACTTTATTTCCGTTGCTTTTATGTTACGTCGCTGTTTAGCAATTTTAAAACTCGCCTTTCCTGTAATGATTGCCCAGGTGGGAACGATTGTGGTGGGTTTTGCCGATAATATAATGGTCGGGCATTACTCCACACAATCCCTTGCGGCATCTTCGTTTGTCATAAACATTTTCAATATCGTGGTGCTATGCTGCCTTGGATTTTCCTATGGCCTAACCCCGATTATCGGAACTTTGTTTGCCCAAAAACGCAACAATGAAATAGGACTTACGCTTAGAGCCGGATTGATTGCCAATGTAGTCGTAGGCGGGGTCCTGTCGTTGGTGATGGGAATGCTGTATTTCTATATCGACATGATGGGGCAGCCTGACGAACTATTGCCCCTTATAAAACCATATTACCTTATTTTTCTGGCATCACTCATCCCATTATCTGTTTTCAATGTTTTCGCCCAATGGAGCTACGCGATTAAGAATACCGCTATGCCTATGTGGATTCTTCTCAGTTGCAATATTATCAATATCGCAGGCAACTATATGCTTATCTATGGCAACTGGGGTGCACCGGAACTGGGCCTTACAGGAGCCGGTCTTTCTACATTGTTTGTCAGGGCTCTTGCCTCTTTGATTATAATGGCGATTTTCTTTTTGAAAAAATCCAATGCCGAATTCCGTTCAGGGTTTACCGACAGAAGCCGTGGTGTCACTAACAACCTGATGGGGAAGGTGGTGCGCACATCCTGGCCGGTTTCGTTGCAGATGGGATGCGAAACTGCGGCGTTCTCTACCTGTGCGGTATTTGCCGGATGGATTGGAACCGTGGCTTTGGCTGCTTTCCAAATTATCATAGTTGTGAGTTCGCTCGGATTCTGTATCTATTACAGCATAGGGACTGCCATAGCGGTGTTTGTGGCAAATGAGGCAGGTCATTCCTCACTGCCGTCATGCCGCCGTGTCGCGTTCGACGGTTATGCGGTTATGCTTGTGTTTGCGGCAATTTCGACATGTATCTTCATTTTTCTGTCACGACCTTTAATGGGGCTTTTTACCACTGACACAGAAGTGCTCACTGCCGCACAGGCATTAGTATTCCCGCTAGTCCTTTACCAACTCGGCGATGCCACCCAAATCACATTCGCAAATGCGTTAAGGGGCACATCGCATGTAATGCCGATGTTATGGATTGCGTTTTTCAGTTATGTCGTTGTCGGGCTTTCTTCTACATGGTTACTTGCATTTCCGATGGGACTTGGGAACTATGGCATCGTTCTCAGCTTCTCAGTATCGCTATTCATGGCTGCCACGCTGTTTTTGCGTAGTTTCCTGCAAGTAACACGTGTTGCTAGAGTATAGGCGTTTATTGAATCCTGAAGAATCCAAATAGAAACGCACAG
>LUJQ01000006.1 GCA_001689485.1 Bacteroidales bacterium M6 | reverse complement strand
CTGGTGTAGGTCGCCATACCGCGCAGATACTTCTTCGCTTCGGCAAATTCCACCTCGGAATTAAGTTTGATAGACGCATTAGTGAAACCATCGGTTTCAAGGTCAGTGGTTTCATAGACTTTCAGAGCGGTGTCATAGAATGTCTGAAGGCGTGAGGACGAATTTAAGTCCAATGTCGAGGCAATATCAATGCCTGCTACAAATTCTTCGATATTCATACGACTTAATCTTTAATTTGGGGATAAAACTTGATACGGGCTTTTACCGCTTCCTTCTGCTCGTCGGAGATTTTAGCGTCGATGCGGTCAATCAGAAGCTCACCGCCGTCAATCACGTCAAGCGTGCAGCAGTCTGGTCCCATCGGGGTGTCATGTTCAAGTAGCCCGCTGTAAGGGAGCGTGAGGTCGGCTGCCGCGCCCACGGTAGCTGCGCCGCCAATCTCGGTCATTGACACGGGAGTGCCGAGTGGAATCACCTTACCCTCCGGCCATTCATCACTCTTGGCGAGGACTCCGCCCACGGGAATTCGGGAGGTGATTCGATGCCATGCGTTGAGCGTCCTTACGCCAACACTGGGGTATTCCTTGATACCATGCGAATTACCATAATTCTTTGCCATTAATGTTCGGAATTTTAGATGTTAATAATCTGGTTGATTGAATGGCAACTACTCCTCCTTGCCGAGTGCCCTGCGGATTTCAGCCGCAAAAGCAGCGTCCGCTTCTTTCGGGTCTGTCCCCACTCCTCCGTCACTCTGAAATGGCTTGGTTGTGTCTACGCCTTTCTTGCTCACCGCCTTGTTGAATTTTTCCTTAAACTTGGTGGTAAGCTCGTCAGCAGTCCATTTCTTTCCGCTGACTTCGTAAAGCTCCATCACACGCTCGTAAGCATCCTCGCACTCTGAGGGATAGCCCTTGGCATAGTCCCACGATGCTTTGAGGTTGTCGAGTGCGGCCACTGCCGATTTCTGCGACTGCGCGGTTTCAAACTGTGTCAGCCTCTCGGTTATCGGGTTCAGCTTCTTGTCAAGTGCCGCCTCGATAAGCGCGGTGATGTCCGGCGTTTCGTTAGGCTTCGGTTCGGGTGGTTGGTTGCCGTTGAGCTTGGCTTCAAGTTCCGCTTTCGCGCTCTCCGCCTCTTTGAGTTTGGCGTTTAGCTCTGTGCGTACCTTGTCGGCATAGCTCTGAGGTTGTGTAAGCATACTCTTAGCTCCCTCCACGAATTGAGTTAGCTGTTCATCGCTTGTGATAAAGGGTTCTACGGAAATGGCTACCCCCTCAAATACCTTTTCATCCTTTATCCCAAGTTGGTTGCTCCACCTTGTTATTAGGGCTTCCTTGATTTTGTTTATCATATTTTTGGTTTTGTGTTAAAAGCAAAAGAGCCGACTATCCCTTGTGGGGTAATCGGCTCTCGGCTCTATTTATATTTAATATTTTAGATACTCACAATAAGCGAGTTGCTATGTCTTTTTCAACGTGTTCCCATATTGCTGATTAAACTAATTCAAAGCGATGCCCATTTGCTTGGCTCACCACTCCGTGAATAACTTTGCTGATATAAGACACGCTTATCCCATTAGCTTTGCTTGCTTCACTCACAGAGGGATATTCGGCTATGAATTTCCCATCTAACGTAAACTGCCTAACACGTTTCCAAATTTTATGAGCGTGTCTTGTGCAAGCATTTAGGTAATGAGCATTGTAATCTCTGTCGCACCATTCAAGGTTGCAAGCTCTATTGTCGCATTTATCCTCATTCTTATGGTTCACTTCGGACAAATTATCGGGATTGGCAAGAAACGCCATTGCCACAAGTCGATGTACTTGATATGTGGTTATTGTACCCTCTTTTGATAATTGCACTTGTGGGTATCCAACAGTAGAGAATGACCCTTTCAAAACGCGTCCTTTTGCTGTGTATTTTTGAGGCGTGCCCCACCGTGAAACAGCAGTTATTTCACGGTCAAGACTTCTGACCTTACCAAGATTGCTAACTTGATAAAGTCCCTCATAACCTTGTATGTCACGCCATTCTTCGTTCATTTTACCTGTCAAGGCTTAATGTCGCTATCTGTATGTGTCTTTCCTTTTTGCATCGCTTGCAAAACAGATACAAGTCGCCTCTGCCTACGACATCTTCATATCTTGCAAGGGTTTTACCGCAGTACGGACACTTGATAACATCTTTCATAAGCGCAAAATTATGATAATAATTTGAATTACACAACAAATATTAAAGTTTTGTTGTAGAAAATTATTATCTTTGCGCTGAATTAGAGCCGCAGAGCCACTTGACCCAATACGGGATAGGTGGCTTTTCGGCTTTTTTTTAGGCTTATGGCGTTCAGATTACTAAGTAATAAAATCACATTTCCGGCACTCTACCCGAAAGTGGAGCGGGAGCTTCCTACCGCCAAGTCGAAAGGCTGGACTAAGGTGGGAGGCTTCTTGTTGCGTGACAAGGTGGACTATATTCCACAACCGGGGTTGCAGGAAAATTTCTGCGCTTGCGAATCGAATACCATATACCTATGTGGCGCAGCGACGATGGGTAAAACCTTTTCGATGATATTTAAGGTTTTATACGGCATTGACAAAAAGGGGTTTTCCTCAGCGATGATTTCAAAGCGTCTGCAAGACTCTAAAAAAGGTGGTTCGATTTTCCGTGACAATGAGATTGTACTTGGTGCGTTTGCAGGATGTAATTACAATACAGCTGAAATCCCCGTGTTCTATTGGTCACAATGGTTGTCTCAGCACCGTCTCGCCCACACCAACTTCAACACCGACAACCCTGCCGAAAGAGCGCAGTTCATAGAATTGGCAAAGAAAAATCAGAACGGTTTACAGCAATTCGACGAGGCGGATTCAATGTCGGAGTTTGAATATGACTATTGGCAGTCGCGTAACCGTGATGATTCGGGTATGATACCGCAATCAACCTATTCGTTTAATCCCCCCGGCCCCGACCATTATCTCACCCGAAATCTTATAAACGCCGGATATATAGGCTCAGATTGGTATTTCAAGCCAGAAATGAACGGAGCGACACGCTATTATTATAAAGCCGGAACTTCGGTTGACGATTATATCTGGGGTGACACACCCGAAGAAGTGGCAAGAGCGGCAAATATCGTCATTTCCGACAAAGACCGAGAGGCGGGGCTGACCGAAGCCGACATGGTAAAATCATTTACCGCTTTCACGGGCGAGGCCGCCGACAACCGTATGCTTGTGGCCTCTACTGGTGGCCAGTCTGTCGCCAACCTTATGCAGACCGGAGCGCAGCAACGAGCCGTACTGAAAGGCGGCTACTTCGGACCGATTGACAACGAGGAAATCAACGTCAACCGTCAGATGATTCATGACCTTTGGCGGAATCCTGTCAACGGTGACGAAAACATGTACGCCACCCTCGACGTGTCGGGAGGCAACACCGATTCCGACAACTGCCCGATGTGCATTTTCAAAGGCAATCAGCTCATAACCATAAAGACATTTCGAGGCGACCCGAAAGAGCTTGTAAGCTGGATTGACTCCAATCTCCGACAATACAATGTCCCCGTGGCGAACTTCGCTTTCGATGCCACAGGTATAGGCAACTACCTCCGTGCATACACCTCCGGCGTGCCGCTCACCGCCAACCGCCGCCCCATACAGGAACTCGACAAGGAGGGAAACCCCGTCAACCTCGACGCATATTTCAATCTCCGCTCACAGCTTCTGTCCCGACTTGAAGTGATGCTCCAAAAGGGCGAACTGTCTTTTGCCATCCCGGAGGACTTGACTATCCCCTACGGCAAAAAGGGCGAGATGCGCCGGGTGAAAGATGTACTCTTCGACGAGATGAACGTGCTGATATTCGAGATGCGAAACGGCAAGCGATATGCCCGAAGCAAGGATGAATACAAAGCGAAGTTCAAGTCCTCGCCCGACCTATTCGACACAATTATGCTCTTCATGTACTTCTTCCTTGATGCCAAGCCAAAGAAGCAACCCAAACCCGTGGTGCAGGATGATGTGTACCGGAACTGGTGTCGCAGACCTCAAATAGCAAATCCATGGGGCGGAAGATTCAGATAACTCAATTCAGCATGGAAAATATATCATCCCATTTCAAAAAAGCATTCTGGCGGCGCAGGGTCGCTCCCGATGCAGTAGAGCGGCACAAACCTGTTGCCGCCAGCTACTACTACGACCCTCTTATGCTGACGCAGAATGATGGCGACTACGACAACTACACACAGGAAGATTTCGTCCGCGAGAACACATCGTCAGCGCACAGAATCAACTCCAGGTATATGTCGATGCGCCCTATATATGATGTTCGTGTAAAGAAAGACGCGCAGGGCAATCCTATTAAGGATGAGGATGGCAATGCAGTCAAAGAGTGGTATATTACCGACTTTGACAAACTCGAAACCGTCCGCTTCGGTTATCAGAAACGCATCAACGGCTCAAAGGCGGCATATATGGGGGGCGGCGAGTTGTGGATAAGCCCGGAAGACAAATCAGACAACAACGGGTCTGTATTGAACTCTTGGAAAGACAGCATGGGGCTTGCAACGGCTTGGCAAGAACTCGTATGGTCGCTCTATACCACGGCTGACGGCGCGATATATCCATATATGTTGGATGGCGAGCTTTATTATCAAGTGTTCAGTTATCTCAAAGGAGATATTCTCTGCCCTGACTATGATGAGAATTACAACCCCGTGCTTTACCGCTTTTATATCCTCCGAGGCAAGCGGGCTTGTGACAAATTCACCTCGACGCACATTGAAACGTGGGTAGAGGGCGACAAGGACGAAGAGAAAAACTTGTCATGGTGGTCTAAATTCTCAGGATGGTTCGCCAAAGGTCTTAAATGGGACACAATTGAAAAGAGCGAGGACGGATGGCATTGTGTGCGTCGGACAAAGACGCAGATACCTGACGGCTTGATACAATGCGTGTATTGGAGGGTTGATGATATTCCATCTGGCGATGTGGAGCAGGAGATATGCGCTCTTGAAAGCTCGGCATCCTTTGTAGCCGACGGAGTCAAATCTGTGTCGCAGGCAATACTTTTCGTCAAAGCCGCCAATATTGAGGACTTGCCAAACAAGGACAGCACGGGCAAGATAATCGGCGTAAAGGGCACAATGGAAGAACTTGCGGCCTCCGACGCGAAGTTCCTTACGCCGCCCGACCTCTCTAATATCGCCACTATTGACGCAGGCAACAAGCGCGAGAGCATTATCAAGTCCTCAATGTCGGCGAATGTCACGGCAGAAGTGTTCCGCAGCGGTGACCCGTCAAGTGCTTCAATGAAGCTGCTGTATGCCGACGAAACAATCTGGTGCAAACTCGCCTTTACTCAACTTTATCCGCAGTTGAAATATCTTGTCAAGATATTTAAGGAACTTGTGGATAAAGCGACCGGGTCGCAGGGAGAAATCGCAAAGATGCGCACAAGCTGTGGAGTGGAATTTTGGATTCCTGAAAACGAGTCCGAAGTACTCAAACGAGAACTCGACAAAGCATCAGCCCGCGTACAATCCCGAAAAGCAACAATAGAAAACATTGGGAACGCTCACCTTAACGACTACGAGCAGATACGCGATGAATGGGAAGAAGAACTTCGTATCAAAGCCGAAATCCCGGCTAAAGCCAAGGCCGAAGTCGAAGCGGAATATGGCGAGCCTACCGAGGTGATTGAGGTTGATGAGGAGGACAGCAACAAGGCGGCAAAACCGACAAATCCCGTTGACAAACGCTTTCCCGGACGAAGCATTCAAGACCGTGATTAGTAAACAGACATTATGACAGACACAGAAATCAAAAACAAACTTATGCGAGAGGCCCGGCAAAGAGGTATTTGTGCCGAGGGCTATGGGTTTATGCGAGGCTGCGACCGCGATCAGCTTGTGGATTATTATGTCGCCAACCCTGACTGGTGTATGGAGCAAATGTTTCCCTCGCTTGACTTCTTGCACAGCGAGTTTTCCGACTGTGAGGACAAAGGCGTGTTCGTGGGCCGGACTTTCAACGGCGAGGTGTTTGGCGAGAAGCAGGTCTATATCTTCCACAACTGCAAGGGGACAATCAAGGTGGCGATGGATTATGACAATGCCGTGATACCGATGCTGTACTTTGCCAACGGATGCAATATGGCCATAAGTTGCGACCAGCCCAACAATCCTCCCATCAAAGTCCCGCTCTATGTGACAGATGAAGGCAACAATAGTATCGATTATGTAGTCGCTGATAACTGTGAGTTTATCCAGCACATAATAAAACTCCTTGACGTATGATTACCGCCCGAATACAAATAGAGAACGGTCAGATTCTCGACACCTACGAGGGTTGGGGCTTTATCGTCATGGGAAACGGTGATGATAAAAAACACTTCGCTCCGCCGGAAAAGAAACGAGACAAATCGAGCTATATCGAGGAGGCGGGGGTGCATGAAGACCCGCGCACGGTCGATGATGAGTTTGATTACAAGATAGAGTTCCTTATCGAGACTCCCAACAAGAACCTTGTCAACGCCAATGCCAAGATAAAGGCATGGAACGATGCGGTGCGTGAGAGGAAAGCAGGGAGCGACATAAAGCGTTGCAAGACCGTTACGCTCTACGATGACCGTATGCGCAATAAAATCGTTGGTGTCCCTGAGATTATCTCCGAAGTTGACAGCAATGATTTTTACCGCAGACAGGACGGCAGCGTCATGGATTGTGTTGTGATACCGCTTACAATCCACGTCAGCGACCCGACGCTGTGTGATTTCAATTTGAGTGTTTAATCTTTTGAGCCAAGAGCCTACACCTATGAAGAAGATTGATACCCGCAATTCAAGAGCTTAATTTCCCGAAGATAGACGGGAAACAATATGCCACTCTCTCCCATGCGACGGTAAACCTTGCCGACATGGGTGAGAAAAACATCACCACCCAAGTAAAAATTGATGGGGACATTACTCCGGACTTCTCACAGGATTGGGAAGTTGTCTTTCGAGGAGAGAAATACATTATGCCGCTGCGTAAGCCGCAGGGTGCAAAAGAAAACACAAGCCTAAACTCGACAATAGACCTTACATTCCAGCACTGGGTCATATATCAGCTCAAGCGTTGGCCGATGTTTTCCATAATGGAGGTCGAAGCCGGAACTGTAAGCGCGGACAAATACACAGTCTCAATAAATCTGAACCTTAAGGAGTTCTGTGGCCTGTATGCCAAGGTGTTGAGATACTATTATGGCGACAGCATCGTGATAGACTTAAACCCCGAATGGAGGTACAAGTCTGAGCCGACAAACATACAGATAGACTACACATACATGTGGGATTTGCTCATAAAGCTTTATGAGTTATATGGTGTAAGGTGGAGCATCGATCCAAATGGTTCTTATGACAAATATGTCATAAGAGTGGGCTATTCGTCAAGCCAGATGTCACACATATTTGAGTACGGGTTTGAAGGCGGCCTGTTGAAAGTGAAGCGTCAGGTGCAGAGCGAGGAAATACGCAATATGCTTCTTGGCCGAGGAGGTGACACAAATATTCCTTATAGGTACTTCAAAGAGGTCGACTCCCAAAACGACAGCTTTCCCGCTGACCCTGATTGGGTGCCTGAACTTGCCAGCATATACTTCTCGGAGCTTCGAGGAGCGACTTTCCGCTCCTATATACAGGGGTGGAAAGCGCGCCACTACGGAGGCTCCACCAAAATGGAAGACGCATATGCGCCTTGGGCCTGGAAAAAAGGTTACACCGATAACAAGTTCAATCCCGTGGAATATGTCAAGGATGATGTTTCGATAAACCGTTACGGCCCCCTTCTTGATGGGCTTGACAATAACGAGGAGATATATCCGACAATCCAAGGTGTCAGAAGTGCAGACCATCCAACTTTCTTCAAGGAAGACATCGGCCGCATAGACCAGGTTGTGGCGGTGGAAGAGGTGTTGAGTGACGATGTCGCGGCATCCACCGATTCTGAGAGCCAACTTTATGACCTGCAAGGCGGGGCCGTGTGGAGCCAATATGTGCTTGCTGGAGAAACAGTGTCATTGAGCATTGTGACCCGGGTGCCTTTTTCTGTTGAGACAGGCCGAAAGGTGAATCTTGAGGCCAGGAATGTAAACCTGCAAGGGGTGATAGATTATATTGATGGCACAAGAGGGGACTTTTCGGAGTTCGCCCAGCTTGTCAGCGTAGATTTCCGGGTTTACACCCGCAATGCTCCTGTGTTGACGGTGCCTGCCGTGGGGATTCCGGCTGGCGACTATTATTATGACCTCACTGTCAAGGTGAAAAACAACTACAATGAGCCAATATCAATCATTGCGACTGTCCCTGGTGTCGTGGCCACCAGTGCCGCCGTGTCGGAAGCCCGCTGGCGAAACACTTTCAACATCTGGATAAAGAACATCTGGGCCACATCCAAAGAAAGCGGTGAGTCGGATGGCCAATATGCGGGAAGGGTGTGGGGGCCGATTCTTGGCGACCATCTTGGCAATGATGCAAAAGTGGTATTCTCATCCGGGATGTTGTCGACAAGCGAGGATTATGAGTTTGTCATAACCAAAATGCCAGAGCTTGACACCACGAAGTCGTTTGCGACAAAGGAGGATGGCATTGGATTTGTATATCAGTCATATTGGAAACTGACTTTGGCCAAAAGCGAGGCCGACCTCGAAAGCCAGGGGACTTATGTCCCGTCGACAATGCGACAAGGCATGCCCGGTGATTATTTCTATTTTACTGGGATAGATTTGCCCCACGCTTATGTCTTATGGGCGGAAGAAGATCTTGACAACTACAAGGCAGACCTGTTGCGCGAAGTCTGCGACATAAAGCCGACATGGGTTGTCAGCCTTGACAAAGTGAGGGCCGCCGAGGGCGGGAGGGCGAACGCGCTGATAGACCAGTTGCAGGTCGGCTCATCAGTACGCCTGGCTGATAAGCGTTTCGTCATCAATGAGGTTGACACGGAAGGCGCATATGAGACATTGTACCTCCAGTCTATCACATACACCTGGAACGAACCCACAAGTGAAAATGCCGGGTTGATTCCAGATGTTGAGGTGATTCTCAGCGACAAGTATGAGACTGTCGCAAATCCGGTCGCGACGTTGAGCGGAGAGGTCAGCTCAATCAGTCGCCAGCTTGGCTCTTTGTCAAACATCGAGCAGCTTATACGTCTGGTGGGGGACAAATTGTACATGCGAAAGGACGGCATCCCTGAGAGGAGCGTGTCGCCTACGGAGTTCGCTTCCTTGCTGACATCCCTGGGCTTCCGACAGGGGCTGGTGGGCGGCGCGGGCTGGGGATTTTTCCGGGATGCGAGTGGTTCGTGGGTGATGGAGGCCGACAAAATAAATGTTCGCAAAGACTTGCAGATAAACAACCTTGTCATAAATCAAATATCAGCCCGAGGTGGGATGGTG
Organism: Bacteroidales bacterium M6; assembly: GCA_001689485.1. Taxonomy (GTDB): domain Bacteria; phylum Bacteroidota; class Bacteroidia; order Bacteroidales; family Muribaculaceae; genus UBA7173. The sequence goes on along the minus strand of LUJQ01000006.1, from coordinate 16,887 downwards.
GTGGAATCTGCCGCAGCCATAGAGGTATCGCGTGTGGTGACGGATGACCAAGGAGACTTTGTGTGTTATTTCGACCAGAAAAACGGCACGGTGGCGAACCTGTTCCATCCCAACGACATCGGCTATTGCACCCGTTTTTCTTCCGATTACGAAAAAACAGTGAGATATTACAAGCGCGAAGTGATTGATTTGGGAGAGAACTACATAGTCCTCACAGGAGATTACTCCGATGGCGATGACCAGCCGATGGAGGGGGACATTGTTGTTCAATGGGGCAACACTTCCGACCCAACGCGCCAATTCGTCATCGTCCGGGATGTGGTGAATGGCGGATATGAGCGGTTCATCGAGGGGCTTAACGATGTCTCGGCTGAGGGTCGGGAATATTACTTTGTCGGCAGACAGGTCGGGATGTATGGAGGCAAACCTCGATTCTACATAGGAGACGAAAACGGATATGTTGAATATGTAAACGGGCAGCTCAACATCAAGGGACGCTTGAATGCTGAGTCGACAATCGGGGACAAACCGATAGCCGACTTCATAAAAGATTCTGCCGGGTTCGTTTCTCCAGCCATAATAGACCTATCCAATGAGATTCAGGGCCTTGCCTGTGATTCCTCCGGCAAAGTCCTGTCTGGCCTCCCCGCACAGACATATGTCAATATTTACCAAAACGGAGTCGCGCAAACGGGTTGGACGTTCAACCTTGAACTCAAAGGATGTATCGCGAGCATGGATGTCGGCGGCCTTCTGAAGGTGTTTGGAATCGAGGAGGGGGTTTCTGCTGCGTCAGTGGAGATTACGGCCTCCAAGGAGGGATATTCAGATTTGCACGCCACATTCTCGCTTTATAAGGTTGTCCCCGGGAAAGAGGGGGAATCAGCGGTGCTATATGAACTTGGGATGTCTGCCAACAACATCACTAAAAACGTGGACGGGACTCTTTCCTCGCAGTTCATAAAGGTAACAAAATACAGGGTGGACTCATTAGGAAGGCGACCTACGACAGAAATGTGGCTGAGGTACAGCTTTGAAGGCACCAACATCCAAGATGTCCTGGCTTCTCCCAACGGAGGCACTGACAGCATAGAAATTGGGCCAGTGCCAGACAATGCGACCGCGCTGTCGTTGACGTTGCATGATGGAGCAAGTGTTGGATCCACGATTCTTGACAAGGAAAGGATTCCTGTGCTGACTGATGCAAGTGGCCTGATGGTAGGTGGTGTCAACCTGCTGCGCAACACAAACCAAGGCACTCGGATGTGGGGAATGTCTTTCCCTGCCAGACCCGGAGGTGTGGATGAAGAGACAGGCGAGCCTATCAAAAGCACCGGGGAGTTTGTTGCCGTCCGCAGCACCTTGACAAAGGGCCTTTGGGTGGTCAACAAGGCAGAGACCCCCGAAACCGGATGGCAGTTGATATATTACCCTCTTGTGGACGGAAGCGTGAAGTATGGTCAACCATACACATTGTCGTTCCGTGCGAAAGCGGGCCGCACTCCGGTCAGCCTTTCAATACAGCTCCGCAGCCCAAGCCAATCCGACTATCTGTCTGACCAGCATATTGTCGCGTTAAGCCCTGTGGCCACAAGGCATGAGATTCCACTAAAAATCGCAAAATCGCCTGACAGCGATGTGGCATACGCGGTATGCTTCTACATCCAAAGCCCTGTTGTGTGGACTGACATTGAATTGTATGATTTGAAGCTGGAAGCTGGAAATGTCGCCACGGAGTGGACTCCGGCACCGGATGATTTCGACTATCTCACCAAGGCTCTCGCGGAGTCTACCGTAGTTGACGGCGGCCTTGTGTTGACCTCTTTGATAAAGGTTGGTACTCAGACAGACCCGGACACGTTGGAGCAGAAGACAACAGCCGGACTATGTGGACTCGTGGATAATTCAGATGAGGCCCGTGGCGGCATCGCCATATGGGCCGGTGGAGACATGGCTGATTTGGGGAACCCTCTCCGCGACCCATCTGCGACCGCTGCGACCGCTGCGATTCGACATGACGGCAGTGCCTATTTCTCTAACAACACAATCCGCTTCGCCCAGGACGTGGTCGAGGTTGGAGATTCTGTCGTGTTGAACAAAGACGGTCTCGTTCTCAACGATAGCGATGGAAAGCAGCGACTCAAGGTTTCCAATGCCTCCGTGGGGGATGACATCAACATTGACGCGGCAAATATAGCAATTGCGGCCAACGGCTACATCTCATGTCAATTGCAGTTGAAAAGCCGCATAGAGACCATAATGACTCCCGGGATAAACGGGATGCCAGGGACCATAGACACTGTCACATATTATTGGTGGGCCATAGTTGAGTCTGGAACGTATCTCTACAACATCCCGGGAGAGCTTACCCCCGGGGCCAACATCACATTGCGGAATTGCGCCATTGAGATTGACACAAGCATCGCGGGGCAAACGCTCCATCCCTTGGAAGGCCGCGCGCGATTCCGGCTGGGCTACTTCAATAATGACGGCACAAAAACCTATGTCCCAACAGATGTCAGCCATGCCAATTTTAAGAAGAAGTCAGGCAGCATCTATGTGGCCGAACTGAAATCCCTGTATGTTCCCTCAAGCAACATCAAAGGAGGGAGCTATTTCATTGAGGCTTCTCTTGTGGCCCAAGAAAAAGACGCGGGGGGATATTATATCAGAACAGCATCTGTGACAATCGATGGCACAGCCTATAATGCCTTTGAATCCACCACAGTGCTGGGTAATGACGGCTTTTTGTCAGTCTGGGACAAGATTGGATTCCTTGTGAACAAGGATAAAGTTGTTGTGAGGGCCGGAAGTGTCATATTTCGCGTGACAACATCTGGCATAGAGAAATCAACCAACGGTGGAAGCTCTTGGAGCCAAATGTGACTCAGGCGATAGGAAATCAAAGGGCGCAAGGATTCAAGTCCCTGCGCCCTTCGATTACACTCTTTCAACTGAAAGATGCTAGATATTTAGAACCTCAATAGGCTCATACATGCCAAATCCAGCAAGAATGTTGCTAAAAATTGATTTTGCTTGCTCCTCGGTCTCGATACGTTGACCATCTAAGGTGTAGCAATACTTATCCTCGTAATTCACTCTGAGCATCGTGTGTATGCGGTGGTGAGCCTTGCGAGACAGCAAGATTATCGACCGTGGGAAATTGTAATTCCAATGGTGCGCTTCTTTCCCTTTAACCCATAACCCCAACCGGCGTAAGCGTTTTGTGATATTTGCCTCTTCGGGACAAAGAGCGCGAGTTTTATTAAAAGAGTTTACATACCCCAATCTGCTATATTTCTCTCTGCCTCTTGCTCGCTCCTTTTCTAACCACGTTTCATCTTGAGACTTCCGTTCATAATCTCGTTTCACATCCTTTTTAGTACATTCTTTACACTTGTTCAAGTGCCCATCTGCCATTCGAGAGTGCTTATAAAACTCTGATAAAGGTTTAATCTCACCACACTTAAAACATCTCTTTTCTACCATTCGTTAAAGAAAAGGCTCAAACTTTCATACGCAGGTGCAAGCAACGTATTACTCATTTGAGCCAATAATATCTTAGACTGAAATCTTACACATTTCACAATGCAAATATAAATATATAAAGTGAAATATGCAATATTTCTTGCAATTAAACTTTAAGTTAAAATGGGAGTTGTTCGTCTGCCGGAGGTGTCGCCGGTGCCGCCTGCGGATAGACGGGCTGCTGAGGTGCGGGCTGGGCTGTCTGCTGTCGCTCCACTTTCCAAGCGTTGAGCTGCGTGAACCACTTGCCGTTCCATTCGCGGCTTTCCGCGTCAAACGATACTTTGACTTCCTCGCCGACATTCGGGCAGTCGTTTACCTTATCCCCGAAAAGTTGAAAGCACACTTTTTTCGGGTACTGACCTGCGGTTTCGATAACGAAGTTCTGTTTTTGCCAAGCGTTGCCGCTCTTGCTTGTGCCACTCTCCGTAGGCAAAGTGGCGATACATTTTCCTTGTAGTTCCATTATTCTTTATTTTCTATTGGTTTCTAATAGTTTTATCACCTCGTCTGATACAACGCGGTTGTGGTTCCCATAATCTTTTGAATAGGCTCTGCGACCAGCGTGTCCTATGCGCTCTCCTTTGGGGCGGAGTTGTTTCTTTATAATGAAGTTTATATCAATCCCTGCCCGCAACTGATGTGCGACCCATGTATAATAAAATCCGTATCTTTTACAGAGCTGAGAACAGGTTATAGACTCCCCATTTAGAAGTATTCGTGAATTATCTGTTCGATTATTCATTTGTTGTTCCGTTGTCGCCCACCGACAATTAGATGGCTCATAGTTGCCGTTTACGTCTATACGGTCAAGGGTATGGTCGAGCGTAGGACGCTCACCCATGTCATTTATAAAATTTTCAAATCCTAAATCTCCGCTCCAACGGTCGCACACCTTTATCCCCCTGCCTCCATAATGCTTATAGCCTCTTACATTAGGATTGTTGCATCGCATAAGCATAGACTTCCATGTCTTATAAAGAGGATGGTTTTCAAGCGTTCCCGTAAAATCCTTGCTTACACTTTTTCGATTCACTCGCTGTGCAAGTTTTACCATACGTTCTTTGTTTTCACGTTCCAAACAACCGCACGAGCGTGTATTGCCGCTAACAAGCAATGGATAGCGAACAATAGACTCTTTTCCACAATCGCATTTGCACCGCCATAAAGTAGTCCTAAATCCACTTTTGTTAACCACCCTCCCTGCGTGTTCAATTGCCACGAGTCTCCCGAAGCGTTGTCCTGTAAGGTCGATTATGCGAGATTTGGCATTACACTTCTTGCAACGGCAAGCATTTCCAACGGTTTCAGCTTTCATCGAAAATTTCTCTCCGCATATAGGACAGATACACCAATATTTGGTATGCCCCTTTTCGTGGAACTTTTCAAGTATCTTGACTCCATTATAGGTTTCACCAATCTGAATATCTTTTACTTTCATATCGCAAAGTTAGTTATTTTAAGTTTAGTATCAAATTAAAACGCCAATATAACTTTAAGAAAACGGATTGAATAAGGCAAGGGTATGAATTGCTTCACACTCTCACCCGTCATTCAGAGGGTTGTATAAAACGTTTCCATTTCGGCAAGCGTTTCCTTGCGCATGAAGTGGTATGTGCGCCCGAATTTAGACAACTTTCGGTCGCGGTCGGCTTTGAGCATACAGCGTTGCTCTTTGATTGTGGCGATGACACAATGGAGCGTAGATACTCCCTTGATGTTGGCAACGATGACTAACTGCCTTTTCAGTTCCGCGTCCTTTGCGCAGTATTCCTCCCATACTGCGGCTTTGTCAGCCTTGTACGCCACTTTCAGAGCGTGGCACTTTTCTTCAAATTGGTTCATTCTCGTGGGTAATTTGGCGTTTATGCGACAGAATGGGCTGCCGCTCCCGTAATCGCCAAATTACCCACAGTATCCATGCCGTTGAGGTATGGTCTATGAAAAGGGAACGACAGCCCAATGTAGGCTATGCGTAAGGGCATAAAAAATGCCCGATATGTAGTCGAGCCATTAACCGCGACTCAGCGACATTGATAACAATGAGTAATTTGGCACTACAAAATTAGCAATTTATTTTGATACTGCCAAATTAATTCGTAACTTTCCCCGAAATTATGTCGCTCACAGACATGTTGTTTTTAGCCTCAATCTGCTCCATAATCTCTTTTGGAATATCAAGCAAATCCTTTTCATCGAATTTGTAGCCGTTTTCTTCTGCCACTTTCCGACATTTACAAAACGAGCACATATCGAGGACGCTTCCGTCAGCAATCGCACTTTCCACAAATATGCGCATACGACAAGACGAGCAGCGTTGTGGGAGGAAACGAAGCGGACGGATTTCGGTTTCAACATCCTCTTTCAAGATATTCAGCTTACGGAATATGTCGGTAATACTTTTTAATGTGTCAGCATCCAACTCCACGCCACGCTCAACAAGTGATATGGCTTGGTTAAACAGACTTTTGAGGGCGTTGTCCTTTCTGTCCTCCGAGATGCTTTCATCAGAAATCCTCGCTGTTCCACGCCCCTCCAAAAACGCTTTCAGAGTGGCGCGATAACTCGCTTGGTAATTCTTGTTGTCATCTTTGGTGAAGAACTGATTGCAACACCGCTGCCCTAAATCCGACAACTTGAAAACATCGCTTTCCTTGCAGCCCTCTCCCGAGGTGTATTCGGGGTAGAATATGCCGAAAGCCGTGGCGTTGCGACAACCCGTAATCACGGTGTATGTAAGGCAGTCCATTGCCCTCTTGTCAATCTTGAAATCCTTTACATTGCTCGGCCTGAGCGGTAGTTTCATATCTTGTGCCATATCTACTGCTGTTCCTCAATTTCAAACTGCGCCAAATCCTTTGAGGCATAAACCTCTGTTAGAGTAATGCCGTGGACGTAGCGCATCATCTTTTTCTTAATCTGATACTCCTTTGGCAAAAGCGATTTCGATATTTTCACATCAACCACCACATATTTGCCATTATGATAGAAAGCGAAATCCGCCTCATAGGTGATTGGCAACAAGACCGTCCGCTCGCACTCTTTGTCTTTCGTCTTTAAGTGCTTAACATACGTTTCTGTCAGTTTTGGTTGCAGTTCCCATTTAGGGTGTATCTGTAAATCGGAAATACACCCTCTTGACTGCAAATCTTTGAGCCGGAGATAAACATTGCCCTCACGCTTGCTATCAAAGGTGATGCCGTCTATGCAGACCTTACTATTGCCATATTTAGCTTTGTTCACTCTCATTCCTTATTTGTAATCATTCTAAATTAGACACCTCCACCACAAGTGCCTCGTCCCTCGAAAAACCATCCGAACCGATACCCTCATTGATGCACTCCGCTTCCCACTGCTCAAACAGCTTGGAGATAGTCATACGCTCGCCGTAGATGCAGCGGAGCATAAATGTGAATTCGGGCGTGTTGATGCGGAACTTGGTTATCTGCACAATCCTCCGTTTCTCGTGCCTCCACTCCTGCCAAAACTCCACCAAATCCCCACTACGGACTTTTTGCAGTGCCGTATTGCAGTATAGACCGCACGGCACAATGGCTATCCCGCTATTAGACGGCTTCGGTATCGGGTGGAGTATGTTGATAGGGCGGCTCATTAATCTTTCAATTCAAGTCCGTAATCATTAAGTAATTCACACAGTTCTGTCAAGCTCTTCTTTCCGAAATTTCGATATTTCAAAAGTTCTCTCTTGCCTGCATGAAGCACGTCTCCCAGTGTCTCAATATCCGCATATTCAAGACAGCGCCGTGTTCGTGTTGATGTGTTAAGGTCTCTTATTGGCGTGGCTAAAATCGCCAACTGTTCTACTTTAAGGCTGTCAGCCCCACACAATGGCTCAATCTCCGCTTTTTGCAGTAGTTGCCCCATTTCCTCGTTTTTAAGTCGAAGTCGCTCATTTTCGGTTCTGAGTTTTGCTACCTCTTTATGTAACTCGTCTTGTTCGGTTACATATAGATGTATGGCATATTTAAGTCGCCTTAGTGCCTTTTCGTATATTTGCCGTGTTCGTTCTTGTGTGATGTCATACTCGGCACCCACTTCTTTTAACGTCTTGCCACCGCATAGAACTCCTAAGACAATATTCTTCTCTCGTTCATAGAGCGGTATGAATTTAATACCTATGCTGATTGCATCACATAGTTTCTTGAAATGGTTACGTTCAACGCCCATATCTTCCATGAGCCTTTTGTGGTCTGTTGTTATTTTCATTCTCAATTCTCCTTTTTTGCAAGGGCAAGACCTACGCTGCGGATAAACCACATGTAATGCTGCTCCCTCAATGCCACTTTCCTTGATTTGTAATCATCAGCGTGAGCCTCCAAATAGGCGGCATCCCTGCGCTGAAGCTCGAAGCAGTCCAACTGAATAGTCTCCACCGCCTCGCGGTTGTTATACTTCCTCAGCCCTCTCTCGCTCCAGAATGTCCGCTTGCTGTCCTCAAACACCGCATAGTCCGCCGCGCATTGATTGTCGTAGTAATCCTGCACACCACGATTGTACCACCGCTGCGCCAAAGGAATGAACACTGAGAGGTAATTCGCTGAAAATCGGCCCATGCGGGTAAAATATTGGTACATACTTCCGAACATCGAAGTCAGACGCGCTTGCTGTATAAGGCGCAACTGCCATTCAAGAGCCGATATAGGGCAAGTATCTGTGAGAAAGCCGTACACATTCGTTTCCGAGTGGCTTTCAAGGAACTCCCGTGCCGCACCCTCGTCACAGAGCGCATGGCTATCCCTCACGCCCCAATGATACAGAGTGTCAAGCAGACTTATCATCTGCGACACAAGATTCTTCGTCACTATCGGTTGCGTAGCCATCAGTCTTTGTCTATGAATTTAGCGTCAGCCATCGCCTCGGTGAGAAATCCGGCAAAAGAGCATACAAACTTTTCATTGTCGTTCAATTCATTCTCGCCCATATTGGTGAGAATAACGTGTATCATTTCGTGATAGAACGTGTTTTTCTTGCTATCAGGCGATTGTCGGTCATCTTTATTGAACTTGTCGGCAATCTCTATAAAACCACCGCAAGTGTGAGCCTCGCCAACATTATTACTGTCGCAACGCTCCACGTCGCGCACTTCCACTCTCTGTCCTCCGCAGTTGAACTGTTTGGGATATGGTAAAAACTTATTCTCCATTGCTGTCCTCGTTAAGAATCTGTTTCATTTCCTTACGGCTCTCCTTGCTCATACGCTTGCGCTCCTTGGGCGAAGCCTCGGCATAAGCAACCACATCCTTCATAAACGCCTGACTTGCCATTTCCTCGGAATCGTTGATGGCTGCGGCTTTTTTCGCAGCTTTCGCGTTTACACGCTCATGCCAGTTGTCTATAGCTGTGTTAACATCTTTAGCCAATTTTGTGTCATTCCATACCGTAGCCAAATGATATAACCGCGTGATATAATCGTGCAACACAGCAGTATCGTTTTGCATCGCCACATGAAGCAGGAAGTAATATGCCTCGCTTCTGCCCCCTATGTGGCAATTAAACATGCCGCTGTCGCACGTCACTTCAAGGCAGGTGTCTTTGACAGAACCCTCCTTGTAGTAGAAGTCAAAGTGAAACTGCCCTGCGTCAACACTTTTATAGGGTTTGGTTTTCAATATGTTCATATTATTCTTGTTTTGTCATTTCTTCAACAAGCGCATCAAACTCAGCTTGTAAACGCACTTTCTCAGCCTTACTTTCCTCTATTTCCTCTTCTGTGTAATCTTCGGGGTTCTCTATCGCTCCGATACATTGCAGCACAAGGTCGTGGTCGCGCTTTTCAAGTACCTCGGAAAAGGGGCGAATAAAGCGCGGATTGTGTTCAAGTTCAAACCTTGCTTGTTTTCGAGCTTCCTCTGCCCGAAGTTCAACATACTCATCCTCGGTCATATTGTAGTGGGTGATATTATCCACCACCGAACTCCAACGGCAAAGTAATCCGTTTGGCTGTCTTGCTATAAATGCTCCCATGTTATTTCTTATTCATTTTGTCATACCTTCTCATCCTCGCGCAGTTGCAGTCGGGTGTGCATAGAATGACTATCCCGACGCTATGAATAGTGTCGATGCGTTTAACGTAAGACCTCTTACCGCATCCGCTATCTACACCATAGTTCCTACACCTCATTCTGTACGCTTCTCTTGCAGGGGATTCCATATCAGTCGGGGATTAGTTCTTTCTCGTAAAACACATAGAACAGATTTTCAAGTTCGTGCAAATACTCTACCCGAAATTCAGTCTCACTTTCTTTCATGTGCCACAAACGACCACGCCACAGCGTTGTTGTGTCTTCGTCAAACTCCAAATAGCCATACGCTTTATATAGGTCGTCAAAACGCCACTCCCACAAATTGCCGTTGCCATATTCGTGATATTCAAATCCCGACAACTCTTTCAGCAGTTCGGGCGTGATTGGAATTGGCTCTACCTCGCTTGCAAGCACATACTCCGCAGGGAAGCGGATAATCAGACCGTTGTCCTCGTCTAAGCCTCGTACTCGCTCACGCTTGTTGTTGACAAGGATATGCGAGCCGATGCGGAGGGATTTAATATCGACACTCATACTCATTCCTCGTCAAGTTTGGCAATCTCGGCTTCAAGAGCGGAGATAATGATTTTCTTGATATGGTCGGGAAGCTGTAAACCAACAATATTACGCCGAGGCACAAGGGTTATCGGTACTTCTACCATATTGCTGAAATTCTCTTTCCACTCTTTCAGCTCGTCGTATTGTGCCAACTTCTCACGGTTGGCGAGTAAATCTTTCAGTTTCATATTCGCTTGATTTCTAAAAGTTCAATAGACTTGCGGTAGCCACTTTGGTCGTTTGCGAGAAAAGCGTTTACGCTATCCACCAACTCCTTTTCTGTTTCTACTGCTATGAGTTTGTTCTCTTTTATATGTTTAGCCGTACCACCTCTTGGTGAGCTTTGCATGTAGTCGAAAGTTACTAAAAATATCATATTCACTTCCTTTTAAGGTTCTCAACTACCGCTTTGGCGACCGATACGGCATAATCAGCGGCTTCTGCGGGGCCGCTGTACTTGTTTGCAACTTTCAAGGCTATATCTTTGGCGAGGTCGGCAGCGTATGCGTCCCAATCCGTTTCTCCTATTTGGATAATTGAGGTCGGGATATGACCGCCCATTGGAAATTCATCTGTGCCGTTAAGCACTTTGCGAATGTTATCTTCAAACTCTTTATCTTTGTCGATGGGAATTGTTATCATCTGCCACCATTCGCCATTGTCTCCTTGCGCAAGCACATAACCGTCTGCCACCATTGTTACCTTTCCTTTGCCCTTTGGAGTGTCTATCATATCCCCAACCTTGATTTCTTGTTTGGGTTCAGTAACGAGTTCAAGGTCAGACTCCAACGCATCGTGCATCATAATATCTCCGCCAACCTGTCTGAGCGTATAGTAATATTTGCCCGTTTTACATTCAACTATGTATAGCTTGCCGTCATAGCGATAACGCACTATCTCGCCAGCTTTAAACTTAGGCTCTTTCGCCCCCACATTGACCTTGGTTAGATACTTGGTGGGGATAGCGAATGAGCCATTTTTAACTTGTGTAATTACAGCATTGTCACGGTCAACAAGTATCACCTTGCAGACCGAGTTGCCATAGTTGCATCCAAAGAAATACATCTCGGGAGCGTCCTTAGACACCCTCACCTTGTCGCCTACTTTGATTTCCATATCTAATAAAAAAGCTCAAACTTTCGCCCGATGGTGCGAGCATAGGACTACTTGTCTGAGCCAATAAGTTCATTGCTGTGAAATCTCGCACATTTCATAGTGCAAATATAATATTTTCAAGCGTAACACACAATATATCTATAACCAAACTTTAAGAAAATAACAGAATAAGCCAAGAGCGCGAAATAATCCACGCTCTCGTCAACATTCAGAAACCTCTTGAAACGTATGCCGCCTGCATACAGATAACAAGAGCCTCGTAGGTGTATGCGTGTACTATGATTGTGCGGTTTACTTCATTTTGGCGGTAGTGCGCCCGTGCGGTGTAGGCTCTGTCGGCATTTTTGCCAACCTTGATTTTCTTGGTAATAGGATAACGACGCATGAAGTATGCGATGAAGTGTTCTCGTTGCTCCGCAGGGAGCTTGTGAGGGCGCGTTTTGCGCGGTCGGATTGTTAATGTTTCCATTTGCTCTTTTAGTTTGGCGTTATAGGCAGATTAAAAAGACGGCTGCCGTACCCCGTCGCCAAACTAAAAGAGCATCACTCCGTAGAGCAAAATTCTAAAGGGTATAACAGCCGTGTATGGCTTATGTAAGGACATAAAAAATGCCCGATAATATGTCGAGCTATTAACCGAAGCTCTGCGGAAGTGATTACACTCTTTTAGTTGGCACTACAAAGTTAATACAAACTTTTGAAAGTGCCAAATAAAAATCACGCCGCCTGCTCAATCAACGGCAATACCCCTCGGTTCTTTAACTCATTATAGAGGAAGATACGACCTTTCTGAGTCCAGCGTGAGTATGTATAACTCCGTCCGCTGTGTGAGTTCTTCATTGGCTCGGTTGCAGACTGAACGTAGCCATTGGAAATATATTCGCTGTAAAGCACCCATTGGCGACCAACCTTTCGCTGTATTCCAAGCGTATTGAGCAACTTGTTAAACGCTTTTGCGCTCATTCCATAGTCCTGCGCAATTTGAGTAACGGTAATTGTCGAGGGACTTTGCAGGATTATATTGTAGTATGTTGCCTTTGGTGACATTTCACTTATGGCTTTGGCTTGTTCTGTATTAACCGCTTCAAGGAGACGGATGCGCTCGTTGCGGCGTTCGAGCGTCTTTTGAGCGACAACTAACGCTCTTGCCATTAGTTCGTCTGCCGTATCATCGTCATTGGCTACTATATAGCCGCCATGTTTGCGGATGGATGGAAGCACCTCGTCACAGACCCAATCTTGGAATATTCCCGCTTCGGGGAGTTTGGATTTCATCACCAATCGGTAAACATCGCCCTCTTTACCAAACTTGATTTGCTGAACGCCGCCGTTTGTAGGGGTCGGTAAAATAACGACCCCTTTGCAATGGGTTGATACTGCGTCGGCTGGGCGAGAGTAACCTAACGCTTTGGCTACATCGGCGAGGCAGAATAGCGGTTCGCCGTTTTCAGTCATGGCTACTCTCACTTCGCCAAACTGAGGATTGTTGAATATCTGAATATTTGCCATATATAAACGGAATTTGCTTTTTTGAGGATAAAAGAGGAACACCCCCATGTGCGCTCGTTGGTGGAGGTTAGCGTCACATAAGGATGTTCCATAATATCTTTGCTCATACAACCTCCACGAAGTATGACTTTCACGCAGCAAAGTTATATAATTAAAATCATATATGCAAATAATATTGCAATACAACTTTAAGAAATATCGCTCTCAATCTCCTTTCGGGTGACAAAGAATACCGTGCCAATGCCATGTCGGTCTTTCTGTAAACCTTTTGACAGAAGCATACGGGATAAGTCTCGGTCGCTACGCTTATTATAGTTGTTATCCTCACAATAGGCTTTATACTCGGCATGCAGCTCTTTCAATGGTTTCCAGAACCCGTCCTTTTCATCTTTTGGCACGTCATAGTCGCTTCCAGCAAACCACCTGCGCATGGAGTTGGCGTTGGCTTTCAGTCGCTCCTGCGCTTTCAGTGTATCGTCCGACAACGGCAGTTTATTATCATTGTTGATAATCCGTCTGTAACCCTTATATATCCAGTTGAAGATATACGCCCTCGCTTCGGGAGTAGTGAGCCGTGCGGTCAGAGTGGTGTCCTTGTCTTTCTCCGTCCACATCTTGCGGGTAGATTCAAACGGAAGCAAGCGTCTGTGATGCCCCTCGCTGTCATCGCCCGTTTCGGGAAACTCGTTGCAGCAGCATATCATTATCGGGGGCTTGACAAAGCGGAACGCCTTGCCGTATGGCTCCCTCGCCCGTATCTTCTCGCCCGATATGAACCGCTTGAAGTCACCGCCGGAGAAATCGGCACGGTCAAGGTCGCCCACGATGTTGAGCAGCTTGCCCTCCAAGTCCGACACGCAGAACGATGAACTCGTGCCCTCCTTGAACAGTTGCTTCGGGGTGAAAGTAGAGTAGTACTCCTCGCCGAACACGCCCGACACAGCATCCACAAGCACACTCTTGCCGTTTGAGCCGGGGCCGTGGATGCAAGCCATATACTCGAACTTGAAATCATCACGATTCATCAGAAACGCTCCGCAGAACGCCTGAAAATCGGCTGCAATCTTCGGGTTGGTGAACACTCCAGTTTCACGGTTGCAGATAAAGTTACCCCACAGCTTGCACACGTCACGGAACTGCATGTTGCACTCTTTTTCGCTCCGATAGTCGAAGTCAAGCACTATGTCGGTCACATACCGTGCGTCATGCCCTTTGAGCTTGCCGTCTTTGAGGTCAAACACTCCGTTGTTGAACGCTATATAACGCCTGTCCGGCTTATAGCGGAACTCGTCTGAGCTTGTGATGGTCGATATAAGCTCATTGCCTATCTTCTCAGCACAGCCCATGTAGTTCAACCCGATTTCAAGTTGTCGTAGTACCATGCGCACAAGCTCCCTCACAAACCCTTTCGGATTGTCTATCCGCTCGTAGTGCTTGCCGTTGTAGGCATACACACACCGTCCGCTCCCGTCGGCAAGCAGATACCGCTCCTTGCCACGCAATGCAACCCTGTCGAATAGCTCCCACAGCATATTCTGAACCCACGGTTTGAAATCCCCGAACTGCCCGTAGCCTTGCAACTCCTTATGCTTGGTCGCTTTCTTGCCGTAGCTCTCCGCATAAGCCTTTCTCATCCCCTCGGCAAACCATCCGCCGAGGTAGTTGTATGTCTCTTTGCTTGTCATTTATCGTTCTTGTTCAGTTCAACTCCTAAACACAGCACCTTGTCAGAAACGCCAATATCGTCAAATTCAAGGGTCGTGTATTCGGTTTCATAGGGATATGGGTAAGGCATATATTTCAGTTCTTCATCTGTCAGTCTACGTCTTATCCGCATCTCTATCTCACAATCGTCTGAAAGGTTGGCTATGAATCTGCGCAAATCGCCAACGGTCTTGATTTCACAGCTCATCCCTCGCCCTCCCCGAAAAGCTCTTTGCCGAAGATGTATTTCAGCGCGAGGATTAACCCCATATTTATACCTTTCTTGTACTCATTATCAAGTTCTGAGATTTGGTTATAGCTCATCGCATTAAGACAGCTTTTGAGCTTGTCGTTAGCATCTATATATAGCTTTCTCACCCTCTCCCTTTCCTCGTCAGTGAGCCTCTGCGAGAGGGGCATACGATAGCTGTTCTGATTCAACTCCGTTAACCGAGCCAAAACATCCGATTCCGTATGTCCGTCCCACGGCTCGGCACATTCTTGCTCCTTGCAGTCAAACTCGCCCCAATACTTATCCTCGTAGTGGTTGGAAATCTGACCCGTTGGCAAGTTCATCTGCACGATAAACCAACCGCCTCCGAAGCACAATTCTCCGTCTGAATGTCGGTGACTCTTTATGCACGGATAGACGTGTGTGTTTACAAGGGCGGCGTTGTAGGCTCTACGGAAGTCGTAAAGTTCATCAAACGTATGATAGCCGTCCGACACTTGCCCTTCCTTAGGGTGGAGGTTTTTAATCGCTTCGTTTATTTCTTTGATTGTCTTACTCATCTTCACCTCTGTTTAGTTTCCTCTTGACAAAATCCATGTCGCCACCGCAGTCATCGTAGATTTGAAAGATATACTCTCTCATTCGTTCCACACCTGCCCGAAAGGACTCAGCGGCACATTCGCCAAAAGTGAGCGAAGTGGGTTGCTGTATGCCATAAAGTTCTTCTATGTTCTTATCTACCTGTGCGGCATACTCTCTTGCCGCTTCTTCTATTGTCTTACTCATAGTCTTTCTTGTTTACGGTCTTCTTTCAACTTTTCCTCATTCACGGGGATATTTATTCTGTCGCATAAATTAGATGTTGCCATTGTTTCGCCTTTGCAATAAAGGCACATCTGCGTGAACGGTGAATATACACGTCCACATTTGGGACATATCCAGCCTTGCTGACCGAATAATCCGTTGTAGGGATTGACTGCGCTTGATTCTGTTTTCATATCTTCTCAAATTTCACCCCGAAACACCACCTCAGCATGAGTGCATGGAATCGGGATATAGGTTTGTAGACTGCGAGCGAATGACGTGTTGGCTCATGGATAAGCCTACCGATTGGCTTTGGCATATTCAGCCGATATTCCGCTTTCATTATCTCGTCCTGCGTCATATCCATATCGGCAGGGTAGCCGACATGTCGTTCTTTGGCTTCATAGAGGTTGCATTGCTTGTGATGGCTTCCAAGAAGGCACCGGGTATACGCCTGCTCATCAAAGCCACATTCACCGCAACCGACATAAAACTTACACCTTTCTCGTTCTTGTGTCATATCACTCTCCTTTCTTTTCAACCAGTTCCAACGCAGCAGCGATTCCGGCTGAGAGGGCGGATTCGTAAGACGTGTGATTGCCACCTGCATCATTCATAAAATCGGCACTCGCTACGTCCATCAATTCAAATCCCCATGAAGGATATTCATTGTATAATGCACCATCCGCATCTACATCGTAGCCCATATATGGGTTCACTGAAATATGGATTCCTTTTTCTCTCAACCACTTCTGAGCTTGCGCCAAAGTTGGCGCAGAACATGAAATTTCATCACAATAACCATGATTGAAGTCATCATAAGCAGTTTCTTGTGAATTAAAAGAATCTTCATTATTATAATCTGCAAGTGATTCAACTAAATCTCCCTTTTCATCATAATAATGATTGACTGCTAAATCAAACCCCGCCTTCTTCAGCGCAAGGGCGATGGGGTAGGAAACGTAGTCTTCGGGGTTCATAGTTGTTCGTCTTTAGCGTTATCGTCATATTTCAATTCCACACTCATAAGTTGTGCTTCGCTGATTCCTATCTGTTTTTTGTCTTGAAACTTCTTAATGCGCGTATGAATTTTATCGTTTTCCGCATCTGTCAAGAATCCTTTAATATGCAAGAGTTCCCGACAATAGTTCAAGGCGGCAAGTATCATTCTATCTTCCATCTTTCTCTTTTGTTTTCGGGGTGAAGTCGGGGCAATGAAAGGGGCTATTTATGTACTTGCATATACTTGCAGAGCTGAAAGCCCCGTATAGTTCTACTTTTAGCTTACACAAATCCCAGCACAGCTTATACCTGCACTCCCTCGGTTTCTGCGGTCGGTCAGTCGGGGTCATAGTCATAAGTTCTGAATTTCTTACATAGCCAATGTTCCCA
>LUJQ01000011.1 GCA_001689485.1 Bacteroidales bacterium M6 | reverse complement strand
AATACAAACACAGAACCGGCGGTGTGTCCAGTGACACATCGCCGGTTCTGTGTTTGTATTGGAATGGATTTGGCAACCGGTTTAAATGATGAGCCGTAGTTGCGTAATGATGGTGATGACCAAAGACCTGTTATTGCCAGCCTCCTCCGAGAGCCTTGTAGAGCTGCACAAGCGCCAGGTTTTCGTCGCGGAGGGCGTTGCTGAGGCTTAGTTGTGCATCGAAGTGGCGTCGCTGTGCGTCGAGCACCTCGATGTAGTTGATGCTCCCCGCACGGTATTGCAGCTGGGCGAGATCGACATATTTTTTAGCGGCGTTGCGCGAGTGGGTTTTCAGCGACGTTGCCTGGCGGAGCTTGCGGTATGTCACTACGGCGTCGTCAACTTCCTTGAATGCGGTAAGCACCTGCTGCTCATATTTGAGGCGTGATTGCTCATAGGCTGCGATGGCTTCGCGGTATTTGCCCTGTTTACGACCGAAATCGAAAATCGGGCCGACGAGGCTGCCTGCTATATATGAGAAGGGGGATTTGAAGAAATCGGCAAGTTCGTTGTTCTCCCATCCACCTTGCAGATTGAACGTGAGCTTTGGAAACCGGTCGGCATATGCCACCCCGACCCCGGCCATTGCAGCCTTGAGGTTGAGTTCGGCACTCCGCAGGTCGGGACGTCGTTCCAACAACTGCGACGGCAGCCCGAGGGGAAGGCGTTCTGACGGCATCATTTCGGCCTCGATGGCGTTGCGCTCTATGAGTTCGTCGGGAAATTCCCCCATAAGGAGGCTGATGGTGTTTTCAGTCACCTTTATGCGGCTTTCAAGATTAGGGATAAGTGTAGCTGTAGAGGCATATTCGACCTGGGTCTGTTGATAGACGAGTTCGGAGGTCAGACCCCCTTCGAAACGGAGTTTTGCCTTTGCCACACCTTCCTGGCGGTTTACAAGAGTGCGACGCACTATTGCAAGCTCGTTGTCAAGAGCCACAAGGTTGAAATATGCGGAGGCAACCTCGGCAATAAGGCTCATGCGGAGGGCGCGTTCGTCCTCCACCGAAGCTTTCCACAGGGCTTCACCTTTTCGTTTGCCCCATCGGAACTTCCCCCAAAGGTCTATTTCCCAGTTCAGGGATGCCTTTAGGTCATGTTGTGCGTCGCCGACGAATTTTTCGCCGTAATAGTCGTTTGTCTCACGGTTGGCGACCACGGAGCCGTTCAAAGTGGGGAAAAGGTCGGCTTTGTCGACGCGATAGGCTTGGCGAGCCTGCTCGATGCGTGCCGCCGCCGCCTGTAAGTCGCGGTTATTTTCGAGCGTGCGTTGGATTAAACGGCAAAGGGCGCTGTCGCCGTAAAACTTCCACCATTCGATGTCAGCGAGGGTAGTTGTGTCGGTTGAGTTTCCGGCGAGTGTTGCCGGGAGGTCGAGTTGCGGTGCCTTGCACTGGCGCACGGCCGAGCACCCTCCGGCAAGAAGGGAGGCAATAAGCAGTATGGCGAGATTAATTGCTTTCATTGTCAGATGGGATTTTCGTTGCGGGTTTGTTGCGCCTGGCGCGGTATTTTTCTTTGAGATTGTAGATTGCCACAAAGAAAAGCGGCACAAACACGATTCCCACAGTCACTGCGACCAGCATTCCGAAGAACACCCCTGTGCCTATGCCCTGGCGGCTTGCCGATCCCGGCCCTGTGGCTATTACAAGCGGTATAAGGCCGAGGATGAATGCCAGTGATGTCATTACTATGGGGCGGAACCGGAGGCGCATCGCGGTCAGGGCTGCTGCCGACGGTGCTCGCCCTTTCTCAACTTCGGCTTTGGCAAATTCCACAATCAGGATGGCGTTTTTTGCCACAAGGCCGATAAGCATTACCAAACCGATTTGGAAATAGATGTTGTTTTCCAGACCGCATACCCAGATGCCCATGTATGCCCCGATTCCGGCCACAGGCAGGGATAGGATTACGGCTATCGGCACCGACCAGCTCTCATATTGCGCTGCAAGGAACAGGAATACGAACAGGAATGCCAGGGTCAGCACAAGGCCGGTTTTCCCGCTTTCATGTTTTTCCTGATATGACAGGCCGCTCCATTCCACACCTATGGATTCGGGCAGCTTGTCCTTGACTATTTTCTGCAGGGCATCCATTGCCTGGCCGGAACTGTAGCCGTGAGCTGCCTCGCCGGTTATGGTGGCAGCATAGAACATGTTGAATCGTTTGATTGTGCCGGCGCCGGTGGTGTAGTGTGTGGTTCCGAGCGCGGTGACGGGAATCATGGTGCCGTCGGCACTGCGCACGAAATAGAGGTTGAGGTTGTCGCGGTGAGAGCGGTAGGGAGCCTCGGCCTGGATATACACGCGGTAGATTCGGTTGAACATGTTGAAGTCGTTGATGTAGACCGAGCCTGTGAATGCCTTCATCGTGGCGAATATGTCGGATAGGGGCACACCCTGCATGCGTGCTTTGTCGCGGTCAACGTCATAATAGAACTGTGGTATGTCGTTTTGCAGCGACGACGACAGGCCGGAGATTTCCGGGCATTTGGATGCGTAATGCATCAGGGTGTCGACAGCATGTTGCAGGTCGGTGTAGGTGGCGTTCCCGCGAGCTTCAAGAACCATTTCGAAACCGCCCGATGTGCCGAGGCCGGGGATAATGGCCGGGGTGGAAAGGTAGACTTTCGCTTCGGGATACTTCGACATTTCTTCGCGTATCCTTCCCATTACCGGGGCTACCCCGTCGGAACCGCGCTCTTCCCACGGTTTTAAAATCACTGTGAGCTGGCTATGGGCCTGGTTGGTGCCTACGCGCGGGCTTGACCCGGTTACGTTGAGCACATGCTCCACATCAGGGTCGTCTTTCAGGAATGCCATAGCCCGGTCGGTGACCTCGCGTGTGCGTTCAATCGTGGCACCTTCCGGCAGTTCGAGTTCCACGGTGAAATATCCCTGGTCTTCCTGGGGCATGAAGCTTTGCGGCACGAGCCTGTTCATAAGGAATATACCCACCATCAGGATGCCGAATGTGGAGAACATTATGCGCGGGTTTACCAACGTGCGTCCCACTATCTTGCTATAGAAGCGGTTGCCTTTGGCCAAGCGGTAGTTTATGGCTCGGAACAGCTTGTTGCGTGTGCGGTGGCTGCCGGGTTTGAGCACCAGCGAGCACATCACGGGGCTGAGGGTGAGGGCTACGATTGTCGAGATAATAACCGATACGGCGATGGTGATTGTGAACTGGCGGTAGAGCATGCCGGTAATTCCCCCCAGGAAGCTCACAGGCACAAAGACGGCACACAACACAAGCGACATGGCAATAAGCGCCCCGCTGAGGTTGGCCATAGCCTTTTTGGTGGCTTCGTAAGGTGAGAGGTTTTCCTCTTTCATTATACGGTCAACATTCTCCACCACAACTATCGCGTCATCGACCACTATGCCTATGGCGAGGATGAGGCCGAGCAATGTCAGCATGTTGAGCGAGAAGCCGCATGCCATCATCACGGCGAAAGTGCCGATAAGCGAAATGGGTACGGCAACGATTGGGATAATCGTGGCGCGCCAGCTCTGTAACGACAGGAAGACCACGAGGATTACCAATAACAGGGCTTCGAACAGGGTGCGGTAAACATGATGAATCGAAGCCGAGATATATGTGGTGGTGTCGAACGGGATGGTATAGGATATACCTTCGGGGAAATTGCGGCTGATTTCCTCCATGGTCTGCTTTACGGCATCGGCCACGTCGATGGCGTTGGCACCGGGAAGCATGTTGATGTTGAGCACGGCGGCATTCAGGCCGTCGATACCGCTCTCAGTGGAATAGGATGAAGCTTCGAGCGATATGCGTGCCACATCTTTGAGGCGGATTATCGACCCGTCGGGGTTGGCACGTACAACGATTTGCTCGAACTCGCCGACTGACGACAAACGCCCCTGTGCGGTTATAGGGAAGGTAATATCGACCCCTTCCATAGGGGCATCACCCATCACACCGGCAGCCGATTCGCGGTTTTGGTCCATCAGCACCGACTGGAGGTCTTTTACCGTAAGCCCCAGGTCGGCCAGTTTGTCGGGTTGCACCCATATGCGCATGGCATAGTAACGGCTGCCGACATTCGATACGCTACCCACGCCCGGCACACGCCTTAACATGTCGAGAACGTTGAGTGTGGCGTAGTTCGAGAGGTATATTTCGTCGAATTTGGGGTCGGACGAAAGGAGCGTTATGGTCATCAGTTTGCTGGCGGCCTGTTTCTCGACCGACAGACCGTTTTTCACTACTTCCGACGGCAGGCGCGATTCGGCTTTTTTGATTCGGTTCTGGATGTCGACGGCAGCAAGGTCGGGGTCGGTGGATATATCGAATGTCACCGTGGCGTTGAACGCCCCGGAATTCGAGCTGGTCGATTCCATGTAGAGCATTCCGGGCGTTCCGTTGAGTTCCTGTTCTATCGGGGTGGCAACGGCCTGTGTTACGGTCTGCGCGTCGGCACCGGGATATGACGCGGTGATTTTTACCACCGGCGGCACAATCTGGGGGTACTGGTCGATTGGCAGGAGCATCAGGCCGATTGCCCCTACCAGCAGGATTACGATTGATACTACAATCGAGAATATAGGATGGTCAAGGAAGAAATTTTTTTTCATCTATGTGCCTGATAGGGGGTTGGTAATGTTGTGGGCCTTGGCATAGGCATGGCGGTCAATCCTCCTGGTTGCCGGTGGCTGTGGCAGTAGTGGCGGTAGCCTCCACGGCATCCACACGCATGCCGTGGGAGAGTTTGTGGTAACCTTCTACCACAATCATTTCCCCGGGGGTCAGACCTCGTTCCACAATTGTTTTGTTGCCTGTCTCAGGGCCGGTTTCGATGAACCGTTTTTCAACCACATCGTCGCGGCGCACAACGTAGATGAATGCACCACCTTTTTCGATGACTATGGCTTTGGTAGGCACTACCACGGCGTTTTCACGCACATCCATAAGGAGTTTCACGCGTGTGAACTGTCCCGGCAGGAGGGTGTGGTCGGGATTCGGCATCTCGGCACGCACTGAGAATGTGCCTGTTTTCGGGTCAATCTGCGGGTCGGCGAAGTCAACCAGCCCGTGGTGGGGATAGATTGTGCCGTCGGCCATAGTTACAGTGATATATGGATTCCATGTCCTGGTGGAATCATGTTGCCCCAGGTTCACGTTCCGTGCCTTGGAACGCAGGTATTCGAGCGATGTCATGCTGAAGTCGATGCGCACGGTGTCGCTTTTGACCACGGTTGCCAGCAGTGACTGGCCGCCGGGGCCTACAAGTGCCCCTATGTCAACGTTGCGTTCGGAAATGTATCCGGCAATCGGAGATTGGACGGCGGTGTAACCAAGGGTCATTTCGGCCTGTGTGAGGTCGGCTTTGCATACGGCCACATCAGCCGTGGCCCCCTCATAAGCGGCTACAGCGTTGTCGAGGTCGAGCTGGCTGGCTGCGTTCTGTTCATAGAGGGGGCGGATGCGGTTGAGGTCGCGTTCGGCTTTTAGGGCTTGCGCCTTTGCCTTGTTCAGCTGTGCTTTTGCGCGGTCGACACGGGCACGGTAGATGCGCGGGTCGATAACGAAAAGTGTCTGCCCTTTTTCGATGTATGTACCTTCGGCAAATAGCATCCGCTCGAGGTAGCCTTCGACGCGGGCGCGTATCTCAACGAATTGCTGGGCGCGTATCCGCCCCACATATTCCCCGTAGATATTGACGTTCTCGGTGGTGACAGGTTCTACTTCCACCACAGGGATTGCTTCAGGTGCAGGTGCAGGGCGGTAGAGCGCGAACGCTGTTGCCGCAACTGCTATAAGTCCGAGCGAAATCCATACCCATTTCTTCCGCTTGGAAGGAATGCGTTGGTAAAGCGACCTTGTTGTGTCGTAAAAACGTGATGCAAGTTTCTTCATTTGTGAGAAAACGTGATGCAATGATAATATATTATGATTGGATTTTCGCACGTCGGTTAATAATTGTTGTTAATGGTGATGAAACCCAAAGCGGGCGCATATGTGATAAATTGTCCTATATGGATAAAATGTTAAAACCATCCATCTTGTTCAATGCGGGATGCAGATTTTTGAAGTCAGGATTGTTTCCGCCTGCAAAAATACGCAACAGAGTTCCTTTACACACGCATATGTTCACAAACAGCCGTAATGTGTAAATGAACGTATTTCTATCGGATGTATCTTTGATAGCGTGGGAGTGGATATAACTACAAACCGCGCAAGGGGCTTTCTGCCAATCCTTACGCGGTTTGTTTGAGTAGCGGGATCGAGAATTGAACTCGAGACCTCCGGGTTATGAATCCGACGCTCTAACCAACTGAGCTATCCCGCCTCGTTTGCGACTGCAAAGTTACAACACATTTCCTAAATCACCAAATCTTTCCTTAAAAACTTTTGCTATTTTTGTATAGGCCGTTTTTTCGATTGGATGGATAGCAGGGCCTGCCATTTGGGCAATCATCATGAAGAGCACATTGGGAACTACCGGGTAATCAGGTTGGTAGGGGAGTGTCTTGTCACAGCACCTTTCCCGTACGGGTTAAAAATAAGGCGATGTGTCAATATTTTGAATTTTGACACACCGCCCTGCCTTTAGAAATAACAATACCTATTAAAAATCTGAAACTCTTTATGTTGAATATTCTTTATGTTTGATGAACTTGTTTTTTGCGTGCCGGTTCCGGTTTTTGAGAATATTTAAACCTCTGTGTGTGATGCCGTTTGTTAACGGTGGTTTGTGGCGGAGCCGGTGTTCCCGGTATCTTCTTTTGCCCTTTCCGCGTTATAGTTTACCGATCCGCCTGATCCTGCTTCTATATCGGCGGTGTGTGCACGGAATTTCGAGCCATTAAATGAGGCTCCTGATGTAGCTTCTACTTTGAGAGAGGAGGTTTTGCCTGACACTGTGCAGCTTGCTCCCGATGAAAGTTCGAAATCGGCATGTGTGGCTGTGGCGTTGGTGAGTTGCATGGAGCTTCCCGATGAAAGTTCGGCATCGATTCGTGATGCGTTGAGTCCGTTTATATTGATTGACGAGCCTGACGATGTATCAAGTTCGACTTTCCCTTTGGATTTAAAACCTCCGGGTATGGAGATTGATGCTCCTGATGTGGCTTCGAGTTCGGCCGAATTGTTGATTTTTACAACTCCCTTTACTATGATTGATGCTCCTGACGAGACTTCCAGGTCGTTGATTGTAGGTGACGATACGGTCACGGTTATATCGTCGTTGACAGAATTGAATTTTTGCCAGAACGTTTGGTTTATCCTCAGTTCCAAAGTGCCTTTGTCAACGCTGATGTCAAGGTAGTTGAAATAGTAGCGTGGTGCTGTTACTTTGGCTGCTGAAAGAGGGCCTTGGGAGTAGATTACCTTAATCCCTGTGGCTGCGTCAATGCTGTTGAAATCGGCAATGGTGATGTTTCTCGTGGTCATAGCCTTGTCAGCATTGCTTATGGCACAGGCTGAAAGTGATGATAGTGTGGCGAGGAAAATGGCGACGCCGGCAAGGTGTTTCATGTCGGTTGATTTTGAGATGTGAGTAATCAAATCGGTTTGAATCACGCGGTTTGTGATTTTTACAATGATTCGGTAAAAATTACC
>LUJQ01000067.1 GCA_001689485.1 Bacteroidales bacterium M6 | reverse complement strand
TTGTTGTACTGCTCGGAATTCTTGCCTTGCTGTCCGGCGACGGAGAGTGCATACTGCTCGGCTTTAGCCTCCTGTTTGGAGCTTACCATGGTAAACGACAGGTAGAACAGACACACCAGCACCAAGAAAATCGCGATAACACCCGCAATGATGCTTCCGAGGGTTCCTTTGCTTTGCATGTGGTTAGTTAAAAAGTATTATTAGGTTATTATTTTGATTTTTCTCAATGTTTTATCCGTAGGTGCATGCGCTGTAGCCGCTATGCCCTTATGATAATGACAGGTTTTGTAAAAATAGGCTATGCGCAATGCCAACCGGTTGATAATCAGCGTTGCACCCGTTCCGCATACCTGTAGGGGCGCGGAATGCCTATTTTTCAGCTTGCAAATATACGAATAATCTCCAATACCTCAAACATTTTGTGCCGGTTAGCCCCTTATTTTGCGGCATGGGCATGTGGCGAAAACTTTGTATGGGTGGAATTGCCGTGGCGCTGCGGCCGGAACGGCTTTTTGATTCTGAAATTCAGCGGACTTGGTGCAGGATTGACAAAATAATGTGTAATTTTGCATATTATTTTGTCATGATTATGCAATCTGAAGGAACTATAGGAAATATGTCGGCTTCTGCCTCACGGTTGGTGGAAGGTCTGAAAACGCGATATGCCGGTGGCAAACCGGTGAGGGTTCTGTTTGTCTGCCTTGGCAACATATGCCGTTCCCCGGCGGCTGAGGGGGTGATGCGCGCTGTTGTCGAAGAACATGGCGATGCCGCCATGTGGGTGATTGACTCGGCTGGTACGGGCAACTACCATATCGGCGACCTGCCCGACAACCGTATGCGCATCCATGCGCGTCGGCGCGGCTATGAGCTTACCCACCGTTGCCGCCAGGTCTGCGCAAGTGATTTCGATGATTTCGATGTGGTTATCGGCATGGATGCATCAAATCTGCGTAACCTCAAGGCGGTGGCACCGACACCTGAGGCTGAGGCGAAAATCGTGGGGATGAAGGAATTTTTCGATATATGCACAAAATTCGACTATGTGCCTGACCCTTATTATGAAGGTGCCGAAGGTTTCGAACTGGTGCTCGACCTGCTGATGTCGGGCTGTGACAATCTGTATAACGCCATAACAAGCCGTTGACGCGATGACCGAGAATTCAATCAAGAAACACACGCTCTATGTTATGGGCGGTGTGGCGGCATTGCTTCTGCTGTGGGCCTCGTTCGGAGGCCGTGGCGACGGAGACCCTGTCGCAATATCGGCAGCAGAGGTTCATGCCGATACTGAGGAGGCCGCAATGCCTATCCATCAGGCGGATACCGCTGGTGTGGACGAGGCAGCTTGTGCGGACGGGAATGCCGTCGTGGCGTCGGCAGAAGTGCCGGTTGCTGAAGGCCGCCCTTCATCCGACATGTCAATGATTCTTGCCTCCCATCATGAGCTGAAGTCGGCTAACCCTTATGAAGCCCGATTCGACTCGATGCCTGGCGGGGGGGTGAAAATGAAAATCAACTACCTTGGCGGGTCGCTTGGCCGTGTGTTCAACGACAGCAACTACCATCATATAGCTGCTGCGGAAAAAATCGGGATAAAGCCGTTGTCGGGCATACGTTCGGCGTGGGAGGCGGGTGCGAGGCTCGAGCGCCTGCAAAGCTGCCGCGAATATTATCTCGACGAACTTACCCATTCGCTTCCCTACCTGGTGCCGCAGGCGCATAAACTGCTTACCGATATAGGGGCGGCGTTCCGCGATTCCCTCCAGGCACGCGGAGGCGGTGACTACCGTGTGAAGGTAACAAGTGTGCTTCGTTCACCTAGGCTTGTGAAACGTCTGCGCCGGCGCAACATAAATGCCTCTGCCGCTTCTGCGCATCTGTTCGGCACTACTTTCGATATCAGTTACGCAAAATTCATATGCGATTCCGTGACAACGCCGCGCACTCAGGAGGATTTGAAAAACCTTTTGGGCGAAGTTGTTTTCGCCATGCGCGAAAAAGGCCGGTGTTATGTGAAATATGAACGCAAACAGGCGTGTTTCCATATCACGGCGCGTTGAAATCCAGGTACTCCTTAATTTGTGGGCAACAATTTTAAATCCAATTACTTATGGCGGAAAAAGAACGCGGTTGCGATTCGTCGGGTCTGACAGGGTCTGACCCCCGTGGAAAGCGTCGCAGGCCCCTGTGGTTGCGCATGTTGAAATGGCTGGGAGTCACTGCCGCCGTTGTTGTGGGGCTGTTTGTTGCCGTATGCTCGCTGATTGTGTGGATTCTCACTCCCGACAGGCTCACCCCCTTGGTAGAGCGGCAGGCTTCGAAATATCTTTTGGCCGATGTGTCGTTGGGGCGCGTGGAGCTTACGTTTTGGAAAAGCTTCCCCAAGATGACCGTTGATGTCGATTCGATGGTGATTGTGAGCAGGTCGCTGGGAGCGCTTCCTGACTCGGTGCTTTCGCAGCTGCCGGGGGATGCCGATTCGCTGTTGTCGCTGCGTTCCTTCCATGGGGGGATAAACGTATCGAAACTGGCATTAGGGGAGTTGGCCCTGTATGATGTAGCTTTCCGTTCGCTTAAGGCAAACCTGTTGCAGGTCAATGATTCGGTTGCCAATTATCTCATTGTGCCCGAATCGGCCGATACCGTGCCGCCGTCAACGCCGTTGGTAATCCCTAAGTTCTCAATCAACCGTTTTTCGGTTTCCGATGCAGGGCCTATCCGGTTTCGTTCGCTTCCCGACTCGCTCGACGTGGCCTTGTCGTTACACGCAATAGATTTTGCAGGGCACTCGATGCCGCATTACCGCCTCGGTATAGAGGGCGGTTTGAAAACCGGCATGCTGGGCGAATTCGGGCTTGAGAGCCTGGATTTCGGTGCACAGGGAGGGATAAAATGGGATAGGTCAGATCCATTCTCAATTGCTTTCAGTGATTTCGTTGTTGAAGTCGATGATTTGGACGTGACATTCGACGCCGACGTTGATTTCAGGAATTCCCTGATATTGGAATCGTTCGCCGCCTCGACAGGGTTGCTACCTGTAGGGGAGCTTTTGCAGCATCTGCCGCGCAACATGATGCCGCTTGTCGAGCCATTGAAAACCGATATGGGTTTCAAGGCCGGCCTCACCCTTACGAGCCGGTGGGATATGGCCGACAGCCTGCCCCCTTCGTTCGATGCCACCATTGAGATTCCGGCATGTGCCGTTGATTACCAGAACCTTCATTTCAAGAAATTCGAATTTGGCGCCGATGTGCATTTCGACGGCCCGGATATGGATAAATCGGTGTTCGACATCAGGCATCTGTTAATCGACGGACGCACAATCGATATCGACCTGCGTGCCAAAATCTCATCGCCTGTTTCCGACCCACGGGTTGAAGGCCGTTTCAAAGGCGCTGTCAACCTCGACAATTTTCCGCCGCGTCTGCGCGAGCGTCTGCCTGTGGCGATTGGGGGTATTGTCGACGGGAATGCCGGTTTCCGTTTCCGCCTCAGCGACCTCGACAAGGGGAATTTCCACCGGCTGTATGCGGAAGGGGAGCTGGATATGCGCAACCTAATGGTTGACGCACCCGGCATAGGCAACCTGTTCGCACGCCATGCGGTTGTGGATTTTGGTTCGAACAGCGTGTTTGTTAACGACAGCAGCCAGAAAATTGATTCATTGCTGACCCTGTCGGTTAAAATCGACACCATATCTGCCAATGCCGAAGGTATGCAGCTTGAAGCGCGGGGCATAAAGGCAGGTGCGGGAACGGTTAACCGACGTTCGTCGGCCGACACCACGGAGATAAACCCCTTCGGGATGAATTTCGCTATCGAAAGGCTTAAACTCGATTCTCCCGCCGACACGCTCCGCCTCCGGTTGCGTGATGCTTCGATCGGGGGGTCGCTACGCCGGTATAAAGGTGAGGCAAAGTTGCCGCAGCTTAATTTGAAAATGGGGCTTGGGGCATTGGTGTTCGGGCAGTCGCTGACTCGTTTCTCCTTGCGGCAGGCCGATGTGGTGCTTGACCTGCATATGCGCCAACGTCGTAATTCCACCCTCACCCCCGAGCAACGGGCGGCACGGAGAAAGGCAATTGCCGATTCCCTTGCCATGGCCGCGCCGGGGGGTATGCTGTCTGTCGACATTGATTCGGGTCGCCGCCGCATGTTGCGTCGTTGGGATTTCAACGGGCATATCAAGGCGAAGTCAGGACGGGTGGTGACCCCGTATTTCCCATTGCGCAACAGGATTTCGAACATCGACCTGCATTTCTCACAGGACAGCATACAGCTCCACAACCTCTCCTACCAGGCCGGACAGAGTGATTTCCTTGTCAACGGCACAATCTCCAACCTGCGCCGGGCACTGATAGGGCGTCGCAACAACACGCTCGGTGTGTCATTGACAATGGTAAGCGACACTATCAACGTCAACGAAATTGTAAGGGCGCTGTTCGCAGGCGGCTCTGTGGCACAGCAAGCCGATTCGGCGATGATATGGGGTGACGATGTCGACACCATGTCGCCTGAAATAACGGATATGGCCGATACCGTGCAGTCTGCGCCACTGCTGGTGCCGCGAAACCTTGATGCACGCTTCCGTATGAAGGCTGACAACGTGCTTTATTCCGACCTGGTGCTGCATTCTTTCAAGGGCAACCTGCTGGTTTATGACGGTGCGGTTAACCTTCGCAACCTTGCGGCTTCGACCGACATTGGCTCGATTCGTCTCGACGGGCTGTATGCCGCCCCTTCGGTCGACGAGCTGCGTTTCGGCCTGGGGATGAAAGTCAGCCGTTTCCGTCTCGACCGCCTCACCGCCATAGTACCGGCAATCGATTCCCTGTTGCCGGTGATGAAGGGTTTCGAAGGGATTGTCAACGCCGATGTTGCCGTCACTACGGATATAGCGCCGGATATGGATATAGAAATCCCGTCGTTGCGTGCCGCCATCAAAATCGACGGCGACTCCCTTGTGCTGCTTGATGCCGATACGTTCAAAATGCTTTCTAAATGGTTGTTTTTCAAGAATAAGAAACGCAACATGATTGACCATATGGACGTAGAGGTGGTGGTTGAGAACTCCGCAATCGAGATTTTCCCGTTCATGTTCGACATCGACCGTTACCGTCTCGGGGTGATGGGCTACAACGACCTGGCCATGAACCTCGACTATCATGTGTCAGTGCTTAAATCGCCTATGCCGTTCAAGTTCGGCATAAACATCAAAGGGACCCCCGAAGATATGAAAATTCGTCTCGGCGGGGCCAAATTCAAGGAAAACATGGTTGTGGAGCGCCAGGCTATCGCCGACAACACCCGCATCAATATCGTCAAGCAAATCGACAATGTGTTCCGACGTGGGATTTCCAAAGCCCGCATGGGGCGTCTGACATTTGCTCCCGGTAAGGATGGGGCGGAACAACAGACAAAGCGTGTTCTCAAGGATTTCGACAAGGAAAGCCTTTCGCATGCCGATTCCCTGCAATTCATACGCCAGGGGTTGATTGAGAACCCCGACACCCTCCGTTTTCCCCATGCAGCCGTCGATTCGGTCAATCTTGCGCCGCAGATAACTGCGGGTTCAAAATAATTAGTTAAATTTGTAGACCAACTCTAAAACCTATAATCTACCCGTATCTTATGGAGCAGATCCAGATTTCCGATCGGATTAAGCGCATGGCCGCTTCACAGACTCTCGCCATGTCGCAGAAAAGTAGCGAACTGCGTGCCGCAGGTGTCGACGTAATCAACCTTTCGGTTGGCGAGCCTGATTTCAACACCCCCGACCATATAAAAGCGGCAGCGAAGAAGGCTGTCGACGACAATTACACCCGCTATCCGCCCGTGCCGGGCTATATGGATTTGCGTGAGGCAATTGCCAAAAAGCTGAAACAGGAAAACGGGCTTGATTTCTCACCGGCGCAGGTGGTTGTGTCGGGCGGGGCAAAGCAGTCGTTGAGCAACATCATCCTCAGCTGCATCAATCCCGGCGACGAGGTAATCATCCCCGTACCGGCATGGGTGAGCTATATCGAGATGGTGAAGCTTGCCGACGGTGTCAACGTGCTTGTGCCTGCCGGGATAGAAAACGATTTCAAAATCACCCCCGAACAGCTTGAGCAGGCCATAACCCCCCGTTCGCGCATGCTCCTGCTATGTTCGCCTTCGAATCCGTCGGGAAGCGTTTATTCGCGTCAGGAGCTTGAAGGGCTTGTGGCCGTGCTTGCACGTCACCCCGAAATAACGGTGCTTTCCGACGAGATTTACGAGCATATAAACTACACCGGCTCATTCACTTCGATGGCCTCATTCCCCGAAATAGCCGACCGTACGGTAATCGTCAACGGCGTGTCGAAGGCATATGCCATGACAGGATGGCGTGTAGGTTTCATGGCCGGCCCGCTGGCGTTGGCAAAAGCCGTGACCAAACTCCAGGGGCAGACAACATCGGGTATTTCGTCAATCGCCCAGCGTGCGGCTCTTGCAGCCTACACCGGTTCACAGGAATGTGTTGTCGAAATGCGTGAAGCTTTCCGCCGCCGTCGCGACCTTGTGGTAGCCATGGCGCGTGAAATCCCCGGATTGAAGGTTAACGAACCCCAGGGTGCATTCTACCTTTTCCCCGAAGTGTCGGCCTATATCGGCAAGCGGTTCGGCGACAAGGTTATCGCTGATGACAACGACCTTTGCATGTACCTTCTCGAGGAAGCCCATGTGGCAACCGTGTCGGGTTCGGCATTCTGCCTCCCCGGCTATATCCGGTTGAGCTATGCGGCTTCTGACGAGGCTCTTGCCGAAGCCCTCCGCCGCATCGCAAAAGCCCTGGCAGCCCTGGTTTGATGATGGTACGGGCCATTTGAAAAAGACCCTGTAAATAAGAAAAACTACCTAAAAATGGATTTTATAGAAGAACTTACCTGGCGCGGCATGATTCACCAGATGATGCCTGGCACAGATGAACAACTTAAAAAGGGGATGACGGCAGCCTATCTCGGTATCGACCCGACTGCCGACTCCCTCCATATCGGCCACCTTGTGGGTGTGATGATGCTGAAGCATTTCCAACGTTCCGGTCATAAACCAATCGCCCTCGTGGGTGGTGCTACCGGCATGATCGGCGACCCATCGATGAAAAGCCAGGAGCGTAAACTCCTCGATGTGGAAACTTTGCGCCACAACCAGGAGGCAATAAAGCAACAGCTCGCGCGTTTTCTCGATTTCGACAGCGACGCCCCAAATGCGGCCATCCTGGTCAACAACTATGACTGGATGAAGGATTACACATTCCTCGATTTCATACGCGACGTCGGCAAGAACCTTACCGTCAACTATATGATGGCCAAGGATTCCGTTAAGAAACGTCTGTCGGGCGAATCGGGCGAGGGGATGTCGTTCACAGAGTTCTCCTACCAGCTCCTGCAAGGCTACGACTTCCTGCATCTCTATGAGGCGGAAGGGTGCCGTTTGCAGCTCGGCGGTTCCGACCAGTGGGGCAACATCACCACCGGCACCGAGCTGATACGGCGCATGCTCGGCAAGGATGATGCTTTCGCCGTTACCTGCCCCCTTATCACAAAAGCCGACGGTGGCAAATTCGGCAAAACCGAAAGCGGCAATGTATGGCTCGACCCGAAACGCACGTCGCCCTACAAGTTCTACCAGTTCTGGCTTAATGTGTCGGATACCGACGCCGAGAAATATATAAAGATTTTCACCATCCTCAACCGTGAGGAAATCGAGGGTCTCGTTGCACAACAGGCCGAAAATCCCGGTGCCCGTCCCCTTCAGAAGCGTCTGGCTGAGGAAATCACCCGCATGGTTCATGGCGAAAAGGAGCTGGAAGCGGCAATCGAGGCATCGCAGATTCTTTTCAGCAACCGTGCCGCCGAGACACTGCATAAAATCGACGAGGATACACTCCTTGCCGTGTTCGAAGGTGTCCCGACCTATGAAATTTCCCGCGACTTGCTCAACGGTGAAACAAAATTAATCGACCTCCTTACGGATAATGCCGCCGTGTTCCCCTCGAAAGGCGAGATGCGCAAGCTTACACAGCAAGGGGGTCTGTCAATCAACAAAGAGAAGGTTACCGACCCCTACCTGCCTGCTTCCGATACGATGCTCCTCAACGGCAAGTATATCCTGGTGCAGCGCGGTAAAAAGAACTACTATCTGCTGATTGCCCGCTGAAAAAACAACCTCGCGTTGTGTGATTCATAAATAATTGCTAACTTTGTCGCGTCGGCAGAGGTCGGCGCAAGTCGTGGCATGGTCAACCCGTTTGTGCGGGATTTCAAGTCGCGTCTTATATAAGGTCGGTCGAATGGTGGAATGGTAGACACGAAGGACTTAAAATCCTTTGGCCATTGCGGCTGTGTGGGTTCGAGTCCCACTTCGACTACGCTTGTCAGAAACGAATGCAACGGTGTGCAGGTTTATCATCCTGCACACCGTTGCATTCGTTATGCAGTAGTGACAGGTGAGTGCGGAGTGACACCGCCTTGGTAAGGCGGGATTTTCCGCATGTGTTGAAGGTTGTTGTTGTTGTTTTTTGATTCGGGATGAAGCCCCGGTGCTACTTGCCATCATATTGTTGTAAACGGTGTCAAAAGTTTTTGATTATTGGTTTTATATTGTATATTTGCATCGCTTTGGTCAATAATTGATGCATTTTGTGTCAATCGTCGTCAGGGTTCTGTTATAACCAATCAGTCAAAAACCTTACATTATGAAAAAACTATTGATGACAATAACGCTGGTGGCCTGTGTGGCTGTTTCGGTGTTATCCCGGGAAACGGTTATGCCATCGGCCGGTTTGCCGACAAGGAGCGTCGCACCACCCTTGAATCTTACTATGAAAGAACATGCCGCCCGTTCATCGGCTTGCAATATGCCGAAGGCGCGGAAGTTATATTCATCTAAAGGATTTTACAGCCCTTCCCTGAATCAATCCATACCTTATGCCGCGTCTGACGGTATGACATCGATGCCTGAGTTATATGGTAGTGTGATATATGCCGACGGATGGACGTTGCAGGATAACGGCATTGGGATGTACCGTATAGGCACATCAGACGATGTCCCGTTTACCCGTATGGGAACAGCACGTATTGATGCCTCGGCAGGTGGGGTGGTTGTAGGTGATACTTATTGGTCGTGTTACAATGTTGAACAGTATGGTTATTCCTATGTATATGTATTGGGCTATGACGTCCGGTCGTGGGAGGAGACCAGTTGGGAATGGGGGGATATACCTGTCGTGTCGACAGGGGTGGCATACGACAGGACGACAGGGAATGTATATGGTTGTTTCCGTAGCGATGACAACCGTGGATATGTATTTGGCACAGTGGATTACATAGTTCGCAAACGTACATCTATAAAGCCGTTGGAGCGTATGTGGAGTGCGGTGGCCATCACACGTAAGGGGCAGTTGTATGCCATTGACGAGTTGGGGGATTTATATAAGGTCGATAAGGGAACCGGCGACATGACCCCTGTGGGCAGTACGGGGCTGGTGGCAACTAATCCTTCATCGGCATGCATCGATCCTCGTTCTGGTCGTTGTTTTTATGCTGTCACCCAGGGAACCGATGGCTCTCTCTATGAAATCGACCTGAATACAGCGCAGGCGACATTGCTATATCATTTCCCCGAAAACCAGGAGGTGGTGGGTATGTTTGTCCCTGTGCCTGATGTTGACGATAATGCCCCGGATGCCATCAGTGACCTGTCGCTTTCGTTCCCGGCCGGTGCTTTATCAGGCACTGTGTCGTTTACGTGTCCGTCGACAACATTCGATGGGCAGCCGGGCGAGGGGGATATAACCTATGTAGTGGAAGCTGACGGGATGACCATGGCTTCAGGACAAGCCGTCTACGGGAAGGAAGTCAAGGCTGAGGTAAAATTATCCGTCCCAGGTAATTATACGTTTAAGGTTTATGTCGCGAACGCCGTCGGCAACGGACCTCCTACAGAAGTCCAGACATTTGTCGGCCATGACTTGCCCGTATCCCCGGAACTTACGGCCACGATGGCCGACGGGGTGGTTACCCTTTCTTGGTTGCCTGTCTCATTTTCGGCAAACGGGGGCTATATAGATGTGGATAACCTCACATACAAAGTGACACGCTTTCCCGATAATGAAGTTATAGCTGAATCTATAAGACATACTTCTGTAACTGATATCCCTCCGGTTTCCGGCATGCTTACAGGTTATTGGTATGCCGTTTCAGCATATGATGGCAAATATGCTTCGGCCGATGCGGTTTCTCGCAAATTTTGGACTGGCTCTATCACGCCTCCGTATTCGGTAGTGTTTGATAACGAATACGGAGGGGAGGCGTTTACCATCCACGATGTCAATAACGACGGTTCGACCTGGGGTTGGGATGCTTATGACAAGGCGTTCAAAACCCGGTTCAACCGCAACGCTGATATGGATGACTGGCTGGTGACACCACCCTTCAAACTTGAAAAAGGGAAAATGTATATGTTCACTGCCAAGATGCGTACATATCTCGGAAATCCGTTGGAGGTGGAAATCCGTTGGGGAACCGGCGATACTCCTGATGCTCTCTCCAGCGTGTTGATGGAACCGCAGATTATCAAGAACCGCAACAGCCAGGATTATACGTTCTATCTCCTGCCTGATGCCGACGGCACTTATTATGTAGGGATTCATGAAACCACGTCGGCCGACAACAGCTGGTTCCTGTATGTTGACGGGATTTCGATGGGTGCAGGCGCGGATGCAGTAATCCCGGACGTTGTTGAAGGTTTCACAGTGACTCCCGATGCCTCCGGTGCCAAGAAAGCTTTCATCCGCCTGGTTGCCCCGGACAAGGATGTAAACGGTGCGAAGATTGAAAACCTGACCCGTGTTGATGTTTTGCGGGATGGGACAGTGGTGAAGTCGTTTGATGCACCTGAAGTCGGCGCAGTGCTTGAATTTTCCGACGAAGTGTCGGAAATAGGCTATTACAAATACGAGGCACTTGCCTATAACGCTTCAGGCGCCGGAAAAAAGACCGGGGTGACCGTTTTTGTAGGAGCTAACGAACCGGCCAAACCCGGTTGGGTGAAGATTGTCGAGACCTCGGTCCCCGGTGAAGTGACGATGACATGGGAAGAGGTGACCACCGACAAGGATGGGAAACCGTTGAATCCGGCCTTGGTGACATACACTATAATTGCAGCCAGCGACGGGGACGACCCGGTATATGTTGCTGAAAACCTTAAAGGCTCATCACATACGTTCCAGGCCCTGAATCCTGGGGACCGGCAGGGATTCGTAGGCTACGGCCTGCGTGCGCATACCGAAGGGGGGCATTCGCTGATGGCGGTTACCGACCTGTTGCCTGTCGGCACACCGTATCCTGCCCCGTGGAGCGAATCATTTGCCGGAGGTAAGGCTGAATCGTTAATTCGCAGCGATAACCGGGAAGGGATATGGAGCATTTATAATGATGATGCCGGTATACGGTCATATGACAATGATAACGGGATGGCTGCTATGTTCGGGGAAGCCGAAGGGGCGGATGCCACGCTGTTTAGCGGAAAGATTTCTCTTGAAGGGCTGGCTAATCCCGTATTGATGTTTTATACATACAATATCGAAGGTGATGACGGTGATCTGAATGAAATAGAGGTAGCTGTTAACGGTGGTGATGGCTTCAAGGTAGAGAAAAACGTCATGACGTGGACTCTTGGGGAGGATGACGGGTGGTATCTGGTTGTTGTGCCTTTGGATAAATACAAGGGCAAAGTGATACAGTTTTCTCTACGCGGCATCACCTATACACGTAAATTCACGTTGATTGACAATATCGTTGTCACGTCACTTGACAACCATGACCTGCGTGTAACGGCGATAAACGCACCGGCCGCAGTTGAGGCCAATAATGAGTTCTTTGTTACGGTCAATGTTGAGAATATATCGGTCAACGAAGCTGACCATTTTGACGTCAAGCTTTTCCGTGATGGCAGGCATGTGGGCACCAAGGCACCGGCTCCCCTGGGTGTCGGCGGCACACTGGTTGTCAGATTCCCCCAGGTGTTTACGGTAGCTGACAATGAGATGTCGGAATATCATGCCGTTATTGAATATCATGCCGATACACACCCGGATGACAACGTTTCGGGCAAGAAGGTTGTAAAACTGGTTCTCCCGGATTATCCTATTCCGCGCAACCTCAACGGAACGGCTGATGTGAACAGCGTGTTGCTGACATGGGATGCTCCAGATGTTGCCTCGGCAGTTCCAGACCGAGTTACAGAAGATTTTGAAACTTTTGAATCATGGATAAAGACCGGTGCCGGAGGTTGGACTTTTGTTGATGCCGATCAAGCTGCAATAGGCCAAATAGGGAATTTTATGATGCCTGGAATCGACTATGGTGCGGCGCTCTCATGGTTTGTAAGCGATGCCTCGCTACCTGGTTTGCCCGAAGCGTTTGCCGCTTTCTCCGGCAACAAATGTCTGTCGACCATCTTTTGCCTCCCGAAAACCAACGAAAATGGAGATGTTGAGTATATTGCCAACGATGACTGGGCGATATCCCCCGCTCTGTTCGGCGGCAAACAATCCGTAACCCTTATGGCACGCTCTCTCAATCCATATGAAGCAGAGGAAAGCTTTGAGATACTGTATTCGTTAACTGAAGCCGTTTCCCCTGCCGATTTTATATTGTTGCAGAAAGTTGAAAAAGTGCCTGGTACGTGGACTCCTTACAGCTTCGACATGCCGAATGGCGCCAAACGTTTTGCCATACGTTACAACCATACCTATGGCCTGTCGCTCGGAATCGATGACGTGTCATTCATACCCGAAGGCAAATCCAGCCTGGTGATTGATGGTTATAATGTATATCGTGACGGCAAACGCATAAACACTACCCTTGTTAAGGAAACCTCCTTCACAGAATTCGTGCAGTTGATGGGATGTGTTACTTATGCCGTGTCGGCTGTTTATGTCGCAGTGGGAGAGTCTGGTTTGAGCGAGCCGCTGAATCTTGGTGGTTCGGGAATTGAACAAGTATCAGATAAAGCGCTTTCTACGGTATCAGCTGGTCGTGGTGTCATCGTAGTTGCCAATGCAGATGGGGCTGATGTCCGCGTTACAGACATGGCCGGACGGGTGATTGCATCCTGCCGTGGAACCAGGCGTCTGGAAATCCCTGTTGCGTCCGGCATCTACCTCGTGAAATCCGGTATGACCGTTGTCAAAGTCATGGTGCCGTAACCAACGGGATTTTATATTTTATAATGTGATTAATGGCGTTGTGTCTTATTTTTTGACACAGCGCCATTTGTATATAGCCGGAAGTCGATGCCTTGACATCAATGTACAGAAATGCTATCCCGGTTTTTACCCTCCGGTTTATTGGTTGTGGCCGAACCTTTGAAACGGTAGTTGAACCGGTGGTTCGGGGCGCAGTCGCCGTCGGAATACATCAGCATCGGTTCGCCTGCTTCGAGGTTGCAGTTATCAACCCATTTGAAATCAAAATCGAAGTCGCCTTTGCGTTTTACAGCCGATTTCGGCAGGGCAATCATCAGGCGGCTGCCCTCGAACCGTGCATCAAGCTTACCCTTTACGGTTTCCCATTCGAACTTATCCTTGGCGGTGCTTTTTTTCAAGGTGAAGTACCCGTGGGACGGGTCGCGTTCTATGATGTAGTCATATCCCTGCCAGCCGGTGGCGTAGTCGCAATCGGTGTTTAGAAGCAGCCGCATGCGTCGGGGTGTATCGTCCCAAACGATGTCGGTGGCTGTTGCAACAAGGAAATATATGTTGTGCTTATCCTTGGTCACCTTGCAGTGGGCTATATCATTGCCGGGGGATTTGCAGGTTTTGTCCTGGGCTACGGATTGCAGCATATGGTCGCCCGTGTCGTCGGTAAATATCAGCGATTCCGCATCCCATTGCTCCCAAGGGCCGTTGATGTCGATTTTTATGTTTCTTGTCGGGGTTGGAATAGGGGATGTGCCACGGTATTTGCGAATCTCCTCCACCATCTGCATGTAATAGTTATCGCGGAAAAGGGGATGGGTAGAAGGTTCGAGGTCGCGGTTGAATTCGGCGGTGTAGACATCCACGAAATATGATTCGTCATCATGCTGGTTCTTTGCACCGGGACGCACTTTGCCAGGGTCGGCCCCCGCATGGTCGCCTGTGGTGAAACGCATGGCTATGAACTCGTTCCATTGTGTCAGGAAAACAACGGGGGGCCGCTCCTCATAGGGCAGGCTGTGAACCCGCTGCCATTGCTCTGCGAAATAAAGCCCCATAGGGGTGGAATCGCACACCCCTTGGGCGCTGACCTGTGGCTGCGAGCCTTGGCTGTAGCTTTTGCCTGTGTTTGTCGTAGGGTGCTGGGCGCTCCCTACCGATATGCATTCCGGCACTTTTCGCCCGTCGGCCATTGTGTATCCTATCCCTTGCGGGTAATAGTCGAGCCATGACCAGGTGTTTTCCCGTCCACCCGTCCATGCCCAGCTGTGGCGCAGGGTGAGGTTTTCCAATATCGGGGTTAGTGATGGATAGTTGGCGGCATCCTCGGTGTCACACATCAACAGTGGCGCCCCTTCCCACTGATACCACAGGTCGGACAGTTCGGGTTTGCTATAGAAATTATACCAAAGCGATGCGATTGCGCTTTCTTGCCTCGCATGGGTCATGAATGTAAGGCGCGGCCATCGCATCCCTTTGTCGCGGCGTTCATGCACCACCTTGATAAACTCGTTGATTCGGTCGGGATAGGTTAATCCGTTTGTGCAGTCAAAGGCGATGAAATCCACCCCGGCATCGCATAGCATTTGCAGATGTTTGAAAATGACGTCGTGCTGTCCGGCGTCGTAATATCCCAGCCACGGTTTCCCCCACCAGTGGTAATGGTGTTCGGGCCCCCATGCCGGGTTGTCAGGGTTTGCAGCAAGGATTTCGGAAATGTCGTAGACGGTTTTCATCTTATCTTCTGTACCATGCCAGATGTAGTAGAACATACCTATCTCTACTCTGTCGTCGGGTACAGGTATCCCCCCGTCCATATTGTCGGAGGAAGGTACTATGCGTCCCAGTTCGTCGCATCCCACCCAGGTGTCGGGTTTTGTGTCGGCTGCGGCGTTAATGCCGGAAGCAATGGCGGCTATAGCCGTCACGGCAAAAGGAATAAGTCGGTTTGTTTGCAATGTGATAATTGAATTTATGGTTATGGATGTGGATTGAGGTTCTTTCGAGCTGTTGAAGTCACGATTCCACTTTGGCTATTTACGGCAAAAGTAACGAAAAAATGCGTCAGGGGCAAATCCGTGGCATGGAAGTCCGGGTAGTGACTTCGTGGGCGTCATGCTTGCTTGGTAGCAGGGTGTCGGCGGTGCTTGTCGACGGCTATCAGGATGAAGGTGATAATGCCGATTACAATCATGAACATGGTCTGTGATGCCATGATGACGTTGCCAAGGGCGGCGCCGGTGGTTTTGAATGCCGCAGGTTCTACGCCTGAAGGCATGAACAGGGTCAGGCCGAACAGCAGGGCTGTCTGATACGGGCCTATACCCCCGTTCGACGGGATACCCATTGATATGCTGATAAGTACGAAACACACCAGCGCGAGGATAAGCCCGTTGTCACGTAGCATATCGGCTATCATAGGGAACGCATTAAGGGCAATGACCATCTGTAGGAAATAGCATCCCCAGATGCATATCGTGAGTCCCAGCCATTGCATTTTCCCACGCATGCGGGCGATGGAGGCAAATCCGTCCCACAGACCTGTCATGAACTGCTTGATTTTTAGAATATACCGGTTGTGTGAGCGGGTAAGCACCATCCAGCAGGCTGTGGCTGCGGCTGCGGCTGCAATCCAGGTAAAAGGGGATGTGATAATGTCAAGCAACGTCGTATATGCCTTGGGGTAGGCGCTGACGAATTCTGTTACAGGGCCGTGTGCCACAATGAGGGTGAAGAGAGTAAGCAACCCTACCACGACCAGGTCGGCCAGGCGGTCGGCCACCATCGAGCCGAATACGGTTGAGAAAGGTGCATCCTCGCGATAGGCCACATAGCCCGAACGCCACACCTCCCCAAGTCGTGGGAAAACTATGTTGACGGCATATGTCCCGAAAATGCTGTAAAGCAACACGTGGACCGGGGCATCCACACCTGATGCACGCAATTGTATCCCCCAGCGGAGCGCACGCAGCACCAGAGGCACGAATCCCATCAGGAGCATAAGCCCTATCCAGCGGAAATCGCATTCGGTTTTTATTACGTGCATCATCTCGTTGAAATCGATGTCGCGGAACAATGCGATGCAAAGCCCGACACTTACAATGAACGGTATGGCGAATTTAAGCACCTTTCCAAGCGCTCCCTGTGTTCTGTTTTTGTAACCGGACTTATCCATGGCAAGAAAAGCTTAGGCCGAATCTGAATAATTGCATGATGAAGCGGAGATAACTTCTGTGCAAAAATACTCAAGTTTGCCCGAAACTTCCATTTTTTTAGTGTAATTAACTTATTTCTCGGTGTAAAACTCCAAATATTGGCTACTTTTGCCTTAAAGTAATGGAAGGCTTCCTTGAATAAAAAATCAGTGCCAAACGTGTATCTCCGTTTATGAAACAGAAACGACAGCTCGACGACAGTCCTCTCAGGCTTGCCCAGATTGCCCGGTTGAAAAACGTGTCAGACGATTACAGTCATCTGGGGCAAGACTATATCCTGTCGCATATAACAACCAACACGTCCTATTTCTATGCCCCGGTGGCACGCCGGTTCGACGGGCATACGATGATAATAGGTGTCAAAGGCACCATTAAGATTACAATCGACCTTGACACGGTAGAAGTGCCGCCTAACTCTGTTGTTTTCGTGGCTCCTGAGCGTGTGTTCAAACCGATTGACTGGGAGGGAGAGGAGCTTGACGGCTATCTTCTGTTCCTGTCGAATAAATTTGTCTATGACCTCAATATCGATCTTAATGCCATAAACACCAACATCTTTACCTCGGCCAAGGCCGTGTTGACCCTTTCGCCTGAAAAGGTGTCGCTCCTTATCCGTTATTTCGAGTTGTTGCATCGCAATGCCACCGAGCAGAATCCCTATAACCGTCACATCGCACGTGCGCTTATGTCGGCTGCGGCTTACCAGATTATGGCATATGGTGAAGAGGCCGAGGCAG
Source organism: Bacteroidales bacterium M6 (assembly GCA_001689485.1). GTDB lineage: Bacteria > Bacteroidota > Bacteroidia > Bacteroidales > Muribaculaceae > UBA7173. Next base: position 7,786 of record LUJQ01000067.1, on the reverse strand, counting down.
GGGCCGGTATGTTAAAGCCCAATTCGCGGAAACTTAACTATGTGCAGAACTTTTTAAGGCTTGTGCGGGCACATCATAAACGCGAACGTGCCATAGGGTTTTATGCCGAGAAAATGTTTATTTCGCCTAAATACCTGTCGCTGATTATTAAAGAGGCCACCGGCCGGTCGGCAGCCGAATGGATTGACCAGTATGTGCTGCAAGAGGCCAAGAATCTGCTATGCTATTCTGGTAAAAACGTGCAGCAGGTTGCTTATGAGTTGAATTTCACCAACCAGTCATCGTTTGGAAAATACTTCAAGCACCTGACCGGCCTTTCCCCCACGCAGTTCCAGAACCGTTGATGTGCGGTATGACAGAAATGTTTTAGATAGTAGGCCCTCCAAGGATGGCTGTGCAGTTGTTGCGGATGCATTCCGTAAGGAGTTGTTCGGGGGTGTGTCGTACTTCTGCCAGCTTTCTGATTACGTTTGTTATGCCGGTCGGGGCGTCGTCTGTTTCCGCGAGCAGATTGCTGTCGGGAATAATACCGGCAGTTTCGTAATTGAATTTCTCCCCTAAGGAAATATATACGGGTGATTGAGGGGTGGCAGTGCTTAGAAATTGAAGTGCTGCCTGAGGTTTGCCTCGGAAACCATGCCATATCCATGGGGTGGTAAGCCTCGGGGCGAGTTCTTTGCGAATTGCTGACAGCCGGTCGGAGGATTTGACTACATGTAGAATGATTGGTTTGCCAAGTTTTTCGCCTAGTTCTATATGGCGGCGGAATATCATTTCCTGCATGTCGGCATCAGCCCCGCGCAGGCGGTCGAGGCCGGTTTCCCCGATAGCCCTCACCTGCGGCAAGGCCGCAACCTGTTCCAGCAATTCCAGCTGCTGCTCTATCTGCCGTGGGGTTATGCTCCCGGTTTCCCACGGGTGTATCCCGGTAGAGAATACCCCATCCGGCCATCTGTCGCACCATGGCCGCACTGCCTCCGGGTTCCCGCAAACCACTCCCGCTCCGCGCTTGTGCACATCATGTGTATGTATATCAATCATAGGGGATTATCCGCTTGTAGAGACGGGATAGCATCCCGTCTCACTGAACCCGCTGAACCCGCTGAACCCGCTGAACCCGCCGAACTCACTGAACTCACTGAACTCACTGAACCCGCTGAACTCACCGAACCCGCTGAATCCGCCAAACTCACCAAACCCGCCGAACTCACTGAACTCGCTGAACTTCACAGAACCCAACTGCCCCCATCATTTGCCCCACCCAATCCACTCATTCCTCCCTCTCAATTCCTCCCGGAATAAATTCCTATGGCACAGGGTCATATCCGCTTCCGCCCCATGGGTGGCATCTCGACAATCGTTTTATCGTAAGCCATAAACCTTTAAACGGGCCATGGCGGCGCAGCGCCTCTATGGCATATTCCGAACAGGTGGGGGTGAAACGGCATGAAGGGGGAAGCAATGGGGATATGCAAAGCCTGTAGAACCATACAGGCAGCTGCAACACAGCCGACAGGGCTTTCAGCAGAGGATTCATAATTATAATGCTCCCGGAAATATACGGCGCAGGATGCGTTGCATGGATTTTTCAATCCGGGCATAAGGTTCGAGGGTGTCGGCTATATATATGAAAGCGATGTCAATCGGTTTTTCGCTGTTGTCCGTATCTGCTATATGCCGGTTAAGCCGGTATGATTCGCGTATGCGCCTTCTCATTGCCACGCGGTCAACCGCATGGCGTAACCTTTTCTTAGGCACTGAGATAAGGAACTGCACCCGTTCGCGCTTGGCTGAGGATGCCGTCGTGGCGGTGTTTTCTCCCCACACGGCTCTCAGCGGATAGGCTAAAACCGAATTCCGTTGTCCGCTTTCGCGGTAATCGAACAGTTTGTCGATTGCAGTCTTGGAACAGAGCTTGTGCCGTTTGCCAAGGGAAAATGCTTTCATCGCTTTAGTGAACCGATGGTTGATGGTGATGCTGGTGCGGATGTAGCTTTGGCCGATTCTGCCGGTTGCCTTTGCCTGAGAGATTGTTTAAAAATCTTTTGGAAAAAATTCCAGACCCTCTCTTATGGCCGTGTTACTCCTGGTTCTCTTTCAGGAAGAGGTCGAGAGCACCGGTAATCGACGGGGATTTGGGGCTGGGCGCTGCCAGGTCGAGGCGTAATCCTGCATTTTCAACAGCCTTTGCGGTGGCGGCCCCGAAACATCCAATCTGTATGTCGCCTTGATTGAAATCAGGGAAGTTCTTAAGCAGGGAGTCTATCCCGGCAGGCGAGAAGAACAGCAGCATATCGTAGTCGAATGCTTCGTCGGGGGTGAAGTCGTTGCTGACCGTGCGATACATCACCGCCTTGGTGTAGTTGATTTTGGCCTTGTCGAGCATCTCGGCGTTATTGTCCTTATGCACGTCGCTGACAGCATAGAGGTATTTCTCCTTGTTGTGCTTGCTGAGCGACGGGATAAGGTCGTCGAGTTTGCCGGTGGTGCCGTGGAAAATCTTGCGTTTGCGGTATATTATATATTTCTGCAGGTAGAGGGCTATGGTTTCTGTCGTGCAGAAATATTTCATTGTATCGGGAATGCTCACACGCATCTCGTCGCACAGACGGAAAAAGTGGTCGATTGCCGTGCGGGCTGTGAAAATAATGGCGGTGAAATCGTTGATGTTGATTTTCTGCTGACGAAATTCACGGGCGCTGAGACCTTCCACTTTGATAAAGGGGCGGAACACGACCTCAACTCCATAGCGTTCCGCGATGTCGAAATATGGGGATTTCTCAGATGTCGGTTTGGGCTGTGAGACGAGAATTTTGTTAACTTTCATTGCACTTTTACACATATTTCTGATGCCGTAAGGCATAGAATTACAGGGGGTATTATTTCCAAGGTGCAAAGGTACAAAATAAAATAGAGCAACGAGGGAAAATTGATGTAAAAAATCCTAAAACCCTTTGAAATGTAGCATATTCGCGATATCAGATAGAGCGCTGCAGCCGCTACAAGCATCCTGGGGGCCGTTTCAGGATAAAACAATGCGACAAGGGTGGGGATTGTCAGTGACAGGCCCAGCATTACCTGCGAGGCATTAAGGCCGCGCCGCCATAGGCTGGCACTTACGGAATCGGTGAACACATAGGCTACGGTGGCGCATGCGGCAAGCTGGAACAGGTAGTAGGCACCCCCCAGGGCCGTAAGCAGCCCTACGGTGGTGAGCATTTTGCCAGGGTCATGGATGGTTGCCGAGCCGAGCCACATGAACAGGAGCAATCCTTCCATAACGCATGTTACGAGCAGCAGGACTACGATTACACGGGTCTCGTTGGCGGTGTGTTCGTCAAACAGGTTGGCACGGCGTCGCACTGACAACAAGTCCTGCGGAAGGGTGCGGAACACCCGTCGCACATGTCCCATATTCAACCCTACAAGAGCTATGACCCCGACCAGGAGTGCCAGTATGCCTGAGTCGGCACCAGGGGTTATGGGGCGTTCCACCCCCTCCTTCCCCGATGTCCACGACGGTGCGTGCGAGGCATATGTCTCGCGGTCGGCAGCCGATGTCGGCGCCTCTTCTTCGTGGCAGGTGTTGAACGGGTTCTGTGTCACGGGGTGTTACCGGTGGCGGAATTCGTCGCGGATTGTGTCGGTTACGTTGATTATATAGTCGCCTGCTTTTTCGAGCGTGCTGATGATATCCATGTAATAGATGCCGCTCTGGTACTCGTAGTGTCGGTCGTTGATGTTTTCAACGTTGGTTGTGCGCAGCTGGTTGCGGAGGTTGTTGATTTCACGCTCGCGGTTGTAGGATGCTATGATGTCGCGTTCCTCCACGTTCTCTATGTCATTGAGGACTTTCAGCATGGATTTGACCGATTTCTCCACATAGCTGAACATGAGGTCGATATTGGCATAGATTTCCTCATTGAAATGCACGTTGCCCTGTTGCTTGCGCAACAGGATTTTGCCTACGCCAAGCATTGAATCGGCTATGCTCTCGATTTCTGAGTCGATGCTGAGCATGGCCGCGATGCGGCGTTTTGATTCGTTGGAGAGGCGTCCTTCGGCACATCGGTTGAGGTAGTTGGCAATCTCAAGCTCCATGCGGTCGGAAATTTCCTCATATTTCTCAAGGCGGGAGTAGGTCTGGTTGAACTCGTCGCTTCCGGCTTTGGTGTGCACAAGGTCGCGTGCCATAGGCAGCATGCGGCCAACCCTTTCGGCAAACACATGAATCTCTTTCTCTGCCTGGCTGATGTTAAGTTCCGAGGCGCTGAGGATACCGGCCGATATGAATTTGAGCTGGAATTCGTCATCGCCCTGATGCTTGGCGGGCACGAGGAACTCAACGATTTTGACATAGACGTTCGTCAGCCATATCATGATGCTCAGGTTGATGAGGTTGAACACCGTGTGGAATATTGACAGGCCGAATGAAACACTGATCTGCATCTGGCTGATTGCAGTGCGGTGCCGGAGTACGTCGCCGGTATCGGTAGGGAGTGCTGAGGCGAACACGCTGTTATACATTTCGGGGTTGTCGGCCTGGAGGGTGTTTACATAACGGTAGAGCTCGCAAGGATCGCCTTGCCCGATTTCCTCGGTAATCCATGAATTTAACTCGACAAACGGGAAAAATACCGCAAGGGTCCAAACGGTGCCTAGCAGGTTGAACAGGAGGTGCCCCATAGCGGTGCGTTTGGCTGCCACGTTGCCGCTCATCGATGCCAGGAGAGGTGTAATGGTCGTGCCGATATTCGAACCTAGCACCAGGGCGCAGGCAAGGTCGAAGGTAATCCACCCTTTGCTGCACATGATAAGGGTGATGGCGAACATGGCTGCCGACGACTGGATTATCATGGTGACCAGCATCCCGACAAGGCAGAAAATCAGAACCGAGCCGAAGCCCATCGAAGCGTAATGCTGCAGGAAGGCGAACATTTCGGGATTGCTCTGCAAGTCAGGCACATATTTGCTGATCATGTCGAGTCCCATAAAGAGGAACGCAAAGCCGATGGTGAATTCGCCTAGCGACTTGGTGCGGCTCTTTTTCGAGAAAAGCAACGGGACTGCCAGGCCGATTAACGGTAGGGCGAAAGCCGAAATGTCGACTTTGAAACCGAACAGGGCGATGACCCAGGCGGTGAACGTCGTTCCGACGTTGGCACCCATAATCACGGCCATCGACTGGCCAAGGGTCATAAGCCCGGCATTTACGAAGCTCACCACCATCACCGTGGATGCCGACGAGCTTTGGATAAGGGCTGTTATGAAAAATCCGGTGACGGTGCCTGTGAAACGGTTACGCGTCATTGCCGACAGGATGTTGCGAAGCCGGTCGCCGGCGGCTTTCTGCAATCCCTCACTCATCACTTTCATTCCGTAAAGGAACAGGCCGACGGCTCCTAAAAGCCCTAAGAAATCGAGTATCGAATAATTCATTTGCAAGGCACCGTGAGGAGAAGGTTTGTTCGGCTCCCGGCTACCGCCCGCAAAGTTAACAAAGTTTCGTGAAACCTCCAATCACATGCCAGCCTGAAATGCTGTCAATATGGTTCTTTGCGTTGCAAATCAATGGCGGATGAACAGTGTGTTTTATGATGTTGGTGTGGGAATCTGTTCCCATATCAGACAAAAAAGTATTGATGAAACAGCCCTGGCTCGATATTGCCCCTCTCCAGCTTTAAAAGATATTCCTTGGCTGCCAGGCCGCCTCCATAGCCTGTCAGGGATTTGTTGCTCCCTATCACGCGGTGGCACGGCACGATAATCGAAATCGGGTTTGCTCCGTTGGCATTGGCCACGGCACGGACGGCATCCGGCATTCCCATTTTTGCTGCCATTTCACCATACGACATGGTGTGGCCATAATGGATGCATGGCAGTTCGTTCCACACTTTCTGTTGGAATGCGGTGCCTGCAAACAGCAATGGCACTGTGAAGTTGTGTCGTTCCCCGGCGAAATATTCGTCAAGTTGGGATGTGGCGGTTTCAATTACAGGGGATGACCCCTCCTTGAAGGTCGCGTTCAGGATGCGTCTCAGCCTGTTTTCTGTATTTGCATGCCGACGGCCTGCCTCCCAGTCGCACATACACAGCCTGCCGCCATACGAACCCATCACCAGCATTCCGCAAGGGGAGCTGTACCGCCTTACCGTGATGATATTGTTTGCCTTTGTCTTATTGTCTGCCTGCATGTGTAAAAAGCTATGTCGGCACAAAAATAATAATTTGAATCCATAAAAGATATACAAATCTGAAGGCTGCAACCGGTATCGTCAGTCGTAATTGATTCGTTTAACGGCATTTTATAATGTTTTTTGAATTGTTTTGAAACCATCGGTCTGCTACATCCGTTTTTACACATACAATCTCCGATTATAATGGTAGTCATTCATTGATTGCACTGCAATATTTCCTAACCGCTAAAAACTTTTTATTATGGAAACCAAAACCAAGAAGGAAGCCACTTCGAAAAAAGAGGATGCCAAATCAAAGGCAGAGACCCCGAAAAAAGATGTAACTGCGTCAAAGGCCGATAAAAAGGCTTCGGCAGACGACCAAAAGAGCGGCACTGAATTCCGCGAGTTTTTCATTGACGAGTTGAAAGATATATTGTGGGCTGAAAAGGCCCTGCTGAAAGCTCTTCCCAAAATGCGGAAAGCGGCTACCGGCAAGGAACTGGCGGCGTCGTTCGAATCGCATCTTTCGGAAACGGAAAATCAGATTTCTACGCTCGAACAGGTGTTCGATATGATGGGCGAGAAGCCCAAAACGAAAAAATGTGACGCCATGGAGGGGCTTCTTTCTGAGGCTGAAAGTATAATTTCCGACACGGAAAAAGGTTCCGCAATCCGTGATGCCGGGCTGATTCTTGCCGCACAGAAAGTGGAACATTATGAGATTGCCACCTATGGCACTCTCGCGGCTTTTGCCGATGCTATGCAGGAAGCCAAAGTGGCCAAGCTGCTGCGTTCCATCCTGAGGGATGAGAAAAAGTCTGACAAAATGCTGACCATTCTTGCCCTTGAATCGGTTAACGAGGAAGCATCGGAGGAATAGCCGTTGCATAAGCAGGGTTTGACCCATCCCGGTCGCCATACCACACCGCTGTCTTGCTCCGAAAAGACGTGGCTTTATAAACAGGTTACCTCCGAAATCCAGGCGATTTCGGAGGTGACCTGTATTTTGATGTTTTTTCCTGTGGCCCGGAGAAGCCGATTTTTGTCGTTGTAACTAATTGGTACTCGGAATGTTGTAATGTCGTACTATCCGCTGTTCACGAATTGTACACGGCATTATTTCAATGTTCTTACCCATTATTCCATCAGGGCCATGCAAAATTAGTGTTTAACTGTTGAAAGAATTATAGCCATTCATCTTTCAACAGGAAATCAAATAAGCCTGTGAAATATATACCATTGTCATCGGTATAAGGCATTATCTCGTCGCCGACAACCACAATCTTCTTGAATGAATCGGAAATTTTCAGGAGAGATGCGAGTTCCTGCTCCCGCTTTTCTTCGGACGGTATCGAGTAAGCGGACTGAATATAATACTTCCGGCTTCCTTTGTTAGCGATGAAGTCTATCTCACGCTGAGAGTATGACATTTTACCGTCTTTCATCTCACGACTATCCACTATGCCGACATCTACAAGATAACCGAGAACACGCAGATGATTATATAGAACGTTCTCCATTATATGTGTAGGCTCCTGCTGACGAAAATTCAACCTCGCGTTTCTCAGACCGATATCGATGCAGTAGTATTTCTTATTGGTTTCATA
>LUJQ01000002.1 GCA_001689485.1 Bacteroidales bacterium M6 | reverse complement strand
TCGGTAATTTTTACCGAATCATTGTATAAATGCAGGTACAAAACCAATGCGGTAGCCGAAATTGTTCAGTTCGGCTACCGCATTGGTTTCGTAAATCTTTATTGACTGTTACCGTTTCACGATTTTGACTGCGGGGTGGCAGTCGGGTGAAACCAGATATACCCCCGGCGCAAGATGCCCGACTGCTACGACGGCCTTGCCGTCAGATGCTTGTAACGAAGCGATTTTACGGCCTGCGGTATCATAGAGGTCTACTTTGGTCAGCCTCGGGGAGGCAAGAATCACGTTGGCGTTATCGGTGAAGCTGAGTGTGAAATCGTCAGGATTCATAGAAGCGGCATCGATTGACGACTGTTTGTCGATAACGAAATCGAAATGCGACACATCGGCGCGGGCATATGAACCCTGCATCCCGGCTGACGTAATTTCCATATTCTCGCCTTTGAAAGTCACTATAGGGCTGTCGGGCAGGCGGAATTTGTGGACTCCGCCATCCTTCATGTTGACACGTAGTGTTTTGACCTCGGTCGTGCCGCCGTCCTGGGCTGATGCCCCGGTGACACATAATGCCGAAATTACAGCCACAAATAAAGATGCTATAAATTTTTTCATTGGTTCGTTTATTTAATGATTAGTCACAAGGGCGAAACTGCTTCCTGCGGTGGGGCAATCATAATGCCACCTTAAAGCTTTCGTTTATAGATTCGCCTTTTACTGTTACTACGAACACCCCTTTGCCCCATGCGGAAGCATCGATTGTGGTAATAGGTTCGTTGAGGGTGAACCGGCCGACCATCGTCCCCGAGGCGGTATAGACTGCGGCCGTGGCCTCTTGCTCAAGACCGGGCACGGCAATTACAAGGTTGCCTGCGTTGTCGCCCCAGGCTTTTGACGCACCGTTGCGAGTGACTACAGAGGCGGGTTCCAGGCCCGACAGGCGAACGGCGGCTTTTACGCATTCGAGCGAGTTGATACGTCCGTAACCATATTGGTTGTTAGGGAGTGTGCCCATATATGAATCCGTTTCTGCCGTGGAGGCTATCATCTGCTTTACATCTTCCGGAGTCAGCATCGGGTTGGCCTCAAGCATGAGGGCCACTGTGCCGGCAACGAAAGGTGCAGCCATGGATGTACCCATGTTGTAGCTATAGTAATATTTCACCCCTTTTTCATCGGTGGTGTAGCTGCTCGTATAGGAGTTCAGGTCCATTCCCATGGAATTGTAGGCATGACGGTTGATGGCCGATATGACCGGGCAGCCTGCGGCAAGGATATTTGGCACGCATCGACCGTCGGCTGTAGGCCCGCAACTTGAGAAAACCGAGCGGTGGTCGCGTTGGTAGGGCAATACTTCGGCAACTTCCGAATAATAGCCGTCCGACCAATAGATGCGGTCGCGTGAGTCGTATGAACCCACCGAGATGATTCTCTTGGCTGTGCCTCCGATTTCACCCACAGTGCCTTCCGTAGTTCCTTCATTCCATCCGGCCTTGTCGTTTGACGAGAATTCGTTACCGCTGTAGTTCCATATATCCACTGTCTGCCCGGGAGTGCCTTCCACAATTACCCCCATCACGCGGCCTTCGGTGGTTTCTTTGACCGAGCATTCAACCATTACATGCGGCTGCCCGTTTAACGGGTTTATCTCCCCGCTTGTAATGACGGATGATGCAGCCCCGACTTCATCGAGATAGAACATCGTGATTATATCGCGGTCAGGGAGATTCCCTGTGTCGATTTCAGGAGTTTCTACAATGATTTTACCTTTGAGCGACTGCGCTACACACAGTTTCACCTTGATGTTGTCGGGTGTTGCTCCCCAAATGTCCAGATAATGGAGTTTGTGGTTCGATCCCGATGCCACTGTAAGCATGCTTTTGAGCTGGGTGTCGTCGGCAGTGAATGTCTTGGAGGTGTGCAGGCGCACGTTGCCTTCGTTTCCTGCCGCGCCGACTATTATCCTGCCAGGGCCGGTCGATTCATCGATTAAACGGTCGAGAAACGATGTGCCGTTATGGGGGCCGATGTGCTGACCCAGGCTCATGTTGATTACGCAGGGTTTGTCAACCTTGTCGGCATAATCGAAAATATATTTGATTGCATCGGCAATGTTGGTGTCGTCGGACTTGAAGCTGACAAATACAATATCGGCATCTGGTGCCACGCCGTAATATTTGGATTTCATGTCGCCACCTGCGGCAATGCCCATTGTGTGTGTACCGTGATACTCGCTTGACGAGTCGTAAACCACGTTCAGCATTTCCTCCTCGGTGGTTAATTCCGTACCATATCCGAAATCAGCCGGGGGGATTCCGAGTCGTGATGACTGATCCCACACTGCTTTTATACGCGTACCAGTCCCGTCGGCATTGCGGAATGCGGTATGGGCGTATTCGACCCCGGTGTCAATAATGCCGACCACTACGCCTTTCCCCGTATAGGGGCTGGGGAGGATGTTGTCAGTGTTGGCGTGAACATCGTCAACGCCGTCGTGTGCGCGTGCATAATCATTGAGGAGATTGGCCTGGCTTCCGATTGACACATAGCCTACCCCCGGTGTTTCGCCTACCTGGCGGAGTTTGTCAACCGGTATGGTTGCCGTGTAGAAATCGCCGTGGTTGTGACGTGGATGCACTCCTAACGCTTCCAGCGCCGGCAGGGCACCGGCATCGTCGAGTATGATATAGGCACTTACCGTTTCGGAATCGTCGGTTACGGCGGTTTTGTCCTTTGCGGTGATTTTCATCATCGGCTGGCCGAGTTGCTGTTTGGCAATCATAATCCCGGCGCCGGGCGAGAGTGTACGGCCATAGGCCGGGGCATATAATGCCCCGCCTAAAGCCAACCCTATCAAAATATTGGCAAATCTGCTTTTCATTTTACTGTACCGCTATAAGTTACAACTGCACGTTGGTTGCCGAGGTCGGTTACATCGGCCGAAATTGTGATATTTCCTTCGCCGTCGTCGGTGACTTTGACCTTTCCTGCGGCTGCAACAGGGCGATTCTCGTTGTTCGCTCCGGCAACCTGGATGTTGCAGAAGTAGCATACAACCAATCCAGTCGCTTTGGTGATGTCAAACTCCTCACCGATGAGTGCCGGGGCTATCTGTAGATAGATTTTGTTGTAGTACGAGTCGGCCATATTTTCATCCGCAACGTCGAAGGAATATTGGATCAGTTCGCCGCCACGCACTGTTTTCTTGGTCACGGCATTGATTTCCGTCTGGTTGATTTGCTGTCCGTCGGGATTGAAGAATACCATTTCGTTTTTAACAACCGGGGCAAGCCCTGTGCATGGGCCGTTGTATTCAAAGGTTACACGTTCCGGGGTGCCTTGGGCGGCGTCGCCTCCCCATGGGGTTTTATATTTGTTGGTAACGTCGGCATAAATCATGCAGGTGCCGTCGCCGTTGTCGGTTATTTCGATGTATCCTTCAACTCCTACGTTGCGATATTCGTTATTGGGGCTTGAAAGCTGTATGGAGCCGTATTTGAAGTTGAATGTCCCTTCAGCCGCCTCGGCGAAGTCTATGCGTCGGCCTATGGATTCGGGCTTGATTTCGATATAGCCTTGGTCGGCACTCTCGTTTTCGAATTCGAATGCGAATTTCCACATCCCGTCACCTTTTACGGTTTTTTTCACGCCTGTAATAGCTGACTGGATTGCCAGTTCCCCGTCCATGTTGTAGTATTTCATCTCGTTCTTCGGGCCGGGTGTGGGGAACAGTTCTTCAAGGTCGTCGACATCGGTCGGCGTCCCGTTGTAAGAAGCCCTTAAAGTTGTGCCGTCGGCAAACGTAGCGTCTACCTCTATTGTCAGCACCCCTTTGGATGTGCGTGTGGATGAAAAAGTTCCTTCTTTCAGTTCGGTAACGGTGTTTGTGATTTCGCCGTCGGTGTACTCATACATTTTTATGGCAGCGGGGGCGTCTGTGCCGGTAAGTGCAACTTCTCCCTGATAAAGGGCTGAGGGTGCGATGTCTACTATGAACATGCGTTTCCCTGTTGCAAGGTCGCCTAGGGTGGTCACATTCCCGGCGGTGCCGAACAGGAACTGCACGCGAAGCCCTTCCTGGGCCGGGACATATCGGAACAGGCTTCCGAATGTCTCGCTCTTGTATTCCTCGTTGCCGTCAGTCCCCGTTACAAGCATGCCGATGTTGTATTCACGAAGGTCGAACGCAACTTTTTCAACTTTGTCGACATTATATTCCACCGTGGTCCCGTCGATAAGTTCCACTGTCATGGTCTCCACCAGTTCGGTGAACGCATAGGCGCTTGTGCCTGCTGCAATGGCCAGTATGGCCGACATTATGTTTTTTGTTTTCATCACTTCAAGGCTATTTTGATTGATTGGTTGTTGATGCGGAGGATATAGATGTTTGACGGCAGGCTGGATGCGTCGAGGGTTGTTGCGGCATTGCCTGTCGCAACGGTGCGTCCGTTGAGGTCGACAAGCCGGATGTCGGCATCCCCTCCGTTGAGCACCATTATGTTGCGTCCCTCCACAGCCACTTTCACCTGGGTGTCGTCGCCGGTTGCCACTGTGATGCCGGATAGTTCTTTTTCAAGGTCGTCGCGAGAATAGAAGTATTCGATAGGCTTGTTATCCCATTTGCCTTTGATTTCGAAACCTGCATCGTCAACAAGGTTGATTTCGAAAGTATAGTTGATGTAGTCGTCGGTCGATACCAGTACGGTGCCTTCATGAATCGGGCCGAGCAGGTCGTAAACACAGTAGGAACCATCCTTGAAATGTGCGTAACGGGTTCCTTCGTCGGTTACGAACCCTTGTTCGAGGCTCATCGGTTCATATGTGCCGCCGGCGTTCAGGTCATTCTCGTTCCAACGGTATGAAGCCGTGGTGTATAGGCCGGGTTTAATAGCCGCGTCGCTTGCGGGTGACAGGAATGTCATGCGCAGAAGGTCGCCGCCATAGTTTATGCTTTCGTCACGTCCGGCAGGTGAGCCGAGGTCGACAATGAATGAGCGGCATCCGCCTTTAAGGCCGGTGTGCCATATGCGTCCGGTTTCGAGTTTGCTGAAGTCGAGGTCGACGTCGTCGGTAAGGTTGGAAACGGCACTTTTAAATGTGGCGTTGTCGGTGTTGAGCAACATCGGGCCGCTGAAAGTAACCTTTATGTGGTAGCCGAGGTTGGTAATCGCGTCAAGTGTCCCGTTTACGTTGCCGTCCTCGTCGGTGTTTATTGTAAATTCTCCTGATTCAAGGTAGCCATATGTGTATTCTCCATCCTTGCGTTCGCGGATAAACGAGCCGAATGGCATTGTTACGGTCTGATCGCCAAAGGGGTATTCGATTTCGCGGCATGGATACCATGTGAATCTGTCCAAAGAGCCGGCGTTGGTATATGTACCTGGGAAAACGGCAAAGTCTTTTTTCTGGGTCACACGTTTGTGAGCCACCATCATCGCAAGATTGAATCCGTCGCCTTTCATTGCTCCATTACTGTCATACTCGCCTGAATACAGGTTAATATATGTCACACCGTTATTGGAGTAATCCGTCACACCCTGATAGAATGCTATGCCGCCGTTCATCGTTACATCCACATCCTTTTTCATCATTACATAGGCTGTCGGTTTTTCGTTACTATTTGTAACGGGGATTCTCCCGGTGTAACGAAGATCGCATGTTTCATTGGTTACCGGATCGGTTGTGGTTGTGGTGATAGTGTACATGCCGGCTTCGTCACATTCAACGGTTACAGGTGCTGTTATGCGTTGTGTTCCTTGCCGCTTGCCGTCTTTGTAATAACTCAGGTCGGAATAGTCTGGGTCGAACACACCGGGTGCGTCGGCCTGTGTGGCATCCTTGGGGTTATAGGTTCCGGGAAGCAGGGCTGCCGGGTTGGTTGCTGAATTATACATGTCAAGGACGAGCACATATCCCTCGTTAATCGACAATGACCCTTTCAGGTGGTCGTATTTTGCATTTTCAGAATCGGAAAGGATTACGTAATAGTTCGGAACATCGTAGCCCGCTTCGTCGTAGATGGCGACCACGGAATATGACAGTTCCTTCGTCGATGCCATGGCGGCAATTATGCCCAAGGCCATGAACGCTGTTGTAAGTAGAAATTTTTTCATAAGAATAAATTGTGATATGATAATGAAACTTTATTAGATGTGAATTATGTGTGAAATTTGTTTGAATGGTATGTTGAGATTTTAGGTGGTTTTTAACATGACTTGCCAAATATACCTAAATCTTCACCAAACTGCCCGCCATGATTGTTAAAATCTGTTAATGCAATGGCCGCGGGCGTCATTTATTGACATAGGTCAATTTTTTACTCGTAATTGTCGGCATGGTCTGCTTTATCGCGCCACTAAATTGCAATATGTCCGGTTATTTTATATTCCGGGATAATCTGTTTGCAATAATAAATGCCCATGTTTGCCAGTTACATTGGAAAATCTTAATTTTACAGACTGAAACAAAACATGTAATTTTATGAATCTGTTTGACAAAATTTCAGAAGATATAAAGAAAGCTATGCTGGCACGTGATGCCCGCCGTCTTGAGTCGTTGCGTGGCATCAAAAAGGAATTCCTTGAGGCAAAGACAGCCAAAGGCTCCGACGGGAACCTTACTGATGAGAAGGCTGTGCAGATTTTGGCCAAGATGGTGAAGCAGCGCAAGGAAAGTGCTGAAATCTACACTCAGCAGAACCGCCCGGAACTGGCTGAGGCCGAAATGGCCCAGGCTGCCGTGATTGAGGAATATATGCCCAGGCAGCTGTCGGATGAAGAGCTTACAGCGGCTATCAACGAAATTATAGGCCGTGTGGGTGCCACTTCGCCGAAGGAAATGGGGAAAGTGATGGGGGTTGCCTCAAAGGAACTCGCAGGGAAGGCCGAGGGACGTGCCATCTCGGCAAAGGTCAAAGACCTCCTTTCGGCGTTGGCCTGACAGGTTGTTGGCAGCATCGGTTACGAGATGCGGAAAATGTAGGGAAAACAGAGGGCGCGTCGGCAAAATTTTGTAATTTTGCCGACTGAAAACAGCAATAAATCTATCATACAGGATGCTTACTTTACAGCAGATAAAATCGAATCCCGCCGAAGTTGTCGCACGCTTGGCGGTGAAGGGGTTTGATGGCAAGGAAGCCATCGACCGCGTACTTGCCTTGGACGACCGTCGCCGCCAGCTTCAGCTCGACAACGACAACAAGGCTGCGGAACTCAACCGCCTTTCGGCCTCTATCGGCGCTTTGATGAAACAGGGGAAGCGTGACGAGGCCGAGCAGGCCAAACAGGAAGTGGCACTTCTGAAAGAATCGCAACGCGGCATCGCACAGCAGCTTGCCGAAACCGAACAGGAACAGCACGACCTGCTGATTACGATTCCAAACATGCCTTGCGCCATGGTTCCAGCGGGGACTTCGGCTGCCGACAACGTGGTTGAGAAAACCGGCGGCCCGATGCCTGAACTGGGTGAGGACGCGCTGCCTCATTGGGAATTGGCGAAAAAATATAACCTTATAGATTTCGACCTCGGTGTGAAAATCACCGGCGCCGGTTTCCCGGTGTATATGGGTAAAGGGGCGCGGCTGCAACGTGCGCTCATACAATTTTTCCTTGACAGGGCCAATGATGCAGGCTATCTGGAAATCGAGCCCCCTTATGTTGTCAACGAGGCTTCTGCCTATGGCACCGGGCAGCTGCCTGACAAAGAGGGGCAGATGTATTACTGCCAGCTCGACAACCTCTACCTTATCCCCACCGCAGAAGTGCCTGTGACCAATATCTACCGCGACGTTATCCTTTCGGAAGAAGAACTCCCTAAGAAAAACTGCGCGTATTCGGCATGTTTCCGTCGCGAAGCCGGTTCGTATGGCAAGGATGTGCGCGGCCTTAACCGTCTGCACCAGTTCGACAAGGTGGAGATCGTGCGTGTGGAGCGTCCTGAGGATTCCTATGCCGCTTTGGAAGATATGAAGGATCACGTGCAGGGCTTGCTTGACTCCCTTGGGTTGCCATGGCACATTTTGCGCCTTTGTGGCGGCGATATGAGCTTTACATCGGCCATTACATTCGACTTCGAAGTATGGTCGGGTGCGCAGCAGCGTTGGCTTGAAGTTTCATCGGTATCGAATTTTGAAACATACCAGGCCAACCGCCTGAAATGCCGCTATCGCGGTGCGGATAAAAAGACGCGCCTTTGCCACACGCTTAACGGTTCAGCCCTGGCTCTGCCGCGAATAATGGCTGCGCTGCTCGAAAACAACCAGACCCCGGAGGGTATTGTCGTTCCCGAATGCCTGCGCAAATACACCGGTTTCGATATCATAAACTGATAAGGAAGTCGTAAAGATTATTCTATATCCCCATAAGGGATTAATCCCCACAATAATCTTTATGACGTATTTATTGACTTAAAAAACTATATGGAAAGAGGTTGCGCCTTTGTGGACACAACCTCTTTCTTTAACCTCATCAACACAGATATATGAGACATTTATTAACCAAAATTCTGTTTGCATTAGCATTGCCGTTATGCTGTGTATGTGTAAGTTCGTGTGGCACAGACGATCCGGAACCGGTGGAAAAACCTGTTCCCGACCCTGATCCCGACGAACCCGTCAATCCTGACAGTTCCGAACAACCTGACGAGCCGGAACCGACTCCCGACCCTGATCCCGAGGAACCTGTAATCCCTGCCGAACCGGCTGCATGCGATAACAAGGTTGTGGCTCACCGGGGTGGCGCCAAGGAACTTGGTGAAACGGTGCCCGATAATTCCCTAGCATCGCTTGATTATGCCAAATCGCTGGGCTGTTATGCATCGGAATGCGACATCTATATTACTGCCGACAAGCGTGTTGTGGTGGCTCATGCCGATAGTGACGGGAAAATCAACGGCTATTACCCGTTTGATGCGACCCTTGACGAGCTGCGTCAAACCCCGCTGTCGAATGGTGAGCAGATTCCCACCCTTGAGGAATATCTCGACCATGCGATGACCGATGGCAGTTGCACACGTTTATGGCTGGATATCAAGAATGTGACGAAGCCGGAAACGCTTCCCGACCACCCGGTGGAGGCTTGCAGGCAAGCGTGCAGGATTATAGCCGGGAAAGGTGCGGAAAAGTGGGTGGAATTCATATGCACAGGCAATGAGGAGGTTATGTCGCGGTGTGCCCCCATTGTGTGGCGTTATGAAGGATTGAAAATGGGATGGATGGCCAACAAACCTGTCGAGGAGTATATCGCCCATAGCTACGAATGGGCCAATATGGATGTTAAGAACATGACCGATGCGACGCATTCCGGCCCCCGCACTGTCGACGAGTTTGCCAATGCCGGGGTGGCTATCAGCGTGTATAATGTTGACAAGCCTAAAAATATGCGCTATTATATCGAGCGCCTTGACAAGATGAAGGCGATATGCACCAATTATCCCGCCCTGTTGCTACAGGAAATGGGGGCTGGACAGGCAATAAACGGGCAGCCATGAAGCCTGCGGTGCATGGCATTTGACTCACTTAAATATATAATCAGGCGTTATATTCCCTGCGGCTGAAAGAAAGCGCTCAGTGATGATATAAAATAATTTTTACGCCTTACGCCTTACTTAAGATATGGGTTGGATAGAATCGTTATTGTTTGAACATAGCGCGTTACAGGCGGTGGTAGTGCTCTGCCTTATCTGCGCGGCGGGCATGGCCCTGGGTAAAATCAAGATTGCCGGAATCTCGCTCGGGGTGACATTTGTGTTTTTCGTGGGAATCCTTGCAGGTCATATCGGAATCAGCGTTGATGAGGCCATATTGGATTACGCGGGCGATTTCGGCCTTGTGCTGTTTATCTATGCCCTTGGCCTGCAGGTCGGCCCCGGTTTTTTCAGTTCGCTGGCCCATGGGGGTATAAAGCTGAACATGCTCGGACTGGCATTGGCTGTTGTGTCGCTTCTGATGGCCGTGGGGCTTACGTTTGTCACACCTGTGAGCCTTCCCGACATGATGGGTGTGTTCTGCGGTGCGTCGACAAATACGCCTGCGCTGGGAGGTGTGCAGCAGATGCTTGCACAGCTCGGCATACCGTCGGGTACACCTGCCCTTGGGTGTGCGGTGGCGTATCCACTTGGCGTGGTGGGGGTGATTCTGGCCATAGTGTTCATGAGGAAAGTTTTTGTAAGGCAGTCGGATATATCGTCGGCCCCGCTTCATGAGATTCCCAAACCTAAAATCACCGAGTTTGAGGTGACCAACAAGGGGATTGTGGGAAAGAGCGTGGCCGATGCCGCCCGGATGTTTGATTGCCATTTTGTGATTTCGCGTCTTTGGCGTGACGGGGTGGTGTCGATTCCGACCTCTACCACCGTGCTTGAGATGCACGACCGCCTGCTGGTGGTAAGCACACCTGAGGATGTGGAGCGCCTGCATGTGATTTTCGGGGAACAGGACAACACCGACTGGAATGATGCCGGGATTGACTGGAATGCTGTCGACCGCCAGCTTGTGTCGCACCAGTTCATTGTGACGCGCCGCCAGCTCAACGGCAAGACGCTTGGCTCGCTCAGACTCCGCAACCTTTATGGGGTGAATATAAGCCGGGTTTACCGAAGCGGTGTACCCTTGCTTGCAGCACCCGATCTGCGGTTGCAGTTCGGCGACAAAATAGTTGTGGTCGGTGAGCAGAAAGCTATCGACAAAATCGAACCGCTGATCGGTAACACCGTCAACACCCTGGATGAACCCAACCTGTTCGCCGTTTTCATCGGCATAGTTTTGGGTGTGGCATTGGGTGCGGTGCCGTTCCATTTCCCCGGGGTAGGCGTGCCTGTGAGCCTCGGCCTGGCTGGTGGCCCTATCATAATGGGTATCCTTGTCGGCACTTTCGGCTCGCGCTTCCATATGATTACCTACACTACTGCCAGTGCCAACCTGATGCTTCGAGCCATAGGGCTGTCGCTTTTCCTGGCATGTCTCGGCCTGTCGTCAGGCGCCGGATTCTTTGAATCGGTGTTCCGTGCCGAAGGGGTGATGTGGATAGGCATCGGAGCCTTCCTGACAATCGTGCCGGTGGTGTTGCTCGGCCTGGTTGCCGTGAGATTTATGCATCTTGATTTCGGCACGGTAACCGGCATGCTCTGCGGCTCCATGGCCAACCCCATGGCTTTGGAATATGCCAACTCCACCCTTCCCGGCGACCGCCCTTCAGTGGCTTATGCCACCGTTTATCCTATCAGCATGTTTGCCCGCGTCATCCTTGTGCAGCTGGTCATCCTCCTGCTGATGTAATCAGTCTGATTACAATATTGCGACCAAATAGTAAGCGAAGATACCGACGGCTAAAACCTCCGTCGGTATCTTCGCTTACAACTTACAACTTACAACTTACAACTTAGAACTTACAACTTACAACTTAGAACTTACAACTTACAACTTAGAACTTACAACTTATAACTTACAACTTAGAACGGGTATCCTATAGCTAGGTGGAATGCGAGGGATTTTCCGAACGATTCCATGTTGTAGTAGCCTTTCTTGCCGGTGTCGTAGGGGGCGTGGATACCTATGCCGAGGTCACCTCGTATAACGAGCATACCTATGTCGAAGCGGAGACCGGCACCTGTGCCTAGGGCAATGTCGCGCAGGAAGGTGGATGCCTTAAGCTGTCCGCCGGGACGGAGTGGGTCATCCTTGAGGAGCCACACGTTGCCCGCGTCTATGAATACGGCGCCGTGGAGCGGGCCGATTATTGGGAAACGGTATTCAAGGTTCATTTCGAATTTGAATGTACCGGTTTGGTCAAAGTAGCTGTCGCGCACATCCTCCGGCGGCCTGTAGCTTCCCGGACCAAGGGAACGAACTGTGAATGCGCGGATTGAGTTGGCACCACCTACATAGAACTGCTCGGCATAGGGCACTTCCTTGGCGTTGCCGTAGGCATGTGCCGCGCCGAGGGCCACACGGCTCACCAGCCAGTTGTCGCCCCAAAGCCGGCGGTTATAAACGAGCTGGGTGGTACCTTTGACGAATTGTGAGAACGGTGTGCCGAACAATTCTTTCTCACCATGTTTGCCGCATAGTTCGTAAACGCTCCAAAACAGGTTGCCGGCCTCTTGCAGGGTTGTCTGCCAGGTGATGGCGTTGTCGCGGTCAAATGCCCGGTCGTAGGTGTAAGTGTAGCTCAACTGGGGGATATACTGGCTGCGGAAACTCAGGGCTATCGCCGGGTTTGCACTGGTGATGGAGTCGAACACCTGGGTGGTGTTGAGCAGGTTTGTGTAGGTCAGTTTGAATGGTGTGAGGGTATGGGAGGAGTAGCGCGACGACTGCCAGTCGTAGTTGAACGAGAAATTGAACTGCGCCATCTTGAAATAGTGCGGGCGGTTAAGGATGTCGAAATCCAAAGTGAAACGCGTCCAGTTGAGGTTGCGGTTTCGGCGCTTGATAAAGCCGGGCGCGAGTAGCCGAGGCACTGCAAGAGAGGTCGATATCCCCAATTCATAGGAGTTGAACAGCGATGATTTGCCCTTGCCTGTCTGCCATTCGTAATTGCCTGTAAGGGTGACGTTGAATTGCTCGCCCCCGCCGAAAATATTGCGGTTGGTCAGGCCGAGAAGGATTCCAGGCCCGATATAGGAGTTTGATTTCGAGGAGGCATTGAGTTCGACGGTAGCTTCCAGTGGGGTGTCGAATGTGCAGTTCACAATTACGTTGAGTTTGCGGTCGTTGCGGGCGGAATCCGGCACCACGTCGATATTGATGGCGTTGAAAATCCCGAGACGAGCAAGGCGTGTCTGCGTTCTGTTCATGTCGCGAACGGCAAACACTTTCCCTTGTCGGAAGGTGACACATTCGGGAATGAGCTGGTGGCGCAGGCGCGACGGTTTCATCTGGATAAGGGTACCCCGCGAGGTGTGTATAGTGTCGGGGGTGCCCCCTCCCTGGTTACGGAATGCGTACACCGTTATGTCGCCTGTTGTGTAGCGCGCAAGCATAGGGGCGGGTATGTTGTTGGCCAGCATCATCCGAAGGTCTATTTTGAAAGGCTGGTTGATAGAGTCGGCGAGATACTCGATATAGTCGGGGCGGAAAAAGTAGAATCCCCGGTTTCGGAGTTTGTTTGTGATGCGCGTCCGCACGGCCGAAAGTGAGTCGGTAGAGTAGCGTTCCCCTGCACGCAGGTAGGGGTCGCGCATTGCGATGGAGTCGATGAGGTGGTTGAGCAGGCATGTGTCAGGCAGGAACCCGATTGAGTCGAGGGTGTAGGCCGGCCCCGTCTTTATTGTATAGCTTATCTTGGCCTTCTTGGGGTCTTTTTGGTCGATTGTCTCGTAGGTGGCATTCCCACGGAAGTAGCCGTTGTTGTCGAGGATTTCGTCGACCATGCGTGTGCGGATTTGCGGCCTTACGTCTGACACCAGTACCGGCTCAGACACAAGTTTGTCGTAGAGCCAGTGCTTGATTCCTTTGCCCGGATCATCCCAGTTGTTATAGACCCACAGCCCCACAGGGAAAGGCCATCGGTATTTCGGTGACTTGAATATCGCGTTGTTTGGCGGCACGCCTACGGCTTCTGTAATCTGCCCGGCCACCCCTTCGGGCACTTTGTCGCCTTCGGGAGCGGTGATGTCGATTTTTTTAATGCCGGTGTAGAGCTGTTCCCCTTCGGGGATTCGCTTTGTGGTGGAGCATGCGCCGACGATGAGCACACCGGCACACACGGCCAGTGTCTGCATTATGCGGCGTGTGCATGAGGTGGTGTTATCGGTCGGTTTCATTTTCGTGGTCAGTGTTGTCGGGTTTGATTGCTGATTTCTGAGTGTTGTCGGTTTTCGGCACAGGGCGGTCGCCCGGCGGTGGAACCTGGGCAGGGGCAGCCTGTGCGGGTAGACCTTGTTGCGGTGGCTGCATCTGCGTGGTTTCAGGCCGTTTGTGCATGAAGTTGAACAGTTCCGACAGGCGTCCGATTTTCTTCTTGTAGACGAAACCTACGCCGGTCTGGGTTATTTCCCCTTCAAGGATGCTTTCGTAGCCGGTGTGACGGAACAGGCGCACATACATTGTTCCCGCTTTGTTGAGCATGTATTCGAACGAGATGTCGGCTATCAGGTTTTGCGCGAAGTTCTCATCGGCTTCGGCATCGGTGGTGTAGTTGCCGCCGACCACTATCTTGAAGCGGTCGTCGAACAGCGATTTGCTCACACGGTAGCTATAATTCATCGCTGTTGTGTTGGCTCCGTTGACAGTTTTGTCGTACTGGTTGATGCCGAACGATATGTCTACACCTTTTATGGCTGATGATGCCCAGGAGTTAAGTTGTGATTCAAGGAAGTTGAACAGCGCGTTTGTGCCTGCGTTGCCGCTGCTGATGGTCTGGGTGCCGCCGCTGCGGTAGGTGTTGTAGAGCAGCAGGTTCATAGCCTGGTTGGCACGTTGTTCGGGACTCATCGATTTGAGTTCGTTGGCAATTGTGATGTCGTCGGGGCATTCGAGGTCAAACACCACGTTCATCTGGTTGAGGGTGCCGGTTACGGTAAGCTCGACATCGAAGTTCACGACGCGGGAGTTTGTGCCGTCCTGTGCAACGTTTGCCCTGATTTGGTCGTAAGCCAGCACATGGAGTGTCGGGTTGAGCATGTCGCCGCTGAATTCCACATAGCTGCCCTCCTTGAAGTCAAACGATTTCTCACCTATCACCGGCACTGAGTATTTCACGAAGCCGTTGTTGATATTGATGCGCCCGGTGAAGTGTTCGTCGTTCATATAGTCGGTAGTGTAGTTCACAGTTCCCGACGAGTGTAGCTGCACCTTGCTTTTGCCTTGCGGGTCGAGTTCGACGTTGACGGTTGTGCCTGTCGATATGGTCAGACGTGCGTCGAGGTTCATCATCATCGAAGGAGACGCAATGGTGTCGGCATCGGCAACTACTGTCGTATCTTTGAAGTTGACGAATTTTACCATATCCTGGTTGCTACGTGATGTAAGCTCGTTTACGGCGTCGGCCATTACATAGGTCACGTTGGTGCCGGGCAGCAGGTTCATAGCCGCATCGACATCGAGGAATTGCATGGAGCCTTTCACTTTGGCATCAAGGTCGATGAATGCTTTGCCGTAGACCTGGCTCCGGCGTTGTTTTTTCGACCCTACAATCTGCATGTTCCGGGCTTGGAGCGCGAGATCGAGTTTCGGTGATGCCATCGACGACATGTCGACAGTGCCGTTGATTCCGAGAGGGTTGTTGTTCACCCCTGTGATTGTGAAGTTGTCGAATCTGACCACGTTATCCGTTACGGGGATTTTATCTTCGGAGAAACGGAACGGTGTGCCGAGCATCTCCACGTTGACGGTGGTTGTGTCGAAATCGAGGAATCCGTTGAATATGGGGTTGGCCATGTCGCCGGTTATGTCCATTTCGCCGTTGAGCACACCCGAAAGGCTTGCAGTGCCTTGCGGCAGAAATGGGTTTGCCACCGAGAGGGGGAACCTTATCATCTTGAAGTCGAGCAGGAATGGATGCTCGGCAGTGGAGTCGTTGAGGTTGCCTGTGGCCGTTATAGCCTTGACACCGTTGACCATCAGCGATGTGTTGGCTCGGATTGTGCCTGCGGTGTTGGTGCTGACATCAAGCGCAAGCTCGAAATCGCCTACTTTTTTCTTCCCGTAGTTGAACCCGGTGAGCGACACCGTGCCGTTGCCGTTGAGGTCGGGCTTTTGCCACGACAGGCGCATGTCGGCAGAGAGGTCGCCGGTAATCGGTGGCGCGAACGGGTTGAGCGCCAGCCAGTCGGATAGCTTTATGTCTTTCACCTTAAGGATTACGTCCTCCTGCAGTGAGTCGTTTTCCTGATGCTCCGTGAAAAGGTGCACGGAGCTGACGGAGTTGTGCAGGTCGAGATTCGCGTCGAGATGCTGCGATTGAAGGTTATAGCGGATGAAGTTGTCCTTGTTTATTTCCCAATCCTTATAACCGATAACGGGGTGGTATGGCACAAACCGGAGTTCGATTGTGTTCTTATCGTCGACACGTGCCATTGCCCCGAGGCTGTAGCCCGTTTCTCCCGCCAGGTTCTGTTGCTTGAAGATGAGGGCTATACGGTCTGCATTGATATAACCTTTGGCATCGACTGACGCGAATTGGTCGAAAGTGCCTGGACGGTTGCGCATCTTTGCCTCGTAAAGCATATAGTTGTTGCGTTGCTTCATCGAAAGGGTCAGGGTGTCGAGTTTTGTTTCGCCCGATTTTACACCGTCACAATAGGCGTTGAGTGTGAGCAGGCTGTCGTTAAGAGCGTTGACATGTAGGGTCTGGAATGATATGTCGCTACCGAGCAGGTAGTTCGACAGGATGTTGTCGGTTCCAGCCTGCAAGTTGAGGGAGAACGGGGGGAGGGCGCGTTGAAGTGTGTCGATTGCCAGGCGTCGGCGCTCCATGTCGCGGTTGAGAACCATGGCTGCCCACCCGAACCGTTTTGTCAGGGTGTCGAGCGGCACCGGCGCATAGAATTTCAGTGCAAGGTCGCGGTTGGTGAGAGCGGCATCGGTCAGGGTTGTGTCGGCATTGAATTCAATGGCTATATCGTTTGCATTGACGGCATCACCGGGCATATGCCAGTAGAGGTCGGCAATGTTGACATTCGCATAGATGGTCATGGGGCGTGCGGATGTGCGCCTTGTGGCTGCCACCGCCGGACGCAGGCGTGCGTTGCCGGAAAGGGTTATAGAACCATCGGCCGTGGTGTCGGATAGCGCGAGGGCGCGGAGGTCGATGTGGCGGATATTTCCGTCGAAGTTCCAATCATAGGTGTCGCCCGATAGGTTGCCGTCGGCTTTTAGCGAGAAGTTGGCGTTTCGGTTGCGGGATAGGGCCTCTATGGCGGCATGTCCGTCGGCCACAATGGCGTCAAGTGTCACATCGTCATAGTTCCTACCCATATATTCCACATGGTCAAGGGCTATTTTTGCTGTTGCTTTTGTTTTGGGCGAGAACGGGTCGATTCCCAACCCTGTCACGGCAACGGTCGCATCAATGTCGCGGGCACCGGCGAGGGGGAGGATTGACTGGATGGGGAAGGTGTTCATATCGAGGTTTACCTCATATGCTTCGCGGCGGTTATCCCACCTGGCGTCGAGGGCCACATCGCCTTTGCCGGTAACAGCTTTCAGATTCCCTGCAATCACGCCTCGGTTGAGGCTGGTGGTGCCGAGAAGCCGCAGTGGCGGCAGGTTTACCTGGCGGCCTGTCTTGGCATCGAACAATGCCGGTTTTATGAAGTTGCCGTTTGGCAAGGAGCCGGTTATGCGCAGATTCCCTACGGCACGGTTTATGTCGGAATAATCGGCAATTGTGCCGGTCACGGCTATAGAGATGTGGCGGGGCAGGTCGGCACTCAGCCGTTTTATGTCTAGGTTGTTCATCCTTCCTTCGATGTCGGCTTGCAGGTCGAGCGGGGTGTAAGGGGGGAGTGTGGCTGCTATAGGGGCGGCCGCCGCCGGTGTGAGCTTTTTCAGGTCGTCGGGGCTTATTGAGGCGCTCAACCTGACGTCAAGCGGAGGATTGACGGTGTCAAGCCCCATCATGGCGTCGAGTGTGATTTTTGATGCCGGGGTGTTTATAGAGAACCCGTGTGCCTGCATCGACAGGGAATCCATTTCGAACAGCCCGGATGCATCGAGTGCTATCCCGCAGCGTTCGCGGGCTGAAAGCCTGGTGAGTGGCACGCGTATCTCGCTACCTCGGTTGGAAAACGAGTCGACGGCGATATGGATTTCGCTGGCTTCGATATATGCCGGGTCGAAATTTTCGGAAGGTATGGCACCTTTGGCCGCATATAGGGCATGAGAGCCGTCGAGCCTTAGTTTGGCGGCGGTTATAGACCAAGGGGTGACCACGGTGCCGGTCGTGTCGGCCGGGATTACGGGTGCCGGGTGTGATGCGATATATTCCTGTGTCGGGACGATGTATGTGGCATCAACACCCGAAATTGCTATTTCCCCGATGTTGATGGTGTTGTGGCGCAGGCTGATTTCCCCGTTTGTAAGTTCCGCAACTGGCAGGTTGCATGCCAGGCTGTCGATTGTGGGGAGCATCTGCATGCGGTAGCCGATTTTTTCGAGCCTTGCCTTGTCAAGGTTTATTTCCCATGTGGCAGGCGCGCTTTCTGATTTAGGGGCAGGCACGGTGTCGGGGGTCATAATCATGGATATGTCGCCGCCCGACGCGGTAAGCAGACCGATGTCGATATGGTTGGAAAACAATCCGACATTTGTATCTTCGAGGCGTGCCAGTTTTACGGATGAGCGCATATAAAGCGCGGAATCGGGGGTGCCGAGATTAATGATGGCATCGTCGACAGAGAGGTCGCGCACCACGGCGTTCCCTCCCAACAGCGGCATGAAGGCAATGTCGGCAGCAGCTTTCCCGGCAGCAATGTCCATGCCGGGAGCCTGCATGCTCAGTGAGTCGATGGTGAGGTCGAGTGGGAAGCCGAGCCGCAGTTTTTTTACGGAGATGTGCATATCGCCCGACTTGTTGACGCTTTCCAGCGCCTTCTTGACCACCAGGTTTTGAACAGGAGGGAGGTAGAGCAACACTACGGCAAGAACCAGCAGCCCGATTATCCCGACTACCGACCACATGATTGTCTTTAAAATATAATTGATTACCTTCTTCACTGTTTCTCAAAAATAAATAGGTATGATGAGGTCATCATTACTTAAAAAGCCAAGATGACTTTGATGTTGAAACTGTTCCCCTCCCTGTGTCGCCCCTCTCCCCGGTTAATTAACATTGACGCCCCCCTTGTTGGTTCAAAAGATGCAACGGCTTTCTAGCCGGGTTACCCGATAGGCAAATCGGGGTTACCTCAGTGTTATGGGAGCTATGACCCGTAGGCAGGTTTCATAGCTCCCATTGTTCACATAATCCCTATATCTGAGGCGTTTTATTTTTTTGCGTATAGCACGGGGTTGGTATCGGCGTCGTTATACATTTTCATCTGGCGGTAGACTTTCATGTATTTGCGGCCTGCTGCTATATCGTCGAGGAGGGTGTCGATTGCGTCGGTCAGGTCGGTACGCTGCTCGAGCAGGATTGCAAGTTTCCCGGCGCATTTTTCGCGATGCATGTCACCCGCATCCTCACGTTTGGTCTCGGCACGCATGTGGTAGATTTTGACTGCGAGGATAGAGAGGCGGTCGAGTGCCCATGCGGGGCTTTCGGTGTTTATGGTGGCATTTGCAAGGGGTGATACTCCGGCGTATTTCTCGCGGAACCATGTGTCGAGCTCCTCCACCATGTCGGTGCGTTCCTGGTTGGATGCGTCGATGCGTCGTTTGAGCGCCACGGCTTCAACGGGGTCGATGTCAGGGTTCCGAATCAAATCCTCCATGTGCCATTGGTTGACGTCGATCCAGTTCTTTGCATAAAGTATGGCGTTGATTGACCCTGCGGGATAGGGATTTGTGTAGGGGGCGTCAACAGTGTCGGTAATGTGGTAGCCGGCTGTCGCGCGGTCGAAAACCTCGTTGCAATTTTCGGTAAAAGTCATGGTAGATATGAATTTTAATTGTTTCTGATTCCTGTTATCTTGCGGGTGATTTAACCCGTTCTACGCAAAGTTAGGTAAAAAACAACACTCTGCAAGCCCCTTAGGCAAAAGAGATGTTACAAATCAAGCGCTAAATTTGTTCGTTATGTCGAAATGGGTGTATCTTTGCGTATAAAACATCGTAAAAAAGAAACTGAGATTTGAATCAATATAAGTCTGCCTGCGACTCAGGCAACAATCCGCGTAGGCTTACGAGTGTGCTTATAGCCAGGTTTTCGGCGTTGGGCGATGTGGCGATGACCGTGCCGGTGGTTTATAGCGCATGCCGTTGCTATCCTGAAATACGGTTCACCTTCGTGACACGCCGGTCGATGACATCAATCTTTATCAATCCGCCATCGAACCTGACGGTAGTGGGGGTTGATTTGGAGAAGGACTATAGCGGTGTCGCCGGATTATGGCGTCTGTTCAAGGAACATCGCGACAGGTTCGGGTTTGACGGGATGATTGACCTTCACGATGTGCTGCGTACCAAGGTGTTCGGTGCCTTCTGCCGCCTGCATGGCATCCCTGTCTCGGTTGTGAACAAGGGGCGCAAAGGCAAACGAGCCCTTACGCGCCGGCACGGCAAGGTGCTTTTGCCGCTTATCTCGATGCGTGCACGCTACCGTCAGGCTTTTCATGGCATAGGGTTGCCTGTCGAAAGCCGTTTCCATGGTCTTTTCGGAACGGGGAAAGGCTCGCCTGAGGCATTCGCGATGATTACAGCGCCGAAGCCGGAAGGTGTTAAATGGGTGGGGTTCGCCCCGTTTGCCAAACATGCGGGTAAAATCTATCCTCCGGCGATGATGGAGCAGGTTGTGAAGGAAATATCGTCGCTGCCTGATGTGGGTCTGTTCCTGTTTGGCGGGGGTGAAACCGAGTGTGAGATTTTGCAGACATGGTCGGAACGGTATCCATCGACTGTTTCGCTTGCCGGTAAGCGTTACGGTTTCCCGGCAGAATTGTCGTTGGTCAGCTGGCTTGACGTGATGGTGTCGATGGATTCGGCCAACATGCACCTGGCATCACTGGTATGCACGCCTGTGGTCAGTGTGTGGGGTGCGACGCATCCTTATTGCGGTTTCAAAGGCTGGCGTCAGAAAGAGGAGGATACCGTGCAAATGCCTATGACGTGCCGCCCGTGTTCGGTGTTCGGCAACAAGCCATGTTTCCGTGGTGACTGGCATTGTCTGCGTGGCATTGCCCCTAACGTGATAAGCGAACGTGTTATGAAATATTTGGAGTAACCGATGCAACATTTGTGAAACAAAAAATGTTTTATCCAAAGGCGTTTGAATGCGCTTTTGAGGGATAAGTAAGTCATAAAGATTATTGCAAAGATGGTTGCTTCGGCGGCGTTATATTTCCTGCCATCGGAAATATAGAATGATTTTACGGCTTACCTGACAACTATTTGTTTATAGACCATTACATTATTTATGTCATCAATGTTACGTAGTAGCCGGTTGCCGGCCACTTTACTTGTTGCCGTTGCCTCGGTGTTCGCGGTGTCGGCTGAAATTCCTGTGAGCTATTACCGCACCGCCTCCGGCAAGAAGGAAGGGGAATTGAAAACAGCTCTTCACAAGCTTCTGTATAACCATACCGAGGTGTCATCCTATAACGCCCTTCCCGATTATTTCCGCCGCACCGATGTGTATCCCCAGGATAACGGACGATATGGCGAATGGTGGGATATGTATGGCAACATACCCCTGTATGTGCGTAACGGTTTCCGGGGGCTTAACCGCGAGCATTCTTTTCCGAAAAGCTGGTGGGGCGGCTCGACCACCACGCCTGCCTATGTCGACCTCAACCATCTTTATCCTTCGGAGGCAGCAGCCAATATGGCCAAAAGCAATTACCCGTTGGGCGAGGTGCAGACCCCGAAATTCGACAACGGAATCACGCAGGTGGGATATGCCGTGCTGGGGCAGGGGGGTGGTGCCTCGCAGGTGTTCGAACCTGACGACGAGTATAAGGGTGATTTCGCCCGCACGTATTTCTACATGGTGACGTGTTATCAGAACCTGCAGTGGAAATATACCTACATGGTTAACAATAACGATTATCCCACCCTCAACCCGTGGTCGGTCAGCCTTCTGCTGAAATGGCATAAGGAAGACCCCGTGAGCCAGAAGGAGATTGACAGAAACGAGGAGGTTTACCGCATACAGGCCAACCGCAACCCGTTTATCGACTATCCCGAACTGGCCGACTATCTCTGGGGTTCGAAAAAGGGGCAGATATGGATTCCCGGCTCGTCGCAGGAACCTGCCGGGGATCCCGAACTGGTGACCCCCGTGCAGGGAATGGCTCTGGAATTCGGGGAAACGGCCATCGGGACGACCAATACCTCCAGCCTGTTCTTCCAGGGGCAGAACCTGAAGGGCAGTCTGAGCATAATGATTTACCGTGGCGACAAGGATATGTTCAGTGCCGATGCCTCGAGCATATCGGCTTCGGTGGTTAATTCCGATAACGGTTATTGGCTTAAGGTCAAGTATGCCCCCACCGAGCTTGGAACCCATGAATCGCGCCTGCTCATTTCCGACGGAGGCCTGGAAGAGTCGTCGCGTGCGGTGATTCTGCGCGGAGAATGTCTGCCTGAGCCTGAACTGCACGATTTCAAGGCTCTTGCCGCTACGGATGTCACGTCGACATCATATACTGCCAATTGGGAGGTACCTGCCAATGACGTAGTTGACTATTATGTGGTTACACGCACCGTCTATGCCGACGGCGCTGCGGCATCGGAAGATATTGAAGCCGAGACCAACGAGCTTTTGGTTGACGGTTGCGAGCCTGGCACACGCGAAAGCTATAATGTAAGGTCGGCACGCCTGGGATTCTTCTCGGCACGTTCCAATGAAGTGTTCGTCGATCTCGAGTCGGGTGGAATCATGGATGTTTCGGTTGATAACCCGCTTGGCTGGGCTTATATAGAAGGTGGTGTAAGGCTTGTGTGCGGCACCCCTCATACGGGATGCCGGGTGTATGACGCATCAGGGCGTCTGGTGCGTATGATTCCTGAGATTGGGAATAATGTTGAAATCATGCTTCCCCGTGGTGCGTTCTTTATCGTGACCGACCAGCAGCGCACCCCGCTGAAGGTGCTTATACGCGACTGACATTGTTTTCGCGACAGATATTTTAGGCAATCTCTTAATGTGATTTTGAATCCATGACAGATAGCATTGATGGCGCCGCTTCACGCAAGTGTGCGATGTTGATAATAAACCCCATTTCGGGCACGGGAAATAAAAAGAACGTGCCCGAAATGGTTGCGGGGCGGTTGAAGGAATTCGGATTTGACCTTGATGTTCGGTTCACCGGCGGACGGGGGGATGCCACGACACTTGCGGCCGAAGCCTCGGCAAAGGGTTACGGGTGTGTCCTTGCCTGTGGCGGTGACGGCACTGTAAATGAAACCGCCCGTGCATTGTGTGGGAGCAATACGGCGATGGGAATCCTTCCGGCAGGTTCGGGCAACGGCCTGGCACGTCATCTGGGCATACCGATGGATATATCCTTGGCTCTCGACATAATCATGAATGACAACATAGTGGCGTCGGACTACGGAACAGTCAACGGCCTGCCGTTTTTCTGCACTTTCGGTATGGGTTTTGACGCCGCTGTGAGCCATCGGTTCGCACGTCAGAGCCGTCGCGGGTTGCTGAGTTATGTGAAAAGCGCGATATCGGAATATGTGCAGTTCCGTCCGCAGACCTATGCTTTAAGCGCAAACGGCAAGGTGTTGACCGAGAAGGCATTCCTTGTGGCGGTTTGCAATGCCTCGCAGTGGGGTAACAATGCCTATATCGCGCCGCATGCCAGCATTACCGACGGTTTGCTTGATATTACGATAGTCCATTCCGGCTCGCCTATCGATGCCGCAGTCATGGGGATGGATATTTTCACCGGCTTCATCAATAAAAACACCATGGTGCACTGTTTCCGTGCCCCTGCCGCCGTGATATACCGTTCGAAACCGGGAGAGGCGCATATCGACGGAGAACCGATGATGATGGACGATATTCTCGACATAAAATGCCACCAAGGGGCATTGCGCATTTTCACACCGCTCGAGCATGACAGCTTCCGTCCTATCGTGACCCCGATTAAAGAAATGTTGCGCGACGCGCGCATATCGCTTTCCCATCTGCTCCGTCTGTGAAGCCGGGCAATGACCTGATTTCAAGGGGGAGACTGCCCTTTCGGGAGAAAGGGTGCCGCATTGTTTAGTATATGTGTACAAACATTTTTTTTTGTTAAAACATCCGCCTGGACGTAACCTATAATAGGTGCGGGTAGAAAAATTTATGTAATTTTAAAACCGAAAACCTCTTGGAGGCGGCGGTGTTGTTCATCCGGCACCGGCCTTTTGAGGCAGACCAATCATAACCTGGTAAATCATAACCAATTATTTGTTGTAAAGATATTGCAGTCAAAGCGATTCAGTGCGGCGTATGAGACCTATAAAAGTTGGAATAATCGGCTTGGGACGCATGGGGGGCTTCTATCTTAATGAGTTTAGGAAAAGTCCCCGGTGGGAAGTCGTAACCATTTGCGAGTTGAACGAATCACGTCATGACGAAATCCGTGCCGGTGTGCCGGGTGTGAAGGTCGTGACGAACGATGATGAAATTTTCAATGACCCTTCTATCGACGCAGTGGTGTTGTCGGCGTTGGCCGATACGCGTCTAAGCCGCATACGCAAGGCTGTGGCATCCGGTAAACATATAATTGCCGAAAAACCGATTGCCGACACTCCTGAAAACGAATGGGAGGCGGTGAGGCTGGCCGAGTCGGCCCCGGTTATTTCTACGGTCAACCTCTATATCCGCAATTCGTGGTATCTGGAAACACTCAAGGAATGCATCGAGTCGGGTGATATAGGTGATTTGGCCGTGGTGCGTGTATGCCATATGACCCCAGGGCTTTCCCCTGGCGAAGGGCATGAGGCTGAAGGGCCGGCTTTTCATGATTGCGGCATGCACTATGTGGATGTGGCACGTTGCCTGGCCGGTTCCGAATTCAAAACATGCCGTGCGCAGGCTGTGCGGATGTGGGCATATAAGGATCCGTGGTGGTTGCAGTGCCATGGCACGTTTGAAAACGGTGTGGTATATGACATAACCCAGGGGCATGTGTACGGGCAGTTGTCGGCCGAGCAGACCCATAACTCCTATATCGACATAATCGGTACGAAGGGGATTGTGAGGATGTCGCACGATTTCAAGAACGCCGTGGTGGAATGGCATGGCGTTGACAGGACGCAACGAATAGAACGTGCCTACGGGGGTAAGAATATCGACAGGCTGATAGAGCTTTTTGCCGATTCGATCGAATCGGGCAGACGCGACAGCCGCCTGCCCTCGTTCCGCGATTCGGCCATCGCGTCGGAGTTCGCATGGAGGTGCCTTCATGATGCAGCCACACATGACCTCCCTATCCGGGGCACCTCGGAGGAGCTGGAAATGATTCATGAGCGCCGCCGCACAATGACCGAAGGTTACGGACTGCTGAACCGGCAGACATTCGGGAGATGAGGCTGTCGCCTTTTCCGGTCTGCTTCTTAAAATAAATGACAATAATCAATAATAGAATAACGACATGTCACAGCAACTACTTTTTATAGGCAACCTCGGTGCAGGTGAGATAATGGTCATCGCGCTGATAGTGCTCCTTCTTTTCGGAGGGAAGAAAATTCCCGAGCTGATGCGGGGCATCGGCAAGGGTGTCAGAAGCTTCAAGGAGGGGGTTAACAATATCGAAAAGGATATTGAGAACTGCGCGGAGGAACCCAAAAAATAGTCAGGGATACTGAAGCCGGGATATCCCCCCTTAGGCATCCCTTCTCATAACCAATCAAATTAATCACATAGATAAATTATGTCATCACAGATCTCAAGGAGACAATTCCTTAAATCGGGTGCTACGGCGGCTATCGGTCTTGCCGTTGTGCCAAACACCGTTCTTGGAAAAACTTACGGACATACGGCTCCCAGTGACAAACTCAACATCCTTGGTGTGGGAATCGGAGGCCGCGGCTCGGCAGTGCTCGACGGCCTGAAGAGTGAAAACATCATCGGTCTTTGCGACGTCGACTGGTCATATGCCGACCATGTGTTCAAGAAATATCCCGGTGCCAAGAAGTTTAACGACTACCGCAAGATGTATGACGCCATGCTCAAGGATGCCGATGCGGTGATGGTGGCAACCGCCGACCATACGCATGCAATCATTGCAGCCGACGCCATGGCGGCAGGGAAGCACGTGTATGTTGAAAAACCGCTTACACACACCGTTTACGAATCGCGCCTGCTCACCAAACTGGCCGACAAGCATAAATTGGCTACACAGATGGGTAACCAGGGTGCGTCGGGCGAGGGTGTACGCCAGATTTGCGACTGGATCTGGAACGGCGAAATCGGCGAGGTGACCAAGGTTGAAGCCTTCACCGACCGTCCCATCTGGCCGCAGGGTCTTTCACGTCCTGAAAAGGGGATGAAGGTGCCTTCGACAATGAACTGGGACGCATTCCTGGGCCCGGCTCCCGAACGTCCCTATCACTCATGCTACACCCCCTGGAATTTCCGTGGCTGGTGGGATTTCGGCACAGGCGCCCTCGGCGATATGGCGTGCCATATCCTTCACCCGGTGTTCAAGGGTCTGAAGCTCGGCTATCCCACAAAGGTTCACGGCAGCTCGACATTGCTGCTCAACGAATCCGCCCCCAATGCGCAGATGATCAAATTCGTGTTCCCCGCACGCGACAATATGCCTAAGGTGGCTATGCCCGAGGTTGAAGTTACATGGTATGACGGCGGTCTGATACCTCCCCGTCCCGCAGGGCTTCCCGATGGTAAAGACCTCAACTATGCAGGTGGCGGCGTGATTTTCCACGGCACCAAGGATACGCTTATCTGCGGCTGCTATGGGGAGCGTCCCTACCTTCTGTCGGGTCGCGAGCCTAAGGTTCCGTCGCTGGCACGCAAAGTCGAACTTTCGCACCAGATGGACTGGGTGCGCGCATGTAAGGAGGATCCGTCGGTACGTATCCCGTCGGCATCCGATTTCAGCGAGGCTGGCCCGTTCAACGAAATGGTGGTGATGGGTGTGCTTGCAGTGCGTCTGCAGGGTCTTAACCAGGTGCTCGAATGGGACGGCCCGAACATGCAGTTTACCAATATCCCCGAGGATGCCATGATCCGCACCGTAATCAAGGACGGGTTCCAGATCAAGGACGGTCACCCGACATTCGACAAGACATGGACTGAGCCGGTCAATGCCCGTCAATATGCCAACGAGATGATCAAGCACACATACCGCGACGGCTGGAAGCTGCCCGATATGCCTGCGTGACAGCATGTGATTCCATAAGTAAGGCATAATTTTACGACTTACTGATAAACAACCGATAACCAAAACAACACAACAAAAACATAATCATGAAAAAACTTCTTTTGTTCGTTCCCGCAGTAGCTGCCCTGGCTTTGGCATCGTGTGGTAACAAAAATAGCAATCAGGCAGCCGAAGAGGCAGCAACAGATTCTGTGGCCCAGCCGTCATATACCCTTCTCGACAAGGAGCAGGTCGACCTGGCTTCTTTCCCCCAGGATGCCGACGGATATTATGTGATTTTCAATGGCAAGGATTTCACCGGCTGGCGCGGATACGGCAAGGATACCGTGCCTGCACGCTGGACTGTTGAGGACGGTGCCATCAAATTCAACGGCGCAGGTGGCGGCGAAGCCCAGACCGGCGACGGTGGCGACATTATCTTTGCTAAAAAGCTTGGCAATTTCGAACTGGAGGTGGAATGGAAGGTTTCCAAGGGTGGTAACTCCGGCATCTTCTACCTGGGCCAGGAAGTTGTGACCAAAAACGATGACGGTTCGGAACAGCTTCAGCCTATCTATATCTCGGCTCCCGAATACCAGGTGCTTGACAATGCCAACCACCCCGATGCAAAGCTCGGTGTAGACGGCAACCGCATGTCGGCTTCACTCTACGACATGATTCCTGCAAAACCGCAGAACCAGAAGCCTTTCGGCGAATGGAACAAGGCAAAAATCCTTGTTTACAAAGGCACTGTGGTTCACTCGCAGAACGACGCCAATGTGGTTGAATACCATCTGTGGACTCCCCAGTGGACAGAAATGCTCCAGAACAGCAAATTCAGCGAAACCGCATGGCCCCTTGCATTCGAACTGCTCAACAACTGCGGCGGCGAGAACCGCGAAGGTTTCATCGGCTTCCAGGATCACGGCGACGATGTGTGGTTCCGCAATATCCGTGTGAAACCCCTTGACTGATAGGTCGTTTATTTGACAAATATACCGATGCCCGGTTGAATTATTCGCGACGATTGTTCACCGGGCATCTCTATTATTAATTTCTAAAGATTGTAAATACATGAAACTCAGAATGATATTGGGAGGGGTATGCATGCTGGCGGCAGCTTCTGCTGTGATGTCGTCATGCTCTACAGCTTCTGCCAACGGGGAAACCCCTGCCAAGAAGGAGGTAGGGTTGCAGCTCTATTCAATGCGCGGCCTGATGGCTCCGGGTGCGAAATATGAGAACAACCTGCCTGCATTGCTCGACACTCTCGGTAAGATGGGTTATACACATTTCGAAGCGGCAAACTATGATGCCGGTAACGGCACGTTCTACGGCCTTAAGCCCGAGGAATTCAAGAAAGCCGCCGAAGATGCCGGGGTGAAGATAACCTCGTCGCACACCGGGCGCACGCTCAGTCCTGAAGAAATAAAGAGCGGTGACATGTCGGAATTGACAGCCTGGTGGGATAAGGCCATCGCCGACCATAAGGCTGCCGGTATCTCATACATCGTGGTGCCGGGCGTGTGGACACCTGCCACCTTGGCCGAATTGCAGAAACAATGCGAGGCGTTTGACGAAATCGGTCGCCGTTGCGCCGGGCAGGGGGTGAAATTCGGTTATCATAACCATTCGTTCGAGTTCAATAAAATCGAGGATGTGCCGATGCTCGACTATATGATCGAGCATACCGACCCTGAAAACGTGCTTTTCGAAATGGATGTTTACTGGGCGGTTATAGGCGATGCTAGCCCTGTTGATTATTTCAACAAATATCCCGGCCGTTTCAAACTGCTCCATATAAAAGACCGCCGTGAAATCGGTCAGAGCGGCATGGTTGGTTTTGACGCCATTTTCAACAATGCCGACAAGGCTGGTATGGAAGGCTATTATGTCGAAATCGAGGAATTTACCAATGGCGAAGAGAACGGGGCCAAGGAGAGTGTCGACTATCTGGTTGGCGCCGATTATGTAAAGCCTTCGTATGCCAAGGCTGCCAATAACTAAACTGCAGTTGTTGTAAATATGCGATTTTCAGTAACCCGGATGCTTTTTTTATGTTGTCATCACGTCCCGGTAAAAGCCGGGGACGGTGTCGCATTAGGATAAGTGTCCGGGTGCTGTAATGATTAAACCTGTAAATAAATCCGGGTATGTCGGAATCAGAAAACCAAATGACTTTTTGGTCGCATCTTGAAGCCCTGCGCTGGGTGCTGATGCGAATCGTACTTGTTTATTTAGTGTTGGTGGGGGTGTGCTTTGCATTTATGCCGCACATTTTCAACTCCGTGATTTTAGGGCCGACATCTTCCGATTTCATTCTCTACCGATGGCTCGGCGGGTTGGGTGGCTACGGCACATTCTTTCCTGATTTCGGGTCGGATTTCAAGGTGGATATAATCAACGTGAAGCTTGCTTCGCAGTTTATAACCCATATAAGCACGTCGTTCTGCCTGGGGTTCCTTTTGGTGTTCCCTTATCTTATAAGCGAGGTGTGGATGTTTGTGCGCCCGGCTCTTTATGACGGGGAGCGTCGGAGTGTGCTTGCGTTGCTTGGATTCGGCGTGCCTATGTTCTATCTGGGGTGTGCCACCGGTTACTTCCTGGTTTTCCCGTTCACGTTCCGCTTTTTGGCGCAATATGAACTTAGTTCCGAAATTACCAATATGATTTCGCTGGGTTCGTATATCGACAATTTCCTGATGCTGATTTTTGTGATGGGGGTTGTGTTCGAGCTTCCCTTCGTGACGTGGATTCTGTCGCGTATGGGCATCGTAACCGCCGCTTTCCTCAAGCGCTACCGGCGCCAGGCTGTTGTTACGCTCCTAGTGCTTGCCGCCATCATCACCCCTACAGGCGACCCGTTCACCTTGATGATTGTGTTCGTGCCTCTCTATCTGCTTTATGAACTCAGCATAGTGCTGGCCCATAAAAAGCGGCGTGTTGAAGATGAGGATGCCATGGCATCGGTATAACCATGAGGCTTGTATTTGGCGCTGGATGGATTCCGGGTGCTTAAGTTAGTTGGGCGAAATGGAAAATGTTTGATATTGAGAAGGATGGGTGCGATTGAGATTGAGGATTTGGGTCATCCCGGGGTGGAATGTTTCTCGGGGCTGACCGAGGCGCAGTTGCGTAACAGGCTGGAGCCGGATAAAGGGGTGTTCATTGCGGAAAGTCCCAAGGTGATTCGTGTGGCGCTTGATGCCGGTTATGAGCCGGTGTCGCTGTTGTGCGAGCGCAGGCATATCGAGGGGGATGCGGCTGATATTATAGAGCGTTGCGGTGATATACCTGTCTACACAGGCGACAGGGATGTGCTTGCCGCCCTGACCGGCTACACGCTTACGCGTGGGGTGCTTTGCGCCATGCGGAGGGGGTGTGAGCGTTCGGTTGAGGATGTTTGTCGCGGGGCGAGACGTATTGCCGTAATCGACGGGGTTGTTGACACCACCAATATCGGGGCTATATTCCGATCGGCGGCCGCGCTCGGTATCGACGGGGTGTTGCTGACCAGGTCATCATGCGACCCTCTGAACCGTCGTGCTGTCAGGGTGTCGATGGGTTCGGTTTTCCTTGTGCCTTGGACTTGGCTTGACGCGCCGGTGCAGTCGTTGAATACGCTGGGCTTCCGAACTGTGGCGATGGCATTGACCGACAGGTCGGTTTCAATCGACAATCCGCAGCTCATGGCCGAACCCCGGTTGGCAATCGTGCTGGGTACGGAGGGTGACGGGCTTGCCGCCGAAGTTATTGCTTCGACTGATTATGTGGCGCGCATACCTATGTCGCATTGCGTTGATTCGCTCAACGTTGCTGCGGCATCGGCGGTAGCATTCTGGCAGTTGAGATGTCACGATTCAGGGTGTTGAATTAGGTTTGATAGGGGACGTGAATGGGCGTGAAATTTTTTTCATGCAAAAAAGTTGCGATAAATTTTGGTGATTCAAAAAAACTGCGTAACTTTGCACCCGTTGAACGAGCAATCATATTCTTGATGCCCCGTTTTATAGCGAATTTTGAAATTGATTGTCTTGTGGTGTAATGGTAGCACGTCGGATTCTGGTTCCGCCTGTGGGGGTTCGAATCCCTCCAAGACAACTGATTTTGATGCCGCGAATTTGGTAAAACCGAATTCGCGGCATTTTTTATATAGCCATAGGCAATGGCGGTAGGTGGCGATTAGTCAGAACCGATGGATTTCGGTTCTGACCGATATTATTATATGCTGCTGGACGGACGGAGGTGCGTAGAGGGGGCGGAATGTGTTTTTAGGATTTTATTTTTTGAAAGGAGTTGTAAATCTCTTAAGCAGAGATGTATCGATACCAGGTTTCATTTAAAATTAAAATGAAACCTGCCGTTCAAGCGTTGGCTTGATAATGATACATGGATAATAGCATATTTCTGATTCCAACAAAGGTGAGGAAGAGCCTTAGGAAAACGAAGGCTTTTTATTGCGCGGCTTGCTTGCTATTCAGAAAAAGAGTAACTTTGCAGCATAGATACATCTCTGCTTAAGAGATGTACCGGCATCAGATTGAGCCAGGTTTTGTCAGGCTTATGGTAATTTGATGTATGGCAATGATTTATGTTGTGCATGCAATTATGGAAACCTCTGTTATGGAACACACGCCGCAAACAGGGGGAGAAGAGCTGTTCCCGAAAGTCGGGGTGGTTTGATTTTTCCTTGCGTTATTGATTTCACGCAGTTTTTGCAACCTCTTGTTTATATGGGTTCCACTGTAGGACGTTCTGAGTCGGCGGCAGATGATGCCATTAGGCATTGTGCTGTTGCCGGGGATGTCGAGGTGCGGTTTTCAGATATTGCCGAAAGGGTGAGATGCTGTAAGTCGGCATCTACGGCCAAGGGGTATCTTGCCGTCCTGGGTAGGTTGGAGCAATATTGCGGATGCGGCAGTTTGTTGTCGGGGCAGGTTTCAGCTGATTTTGTTACCGGTTTCGGCCGGTTTCTTGCAGAGGAGAAGTTGACGGCGGCCACTGTTGCCATGTACAAGCGCACGTTGCGGGCATTGCTGAAAGATGCGTTCGGGCAGCAATGTGCCGGGGTGATAAAGGCGGCGTTTGCCGATGTCGTTTCCGCGAATGAAACCGATACGCGCGGCATCACTGCCGACGAACTGCGCCGTGTGGCATATGCCGATTTGGGCGGTTCGCCATGGCTGATGCGTGTTCGTGATGTGTTTATGATGTGTGTTTATGGCTGCGGGCTGCCGTTGGGCAAACTTAAGCAGGCGCTGGCAGCGGAACCGGGCTCAGAAATGATGGATGATGACGTCGACGCTGCCTGCGGCTTCGCACGGTTTCCTGCTGCAAAATGGATGCAGGAGGGTGCGGCTGCATTCGGGCGCGTACATGGCACGGGGATACGGGAATATCTGGCCGGGCTGTCGGAATCCACTTATATAAAAGGGTTGGGGGCAATAGGCACCGTATTGCAATTGAAGCATCCGCTCACGCCTAAGTCGGCGGTTGACGGATGGATTGCCGTAGCGCAGTCAATCGGGGTGCGTGGTGCGGTTATTGCGGCTGCCGTTACCGGCGACACGGCCTATAGGAAGATAATGGGGGATGAGTTTGACGATACCACACGGGAAGAGGGGGTGCAGGCCGCATGCCGGGTGGCGGGGGCGATTACCGATTTGACCGAACGATGGTATGCCATGCGCTGTTTTGCCGATAGTCCCGAAGATGTGTCGGCGAGAATTAAGGGGGGAGAGGTAGTTGAAGGGAATGTGGAGACATTCATCCCGGTGGCGTCGCAGGGTGGCAAGAATATGGCTGTCGGCGACAGGCTGATGGGGAAGATGCTGTTTTTCCGTTGCACGTCGGCCGCAGCGGTTGTGTTGAAAAACCGCCTGGGGAGGGGTGTGCATGTGTTTTCGTTTCACGACAGCGAACGCACGCCTGCCTTTATCAACACCGACGAGATGATGGCATTTATGTTCCTGGCTGATGTTGCCGGTGATACGATACGCTATTTTTTCCCGGATGAAACCGAGGCGATGCCTGAATTTTCGGCAAACGAACGGGTGACGGTTACCAACGGCAATTTTACAGGGCATGTGGGGTTGATTGATAAAGTGGGGAAAGACCGTCTGCGTGTGGTGGTGCGCATCGAGGCGATGAACGGCGCTATTGTGACGGCTGAAATCCCTGCCAAATTCCTGCGTCCGGCATCGTGGCGGGCATTTCCGTGATGCAGACGGTATTGTCAATTTTGGGGTAAAATTTAGGCAAACCCCGAGGGGGAGATGAATATAACTTCGGAATTTCAAGATTCGATAAATGGCTATGGTTGTCGGTGTTAATTCGGCTGGGGCGGTTACGGTTCCAATAAGCAAGCGCATGACCGACGTGGAGCTTTGCGCAGCTGTCGACGCTGCAAACCGGGCGTTCGACCTTCGTTATGAAGAAGGGGTTGACACCGCTGCTGAATGGAAGCGCATATGCCGGATATACAGGGAGATAGAACGCCGTATGGCGGAGGCCGCGATGTCTGACATCAGTCGGTGCGTCATGCTGACGGAGGCTCTCCGCAGCCTTATCAACGGGCGGCGGTCGCCAGGTTCTCGCGGGAAGGATGAGTGGTTTTACACGCTTATTGATGCCACGATGGGGATTATAGAGGCATACCGAGCCAATCCCGCCACCCTTCCGCCCCATATGATTCTCCCGCATCTGCGTTTTGCCAAACAGACATTCCCCCGCCTCGACCACATAACCCTCCCCCTGCTTTCCGCCTTGGAGGGCCATCGACCTGTAGAGACGGGATAGCATCCCGTCTCCGATAGCATCCCGTCTCAGCATCCCGTCTCAGATAGCATCCCAGTTCCAGGTAATATCCCCGTCCCGGATAGGGATTCCTTTTCGGGATGGCTTTGGCCGAATATAATTTTGCGATAATATGCACTTAACCAGCCTCAGAAACCGTTATGGAATAGACGGGGAGGCTTATCGGGTTCTTTTTGAGACGTGGATGCTATCGGAGACGGGATGCTATCGGAGACGGGATGCTGAGACGGGATGCTATCCCGTCTCTACAGATACAGAGCTAGATAACATTAAAGAAGCACATCATAATGGAAAAGTTTAACATTGCCGTGGCCGGCACGGGATATGTCGGATTGAGTATCGCCACATTGCTGGCGCAGCATAACCGCGTGACTGCTGTTGACGTGGTGCCTGAAAAGGTCGACATGATCAACCGCAGGCAGTCGCCAATCCAGGATGAGTATATTGAAAAATACCTGGCCGAAAAGCAACTGGATTTGACGGCGACCCTCGACGGGGCGTCGGCCTACCGCGATGCAGACTTTGTTGTGATTGCCGCCCCGACGAACTACGACCCGGTAAAGAACTATTTCGACACATCGCATGTGGAGGAGGTCATCGACCTGGTTCTGAGTGTCAATCCTGATGCCGTTATGGTAATCAAGTCGACAATCCCCGTGGGATATTGCAGGTCGCTTTACCTGAAATATGCCGCCCGTGGTGTGGAGCGCTTCAATCTGCTGTTCTCGCCCGAGTTCCTGCGTGAAAGCAAGGCTCTTTACGATAACCTGTACCCATCGCGCATCATCGTGGGTATTCCAAAGATGATCGACCATGAGGCTTATGCCAGTGAAAACGGGATAATCGGCCGTGTGGCCGATATTGAAAAACTCGACAAAGCCGCCCATGCGTTTGCCGCCTTGCTCCGGCAGGGGGCTTTGAAGGAGGATATCCCGACCCTGTTCATGGGGCTTAAGGAGGCCGAGGCGGTGAAACTTTTCGCCAATACCTATCTTGCCTTGCGTGTGAGCTACTTCAACGAACTCGACACCTATGCCGAGGTCAAGGGGCTTGATTCGCAG
Source organism: Bacteroidales bacterium M6 (assembly GCA_001689485.1). Taxonomy (GTDB): domain Bacteria; phylum Bacteroidota; class Bacteroidia; order Bacteroidales; family Muribaculaceae; genus UBA7173. The sequence goes on along the minus strand of LUJQ01000002.1, from coordinate 21,265 downwards.
GCAATCATCGAAGGGGTAGGGCTTGACCCGCGAATCGGCACGCACTATAACAACCCGTCGTTCGGCTATGGCGGCTACTGCCTCCCCAAGGACACCAAGCAGCTTTTGGCCAACTATGCCGATGTGCCGCAGAACATGATGTCGGCCATTGTGGAGAGCAACCGCACCCGTAAGGATTTCATCGCCGACCAGGTGTTGAAAATGGCCGGGTACTATAATTATTCGGCACACAACGCCTATGGCACCGCCCCAGAAGGTGAATGCGTCATAGGGGTGTACCGCCTGACGATGAAGTCGAACTCCGACAACTTCCGCCAGTCGTCAATCCAGGGCGTGATGAAACGCATCAAGGCCAAAGGCGCCACTGTGATTATCTACGAGCCGACGCTTGCCGACGGCACCACCTTCTTCGGGTCGCGCGTGGTCAACGACCTCGCCGAGTTCAAGCGCCTTTCGCGCGCAATCCTCGCCAACCGCACCGACCCCTCCCTTGCCGACGTGTCGGAAAAAGTCTACACCCGCGACCTCTTTGCCCGCGACTGAATCCCCGCATCAACTTGCTGTGAATATCGGCCGATGCAGTTTTAACGCTGCCTCGGCATTCGTTGCATATCGTTACGATATATTCTCAATCTGAACTTGATGTCAACTTCATCAGAAAAGAATAAAACCATTGCCAAAAACACCTTGCTGCTTTATATCAGGATGGTGTTGGTGATGGGGGTGACCCTGTACACTTCCCGTATAGTCCTGAATGCACTAGGTGTGCATGATTACGGGATTTACAATGTGGTAGGTGGGATTGTCACCCTGTTTTCAATAGTTTCGGGTTCGCTGTCGTCAGCGATAAGCCGGTTTATTACGTATGAACTCGGGCTGGGTTCTCCTGAAAGAATCAAAAAAATCTTTGCCACGTCGTTAAGCATCCAGATCGTGCTATCGCTCATAGTGCTGGTCCTGTGCAGCACTGTAGGCTTTTGGTTTTTAAATCAAAAGATGAACATCGAGCCTCAGCGGCTGGCTGCGGCCAATTGGGTGCTGCTGTTTTCAATCCTGACGTTTGTTGTAAACCTTCTGAGCATCCCCTACAACGCGGTTATCGTGGCTCATGAAAAAATGGCGGCGTTTGCCTATGTAAGCATAGTGGAAGTAGCATTGAAACTGGGTGTTGCATTCCTTATCCTCTCCTTTTCATCGGAAAGGCTCGTGGTGTATGCTGCGTTGTTGTTTGCAGTCGCTGTTGTAATCAGGTTGATTTACGGGGTTTATTGCACGCGGCATTTCCCCGAATGCAGCACCGGGCCGAAATATGACAAATCCATATATAAGGAAATGAGCGGGTTTGCCGGTTGGAATTTTATCGGCACATCGTCGTCGGTTATCCGGGATCAAGGCAACAATGTGGTGCTCAACCTTTTTTTCGGGACGGTTGTGAATGCGGCTTACGGCATCGGGATGCAGGTAAGCAATGCGGCGTATAGTTTCTCACAGAATTTTATGACGGCGCTTAATCCTCAGATTACCAAATCGTATGCATTGGGTGATTTCGCTTATCTGTCGACGTTGGTATTGAGGGGTGCGCGGTTTTCCTTTTACCTGTTGTGGATGATAGCCGTTGTCATATTGCTGAACACGGATTACCTGCTCTCGCTTTGGCTGGGCAGCGTGCCTGATTACACTGTCAGGTTCGTGCAGTTGTTCACGCTTTTCGTGGTCAGTGAGTCGATATCGCAGCCGTTGATAACGGCTATGCTGGCAACAGGCGATATACGTAATTACCAAATCGTTGTAGGCGGGTTGAAGCTATTGAACCTCCCGGTTTCCTACCTGCTTCTAAAAATGGGCTACAGCCCCTATGTCACAGTGGTTGTGGCGATAGTGATTTCCCAGGGAATGCTTTTCCTTCGCTTTATCTTCCTTAAATCGAAGATTCATATGGGTGCCTGGATATTTTTTAAGAAGGTTTATCTGAATGTGCTGTTTGTGGGAGCTGTAAGTATTGTGCTGGCCTACGTGTGCACCAACGGGATTGCCGAAACATTTCCTGGACTGGTGCTGAAATGCGGCATCACCATTTCTGTGTGCATCGCCGCTGTGTGGCTTATAGGCTGCACGGCTGTTGAGAGGGCATTCATATTTAATAAGATTAAAAGTTTAAAAAACCGATTATGACGGCTATGTCAAACTCCAATATAACAGATGTTTCAGCGGCGCGCATGTGTTCCAACTGCGGGGCCTGTTCCGCGATATGCCCTACTGATGCCATAGGCTTCAAGTTTTCGAATATCGGGAGGCTTTATGCCGTGGTCGATGATGAAAAATGCATCAATTGCGGTCTGTGCCGCAAAACGTGTCCGTCGCTCGATATGCAGAACCTGCATTCCACCTATCCCGATCCATATCTCGGGGAAATTAACGACATCCTTGTGGGGAGGTGTGCCGACGAGCAGCTGTTTGTCAATTCGCAGAGTGGCGGGGCATGCTCGGCAACGGTTTCCTACCTGTTCAGAACCGGCAAAATTGATGCCGCGATTGTGTGCGGGATGGATGCGGGGAATCCCCCCGTGGTGAGTGCCAGGCTGATAACCGGCATAGAGGGTTTGAAGGTGACACAAAAATCATGTTATACGCCGGTGGATATGTTATCGACATTGAAAGCCGCGAAGGGATATGAGAGCATTGCGGTTGTGGGGCTTCCATGCCACATGCAGGGTGTCGAGGCGTTGATGCGCCTTAACCGTTTTAAAAATATCAGATACCGGCTCGGGCTTATTTGCGACCGGACGCTTTGCAACACAATCCAGGACGTTTTTTGCTCTATGAGCGGTCTGTTTCCAGACTATGAAATAGTCTGGAGACATAAATTGTTGTTTCACAACAATTTATGTCTCCAGTACAAAACCGCGCCGGTTACCGTCACTTCTAAAGGGAAGGATATCAGGGTGTTTCCCAACACGTTCCGTTTCCTGCTCAAGGACTTTTTTACGTCGCCGCGTTGCCGTGTGTGCAGCGACAAGCTCAATGTGTTTGCCGACATAGTTTTCGGCGATCCGTGGCGTATGACGGAAGTTGACGAGGAAAGAGGTTCGTCGCTGGTTATCACCCGCACGGCCTCAGGTTCGGAACTTATCAGGGAAATGATGGATGCAGGGGAGCTGGCACTGACACCCCGTCCTCTCGGGCAGCTCATTGACGGGCAGGTGATAGAACCTCGCAAAGCCCAGATTGCAGCCTATTCGCGGGCTGCGGGTGTGATTCCCGATAAAATAGATTCATATCTGTATCGTCAGGAAGAGGCTCGCCATGTTTCTGAAACAGAAGAGGAAGCTGCACGGCAAAGCATCAAGAAATTCATGGATACCGACCAACTCCCCAAGTCAGTCATAATAAAAAAAGCGCGCCGTCACATTCAGAAAGAGTTGTGGATGCAGCGCCTACATGTCAGGGGGATAGTGCGACGCATCAAGAAATTTATTCCATTGAAATAAGAAACCGACTATGAGGATAGTACTTAACGGAGTCGAGACCAATAACAAAGGCGCGGAGCTTATGCTCTATGCCATACTCCAGGAAATTGAACGAAGGTTTCCCGATGCCGAGGTGTTCATGCCCTATCTTGCATTGCGCCAGGGTTTGGACTATGTAAAAACCGGTTTGAAATTCAGATATAAACCGTCATCGTGGCTGATAAAATGTAAAGTGCAGGGGGTATTGCGGCGGTTGCGTTTAGCCCAGAAGTATTATGACACGGATACTTATCCGATTAAGGATGTTGATTATTTTATAGATGCATCCGGCTTTGCGATTTCCGACCAATGGCACCTTTCACCTGTGAATGTGGAGCATTGGCGCCTGCTTTTGTCGGGGATGAAGAAGTCAGGGGCAAAAATAGTCTTCCTCCCCCAGGCGTTCGGCCCGATAGGGAATGAAACCACAAAACAGGCATTAGGAATCATCAACCAATATGCCGATTTGATCATGCCGAGGGAAAAAGTGTCGTTGAAATATCTTAATGACGCGAATGTCAATCCTGATAAAATCAGGTGCTACACCGACTTTACCAGCGTTGTAGCAGCTACAGTTCCTGCGGCATATTCGCATTTGGCCGACGGGGTGTGCATTATTCCGAATATGCGTATGATTGACAAGGGAACCATTACGCTCGAAGCCTATCTGGCCATAATCGAAAATATCGCCGACTTGTGCATGGCATCCGGGCACAAGGTTTATATGCTTAACCATGAAGGGGCTGATGATGCAGAACTCGGACGTATATGCGTGGAGCGAATCGGAAAAGGCATAGAACTGGTTACCGGCCTTAACGCTTTGGAAGTCAAAGGTCTTATTTCGACATCATATCTATGTATCACGTCAAGATTCCACGGAGTGGCATCGGCGCTTAATTCTTGCGTGCCATGCCTTGCCACATCATGGAGCCATAAGTATGAGGAACTTTTCCGCGATTATGGCATGACTGATTGCGTGTTGGATTTGACCGACATGCAGTCGATAACCGCGAGGGTGTCGGAATTCCTGTCGCCCGATACAAATGCCATGATAAGGGGTCGACTGGCTCAACGCCTCCCTGCAATCAAACAAGCCACACGTGAGATGTGGGATGCTGTGTGGCAATGATGTCCCAATCGTAATGCGGTCGTATATCTCTATGGATTCTGATTATGGCTATGCCATTTGTCAGAAATATTAATAGATATTATATGCGTAAGATATTATTCATTATCTCTGCTAAGTAATGTATCAGTTTAAAACTGATAAGAAAAATAACTGTAGAGATATTCCTATATTATGAAAGTGTTATGAAAGCTTTGTTTTTGTATTTTGGATATTTCCCCGAACATTCAGGAGTCTACAAAAAAATACAATCCCAAATAAAATCTTTGGAACGTAGTGGATTTGAGACAGTTTTATTCGGTTCTCAAAATGAACAAGGAGATATGTTCATAGGTGACACTATCATAGGTCCTCGAATGTCATTGAGAAAAATTGGGCAACAAGTAGCTTTTTTTACTAAGATAGTAACGCTTATTAATGACTATAAAATAAGCTTCATTTATTATCGATTTAATGGAGCCGCCAATCCGTATGAGTATATATTCTTTTCGCGTCTTAAGAAAATGGGAATAAAGATGGTTATGGAAATACCAACTTATCCTTATGATGGAGAGATAGCATCTAAAAATGGTATTTACTATCTAGATAAGTTGTGTCGAATTCCCATGGCTAAAAAATTTGATTATGTGGTTACGTTCTCGGATTTAGCTAGAATATTTGGTCAAAAAACTATAAATATATCAAATGGCATTGATTTTAATGCTGTGCCGTTGAAAAATAATATTGAGGTCAGGAGTCATGAATTAAATTTGCTTGGAGTTGCAAATTTAACATCATGGCATGGTTATGATCGAATTATTTGTGGATTGAGTGAATATTACAATACTGCAAATAATGATGTTAAGGTAAAATTACATCTTGTGACAGGGCTTGAGAATGACTGTGTAATGGAGTTGAAACAGTTGGTGTCGAGATTAAAATTGGAGCGATATGTATATTTTCATGGAGAATTGCATGGAAAAGCCTTAGACAAACTTTTCGACGAAGCCCAGGTGGCTATAGGTAGTTTGGGTAGACATCGTAATAATATTACACAATTAAAAACTTTAAAGAATGTCGAATATGCAGCTAGAGGTATTCCCTTTATTTATTCCGAAATAAATGAAGACTTCGATGATGCATCATATGTTATGAGAATAAAGGCAGATGATTCTCCTGTCAATATTCCATCAATTATTGAATTTTACCAGCATATACAGGCTTCGCCGATTAATATACGTGCGTCTATTGCTTCGTTAAGCTGGGATAATCAAATAGAGAAAGTTGTGAATAAGGTTTTTAATAGATGAAGGTATTGCATATAAATTTCTCTGATAAAAGGGGGGGAGCTGCCATAGCAGCTTACCGTCATCATGAGGCGATGTTGCGTAGAGGAATTGATTCCAAAATGCTAGTGCTGGATAAAACCTCTAATGACCCTGATGTGATGGTGATTCAGGCCAATTCGTTTAGAAGATTTGTTTTGCGATGCATAAACAAACTGTTTATGTTGAAAAACAATTTTTATTCTGTTTGGTCATGGGGGATGCTGGGTTGGGATATTGCTGCAAATAAGGAAATCCGTGAGGCTGATGTTATAATTTTGCATTGGATTAACGGGGTCACATTGTCAATAAAGTCAATCGATAAGATTTTACAATCCGGAAAGCCTGTTTATTGGTTTATGCATGATATGTGGCCGATTACCGGGGGGTGTCATCATTCATTGGATTGTGATAAGTTTAAAAGGCATTGTGGCAGATGCCCGTTGTATCATAACAGGCATGGGAGCCGTATGCAAAAGGATGCGTCATATTTCCAATTCAAATCTAAAATGAAGCGGTTGGGTTCGCGCAGGAATCTTCGGTTTATGGCGCCAAGTGCTTGGCTTGCCGGTAAAACAATGGAAAGTGCGTTGTTTAAGACCCATGAGGTGAGGGTAGTCAGAAATGTTATAGATACAAAACGATACAGGCCGATTGATAAAACCGAATCACGTCAGCGTCTAGGTCTACCTTTGGATAAGAAACTGATTTTATTCGGAGCAGATAATATAAATAGCCCGTATAAAGGTTGGGATTACTTGCGAGATGCCTTACAGTCTCCGATAAAAGGGGTAGAATGTGTTGTTTATGGCAATGCCGATGTAGATGTTCAATCTCAGCTTGCACTTAAGACACATTCATTGGGTAGAATCAATAACGAAGAGAATCTTATTGACTTATATAATGCATGCGATGTATTTGTTTCACCATCGTTGGCCGACAATTATCCCAATGTGCTGGTTGAAGCAATGGCTTGCGGACTGCCTGTGGTGGCATTCCCTACAGGTGGTATTGTCGAAATTGTAAATCCCGGTGTTAACGGGATTCTGACATCATCACATAGTGCGTCAGAACTTAGGAAAGCATTGATGAAGATTCTGAATATGCCTCCCCAGCAATATATGGAATGGAGTGTCAATGCCCGCAGGAGTGTTGTGCAGACTAATGATTATAGCGTGGTTGACTGGTTCGATTACGAATCTTGAATTCTCAGATGCTGACATTAAAGAAGGGTATGTTAAGGGGTAATGGAATAAGGATTTCTTTTGCCAGCCTCATTCCTGGTCTGGTAGTATTGAATATTTTCTTACTGCCCCCGTCGGTTGTGTCTATTTTGTTTCCTCTGCCGGGCAATTCTGCCATAACTTTGCTCTTCATGCTGTGTTATGTCCTTTATTTATTAAAATTAAGGAGCGTGACATTTTTGCCAAATGTGATAAATTGGTGTTGTGCAGTACAGATTGCTGGTTGGCTCTTTTTATGTGTGTATCATGCTGATTCATCATATATTACGCGTATTACGTATCTTGCCGCTACATATATAGGGTTGGTATGCCTTCGTAATATTGCCGGAGGATTCCTCACCTTCGTAAAGATGTATGATACTGTTATATTATTGATGTGTATCGGGGGGTGTCTGACCTTCTTCGGGGTGTTTCTGTTTAATATGCAGCCTATAAGGCTGTATGAGAATCTAGATACAAGAACCGGGTATTTTTTCGGACTTTCTTGTACGAATATGTTGATTGGTAATATAATAAGATATTCCGGATTTTTTGACGAGCCAGGTGCGATTGCTGCATGGGGAATGGTTGCGTTGCTTTATAACCGTCTCGTTTACAAGAATATTAAGTTTGAAAATATTCTTATTATAGCACTAGTGTTTACTTTCTCATTTGCGTATTATATTCAGTTGTTTTTCTTTCTGATATTTTTCCGTATAAAGAAACTTTCGGTTATAATAGCGTTGTCGGGTGTAGTCCTTATAGGTGTGATAGGGTTGAATTCATTAAAGGATACAGAATATCATGCAGTTTATAAGCTTACCGTAGGAAGAACAGAAAAGACTGATGCAGGGACATTCGCAGGTGATAACCGTTCCAATTTAATGGAAAACGCATTAAAGGTGTTCAATCAACATAAGTTGTTAGGTCTAGGAGCTACTAATTCCATGAATGCAAATGACTATTTCGGGGATAATCCTGTTACACCGTTTGCTATAGATGGAATAATAGGTGGATTGATATTATATCTGCCACTGCTGATTATGATGATGAATGCCAAAACCAAGACGTTGAAATATGTTATCATAATATTGGTTATAGGATATTTGCAGCGCCCATTCTCATGTTTCTTTATCTATTTTATATCCATCTATTTATTTGAGGTATTGTTTATTGACAAAAAGCAATTCTCTCTAGAAGGGTCAGCCCCACGAGTTAAAGCTATATAGTGAAATGTTGTTTCCAAAAATCACAGTAATCACCATTTGTTTCAATATAGGGAATGAATTGGAACAGACCATTAAATCGGTTATCGGTCAAAGCTATCCAAATATAGAGTATATTATCATTGACGGAGGCTCTACCGATGACACAATGGCAGTATTGAAACGGTATAAGGATAATATATCCTTGATTGTTTCAGAACCAGATAAAGGTGTGTACGATGCCATGAACAAAGGTGTACGTTTGGCCACTGGAGACTATGTCAATTTTATGAACGGTGGCGACAGTTTTTCGAATAGCGAGGTATTAACAACCTTGTTTTCTGATTTGGCGAATCTTGATTATGACGTTGTTTTCGGGGATACAATTAATTGCTATGGATGGGGGCGCGTGCGTAAACGTGGCGGATATTATAATGAACACTCGATACATATGCCGTTCGGACATCAAAGTGTGTTTGTAAGGACAAATCTTCTTAAGGCAAATCCATTTGATTTGAGTTATAAAATACAGGCAGATAATAATACGATGTTCTCGCTTTATAAACAGGGGTATAGTTTTGCACATGTGTCTGTGGATGTGGCAGATTACGATATGTATGGGTTGTCAAACAATGTGTTGGGAATTTATAATGAGGCATGCAGAATTCATAATATTACAGGTGTAAAGTACTATGTTGGCTATGTCAAATGTCGTGTATTATCTTTTGCATTGAAATATTTGCCTGAGAAATTTATCAATACGTATCAAAAAATCAAATATTCTAAGGATATTATTGATAATCAGTAATGTTTGGTGCGCCGGTTTATAAATTGGATTACAGACGATGAGTAGGTTGTTGCAGATAAACGTTACGGCCAACTGGGGATCGACCGGGAGGATTGCCGAGGATATAGGGAGGCTTGCTATGCGCGACGGGTGGGAGAGCTGGGTTGCTTACGGGCGTGGTACGCCTGTGAGCGAATCAAAGCTGATACGTGTAGGCAATGACACTGATATGAGGCTGCATGCGCTTCAGTCGCGTTTGTTCGACAACCACGGGCTTGCTTCTGCCAAGGCTACACGCCGGTTTGTCAATACGGTGAAGGAGGTTGCCCCGGATGTGGTTCATCTGCACAACATTCATGGATATTATCTGAATTATCCCATATTGTTTGAATATCTTAAGGAATGGGGTGGGCCTGTTATATGGACTTTGCACGATTGCTGGCCGTTTACGGGGCATTGCGCATACTATGATTTTGCGGGGTGTGAGCGTTGGCGGTCGGAGTGTCATGACTGCCCTCAGCTGCGCAGCTATCCTGCATCGTTAATGCGTGATCGTAGCGCGAGTAACTTCGTTGACAAACGCAATGCGTTCACCGGGCTTAGCGACCTTACTTTCGTGCCGGTGTCGGAATGGCTTGACGGTGAGTTACACAAATCGTTCCTGGGTGGCTATGACTCGTGTGTTATTCATAACGGGATAGACACCGATGTGTTCAATATCCGCCCTCAAAAAGAGGTTTCGGAAGAAGGCCGGAAGGTTGTGCTCGGTGTGGCCAGCGTGTGGGACCGCCGTAAAGGTTTGGAGGAGTTTGTAAAACTCCGTGAGAAGCTTTCGGATGAATATATAATAATACTTGTAGGATTGTCGCAGGAGCAGATTGCGATGCTGCCGTCCGGGATGACTGGCATACGGCGCACTGACAGCATCGACCAGCTTGTAGGAATTTATAATATGGCAGATGTTTTTGTGAACCCTACGTTGGAGGATAATTTCCCTACGACAAATCTGGAAGCGCTTGCCTGTGGCACTCCTGTTATTACGTATGATACCGGTGGTTCGCCAGAGGCCGTTGATGGAAAGTGCGGGGTGGTGGTGCCTTACCGTGATGCCATTGCATTGGCTGATAGTGTGGTGGAAGTCTGTACCAAGCGGCCTTTTTCGCAAAAGGATTGCCGTGACAGGGCTGTGCGGCTCTATAACAAGGATGAGGCATTCAAACAGTATATACAGTTATATAACTCATTGATATAAACCAGTTATGATAAGGTCGTTGATATTCAGACTTCAGTATTGCTATTATAAATTGTTCAAACGTAATCTGAAGCTTAAGGGTTTCTGTGTAATATTTTCATTCCCAGGGAGTTGTATAAAATTAAGGGGGGGGGGTAAGATAAACTCCTCGTTCACAAGCAATATGCTAGGGTTGTGGCAACGGACGATTATGGTTGCCCGTTACGGGGGTAGGATTGAAATAGGGGATGGGTTCGGTATATCAGGCTCTACGATTTATGCGTATGATTCGATTACGATAGGGAAAAACGCTACAATCGGGGCGAATTGCAAAATCATCGACAATGATTTCCATCCGTTGAATCCTGAACAGCGAAGGTTGGGACTTAACAAGGAATATACGCGAAGGGCGCCGATTGTGATAGGGGATAATTGCTTTATCGGTATGAATTCCATAATCCTTAAAGGCACACGGATTGGTAATAACGTGATAGTGGGAGCCGGAAGCGTGGTGCAGGGTGCTTTTCCGGATAATTGCATAATTGCAGGTAATCCTGCAAAGGTAATCAGGCAGTTGGACAGGGAGGGTGCATGACGTCCCGGTTGCCTGGGAATCTGTGTGAATTTGAAATGTAAGCAGGTTCAAAACCGTAGGTCAAACTATAAGCAGCCTTAATTTTTGATGAAGATTTCAGTAATTACTGCCACTTTCAATAGTGGCAAGACTCTTCGTGACACTATCGAAAGCGTGTTGCGGCAGACATACCGCGATATCGAGTATATCATAGTCGACGGGGCAAGCAGGGATGATACCCTGGATATAATCCGTGAATATGAGCCGAGGTTCGGGGGACGGATGCGCTGGATTTCAGAGCCTGACCGGGGGATATATGATGCGATGAACAAGGGGATAGGGATGGCTACCGGCGCAGTGGTAGGGCTGCTTAACAGCGACGATTTCTATACTGACGAATGTGTGCTGGAGAGGGTTGCTGCGGAAATCATGGATGTGGACGCGGTTTACGGTGACATCCATTATGTGGACGACGGGGATTTGACGAAGTGTGTGCGCTATTATTCGTCAAAGGGGTTCAGAAGGTGGAAAATGCGTATGGGGTTCATGCCTGCGCATCCGTCGTTTTATTGCCGTCGGACGGTTTATACGCGTTTCGGGTTGTTTGACACTGATTTCCGTGTGGCTGCCGATTTCGAGCAGTTGTTGAGGTTGATTTACCTTAACAGGATTCATACGCGGTATATACCGATGGATTTTGTAACGATGCGGACTGGGGGTGCTTCGTCATCGGGTATGAAAAGTCATAAAAAAATCATCTGCGACCATATGCTTGCTTATAAAAAGAACGGTGTGCGCTCCAATTATGTGCTTGAAGGGATGAGGTATCTGAATAAGTTATGGGAAATCGGGTCGCAGCGCGTTTCCGCGTCATTTAAGTGAGTGGGTGCAATCAGGTGTTATCGATTTGGCTTATTCATGAAACAAGGGTTAAAGTGTAGCATTGCAAGTATATAGTCCAATGCAAAGATAACATGCGATTGATAGAAAACAAACAATTATAAATTTTTATGGTTATGAAAACAGCGTTGATAACCGGGATTACGGGTCAGGACGGATCGTTCCTGGCCGAGTTTCTGTTGGAGAAGGGTTATGATGTGCATGGCACCATCAGGCGTTCGAGCGTGGATTTCCGCGAACGTATAGCCCATCTTGAGGGTAGGGGGCATTTCCATCTGCATTATGCTGACTTGGGGGATTCCATGTCGATTATGCAGGTTGTGGCCAAGGTACGTCCTGATGAGATTTATAATCTGGCGGCACAGAGCCATGTGCAGGTATCGTTCGACTCGCCTGAGTTCACGGCTGACGTGGATGCAACGGGGGTGTTGCGTATTCTGGAGGCGGTGCGTCTGAGCGGGCTGAAGGATACGTGCCGCATCTACCAGGCTTCTACGTCGGAGCTTTACGGCAAGGTGGAAGAGGTGCCGCAGAATGAGCTGACGCCTTTCCATCCTTATTCGCCTTATGCTGTTGCGAAACTGTATGGTTTTTGGATTGTGAAGGAGTATCGCGAGGCTTACGGGATGTATTGTTGCTCTGGCATCCTGTTCAATCATGAATCGGAACGCCGTGGCGAGACTTTCGTGACTCGTAAAATCACTCTTGCCGCTGCAAGAATAGCGCAGGGTAAGCAGGACAAGCTGTATCTTGGAAACCTGTCGTCGCTGCGCGACTGGGGTTACGCCAAGGATTATGTGGAGTGCATGTGGCTGATTCTCCAGCAGCCCGAACCGGAAGATTATGTAATTGCCACGGGCGAGCAGCATTCGGTGCGCGAGTTCTGCGAGCTGGCATTCCGCCGTGCCGGTATCGAACTGCGTTTCGAAGGGGAGGGTGCCAATGAGCGCGGTATCGATGTGAAGACAGGGCGTACGCTTATAGAGGTATCTCCCGACTTCTATCGTCCGACGGATGTTGTAAATCTTTGGGGTGACCCCTCGAAGGCGAAGGCGAAGCTGGGCTGGGATCCGACAAAGAAAACTTCGTTCGAGCAGTTGGTCAACCTTATGGTAGATGCGGATATGGCGAAGGTGGCGGTTGAACGTGCAGGCGAGCAGGTTCGGACCAACCTTGAGGAATATCTGGAGAAGGGCATCGTAAAATAATTTTTACGATTTACTTAGCCGACAGGTGTTTTAATAATAACCAGGACTTTCCAAACTGTTTAAGCGGGTATGGCAAAAAAGGTTTTTGTATCGGGATGTTACGACATGCTTCATTCCGGGCACGTGGCATTCTTTAAGGCGGCTTCAGGCTATGGCGACCTGTATGTGGGGATTGGGTCGGATGCTACTATCGAGGGGCTTAAGAATCGTCGGACTGTATATTCCGAACGTGAGCGCCTGTACATGGTCAAGGCTATACGCTATGTCACTGATGCGTATATCAATCCAGGTAGCGGTATGCTCGATTTCATTGAAACTCTCGATTTGGTTAAGCCCGATGTGTTCGTGGTCAATTCCGACGGGGGTAGCGATGTGAAGCGGCAACTGTGTGCCGAGCGTGGCATAGAGTATGTGGAGCTGGAGCGTGTGCCCGATGCCGGGCTTGACGCCCGGTCGACCACCTCGCTGCGCCAGGGGGTGAAATCACATCTCCCATACCGTGTGGATCTGGCGGGTACGTGGATTGATCAGCCGTATGTTTCGCAGCATGGTGCGGGGTGGGCGTTGACCATTTCGATAGAGCCGACGGTAGAGTTTATGGAGCGTGGCGGCATGTCGACTTCCACCCGCAATGCCGCCCGCAAGGTTTGGCCTTACGAGCTTCCTGCCTACAATGAGGAGATGCTTGCACGGCTGTTGTTCTGCTTCGAAAACGATCCTGAGAACAAGGGGCACGTTTCCGGGGCGCAGGATGCTATCGGAATCTGTATGTCGGGGCTGACCAGGCATTATTACGACGGACACTACTGGCCGCAGCGCATAGAATCATGTCATGACGAGGAGGTGCTGTCGTGGCTGGAAAGCCATCTGTGCCTAGTGCCGATGTTCCCACGTCGGCAAGGATGTTCGGTTGTAGAGGGGAAGGATATAACCCCTGCCAAGGTGCGTGACCTCACCGAGTCTGCCGACCGTTGTTGGGATGCTATCCTTTCGCGTGACCTTGACGGGTTTGCACGGGCTTTCCGTGCATCGTTCGATGCGCAGGTGGCAATGTTCCCGGCAATGATGCAGCCGGGTGTGCAGGAGTATATCGACCGGTGGAAGGGATGTGCGCTTGCCTGGAAGATGCTTGGAGCCGGTGGCGGGGGGCATCTCGCCCTTGTTGTCGACGAAATCCCGGCCGAAGGTGTCATACCTGTAAAGATTCGCCGAAAAGGTTCGTTATAAGATTGGGAGGTCATTATGACTTCCGGGTTTATTGATGTTTTTACGATGGAAAAAGATTCGAAAATATATGTTGCCGGACATCGTGGAATGGTGGGGTCGGCCATTATCCGTGAGTTGGAACGACAGGGTTATACGAATATTATAACTCGTACCCACAAGGAACTGGATTTGATTGATCAAAAGGCGGTCAATGATTTCTTTGAGCAGGAGAAACCTGAATATGTGTTCCTTGCGGCGGCAAAGGTTGGCGGCATCGAGGCCAACCAGTCGGCATTGGCCGATTTCATGTATGATAACATGATGCTGGAGATGAATGTTATCCATGCCGCATGGCGCAACGGGGTCAAGAAACTTGAATTCCTTGGTTCCTCATGCATATATCCCCGCATGGCACCACAGCCTATGCCTGAGTCGTGCCTGCTTACCTCGGAACTCGAAAAGACCAACGAGGCGTATGCCCTCGCTAAAATTTCGGGGTTGAAATATTGCGAATTCCTTAACCGCCAGTATGGCACGGACTATATATCAGTGATGCCGACCAACCTTTACGGCCCCAACGACAATTATCACCCTACGCATTCCCATGTTTTGCCGGCCTTAATCCGCCGTTTTCATGAGGCAAAGGAGCAGGGACTGGAAGAAGTTACATGCTGGGGTGATGGTTCGCCGTTAAGGGAATTTCTTTATGTAGACGACTTGGCAAACCTTTGTGTTTTCCTGATGAATAATTATTCGGGTAACGAAACGGTGAATGCCGGAACAGGCAAGGAGCTGTCGATAAAGGAACTTACCGAGCTGGTTGCCGGGGTGGTGGGATATAAGGGCCGGATTCTTTGGGATACAACGATGCCTAACGGCACGCCACGCAAGTTGTTGGATGTGTCGAAGGCTGCCAGGTTGGGTTGGACTTATTCCACCGAACTGCCCGACGGAATCAGGTTGGCCTATGCCGATTTCCTTGGCAATCCTGTCAGGGCGGAGAGATAATCCGGACGAATAATCCTTAGGGATAAATCAGGATATTTTAAAGCGTTGTGTCAAAGATTTTGGCACAACGCTTTATTGTTTGTCTGGAGGGGGTGGATTTGATTGTTGCTAGCGGACTGTGATTCCGGGATTGACGGATAACAGGCGGTTGACGAAGCCGGTGCGGTCGAGGGGGGATATTTCGAGGGGGAGGGAGCTTCGGAGGATGTTGCGGTCGGTGAAGCGGATGGCCAGTCGGGTGGATGACAGGGCCGGGGCTGCCAGGAATCCTTTTGAATATCTGACGTCTTTGATTTTTTTGATCGGATAGCGTTTCGGCCGGAAAAATTGATAGACAATGAGGTTGTCACCTTCGATGGCGTACCATATGCCGATCAAGCCTGTGAGCGACGGAACCAGGATTGCGAGACCGAGCAGTAGGGTAAGCCACCATGGCGATGTGATGCCTATAATGATGATTACTGTGATTACGAAGGCGACAATTGCCCAAATCCACCAGTCGATTTTTGACGGGTAGGTTGTTTTGGCTATAAGCGTTTTTGCCTGCTGCATATCGTGTTGTGTGATTTGTGGTGTTGTATGTGCCGGCCATAGAGTGGCATCGGCTGTCGGGTCGCATTATGTAATTGCGTCTTATCGCAGGCAGATTTTCATGGTTGTGTTGCCGACCTGTACGATATACAGCCCTGCGGCCAGCGTTTGCAGGTCGGCCTCAGAACCGGCGACCGGGATTTCCGCCAAGTGGCGCCCTGTGAGGTCGAACACCCTGACGGGACTGTCGGAGGATTCAGGGATGCGCAGGGTGCGGCCTTGAAGTATGGGGGCTTCTGCCTGGCCGTTGTCGACGGACGTGAGGGATGTGGTTATCCCTGTGTCTGTGGAAAGCGTATATGAGCCGATGCCGCATCCGGGTGAACAGATATAGATATGGGTCTCGGGTGCGTCGCCGTCGGCAGCCGGTTCCACCACGGCGAGTTGCCGGTAGGATTTGTGGTAGACGGGGTGTGCCGCGGCATCTGACGGGAATGCTGTGGCGGGGAAGTCCCACAGGGGTGTCTCCCCCTTGAACGTCCCGTCCGAAGGAAGGTTGATCAGCCGGAAGTATGAGCCTTTCCCTCCGAGGGCGGTGTCGTGGCGGATGCCTGTCACGGCCAGGGTG
This sequence comes from Bacteroidales bacterium M6, assembly GCA_001689485.1. GTDB lineage: Bacteria > Bacteroidota > Bacteroidia > Bacteroidales > Muribaculaceae > UBA7173. The sequence goes on along the minus strand of LUJQ01000002.1, from coordinate 4,828 downwards.
TGGCCGTTGTGGATGAATGTATAGAAGCCGCGGCAGTTGGCCATCGCGTTGTTGGAGGCCCATGGTGACGACAGGGTGTCGTCGGTCTTGCCGTCGGTGCGGGTGTAGATTGTCGGTGCATAGTATGGGCCGCCGTTGGTTTCCGGGGCCCGTGTCACCACGAATGTCCCTTCGGATAACGGCGTGATGTCGGGCCATACGTTGTTGTTCTCTCCCGTAAGACGCTCTACCGGGATTGTCTGGCGGTCGGTGATGCCGGATGGTTCTGATGATGCGGTGTCGTAGTCAAAAAGGATGTGTGAATATACGTAATGCGATGTCCCGGATCTCCACCCGATTGTGGCGCCGAATCGGAATTCCCCCGCGACGAAGTCGCCGGTCATGCAGTCGATACGTTCCATCCACGGGTCGTAATCGACATCTGAATTGAATATCTCCTTTGCCGGGATTTCGATTGCAATCCTGCTGTCGGTATCGATTTTTCGGTTGTCGGTGTCGACACGGTAAAGGGTTATCGTCACAGTTTCGGAAGATACGTATTTGCTGCCTTGGACCAGGGCTGCCACGAGGTTGCCTTTTGAGTCGGACGTGATTGTATGGAAGTTTTCTACCCCGGCCTTGAAATCTTCAGGAAGGGGTATGGTCATATGGTCGTCTGTCCCGTCGTGGACGGAGAAACGGCGCAGGAACAGTCCGTCTTTCCGGCTGTCGGTGTCGTCGAAGTAGCTAGTGCACAGGAACAGTTGGTTGCCGCATCTGGCCATCGACAGCTGGTTCTGGTTTCCGTCGGTGTTTTTAAGCTCCGCCTCCCAGTTGGCCGACAGCGTCGTCTTTGTTTCGTCGCCGGGGAGCTGGAGGGTCGTGTATCTTTCAAGTTCGGTCCTGAACACGGTTTCCTCTGCCGGTGCCGCCATGGATTTCGGTGCCGCGCACAGGCATGCCGCCATGCACATGGCGGTTACGACTGACGCCGTTGCCTGCCGGATACCGTTATTTTGAGTATGTCTGCCTTCCACTGGTTTTATGGCTTTTGGATTATGTCTGTTTTTCATGGCATTTTTGTGACGATGGTTTGTTTTTTAAATTATACCGGGTGGTTGCCTGGCGTGATATTCCGATATGCGGCCGTCTGTCGGCATACCGTTGCAAATTAAGGTATTATTTTTGGACGGTTGACGTTTCCGGGTGTTAATTTATATTAATTTAAGTAAGATGCCCCACTTTGGTCAGGGGGTTGGCTGGCCTGTATGGTCATCGTCTGGCGGCGAACAGTTCGGGATGTCTGCTTTTCAGCAATTGGAAATCCTTTTCATTTGATTTCCCCGACATGGACGATATGATTTTTTGCTCGGTTTCCGGGCTCCAGTATATCGACAGGCTGTTGCATGCACGGGTAATCGCCGTATAGAATATGTTGTGGGTTATCTGTTCTTCCACTTCACGTGTAATCACTATTTTGACGGAGCTGTATTCCAATCCCTGGGCTTTATGGATTGAGACGGCATAGGCTATTTGGAACGGGACTATGCAGCTTTCGTCGTCGGTGTCATCATCGTTATCCGTATTCCTGCCGACGCTGAATTGCACGATGCTCTTTTCGGGGCTGTCCGATTCAAGAATCACAAGGCCGGAGCCTTCTACGTCGATGCTGTTGATTATCGTGTCGACCTCCAGGGTGAAGGTGATTTGCGTTTCGGATGTATCGATGTCGATTATGCGCCCTTTCAGGTTGTTATACAGCCAGGGGAAGCGTGTGGTGCTGTTAAACAGCACCGGGTCACCGATTTTATAGGTGTGCACATCCCACCTGACGGGGGGATTCGGGTTGTTGTTTTGCAGGAACCGGTTTATGTTGTTGATTCCGTACAGCCCGTCGTAGTTGAGGCTCAGTATAATCTCGTCGGTGTTCGTTTTGATGAAAATCGATTTGTCAAGGCGGTGGGAAAAGTTCCCTTTTGCAAGGAATTCGGTTATATCGTCGGCATTATCCCGGACTTTGCCCCATACGTTGAGCAAATCAGGCCGGGAGGTGCGATACACGTCTGTAAGTTCTATTTTTACAGGCGGTGAAAATGCCTTGTGGGCAATATTGAACCAATTGCCGAAACGTATGGCCTCGATCTGGAACATGTCGCCGACCAATACGAGCAGTGAGAACCTGGCTTGTTCCAGTATCTCACGCATATCCTTGTTGCTTACGGTGCTGCATTCGTCAATAAAGATAATGTCGCGTTTGATTGACCGGGTGTTGCCATTAAGAAATTTTTTTATGGTTGAAAACTCGGCATTAGGGGCGGTTACTTTACGGCGCAGGTTGTCGACGGCGGGATTTGTATTGGCAAGGTAAAGTTTTCGGTTATTGCCGAATATAAGCGAGAGGAAATTGATGAATGTGGATTTGCCTGTACCCGCAGCCCCGTAGATCATTGCAATGGTGGAGTTGGAGAAAAGGCTTTTAAGTTCGGTTGCTTTTGATGCCGCCCGTGGGTCGGCTGCCGGAGAGGCCATCCAGCTGTCGACCGATTTTGTGTAGTTCACAACCCTTGATGTTGCCAGCTTGTTGAATTCCTCGATAATCCTGCGCACGTCATCTTCATATTGTCGGATGAAATAATGACCTTTGTATTCTTCTATCTGGCAGCTTTGATGGGTGGTGTGCAGGGATTTGTTGAATTCATCTTTCAGTTGCAATAATTTATCGGGTGTGCCGAATGCCTCAAGTTCGCTGTGGTGAGCATAGAGATGCCCTTCCTGTTCGGCTGCGTGTTTTATGCGCCGGGCAAGCAGCTCGGGTTTGTGTCCTTCGGGCGGTATAGCCGCAACAAGGTCGGAAAAGCCCGGGTTATGTTCCACTAAGGAAAACGCATACGGCAGATTGTCGAAAGGTTTGCATTGCTGGTTCAGGCATAAGTCTCCGAGGATATATCGGGAAGTTGCATATATCTGTTTCTTGATAATCCTGTTGTTGAGCCTTAGCAATAGATAGCGTAAGATGTTTTTGCCGTCGATGTTGTTTTTGATATGGTTTCGGCACTTTGACAGCAGGTGGGAAATCTGCGTGGTCTTGGCTTTCGAGCCTATGTTGTCGATAAATCCATCAAACTCTTCATCGGGGAAATCCATTATCTCGGTCAGTGACAGCCTTGTGGTTTGCAGATAGGTCATCAGGTTTGAGTATTCCTTATTCTGCGACACATTGACAGGGGCACCGAAAATTTTGGAGAAATTGCGCAGCTCGCACAGACGCACCGCCACTCTTGAATCTACGATGAGGTTGACCGGCATGACCATGCCGTCGACAGTTATATCGACGGTTGTCAGACGGAGAAATACCGAATAATATGTCGGTAATTCCAGATGTGTGAATGCGATAATGCGGTCGAACTTGCCTGCTTTGTCATTTGAAGGCGAAAAGGTCACTTCGTAATATACCTTGCCGTTGACAAACAGCGGCTTTACCTTGTCGATGCAGAACCTTCGCTCCTCGGTCTGTGCATTGGCAAGGATAAGGGAATCTATTTTTGCCACGATTGCCTTGTAATACTCCTTAAAAGCCGGGTCGGTATCTATGGGAAACATATACAGATTCTCAAGAATGTCCAACCCGAATTGCTGCTTCATCAAGGCTTTGGTCCGCAGAAGATACTCATAGTATTTCAGCATCAGCCGCTCGGAGCTGTCGGGGTCGAAGGTGTAGTGTGACGCTGATATCAGCAAGAACTCGTGAAACTTTATCAGGAATTGTAGATTCCCGTTCTTTTTGACATACGACTTTGCATTTTGTATGTTCTTGAATTCATTGTCATCAAGTGCTCCCCTTGTGCTACATATATCTTGACACAGATATGGTCTAACAGGTTTCGAAGTTGTGCAAGTATATTTTGCGACATAAAACCACGGTCGTTTTCATTCTCCTCGATATTGCGGCATATGTTGTCGTTGATATTCTTGATGTATTGTTCCATAACCATGCTGTAAATTCGATGTATCCGTTAATTCGGAGGCTGATATGCCCACGCTGCGCATGGATGCGAAGTTACATAATAATTCGCTGACTTGCGGCATGCAGATGGTTGTTTTTTCCAAGGAAGTAGGGGGGTATTCAACAATCGATGTCATGGCCACGAATGCCAGCCCTATGCCCGTGGCAGCAAGCAACCCGCGCAATGATATTTTCAAGGCTACTGCGGCTTTTGATGCCTTCCTTCCCGCCAAGGCCTGCATCTCCAAGCCCAGCGCCCCCTCCTGCCCGCAGAACCGACATTGGTGGATATTGTGGCCAGCTTTTTCATGGCCGTGGCCGACTTGGTGGCTACATTCAACTGCTTGCATGTGGTAACAAGATATCGCGGCCAACTGGGTGTGAACCTCAACTCCTGTAAGCGTGGCAAATGTCCCCATCAGTTCGTCAATCGAAACACCCAGCGTGGCGGCATTACCTGTCACCCTCGGTAGTGCCTGCGCCAGCTGCTCGAACGAGGTTACACCGTTTTTGGCCGTCAGCTGTATCTTATCCTGTATACCGGCTGCGACACCCCATTACAGCCCGTAGTTTTTGATAAGCGTGGAGGTGACACCGACAACCTTGTTTATATCGGCGATGCCGCCCACGGCGCTGCGTGCCGAGGGTTCTAGGAAGCTGATTCAGTTGTCTTCGGGCACGCCGTTCGAAACGACCTGGTAGAATTTGCGCTATTTTGCCATTTTTGATAATGAGGTCTTGGGAACGCGGAGAGAAAGAAAGAACTCAAAAACGCATGAACGAGATTGATGCCCTGTTTGATAATTATTACTGTCCGCTAAACCATAAAAAGGCGAGTCCAACTTC
>LUJQ01000015.1 GCA_001689485.1 Bacteroidales bacterium M6 | reverse complement strand
GATAGTTAAATCTCATGCGTCAGCCCTGTGTAAAAATATGCTGATTGCGTTTGATAATCCCTGTTAAATTTACAATATATCAAGGATGTCATATCAAGGATGTCGGGTCTGTTTAAGGGTTGATTTTCACGCATGGTTACGGCCTGGGGTGCTATTGCCGGGTGTGTGGGCGGCATCAACGCCTGCCTTGCCAGCATGAAACACTGCCTATGGTTTTGACAGTACGAAAGCGACGCGCTTTCACAATGATTCGGCGCGTCGCTTTGTAATATCTGCTTAGAGATTGAAGTCATCTTGACTTCAATCTCTTAATCTGAATCCGGGGGGTGACTTCGGCTTGTTTTTAATCGGTAATACCTGCGATTTCGGGGTCGATGATGATGCGGCCGCAATATTCGCAAACGATTATTTTTTTGCGCATCTTGATTTCGAGCTGTTTCTGCGGTGGGATGCGGTTAAAGCAGCCGCCGCATGCGTTGCGCTGGATGTAGACAACGCCCAGGCCGTTGCGTGCGTTCTTGCGGATACGTTTGAACGCGTTGAGCGTATATGCGTCGATTTTAGGCTCGATGTCCTTTGCCTGCTGGCGTAGGCGCTCTTCGTCCTGCCGTGTCTCGGAAACGATTTCTTCAAGTTCGGCTCTCTTCTCGCCCAGCACGTGCTCGGTGTCGCCTATCTTTTCCTTGGTGGCTTCGATTTCGTTGGCTTTGTTTTCGATCTGGCGTGAGTATTCGGCAAGGTGCTTTTCGCTCAGTTCGATTTCAAGGGTCTGGAATTCCACTTCCTTTGTCAGGAGGTCGAATTCGCGGTTGTTGCGCACATTTTCGAGCTGTTCTTTATAGCGTGCGATTTTGTTTTGGGAGTCGGTTATTTTTTCCTTCTCTTTTGCGAGCTTCACTTTCAGTTCCTCGATTTCGGCGGTGAAGTTATCGATGCGGGTATGAAGCCCTGCAAGGTTGTCTTCGAGGTCTTTCACCTCCAACGGGAGCTCTCCGCGAATGGTTTTGATGCGGTCGATTTCCGTGAGGATGGTCTGAAGCTCATAAAGCGACCGAAGGCGGCTCTCTACCGAGAGGTTTTCGGTTTTGGTTTTATCGTTAGCCATTTGCGCTTACAAATATATTATAGGATTTTTTTCTGTATCGGAATAACAGACTGCAAAGTTAGGAAATTTTTCCGTTAAAATATCGAAAAAAATCTCCTTTGTGCATGCCTCTGTTTCGAAATGGCCTGCATCCATCAGCATGATGCGGTCGGTCTGGTCGAGAAACTGGTTGTGTTTGCAGTCGGCCGTGATGTATGCCTGTGCCCCTGAGGCAATGGCCTGTGGGATGAATTCCCCGGCCGACCCTCCGCATAGTGCCACCCGTGTTATTTCGAGTTGCCCTGCAGGTCGTGAAATCCGTAAAACCTGCGATGAGAATGCTTGTTTGACACGTTCCGCCAGTTGCAGCGGTGAGAGCGGGGCTTCCAGGTTGCCTGCGATCCCAAGACCGGTTGCGGCTCCGGGTGATGACGGCACCAGCACTTCCGTGTCTGTCAGCCCTAATTTACCGGCCATTCTCCATGAAACCCCTCCCACAGCCGAATCCATGGCTGTGTGTGAGGAATACACCGTGATGTCGTTGCGGATGGCTTTTGCCAATACGCGTTCGGGACGGTCGCGGCCTATCACGCATTTCACCCCACGGAACAGCAGGGGATGATGGGTGATAACCAGGTTGCATCCTTTCGCCACGGCCTCGTCGATTATCCCCTCGGTTACGTCGATGCAAAGCAACGCCCCTGAGGCTTCGGCATCCGGGTTGCCTGTCTGGTAGCCGGTGTTGTCGTAGCCTTCCTGGAGCGATGGCGGGGCGAATGCCTCGATTGCATTGATTATTTCGCGGATTTTCATGTCGGTATGTTGCGGCGGTGTGTCAACATTCAATATTTTGGCACACCACTCTGGTTTTCGCCCGTATGGCGAGGGTGCTGTCAGAATGGTTCAGATGGTAGGAGCTTGCGGGTGAGGCTGAAGGGAGTTGACGGAGGTCAATGACCGAAGCCGAATCCCACAAGCCTCACCCGGATGAGCCATTATGACACACCCTCTGGCTGGTTATTCTTTTTCAGCGAGTGAGAGCGACAGCTCGTCGAGCTGTTTTTGGTCAAGAGGTGCAGGTGCTTCAAGCATCACATCGCGGCCGGAGTTGTTTTTGGGGAATGCGATGCAGTCGCGTATGCTGTCGAGGCCGGCGAAGAGCGACACCCAGCGGTCCAAACCATATGCAAGACCTCCGTGAGGGGGCGCGCCGAATTTGAACGCATTCATGAGGAAGCCGAACTGCTCCTGGGCTTTTTCGGGTGTGAAGCCTAGGATTTCGAACATTTTTGCCTGTAGTTCGGAATCGTGGATACGGATTGAGCCGCCACCCACTTCTACGCCGTTGACCACCATGTCGTAGGCATCAGCACGCACCGCTGCTGGGTCGGTGTCGAGCAAGGGTATGTCCTCGTCCTTGGGATGTGTGAATGGGTGGTGCATTGCCATCAGGCGCTGTTCCTCCTCGCTCCATTCGAACATCGGAAAGTCGACCACCCACAGGCATGCGAATTTGTTTTTGTCGCGCAGGCCGAGACGGTTGCCCATTTCCAGACGTAGCTCGCAGAGTTGTTTGCGGGTTTTCATCGCGTCGTCGCCGCTGAGAATGAGGATGAGGTCGCCCGGTTCGGCGTTGAAAGCCTCTTTCATTGTCTGCAGCGTTTCCTGGGTGTAGAATTTGTCGACCGACGATTTCACAGTGCCGTCAGCTTCGACACGTGCGTAGACCATACCCTTTGCGCCGATCTGCGGGCGCTTTACAAAGTCGGTAAGCTGGTCGAGTTGCTTACGGGTGTAGGTTGCAGCCCCCTTGGCGCAGATGCCGCCGATGTAGGCGGCGCTGTCGAATACCGGGAACCCGTAACCTTTCATAACATCCATAAGCTCGACAAACTTCATGTCGAAACGGAGGTCGGGTTTGTCGGAACCGTAATATTTCATTGCATCGGCCCAAGGCATGCGTGTGAACGGCTCGTCAAGCTCTACGCCGCGAAGTTCCCGGAAGAGGTGTTTTGCCATGCCTTCGAACAGCCCTATTACGTCGTCCTGGTTGACAAAGCTCATTTCGCAGTCAATCTGGGTGAACTCCGGCTGACGGTCGGCACGAAGGTCTTCGTCGCGGAAGCATTTCACAATCTGGAAGTAACGGTCCATGCCCGACACCATCAGCAGCTGTTTGAGCGTCTGGGGTGATTGCGGGAGGGCGTAGAAGCATCCGGGGTTCATGCGCGAAGGCACAACGAAGTCGCGTGCTCCTTCGGGAGTGGAACCTACCAGCATCGGTGTCTCGATTTCAAGGAATCCTTTCGAGTCGAGGTAACGGCGGGTTTCCATCGTCATGCGGTGGCGCAACTCGAGGTTGCGGCGCACCGGGTTGCGGCGCAGGTCGAGGTAGCGGTATTTCATGCGGATGTCGTCGCCGCCGTCGGTTTCATCCTCGATTGTGAACGGTGGCACTTCCGAGGGGTTCAGCACCGTCAGTGATGACGCTATGATTTCGATGTCGCCTGTAGGCAGGTTGGGGTTTTTGCTCGAACGCTCGGCAACGGTGCCCTTGACCTGTACTACAAATTCGCGCCCCAGGCGGTTGGCCTCATCGCACAGCGCTGAATCTGATTCGTTGTTGAACACTACTTGTGTGATTCCGTAGCGGTCGCGGATATCGAGGAATGTCATCCCTCCCATTTTGCGCACGCGCTGCACCCATCCGGCGAGTGTCACCTCGCGTCCGGCATCGGTTATGCGGAGTTCCCCGCATGTGTTGGTTCTATACATGGAACGTATGTCGTTTTGTTGTTTCTGTCGTTGTGTGTGGCTGTTTTGGCCTGTGACTTATTTAACGTGCAAATTTAGTGAAAAAATCGGAAACGGGTTCCGTGTGGGCGATATTTGTTATATGACTGAAAAATTGTTGCCAAGAGAGGTTAAAAAACGGGATGGGATATATGGAAATTATAATTATAAGCATTATTTTTGCAGGAAAGAAAACTCTTTGAAAACAAAAATAAACCAACACATAATGCCATGATGGAAAGACTGATTGAATGTGTGCCCAATTTCAGCGAAGGGCGCGACAAGGAGAAAATCAACCGCATCGTCGAAGCCATAACCGAAGCAGGGGGGGTAAAGCTCCTCGATGTCGACCCCGGCGAGGCCACCAACCGCACGGTAGTCACCTTTGTGGGGGCCCCTGAGGCAGTTGTAGAAGCAGCTTTCCGGGGTGTGAAGCGTGCCTCCGAGCTTATCGACATGCGCCATCACAGCGGGGCGCATCCCCGCATAGGTGCCACCGACGTGCTTCCGCTTATCCCGGTGTCGGGTGTCACCCTTGAGGAGTGTGCCGAAATGGCACGCAGGCTTGCCGAGCGAATTGCAACGGAACTGCGTGTGCCCACCTATTGCTATGAGGCTGCGGCTTTCCGTCCCGAGCGTAAGAATCTCGCGGTTTGCCGAAAAGGGGAGTATGAGGCATTTGCCGAACGTGCCGATAAGGACGGGGAGGCTCCCGATTTCGGACGCCGCCCGTTCGACGAGGATATGGCACGCAGCGGTGCAACCGTGGTGGGTGCGCGCGATTTCCTTATTGCCGTAAACTTCAACCTCAACACCACCTCCACCCGCAGGGCCAACGCTATCGCGTTCGATGTGCGTGAAAAGGGTCGCCCGATGCGCCAGGGCCCGTCGGTTACCGACAAGCCTGTTCTTGACGAGAACGGGAAACAGGTGATGGTGCCCGGAACGCTCAAGGGAACCAAGGCTATAGGGTGGTTTATTGATGAATACGGCATCGCACAGGTGTCGATGAATATCACGGATATAGCCACAACGCCCCTGCATGTAGCGTTTGACGAGGTTTGCCGTGCCGCCGCCGCACGTGGCGTCAGGGTGACAGGCACTGAAATCGTGGGGCTTGTGCCACGCCGCACGCTTATCGATGCCGGGAAATATTTCCTGCGCAAACAGGAACGTTCCGTGGGCATTTCCGATGACGAGATTATCCGCATCGCAGTCAAATCGATGGGGCTGGACGAACTTAAGCCCTTTGTGACAGCCGAAAAGGTGATAGAGGATATGGTTGCACCACAGGGTGGCAACCGTTTGATCGACATGACATGCAAAGGTTTCGCACTGGAAACGGCAAGTGAGTCGCCTGCTCCGGGCGGCGGTTCCATTTCGGCGTATATGGGTGCGTTAGCAGCCGCCCTAGGCACTATGGTTGCCAACCTTTCGTCGCACAAGCCCGGATGGGACGAGCGTTGGGAGGAATTCAGCAACCGCGCCGAAGAGGGGCAGGGTTATCTGAAAACGCTGCTTGCACTGGTTGATGAGGATACCGCCGCGTTCAACCGCATCATGGATGCATTCAAACTGCCTAAGGGTACCGATGAGGAGAAGGCTGCCCGAAGCGCTGCCATACAGGATGCCACGCTTTATGCCACCGAGGTGCCGTTGCGCACGATGAAGGCTGCATTCGAGGTGTTCCCGTTGGTGAAGGCTATGGCTGAAACAGGCAACCCCAATTCGGTGAGCGATGCCGGTGTGGGTGCTTTGGCAGCCCGTAGCGCGGTGCTCGGGGCATACCTGAATGTGAAAATCAATGCCGCAGGGCTTAAAGACCGCCAGAAAGCCGATGCAATCCTGGCCGAGGCGGCCGACATCGCAGCCAAGGCTGAAGCAGCCGAAAAAGAGACTTTGGCAATTGTTGAGAGCAAAATTTGAAACAGACTATAATAGCATATGACACTTGAAGAATTCCGACAGGATATTGTGAACGGCATCCCTGCCGAACTTCCTGCCCCCCGCGAATATGACCCGGCTGTGAACCATGCCCCGCGTCGCAAGGATATATTGACGCCGGAACAGAAGCAGCTGGCGCTGAAAAACGCACTCCGTTATTTCGAACCACGCCATCATGCCGTGCTGGCCAAGGAGTTTGCCGACGAGTTGCATCGTTACGGACGTATATATATGTACCGCTTCCGTCCTGACTATGAGATGAAGGCTCGTTCAATCGACTCATATCCGGCAAAAAGCCGCAAGGCCGCCGCGATTATGATGATGATTCAGAACAACCTCGATCCCGCAGTGGCGCAGCACCCGCATGAACTTATCACATATGGCGGCAACGGGGCAGTGTTCCAAAACTGGGCGCAATACCGCCTGGCTATGCAGTATCTTTCGCAGATGACCGATGAGCAGACCCTCGTAATGTATTCGGGGCATCCGCTCGGACTGTTTCCCTCGCATAAGAATGCCCCACGTGTAATCGTTACTAACGGCATGGTGATTCCGAATTATTCGAAAGCCGACGATTGGGAACGTATGAATGCCATGGGTGTTAGCCAGTACGGGCAGATGACAGCGGGCTCGTATATGTATATCGGCCCCCAGGGGATTGTGCATGGCACCACCATAACCGTGCTGAATGCCGCCCGCAAACGCCTGACAGAGGAGCGGCCGGAAATCGCTGGTATGCTGTTTGTGACGGCTGGTCTTGGCGGTATGTCAGGCGCACAGCCCAAGGCCGGCAACATTGCCGGTGTGGTCAGCATTACTGCCGAAATCAACCCGCATGCCGTTGGAAAACGTAAGGCACAGGGCTGGGTCGACGAGGTTTATTCGTCGCTCGACGAGTTGATGCCGCGTGTGCGCAAGGCCATGGATAGCAAAGAAACCGTGTCGATAGCCTACCAGGGGAACGTTGTCGACCTATGGGAGCGCCTTGCCGAAGAGAATATACCCGTAGACCTTGGCAGCGACCAGACGTCGCTTCACAACCCTTGGGCTGGAGGTTATTACCCCGCCGGTTTGTCATATGAGGAGTCGCAGAGGATGATGGCCGACGAGCCTGAGGAGTTCCGCCGCCGTGTGCAGGAATCACTCCGCCGTCAGGTAGCCGCCATCAACACGCTTACTTCGCGAGGCATGTATTTCTTTGACTACGGCAATGCCTTCCTGCTTGAGGCTTCACGAGCCGGTGCGGATGTGACGCTGCCCGACGGGCGGTTCCGCTACCCGTCGTATGTGCAGGATATAATGGGCCCGCTTTTCTTCGACTACGGTTTCGGGCCATTCCGCTGGGTGTGCACTTCGGGCGACCCGAAGGACCTGGCTGTTACCGACCGCCTTGCCGCCGAGGTGCTTGAGGAGATGCTGAAGGATGCCCCCGATGAAATCAAGGGGCAGCTTGAGGATAACCTCCATTGGATTCGCAAGGCTGAGGATAACCACCTGGTAGTGGGGTCGCAGGCGCGTATCCTCTATGCCGACAGCGAGGGGCGTATCAGGATTGCCAAGGCTTTCAACGATGCAATCGCACGTGGCGAGCTTTCCGCCCCTGTGGTGCTTGGCCGTGACCATCATGATGTGTCAGGCACGGATTCACCTTATCGCGAGACGTCGAATATATATGACGGCTCGAGCTTCACTGCCGACATGGCTGTGCACAACGTGATAGGCGACTCTTTCCGTGGTGCCACATGGGTTTCGATTCACAACGGTGGCGGCGTAGGCTGGGGCGAGGTTATAAACGGAGGCTTCGGCATGGTAATCGATGGCTCGGAAGATGCTTCGCGTGCTATCGGCGATATGCTCCTGTGGGATGTCAACAACGGTATCGCACGCCGTTCGTGGGCGCGCAACCAAGGTGCTGTCAACGCAATAAAGCGCGAGATGGAGCGCACACCGTTGCTGAAAGTAACACTGCCTAATTTCGCTGACGACGCACTTGTGGCCGAGGCTTTGAAATAATGAAGTCATATCGGCTTCTCCTTAATATTATAATGATTAACAATAAGAATAATAAGAAAACCATGGAAGTTCACCATATAGGGCCTGAATGGCTCAGCATAAGCAGGGTAGGGGAAATCCTTGACAAGGGTATGAAACTTGAACTCGGCGATGAGGCCAGGCGCCGCATCACCGAATGCCGCGAATTCCTTGACAGGAAGATGCGCGACCAGAAAGAACCGATTTACGGCATTACAACCGGCTTCGGCTCCCTGTGCAACATTTCGATCGAGCCGACCCAGCTGGCCGAGTTGCAGAAGAACCTTGTGATGTCGCATTCATGTAGCATCGGTGAGCGGGTGCCACGTGACATCGTGAAGCTTATGCTGCTTACCAAAATCCAGTCGTTGAGCTATGGCAATTCGGGTGTCCAGCTTGCTACGGTTGAGCGTCTTGTGGATTTTTATAACCACGACATATTGCCGCTGGTCTACCAGCAAGGGTCGCTCGGGGCATCCGGCGACCTGGCTCCCTTGGCCAACCTCTCGTTGCCGCTTATCGGCCTTGGCGAGGTTGAATTTGACGGCGAGGTAATGCCTGCCTCAAAGATGCTCGAGATGATGGAATGGGAACCGATAACATTGCAGTCGAAAGAGGGTCTGGCATTGCTTAACGGCACGCAGTTCATGTCGTCCTACGGGGTTTATTGTGTTCTAGAAGCACGCAAGTTGAGCCGCTGGGCCGACAAAATCGCTTCACTGTCGATTGATGCGTTCGACGGACGTATCGAGCCGTTCTATCCGCAGATTCAGGAAGTGCGCCCGCATCCGGGGCAGAAGGCTACCGGCGAGGCCGTTATGGCCTGGCTTGAAGGGAGCGAGATTATCAAACGCCATAAGGCCCATGTGCAGGATCCATATTCGTTCCGTTGTATCCCGCAGGTTCATGGTGCTGCAAAAGACACCCTGACTTATGTAGGCGAAGTCCTGGAAACCGAAATCAACAGCGTCACCGATAACCCCACTATCTTCCATGAGGATGACCTCATCGTGTCGGCCGGTAATTTCCATGGCGAGCCTATCGCTTTGCCGATGGATTTCCTTGCTGTTGCATTATCGGAGCTTTCGAACATTTCCGAGCGCCGCACTTACAAGCTTATCGCCGGGGTGAGGGAGCTGCCGTCGTTCCTGGTGGCTAAGCCGGGAGTGAACAGCGGTTTCATGATTCCGCAATATGCCGCAGCATCGATTGTAAGCCAAAGCAAGGGACTGTGCTGGCCGGCATCGTGCGATTCCATCCCTTCGTCGCAGGGGCAGGAAGATCATGTGTCGATGGGTTCGAACGCTGCCACGAAACTTTTCCGTGTAGTCGACAATACGCGCCGTGTGCTTGCAATAGAGTTGTTCAATGCCGCCCAGGCATTGGAATTCCGTCGGCCGCTTCGCACTTCGCCCGCGCTTGAGGCTATGGTGGAGGCTTATCGCAAACGTGTTCCGTTTATCGAGAACGACACGGTTATGTACACGCTTATCAACGAGTCTGTTGAATTCATAAAGACAGAAGAGATATGAAGCTGCTTGTCAATATCGGTGCTTTAGCCGGTGTCGACACCTCCGGCGCCCCCTGCCGCAAGGGGGCGCAGATGGAGGATTTCCCCCTGTTGCATGATGCATGGCTGCTGCTCGACGGCGAGGTTATCAAGGACTTCGGCCTGATGGGCGAAGTGGGGGAGATGCCTGGCCGCAATGATGTCGAAGTGATTGATATGCATGGCGGATGGGTGTTCCCGTCGTTCTGTGACTCGCATACACATATAGTATATGCCGGAAACCGTGCCGGGGAGTTCCTCGATAAAATCAATGGGTTGAGCTATGAGGAGATTGCCGCCCGTGGCGGAGGTATCCTGAATTCCGCCGACCTGCTGCATGCCACATCCGAAGATGAGCTTTACCGTCAGGCTATGGGTCGTGTCAACGAGGTTATCGCCAAAGGTACGGGCGCTATGGAAATCAAGAGCGGCTACGGCCTTACCACCGATGATGAACTTAAGATGCTCAGGGTCATTCGCCGCATCAAGGAAACCGCCCCGGTTGAGGTCAAGGCCACGTTTCTTGGCGCGCATGCCGTGGGGCGTGCCTATCAGGGACGTCAGGGTGAATATGTTGACCTCGTGTGCCGTGAAATGATTCCTGAAGTGGGACGTCAGGGCTTGGCCGACTATGTGGATGTGTTCTGTGACAAAGGGTTCTTTACCCCTGCAGAAACTGCCCGCATGCTTGAAGAGGCCGCCAAGTGGGGCATGAAGCCTAAAATCCATGCCAACGAACTCGATGTGTCGGGTGGTGTGCAGGTGGGTGTTGCCCATGGAGCCGTTTCTGTCGACCATCTGGAACGTACCACCGAGGTTGAAATCGAGGTGTTGCGAGGTTCTTCCACCATACCGACGGTTCTTCCCGGGGCATCGTTTTTCCTAGGGATGCCTTACGGCAACGGGAAAGGGCTGATGGAAGCCGGATTGCCGGTGGCATTGGCCTCGGATTATAATCCCGGGTCGTCCCCTTCTGGCGACATGCGTTTTGTGTGCTCGCTCGGCTGCATAAAGATGAAGCTCACCCCGTCGGCGGCGCTCAACGCCGCCACAATCAACGGGGCCTGCGCCATGGAGCTGAGCCACCGCGTCGGCAGCATAGCCCGTGGCAAGCTCGCCAACTTTTACGTAACCGCCCCGCTCCCTTCGCTGGCCTATTTCCTATATGCCTACGCCACCCCGCTGATCAAGTCGGTATGGCTTAACGGCCGCCACATGGTGTAAATGTTGCATGATACAAGACGTGTCGAATATAAAGATATTTACGCTGGTGATAGTTTGTTTTGAAAAACTTGGTGAATAGTATAAAGTCTGTAATACTTGGCTAATAATGAAAAAGATAATATTACTCTGGTTGTTATTTTCAATTACTATATTTGCAATGGCACGTGATTTTACATACGATGGGATTGTGTATTCTGTTGTGAATGAGGATCACCAGACTGCTAAGACTAAAATGGGCACTCGCTATGTTGCTGGCAATATAACATTGCCTATGAAAGTATATGATGAAAACATGACAGAGTTTACGTTAGTTGAAATCGGTGATTGTTCATTTTGCAATTGTACAAATTTGAATAGAGTCTCAATTCCTAATACAGTTAAAGTTATTGGGACGCAAGCTTTTGCTAATTGTTCTAGCCTGACTTCAGTTTCTATTTCGGAATCCGTTACGGACATGGGAGAACTTGCGTTTTATAATTGTTCAAGTTTAGAAACCGTAACGCTTTGGTCAGAAACCCCATTAGACTGTTTACGAATTAGTGGGAATCGTTTTACGGTATTTTATGTTCCTATGGTTTCTGTTGAGAAATACCGCGCTGCATGGAGAGATGAGCATATAATTGGTATTGATAGTGACTCTGAATTGAATTGCAATGTACTAGAGGCAGGATCATTATATGAATTGGTCCCTAAAGAGCAATGGTTAAACATTACAGCAATAAGAATACAAGGTGATATTAATGGTACTGACTTAGCTTTCTTGAATAATAAAATGGTTAATTTATTTGAGTTGGATTTGTCAGAAGCAAATATAGTAGAAGGGGGTAGTGGAAATATGGTAACTGTGCATAATACATGGCCTTCTGATGGGATAAAATCATTATCAGCACTTAAAATGATTAAACTTCCTCATTCATTGAATGCAGTGGAATATTATGGTTTTGGTGGTTCTAATATACAGTCAATAACAATCCCTGCGTCTCTTAAATCGATTGGCTCTTATGCATTTAACGAATGCAATAGGCTTAAATTTGTTGATATTGATAATATAGACTCATGGTTGAATTTGGAATTTTGTGAAAATGGTCGTGCCAATCCGTTGTCATATGGAGCAAAGTTGATGGTTAATGGCCTATTACTTACGGATTTGTCTATACCATCTTCAATAATGCAAATTAAACCTCATGCATTTTGCAATTATAAATGGTTAAAATCGGTTAGGATTAATGAACCAGTTATGAATATTGGAGAATTAGCCTTTGAAAACTGTATTAATTTAGAATCGGTGGATTTTACAAGTATGTTGAGCACAATAGCGTATGGCGCTTTTTTAGGTTGTCAGAGCTTGCAATCAGTAAATATTCGTTCGGTGGATTTAATTGATGCTACGGCATTTATGAATTGTTACAATCTTTCATGCCTTAAGATTGATAGTAATGTAAATGCTATAAGAGGATGGGCTTTTTGGGGGTGTGAAGCATTAAATAGAATTTATATTGCAAATATAGTACCTCCACAAGTTAATGAAGATCCTTTTTCAAATTATCATGCAACTCTTTATGTCCCCGAAGGATGCGAGACTGAATATATGTTGCATAGTATTTGGGGAAAGTTTGCGAATTTGCAAACGTTTAATCCTGTAACGGGCAGTGATATAGTAAAAAAAGATGAAAATGCAATAAATGTCGCAATTGATAGTGGTGTTATAAGTTTTCCCAATGCTTCTTCATCTATGATAGTGGAAATTTATACTGCTTCAGGAGCAATGATTTATCATGGCGCCCCGGATTCAATAGCATTGGCAAAGGGAGTGTATATAGTGCGTATAGGTAATATCGTCCGTAAGATCGCGCTTTAATTATGACGATTTAATTGAATGCCTATATCAACGTTGTTTATTCTTTTCGGTTTTAGATTCTTCTTTTGGTCGAACGAGTATGAACCATCTTAAGAGGGTTTCTTCAACAAGCCAAAACTGTAATCAAAAATAGTTTATATAGTCAGGCTAGACGCCTGAAGAATATCAATTGATAATCGGGTAGATGGATTTTACTCTGTCTACCCGATTGCTTGGTTATATAGGGAAGTATGAATAATTATGGTGATAATAGTTTCATTTCAGTTGCTTTCTATAGTTTCAGTAAGGCTATGATGAAGCATGTGAAGAAACTTTTCATTAAAATATTTGCCTATTTGTGGTGTATGTTATATTTTTGTGGAAAGTTTTCTTTATATGACCGATTTAGACATACAGATTGCCGAGATAATAAATGCTTCAACGACATCGACGATTGACATCTCGAAAATCAGTTCTTTGAAAGAGCTGTATGAGAATCGACGTGACAGCTTGCATCTTACCGACAGGCAAGTGCTTAAGATTCTTGGTATGGATGCAAATTCATTGAAACCGATATTGAACGGCACCGCAAAGCAAATCAACCTCATCAGCATGGTTAAGCTCGGACATTTCCTTGGCCTAACCGTCAATGATATGATTAAGGTCTATGTGCCTGAACTCAGCCCGGAGCAAATTGGAGAAATACAAAGGGCTCGGGAGGCGGGCTATGTAATGGAGAATTTCGATATAGCCACTTTGCAAAAAGAAAAGTTCATAGAAAAAAATATATCCGGTCATGAACTGGCAACGCGTATATGCCGGTTTTTCGGGCTGTCATCTATATTTGAATACAATGAATCGCTTTTTGGTTTTGCATTGAGTAAAACCGCAATCGGGAAAGACACGAAAATCCGCGATTTTTGGCTTAAATCGGCATTTTATCAATTCAAAGAGATTGAAAATCCACACCCTTATTCACGGCAGGCTTTATTGGGAATAATCCCTCGAATCAAGCCGTATTCGAGAAATGAAGAGCATGGGCTAAAAACTGTGATTAAAGCCCTGTATCGAATTGGTGTAACTGTAATCTACCAACCGTCCATGGCTCAATTGCAAGTAAGGGGAGCTACAATGGTGGTGTACGGAAAACCGTGTATCGTTTTGTCTGACTTGAATAAATCCTATCCAAACCTGTGGTTTGCATTGATGCATGAACTGTATCATGTCTTATATGATTTGAAAGAAATAGAAGAGGAATCTTATCATATAAGCAATGACGGAGAGGACTTGTTCCTTATGAACGAGGAGCGTGCGAATGACTTTGCCCGAAAATACTTCATTGATGAATCCCGCATGAATTTCTTAAAACCATATATGTCTTCTCCGTATCATGTTGAACAATATGCTAAAGAATGGGGTGTTCATCCATCCCTGATATATGCGATTCATTGCTACGTCACCAATGAATGGGGGTTATACAGACCGCGCATCCCTAATTCCGATAAGGCTCTAAAGTATCTTAATACACATCCATTTGAGAAAGAAGAGCTGATTGAATCGGTTAAAGAATTGAAAGAATTGATATTTAACATCTAAAAAATATACACATGGAAAATGATAAAACCGGTAATCAAAAGAAACTTGACCGTAAATTACTGGAGCAGGAAATGGAGCAGGAAGCCTTGTTGATGCAGGCCAATGAAATCAAGGAGGAAACATTATCGTTTGGCTCTGACGGAGAGATTGAGTTCAAAAACGAACTTGCAGATATGGTGGTGGCCCAAATCGAAAATCCTCAAGAAAAATACCACCTTTATTATGATGTTTTGAACAAGCTTTTAAAAAAGCATTTGCCAAAAGGTGCAGAATATCAGAAACATCGGGAATTAATCTATGAAGAGAAAAACACTTTCCTAACAAGGGGACATCGGAAATCTCCTGATGGTCGGCGAGGCGCGGATGGAAGAATGGCCTACAATCCCGACATAAGTGAGCTAATAACAGCCGTGGTTCACTGGATTTCCAATAGAGGCAGCATGTTTGATTTATATGTGCAGTTAAGGGATTTGAATAAATCCAAAGGTTATCCCTTAGATTGATTATTGCAGATTAAGCATAAACAGCTGTATAGAATTTAATACAGAGTGGTTCCCAGCACTATTAAAATAATCATCAGCTTTTTAGGCAAAATAGTTATGTCTTTATGAAACCGGGTATGTTGACAGTTGTATAACGTACTCGGTTTTTTATGGAATAGCGTATGTTTTTGATAGAAAATGGATGTGTTTGCGTATTTGGGGGATTTGCTTTGGCGTATTTGTGATTTTTTATAATTTCGTATATGAAATACTCTCTAATATCTTATACAGATATATCCAGCAAATATTGCTAACTTTGCAGTATTATGGGTAATTATACGCCAACTTCATCAAAGCGTATTATGAACAGGCTGTTTTATGCAGTGGTTGTAATGGTTTTTCTGTTTCTCGCACAGAAGGGCTATGGGAGTCAATATGCAATTTCAGAAGTCTTGCGTATTGACAATTCGACGGGGCTCAGTAGTCAGAAGGTGTATTCGCTTGCTGAAGATTCGTCCGGGGCTATTTGGATAAGTACCAAGTCGGGGGTTGACAGGTATAATGGTAGGATTCTTAAAAATTACCCTCTTGAAAGCAATTCGTTCTATGGGGATAGAGCGGGTCGTATAATCCGGCTGTATCTCAATAATGGGAATCTGTATGCATATGAGAGTTCGGGCAAAGTCCACAAATATTCACCCGTATATGACTCTTTTGTATTGACAAGCAATCTTTCAGACTTAAGCCATGGCGATGTTGTGTTGAACAAGATGCTTGTGAACAGTGACGGCAGTATATTGTATGCGACCAATGACGGCCTGTTCAAATATGTGTCAGATAATGATTATCGCCCCATACTGCCCGGAGCGGTTGTCAACGACATTATTATTGCAAAGGGTTATTTGTTTGCAGCGACATCTTCAGGACTTAAAATCATGCATAATGACCATGCGGTCAAAGACGTTGGACTACTTAAAGAGACTAATATACAGAGTCTGTATTTCGATGACGGAAACGATGCTCTGTATATCGGGGCTTTCAATAAGGGCTTGTATAAACTTGATTTGTCTGACTTTAGCGTTGACCAGATTCATGCGGAAAACAGCCTGTTGCAGAAACCAATCCGTTCGATCGTCAATCTAAGCCCGGAACAGCTTGCCATAGGTATTGACGGTAGCGGCGTTTTTGCTTATAATACACGCGACAATTCATTGACCGCACTTGTCAACACTGAACTCGCGCCGGAGTTTTCATTTACTGGCAATGGCATTTATGCATTGATGAATGACGGTCATAGCAATCTGTGGATTGGCAGTTATACAGGAGGAGTGACAATGGTTAGCCTGTCGCCGTCGCCCGTTCAGATTATCACCCATTTCAAAGACAATCACAACTCTCTCGTCAATAACAATGTGAACTATATAATTGAGTCATCGGACGGGAATATATGGTATGCAACAGACCGAGGAATAAGCATTTACAATCCCCGTACAGGACTTTGGCGCAATTCACTATCGGGAATCGTCGTTGTGTCGCTGTGTGAGGACGGCCACGGCAATATCCTGGCCGGTTGTTATGGCGATGGAGTGTATCGACTGGACATGTCGGGAAACATCAAATGTCACTGGACTCAAAACGAAGGCGCCTTGTCATCGAACTATATTTTCGCCATACAGACAGATAATCGTGGCAAGATCTGGGTCGGCTCTCCTCACGGCTTACTCGCGTCTCTTAACAGTGACGGCTCGTTATGCCACAGGTTTGAGATAAACGGTGTAATGTCAATCAATGTCATTGACAATAAATCAATAGGCGTGGCTACCGGCAATGGGTTTTACATTATTGATGCTGACACAAACAGCTATAACTGGTATGCCAATTTTCAGGAACAGTCAGAGCGGGACATAAGTGCATATATAATCCCGATGATGTTCACAACCGACAGCACCGTATGGCTCGGAACCGAAGGTGGTGGTCTTAATCTGTATGATTATAAGAACAGAAAAATCATACGCGAGATTAAGATGTCGGACGGTCTGCCATCAAATGATATATACGGACTTGTGCGCGATGACAAGGGCCGTCTTTGGGCAAGCACCGGAAATGGCCTTGCAATCATAAGCGATTCAGCAGTTTCCAGCCTTAATTTTATCAGTGGAATAGCCAGAGAGTATAATAAGTCCTCGATTTTAAGGGTGTCGAACGGAGATTTGATTTTTGGCAGTACGGCCGGCGCAGTCAGGCTGTTGCCAGACAAAATCAGCGTCGCCGAATATTCTGCGCCATTGCGAATATCCCGATTCTCTATCGACGGCATAAGCGAGGAAGTGTCTGCCAAGATTCAACCTGAGCTTTTTGAGATGCTGCAAAATCGGGAAATAGTGCTCAGTGCCAGTCAGAACTCGTTTGATGTAGATTTCGAGGCAATAAACATAGGCTATCGTAATGACATCGCCTATCAGTATATCCTTGAGGGGTATGACCACGATTGGAGCGAAATGACCATGAACGGTACCGCCCGCTTCCCGAATGTACCGCCGGGCAGTTATACCCTCAAAATAAAAGCTTTGCGTAAAAGCGACGGACGCGCTTTGGATGAAGTCACTATTGGCATCACAGTCAAAGAACCGTGGTGGAACACTATATGGGCCAGGATATGCTATCTGGCTATATTAGCCTTTGTGATATATTTTATAATAAGGTATAAATGGTATCAGTTGCGAAAAGAGCATGACGAGGACAAAATCAGATTCTTCATCAATACAGCCCATGACATCCGCACTCCCTTGTCGTTGGTCATGTCGCCCATTGAAGAACTGAAGGCACAGGACGGCCTTTCCGACAAGGCACAATATCTGCTCGAGGTGGCAGGCGCAAATATACGAAAGCTTAATGCCGTCACCGCCCAGCTGCTCGACTTTGAAAAGATTGATTCAAGAAAAGCGAAAGTCAACATCGAGCCGATAAATCTGAATTATCTATTGTCGGAAGAGCTGAGTTGTTTCAGTAATGTCGGTGAAAAACGCGGTATCTCACTGTGCCTGAATGTACCCGACGAACAGGTTGTAATCTCTGCCGACAGGCATCTTCTGGAACTCATGCTTGACAATCTCATGTCGAATGCCTGCAAATACACCAACCGTGGTGGTAACGTAGAGGTTTCTCTGACAGCAAGCAAGTCAAAAGCGACGATAAAAGTCTCGGATACAGGAATCGGTATACCAGAGAAAGAGCAGAAAAACATATTTACCAATATCTACAGAGCCGAGAATGCGAGAGCATCGCAAGAAACCGGCAACGGTTTCGGCCTACTTCAGGTCAAGCGTATAGTGGAACTGCTCAACGGCAACATAGGCTTTACATCCAAAGAGAATGCAGGGACTACCTTTACAATCTCGTTCAAACGTATCTATGACGAGCCTGTAATACACTGGAATCCCAATAATCTGAATGAGGCATTGAATGAAATACGCATACCATCTCACGTTGTATCGACAGTCTCAGAAAAAAAGGATGAAACATTGTTGATTGTCGAGGATAATGATGACCTTCGGAATTATTTGACTGCGACTTTCTCGGCTGAATATAATGTCGTCTCAACAATTTCTGCAGAAGATGCCCTACGATTTCTGGAAAATCATTATCCCGACATTATCATATCGGATGTGATGATGCCGGGCATTCAGGGCGACGAGCTATGCAGTATAATCAAGAACAACCCTGACACTGCCGGCATCCCGGTTATCATGCTTACTGCAAAAACCACTCACGATGCAATAGTAAGCGGTATTGAAAAAGGAGCCGACGATTATATCGCCAAGCCGTTCAGCCTCGATATTCTCAAAAGCAAGGTCAGGGGCATGCTTCATAACCGCAAGCGTATTCGTGAATATCTGATGAGGCTCGCACTGATGAGAGCCGAAGGGGAAGATGTCGAAGCTAAAACAAACACATCGACCGAGGAGGAACATGCTGAAGACAATCAGATCAGTGAAATGCCGGCATCAGACAGGGTATTTGTCGATAATGTTGTCGATATAATTATAGCGAATATGTCCAATTCCGAATTTGATATCGAGCACCTCTGCCGAGAAATGGCGATGAGCCGAACNNCTGTTTTTTGGACGTCTGAAATCGGTGACCGGAAAAGCACCGCAGGAATTTATCCGATTCCTGAAACTCGAACGTGCAGCCGAATTACTTAAGCAAAAGACCCCGGTAGCAGAAGTAGCAGTTATGACAGGCTTTGCCAATTCAAAGTATTTCAGCACTGTGTTCAAGAAGCACTTCGGGGTGTCACCAAGCAGATTTGGCGAAACAGATTAGCAAGGATTTGATTTTTGAATTGATTGATTTTCTGGAATATAGCTTATATGTCAGAAAACAGACCTCGAAATGTCAGTAATCAAACCTGAATATGAATGGTCGGTGGTAATTTTGCAAAACCCATATAAGGTTTATATGGGGATAAATAAACAACCCAATCAATATCATGTTCTTACTCAATCTCAGACATCTGTTCATTTCCGTATTCGGAGTAGCGGCCTTAACAGGATGTGGCGCTTCGGATGATGAACCCACACCGATATCGCCTGGAGTTAATCCGGCAGATGATGTGGTGTTCTTTGACGATTTTGATTCATTCAATTCGGCTTATTGGTCAAAAGAGACGCACGAATCAGGATGGACGAATCAGGAGTTGCAATCCTATAGTACAAGTCAGGTCAAGGTAGGAAAGGACGGCGAAAAAAACGTACTTATCCTCACAGCCAAACGTACCGGCAACAAGGTAGTGTCAGGTCGTGTGAACTCAAAGAATAAGAAGTATTTCAAGTACGGAAAGATTGAGGCAAGTATAAAATTGCCTGAGACTGCAAACGGTCTGTGGCCCGCATTCTGGATGATGGGCAACAATAAGCAGGAGTGGCCTGCCTGTGGTGAAATCGACATAATGGAGATGGGAGATGCCCAGGGGATCGCCGACGGGACAAGCAACAAGCGAGTAAACACCGCACTCCACTACGGCTCTGATGTCGCCGGACATGAACAGCAGTATTTCGCTGGAGATGCCCGTTCAAATTTACAGGACGGCAAATATCACACATACACGCTTACTTGGAATGAAAATAAGATTGATATTTCGGTAGATGATGTCAATTTCCATAGTTTTGATATTACCGGTAATCCGTATTTTCACAATGACTTTTANNGCTTAACAGCTTTAAAGGATGGCCAGACGGCATCAATGTATATCGACTGGATAAAAGTAACCACAACAAACTAATCAATACACATGAAACAGCGAACTTTAACAAACAAGCTCCTGTGCGGTTTCCTGCTTGTCGGGGCGGTATCCTTTGCTATGCCGCTTCAGTCGTTTGCAGAACCCAGCGCAGCTGAGGCATCGCCATCTCAGAAGATAAAGGTGACCGGTGTCGTTGAAGATGCAGAAGGTCCCGTTATCGGCGCCTCAGTAATTGAGAAAGGAACCAGCAATGGAACAGCTACCGATCTTGACGGTAACTTTACGCTGATGGTATCACCAAATGCAACACTGAAAATCAGCTATGTCGGCAGTGACCCTGTTGAAGTCAAGGCGACAGAGACTCCGATGAAAATCACCTTGGAGCAGAGTACGCAGATGCTCAGCGAAGTGGTTGTCACTGCCCTTGGAATCAAACGTGACCGAAAGGCTCTCGGTTACGGTCTTGATGAAGTAAAAGGTGATGCCTTTGAAAAAGCCAAAGAAACTAACGTCATCAACTCCATGGCAGGTCGTGTAGCCGGTCTCGTTGTAAGTCAGACCGCAGGTGGCCCCTCCGGATCTACCCGTGTAATTCTGCGAGGTAGCACTGAGATGACAGGTAATAATCAGCCTTTATATGTTGTAGATGGCGTGCCTTTGGATAATACGAATTTCGGTAGTGCCGGGACATCAGGAGGCTATGACCTCGGTGATGGTATCTCAAGCATCAACCCGGATGATATCGAAAGTATGTCGGTACTTAAAGGCCCGGCTGCGTCCGCTCTCTATGGTAGCCGTGCCAGCCACGGTGTAATTCTCATCACCACAAAGAAAGCTGGCAAAGAAAAATATTCAGTAGAATATAATGGGACACTGACATTCGACAAACAGCTCTCGAAATGGGATAACGTACAGCAGATCTACGGTATGGGAAGCAACGGCACATACAGTATCGATGCCGTATCAAATACCAACAAGAGCTGGGGACCGAAAGCAGACGGAAG
>LUJQ01000059.1 GCA_001689485.1 Bacteroidales bacterium M6 | reverse complement strand
TTTTATGGTTTAGCGGACAGTAATAATTAGATATAGGCCGTTTGCTGTTGGCAAAACCGTAGTCTGGTGGGGGAATAGTTTCTTGATGACTTATCAGGGATTAGTCGTGCTGTTGTTCGCGACGGACTTTGCGGCGGTAGGAAAGATAGATGTCAAATATCCAACCGTATAGGATGGCTGCGCCTATCACGCTCCACCAATCTCCGTCATACCTTATGAGGCCGTTCACGCATATAGCCAAAACAACCAAGCCTATGATGCTGAAGATTAGGAAGATGTTTCGTTTAATCCGATTGCTTGTCATTTATTTGAAATCTGTATATATAATTATCGCCACTGCATAGATGGCCGGTGCCATAATCGGTTGTCGGTTGTTATTTCCGGCATTTTATCAGGAAGATAATGGTTACGATTGCGGCTGAGGCTAATGCGCACCATGCCCATCTGTGGAGCCGGTCGGGGTTATCGGCAATAAACCAGCATGCGACAAAATAGGCCACATACAGCCATGTTGATATGTTGGATAGCCCTTTGCATACATGGATATGTTCCGGTTTTGTTACCCAATACCATATGGAATATACAATAGCAGCAAGAGCAAGCAGGCTGATGGCAATTGTTGCAATCAAATTGCCTGCGGCAGTAGGCAACAGTAACGCTACTATCCACATAAATATCAGATTGAGAACGGTGCTATTGAAATAGTTTTGCAATCGCTGGTTCTGGACTCCTTCCATGGCTCTTTCGGTGATTGGTTCGCTATGCGAAGATACTATAAATGGCGGTATCCTGCAATAATATGCGATGAAATTGTGGAATGAAGAGATTGGGTGGAGCGGTTTTTGTGCATAAATAATTCCCACGACTTACTTATGATTTGCTTGGTTGTTTAGTTGGGATTCTTTGTTTGTCCGTTCTATGTAATGAACTAATCTTTATTCCTACAAACCAATCGTTGAGACAAACCAATTAGATTATAAGTTATGAGAGTTAAATCATTTGCGGCGTTGGCAGCGGCCATGACTATGTCGGGCGGCTATGTGTTCGGAGCCAATGTCGGGATTGCCGGGTCGGCTTTGGTGGGTAAAGGGATTGTGGAATTCGTGCCTGAACGATTCGACAGCCTTTCTACCCCGATGCTGATTCTGTCACATCAGCCGGTAATACAGGGGGAAGTACCTGCAGGATGGAAGTTTACACCAAAGTATGAGACAACCGACCGTGGTACTGTCGTTGCCACGGTGGCCGTGCCTGACGGAACGAGTCTGTATGGTGGCGGCGAGGTTACAGGGCCGCTGTTGCGTAACGGTCAGAAGATAAAGATGTGGAACACGGATACGGGTCTCTATCTTGTTGACGGCGGGAAGCGGCTATATCAGACCCACCCGTGGGTAATGGGGGTGCGTCCCGACGGGTCGGCATTCGGAGTGCTTTTCGACACGTTCCATAAAGCCGAGCTTTCTACGGGTTCCGACAAAATCGTGTTCGAGGCCGATGGCGCACCGTTTAAAACATATGTAATCGACCGCACGTCCCCGCAGGAGGTGCTTAAAGGGCTTGCCGAACTGACCGGGACTATAGAGATGCCTCCGAGGTGGGCTATCGGTTATCATCAGAGCCGTTTCTCGTATGTTCCCGAGGCACGTGTGCGCGAGGTTGCCGAAACATTCCGCAGCAAGAAGATTCCATGTGATGTCATTTGGTTTGATATAAACTACATGGACGGTTACCGGGTGTTCACTATCAGCGACAAGGAATTCCCCGACCCGGCACGTATGAACAAATTCCTGCACGACAATGGTTTCAAGTCGGTCTATATGATCGACCCCGGAGTGAAGGTGGATGAAGATTATTTCGTTTATTCTACCGGTAAGGAGCAGGATGTGTTTGTGAAGGATGCCTATCGCAACGAGTTCCACGGCAAGGTGTGGCCCGGCGATTGCGCTTTCCCTGATTTCACGCGCCCTGAAACCCGTGCATGGTGGGGTAAGCTTTATAAGGATTTCCTAAGCTGCGGCATTGACGGCATATGGAATGATATGAACGAGCCTTCGGTGTTCGACGGCCCCGGCGGCACCATGCCGGAGAGCTGTATCCACCTTGGCGGCGGCGATTTGCCGACAGGTACTCACGGGATGTATCACAATGCCTACGGGCGTTTGATGGTAGAAGCTTCGCGCGACGGCATCCTGGCCGCTAATCCCGACAAACGTCCTTTCATCCTTTCGCGTTCCAACCTGCTCGGCGGACAGCGTTATGCGGCGATGTGGACCGGCGATAACGGCGCTTCATACGACCATATGAAGTTGTCTGTGCCCATGTCGCTTACCCTCGGCCTTTCGGGGCAGCCTTTCAACGGGCCTGATATAGGTGGTTTCGCTAATGAGACAGCTCCCGATTTGTGGGGGCATTGGATTGGCTTCGGGGCGTTCTTCCCCTTCTCGCGCGGCCATGCTTCCTGCGATACTTCCGATAAGGAACCCTGGGCTTATACCAAGGAGGTCGAGAAGGAATCGCGCGTGGCTATCGAACGCCGTTACAGGTTGATGCCTTATCTTTACACAGCATTCTATAACGCCCATAAGGATGGCCAGCCTGTTATGGCGCCCGTGTTCTTTGCCGATCCGGCTGACGCATCGTTGCGTGCGGAAGAGCAGGCATTTATGCTGGGCGAGGATATACTGGTTATTCCTGCATTTGCCGCAAACCCCGCGCTTCCCAAAGGGATATGGGAGAAGATGTCGCTTGTGAAGGGTGACACCGAAGGGAAATACCAGGCTGATATGCGTGTGCGTGGCGGAAGCATTATCCCTGTTGGCAAGGTGGTCCAGAACCTCACTGAAAATGTGTTCGACCCTCTCACCCTTGTTGTAGTGCTCGATGAGGAGGGTAAAGCCTCTGGAAGTCTCTATTGGGACGAAGGTGACGGCTGGGGCTTCCGCAACGGGGAATATAAGATTGTTGATTTCACCGCCCGTCAGAACGGAAACAAGGTCGCTGTTGCCATAAGTGATTCCGAAGGCTCATTCCCGTTGGATTTCGGAAAAGTGAATGTAGAGGTGCTTAAGGGTGGCAAGGTTTACCGCTCGTCGGGCACTCTCGACAGTCCGATTATGGTGAATATCTGATTTGTTCAGGTAGCATTATCCCGTTATTTACAAAAGGCCCTGTTCCAAAATTTTGGAACAGGGCCTTTTGTAAATAACGGGATAATGCTATTTTTGCAAGTCTGGATGGGAAACCGTTCTTACTAAAGATTTTATAACGATAGATATTGAATGTTATGAATAGCCTGGAACTGATGAGGGGCGGGATGTGGCATCACGGTATTGTGCCTGAAATAGGTGTACCGCTGGCTGAAACCGAGGAATTATGTCATGAGCTTAATGCACTGCCACCGTCGCGGAAAACCGAACGGGAGACCATATTGCGGAGATTACTTGGCAAGGTAGGGGAGCGGTTTATCATCCATAGCCCGTTTCGGTGTGATTTCGGAAAGCAGATTTCGATTGGGGAAAACTTTATAGGCAACTTTAATCTGACCATTCTCGATGAAGGCCCGGTAACGATAGGCGATAACGTGTTTATCGGTCCTAATGTGAGTATATACACTATTGTTCATGCCCTTGATGCATCGCAGCGAAACGATGGGGTGATGCGTTCGCGCCCGGTCACGATAGGCAATAATGTGTGGCTTGGAGGGAATGTGGTGGTGTTACCCGGTGTGACTATCGGTGACAATGCCGTTATCGGGTCGGGCAGCGTGGTTACCAAGGATGTGCCGCCGTCGGTGCTTGCCGTCGGCAACCCGTGCCGGGTGTTACGTCCTATTACCGAAGCCGACCGTATTCCGGTTGGAGAGATTATATTGCCAAAATGATGTGAGCTGCATTCTGAAACATCCTGTCAGCATCCTCGCCATACAGGCGAAAAGCAAGGCAGTGTGTCAAAATTCAGAATTTTGACACACTGCCGATTATTTATCCAAACCTAAACTAATTTACGGCTTCTGTATTAGCTGTTATTGTGTGAGCTCTGCCGGGAGCAGTGGCATCGCACCTTGTTGTGTACACACGAATGCGGATGTTTCGACAGCGCGTTTGTGAGCTTCCGGCACTGTTTTCCCCTTTAGAATGGAGGAGATGAAGGCCGCTGTGAACGAGTCGCCTGCACCTACGGTGTCGGCCACTTCCACCAGCGGTGTCGGATGGAACGATACGTTACCGGGAGTGAACACGTAGCTGCCGTTTATTCCGCAGGTAAGAATCAGCATTTTAAGGTTGTATTTTCCGAGTAGAATCCAGCATTTATCCTGAAGGTCGATACCGGGGTAGCCGAACATACGGCTAACCGTAACAAGCTCCTCATCGTTTATTTTCAGGATATTGCAACGTTTCATGGAGTTGCACAGAATGTCCTTGTTATAAAATCCCTGACGCAGGTTTACGTCGAACACCACAAGGGGGTCGTTATCGTGGGGCATGGCATCGAGGAACCGGTTGATTGTGGTGCGCGACACCACGCTACGCTGCGCCAGCGAACCGAAGCACACTGCCCGGGTGCGTTGTGCAAGGTTTTCCAGGCGTGCGGTGTAGGGGATGTTATCCCATGCCACATTTTCTTTGATTTCATATTGGGGTATGCCTGCCTGGTCGATTTCCACCTGTACCGTCCCCGTTGGATATGGCACGGTTTCAATAAGTTGTTGCAGACCTTTCGCATTGAAATTTTCAATGATTTCAGCACCGAGTTTGTCATCGCCGATTGCGCTTACAACACAGCTCGGTAAGCCGAATTGCGAAACGTGATAGGCGAAATTGGCAGGTGCGCCGCCGATTTTCTTTCCTTCGGGGAGAACGTCCCACAGGGCCTCTCCCATTCCAACTATAATGTCGTTCATGGTTAATTATAAGAAGTTTAGAAGCTGGGAAGTTAAGAAGTTCAGAAATTGAGAAATGGCATTTATGAAATTGAGTGAACTTGTGAAGTTTGGATATTTAAACGGGGCTACATTCCCAGGTATATAAATTTCTAAACTTCTCAACTTCTGAACTTCTCAACTTCTATTTTATTTTCAGGGTATAGTAAAGCAGGTAGATTACACCTGTTGCCATTACGGCTATGGAACCGGCCTGCCCTATGGCATCGGCGGCGTATCCCATGGCGAGTGGGAAAACGGTGCCGCCGAAAAGACCCATAATCATAAGGCCGGAAACCTCGTTTTTCTCGGCAGGTGCGGAAGTTATTGCTTGTGAGAATACGACAGAGAATACGTTTGAGTTACCAAACCCGACCAAGGCGATTCCGACGTAGATAGCTGTCAACGAATCGGCAAAGAACAATATCACCATGGCTGCCAGCATCATCAGCACCGAGATTCCGAAAAAGGTTTTTGACGGCATGACGCGGAGTAGGAAGGCGCCGAGGAAACATCCGGCTGTGCGGAAAATGAAATACAGCCCGGTGGCGAAACCGGCTTCTTCGAGAGGGAGCGACAGGCGTTCCATTATAATCTTCGGGGCGGCAGTGTTGGTTCCCACATCGATGCCTACGTGGCACATGATGCCGATGAAACAGAGCAGGATAAAGGGGCGGCCAAGCAGCTTTATGCATTCCCTGATTCCCGATGCTTTGTCGGGGCGTTCTTCCTCAATCGGGGTGGCTCCGAGCACTGCAATAGACAGCACACTGACGGCTGCATAAATTACAAACAGGAAGCGCCAGCCCAGGCCGAATGTGGGGAACAGGGTTGTGGCACCCCAGGCGCATAGCAACGGGGCAAGGAATGACGCGATGGCTTTTACGAATTGTCCGAATGTAAGTGTCGAGGCCAGTTTGTCGCTGCCGATAAGGTTGCTTACCAGGGGGTTGAGCGAGGTCTGCATCAATGCGTTGCCTATGCCTAGAAGAGAGAACGAGGCGAGCATGAACGCGTAGCTGTCGCCAAAAAGGGGGATTACAAGCGATAGCGCGGTTACCGCTAACGATATCAGCACGGTTTTTTTGCGTCCGATGCGGTTCATCAGCATCCCGGTGGGTACTGAGAAAATCAGGAACCAGAAAAACACAAGTGAGGGGAACAGGTTGGCCTGGGAGTCGGTCAGGCCGAGGTCCTTTTGCACATAGTTTGATGCCGTGCCGACGAGATCCACGAATCCCATGGCGAAAAAGCATAGCATTACGGGCACTATCTGGAGCATGGCGTGCTTGCGCCCAACGGATATTGATTGCGTTGTTTCCATGTGGTGATTTATAGGGTCGGAATTAAAAACAGATGTCGGTATTCATTTAATTTAGTTGGTGGTTCTTAACGGATATATCGCAAGGTTTTCGATGCGGGCATTCCCGGCAGGGGCATTTACCGAAAGCGTTGTGTAGGGGGATTCGGGAAAAACGAGGTTTGTCATCGCGAACCGTCCGTTTTGTTCAAATACTTCGATGCTTGAGCGGTCGATGAAGATGCGCAGGCGCAGGTTGCCTCCGTCGGTAAAAGCGGGGGCGGTTGTAATTGCCGGGAAATCCTGGCTGAAATCAGTTTGCCCGCTTTGGTAGCGGTCGAACGAGAAAGTTGATTCTGCGGGATTATATACCATTTCAACTTTATTGCCTGCCTCATTGGCCAAAGTCAGGTTGACAGGAACCCCTTTTTTAGGAGTGATTTCGAGCGTTATCTCGCAGATGCCACCATTGGCTTCGGGCAATGCGAAGGTGCGGCTTTTTTTGCCGGCTGTGAACGAGCGTTTTTTCACCGAGGCGTTTCCCCGTAAGGCACCGATTTCAGGTGAAGGGGTACATGAGGTGTAGATTTCCCCGTCGGAAGCCCGGAACAATCCGATTTCGCGTGGCAAGGTGTTGGCACTGCGATATTGCATGGTCGGCACTTCGGCGGCATACTGCCAGTTGCTCATCCAGCCGATAACCGTGCGGCGGTTGTCAGGGGCATTGCTCCAGCTTACGGTGGCATAGTGGTCTTTGCCGTAATCCATCCATTTTGTGGGGACATTCCCGTCGGCATCCCTGTCAGGGGTAAAGGTCTTTCCGTCGAATTCCCCGATGAAATATTGTGTGGCACTGCCGCCGAACGGGCCTCCGGGATTGATGTTGCATATCAGTACCCATTTCTTTTGGTCGCTGCCGTCAACGGCCAGTTCGAAAAGGTCAGGGCATTCCCATACCCCGTCCTGTGCGCCCAGTCCTTTCCCAAATGCGCTTTGCAGAGTCCATTGTTTCATGTCGGGCGACGTGAAAACAAGCATTTCGTGTTCAAGTGCATGAGCCAGAACCAGGTTCCATTCCCCTGTGGCTTCATTCCAGAACATATTCGGGTCACGTGCCTCGCTTTCGAGCGTTATGACAGGATTACCGGGATATATTTCAAACGTGTTCCCGTTGTCGTTGCTATGAGCGAGACTTTGTACCTGGCTTGCGGCAGCTGATGTGTATAGCGCGATTACGGCATCGCTGCCGAATCCGGCAGTATCGTCCTTGTCGATTGCACAGCTTCCGCTGAACACAGTGCCGAGGCCGTCAGGTTCGATGGCGGCGGGATGATGCTGCCAGTTTATGAGGTCGGTCGATGAGGAGTGTCCCCATGTCATGTTCTGCCATTTCGACCCATAGGGGTTCCATTGGTAATACAGATGCCACACGCCGTCCTTATAAAACATCCCGTTAGGGTCGTTCATCCATCCGTAAACTGGAGTGTGGTGGAATGCCGGACGGAATTTTTCTCGGTTCGCGGCGGGGAAGCTGTCAGTCACACTCATATTGTTCCAGCATGCATCCTCTTTGGCTTCGCGAACGGTTGCGCGGTTTTGCGAGGTGGTTATGTTCAGCACCACATTCCGGCCTTTGTAGGGGGATAAGTCGAACGGCACGGTATAGTCGACTTTTGTTTTGGCTAACCGCACGTTTATGGTGCGGTCAGGTTTACCGTCGACAAGGATGCTGACGGAAGCATCGTCATTGGTTTCCTGTACGGGCAGGAGGATGTAACGGCCGGAGCCTGTCACCCTCACCAGTGTGTTATTGGAACCTAGATGCTCCACTTTTATCCCATTCCCGGTTGAGGCGCCCATGGCGGGGGTGCCATATAGGGCGGCGGAAAGAAGCCCGGTTCCGATTATAGTCAGTTTTTTCATGCTATTGAAATATATGTTTATGTCATGGTGGTCAAACCTATTGCAAAGCTAATATATTTGTGAGGGGAAACGGTATAAAGAATGGTGCATCTTATGTCGAAAATGTTGTATAGCACGTTTTTTGCAATCTAATGGCCTGTTTTTATGATTTTTCTTTCTACCTTTACGCATCGCAAACAAAGTATGCTATAACTTATATGACGCGATTTATACGTAACCTTATTCTATATGCCGTAATATCGGGCTGTGTGTTCATGCTTGCCGGTTGCCGTGAGGAAAAAGTGTGGCGCATCGGGGTGTCGCAGTGCAGCCGTGACGACTGGCGTTCGAAAATGAATGATGAAATCAACCGCGAGATAATGTTTCATAAGGATGCGGTTGTTGAAATCCGTTCGGCAGATGACGATAATGAAAAACAGATTGCCGACATCCGTTATTTCGCAGATAACGGGTTCGACATAATAATTGCCGCACCGAACGAGGCTGAAGCCCTTACGCCCGTCATAAAGGAGGTGTATGGCAGGGGGATTCCTGTGTTGATTTTCGACCGTGAGATAGTCGGCGACACTTACACTGCCCGTATAGTGGCCGATGATGAGGGAATCGGCAGGGCAGCCGCCCATTACGGGCGGCATATGTTGACAGGCCCTGTCAACATAATAGAAATCCAGGGGCGTAAACGCTCAACTCCTACCGAGCGGCGTCATGCGGGTTTTGTGGAGGGTATGAAAGCGGAACAAGGGATGTCGATACTGGCAAGTGTGCATGGCAACTGGAACCAGGAGGAAGCCGTCCCGTTGGTCGATTCTTTACTTGGCGTATATCCTGAAACCAATATGGTATATGCACACAACGACCGCATGGCCATAGGGGCGTCGGAAGCGGCGCTAGCCAGGGGGCGCGGCGATATAAAGATTATAGGGATAGATGCAGCCCCGAATGTAGGGATTCGTGCAGTGGCCGACAGCGTTATTGATGCCACGTTCCTTTATCCGACCGAAGGGCACAGGCTGGTGCGTACCGCCCTCTCAATCCTGAAAGGGGAGCCGTTTGAGCGTGACGAGGTGCTGCCTTTGTTGTCGGCGGTAGACCTTACCAATGCCGATATCCTGTTGCTGCAAAACGAATCGCTTAAGGAGGAGACCGATAAAATGAAACTTCTCAAATCGCAGGTCGATGAATATTGGGAGAGGCATTCGGCTCAAACGGTTCTGTTTTATGCTTCAATAGTAATCCTGGCATTGCTGTTCGGGGTGGTGTTCCTTCTGCTCAGGGCGTTTTGGCAACATAAACGACACCAGGAGGCATTGATGGCGCAAAACCGTATGCTTGAGGAACAGCGCGACATGCAGGAAGAACTTAACCGGCAACTTGCCGAAGCCACCCAGTCGAAGCTGGCATTCTATACCAATGTGTCGCACGACCTACGCACCCCTCTCACCCTTATCGCAGAGCCGGTGGAGCAGCTTGCCGATGCAACCAACCTTACAAGGCGGCAACATTCGCTTCTTGAAATCGCTTCTCGCAATGTAAGGATTCTTAGGAGGCTGATTAACGAGATTCTTGATTTCCGCAAATATGAGAACGGCAAAATGCAGCTCAACCTAAGGGAAGTTGATTTCGGGAAGTTGGTTGAAGAATGGATCCCGTCGTTTTCCGAACTTGCACGGCGCCGGCGGATAAAACTCAGGTTGGATTTATGCCCGGAGGGTGAAGCCATCCTTGCCATCGATGTGGAAAAGGTGGAAAGGGTGTTTTTCAACCTCATGGGCAACGCATTTAAATATACTCCTGACAACGGGGAGATAACATTCACATGCCGCGCCGACACGTCGAATTTGGAATTTTCAGTGGCTGATACCGGCAAGGGGATTGATGCGGGCGATTTGGAGCATATCTTTGAAAGCTTCTTCCAGGTTGAAAAGATAAATCCGAAGGGTTCGGGCATCGGCCTGTCGCTCGCCAAAGCATTTGTGGAGTTACATGGCGGTACTATTACGGTTGACAGTACCCCCGGCAAAGGTTCGGTTTTCACAGTAGTCATCCCTATAAGGCATGTTATGGATGATGCCGCCGATGTTCCCGCCACAGAATCGTCAGTCGATGTGTTGGCCGAGCTGGAACCTGTTGTGCCTGTTGTTCCCGATGCCCCGGGCGATAAGCCTGTGCTGCTGGTTATCGATGATAATCCCGACATCCGCGCCCTGCTTGTGGAGCTGCTACAGGAGGAATATAACGTAATCACGGCCTGCGACGGGGCGCAGGGAGTAAAGATGGCATCAAAATATGTGCCTGACCTGGTTGTGTGCGATGTTATGATGCCGGGGATGGACGGGCTTGAATGCTGCCGCATACTCAAAAGCGAGGTCGGGACGTCGCATATCCCGGTTCTGATGCTTACGGCATGCTCGCTTGACGAGCAACGTGCCAGCGGCTACGACAGCGGTGCCGACGGTTATCTGTCAAAGCCTTTCAGCCACCAGGTGCTCCGTTCGCGCTGCCGCAGCCTTATCGAAAACCGCAAACGCATCCATACCCTTTATGAGAAGGGGGCGAAATGCCAGCCTGCGGCGACCTCGGCCAGCTGTGTGCCGTCGAAAATCCCGACGGTGAAAGCCCCCGGCGACATCGACAGCGAGTTTTATTCGCGTTTTGTTGAAATCGTTAACGCGGATATGGGCAATCCCGAACTCAGTGTCGACGAGCTTGCAGCCCGTATGGGGCTTGGCCGTTCGCAATTCTACCGCAAGATAAAGGCTCTGACAAATTTCTCCCCGGTAGAGTTGCTGCGCGACATGCGTCTGAACCGTGCACGCACCCTCCTTGCAGGCACTGAGAAAACCATTAGCGAAATCGCATATGAAACCGGGTTTTCCACCCCTGCCTATTTCACCAAATGTTTCCGCGATGCCTTCGGCGAAACCCCGTCGGATGTCAGAGGCAGACTGGGCCGCTGACCTGCTATTTATCGTATTCAGGATGTCGGAATCATATCCATGAGCTTTGGGAAGTTGTCTCAAAGTGTCGTGGAAACACTTTGTCAGCCAACTTATAAATACCCCGGGCTATGAAATTTGTGTCATTTCCTGTCGCAAAGGGTGCATGGGCTGAATTTTGATAGCCGGTGCATCCTTGCTTATATGCCTTTTGCCGGTGTTGTGGGTATCTTTGCGACAGAAAAACAACAAACCAATCTATTAAAATCATGAAAACAAAAATTTTCGCCACAATGCTGATGCTTTTCATGGCTTTTACCATGAAGGCGCATGACATCACAGTGCATGGCCAGGTGCGGGGTGAAAGTGATGACGAGCCTTTGGTAGGGGCTTCCGTCATTGCTGTCGGTTCTGCAACCAATGGTGTGTCAACCGATTTAGATGGGAACTTTTCGATTACCGTTCCTGAGGGAACTAAATTGGCATTCAGCTATGTGGGTTATTTAAGGCAGACCCTTGAGGCTGCACAAGAAATGAACGTGGTGTTAAAGGAGGATTCACAGGCGCTCGACGAGGTTGTGGTGGTTGGATATTCCACCCAGCGTAAAGCTGACCTGACCGGGTCTGTATCAGTGGTAAGCACAAAGAGTCTGCGCACCACCCCTGATTCCGACCCCATGCGTGCGTTGCAGGGACGTGTGCCCGGTATGACTGTAAGCGGCGACGGGTCGCCGAGCGGTATCGGTACTGTGCGCATACGTGGTATCGGTTCTTTCAATGCCTCGCAGGATCCCCTGTTCGTAATCGACGGCGTTCCGACAACGGCTTCACTCAATTCGCTTAACATGAACGATATCGAGAGCATGCAGGTGCTTAAGGATGCCGCCTCGGCGTCTATTTATGGTTCGCGTGCCGCCAACGGTGTGATTATTATCACAACCAAGAGCGGGAAAGGGAATGCCGGTAAGGTCAATGTCAATTTCCAGGCCAATGTCACAGCCCAGTTCTACACCCGCCAGTCGACAATGAACCTGTGCAACACCCAGGAATATGCCACGGCTATGGCACAGGCGGCATTGAACGACGGCCTTGACCCCGTTGCATATGCCAGCAACTATGGTTTGAATCTTAATGCCACGGCAGGAGTGCCGGTCACGGTTTTCAATCCTGCCACGGGGCAGTATGTGGATTATACGGTCAACGGCCTGTATGACGGTTTCATTAATTCGCGCAAGACCATGCTTTGTTCCAACACGGACTGGGTTGATGAAATATCGCGTACAGGTTTCGCACAAAACTATGACATATCCCTTTCAAAGGCCGACGACAAAGGGTCGATGCTGTTCTCGTTGGGATATAAAAGCAATAACGGTATTTTGAAACATACCGATTTTGAAATATTACTGTCCGCTAAACCATATAAGAG
>LUJQ01000032.1 GCA_001689485.1 Bacteroidales bacterium M6 | reverse complement strand
TAAAAAAGGCGTTCGCCTCTCCATGTCGTCAAACAAGCCCGGAAACCGACGAAGTAGTCGTGTTACTTAGGGTGGAGAAGGCGAACGCCTTATATCGTATGTAATCAGGCAAATAAAATGCCCGAAAATATTTCGAGCCGCTTTCGCGACTACTTCGGCAAACTGCCGGGCTTGTTGACGGCACAAAGTTCGGAAGAATATTGTGAACAAAAAAAAAAAAAGTTAATAAAATTTAATACAGAAAGAAAAAATAAAGCCGGAACAATTTTGCCCCAGCCCTACATTGTGTTTAATATCGTTAGCGATTTTCTTTCACCTCGCAAGTGGTAATATTCCAACTCGAACGGTCGAGCGGATTCCCCTCAAAATATGTAAGTGTAACGGTATATCGCAATGCTTGTTCCACCCCGAAAGAATTTTCAGCGGTCAAAGTGCCTTTTATCCGATAGGTGTTATCCCCGAACTTTTCACGCGTTACCGACATTAGAGAAAAGTCAGCGGTCGCCGGGTTGTTCAACTGACTTTTAACCTCCTGTTTTGCTATCTGGAAAGCGGCTGCTTGGATTTCATCGCTTGAATCTCCGGCAGAATCAGAGTTTATACCCTGAAATACCGCGTATATTATAGCGATTATTATTGCTGCAAAAATCACCATTCCACAGCCTTTGGCCGCTTTATCGGTTTTTTGCAATTCGGTTTTTACTTCCGGGCTGGTTTGGGGGTTCATGTGGCGTAAGATTGGTGTTATCTCCGCCGGATTCCGGGTGTCTGACAGTGCAAAGTTACGAATTTTTAGCGGTAATGAGGTGAAAATTTGCAGTTTGCAGAGCAAAAAACGGCATTTCAGACGTAAAATTTTGGTCTTAAAAACACCATTTCACTATAAATAAGGCAGTTAACCGCATTGAAAAATAAAAACGCTATTTTTGACACGCTCCGAAGTGCGGGCCGCTCTGAAGGGAAAAAATAATTACCACCCCTTACCAAAGGTGAAATGTGAGCGTTCGGGTTTGTTACGGCGTTACCCGCCGGCTCGGTGAGCGCAAAAATAAGCCCGGCGGTATGGTCGGCCGTCGGGCGGTAATATGGTCGGTAAGGGAGCCGGTAACTATGTCAGCCGCCGAATCGGTCGGCCATCCACTGTTCGGCAAGTTCGGCCGCTCCTGACGCTGCGGAGGGCGCGGCTTTGGCGGCGTTCAGCCACTCGCGGCGCATCATCAGGTACTTGAAAGCGTCCGAGAAGTTGGTCGACAGGCGGGGGAGTTTCTTCGCCTCCAGTTTCTCGGTTTTCTTGACTTTCGCCACCACCTTTTGCTGGCCCCGGTGCTTGACTTCGGCCTTTGCGCCTTCGATACTGCACACCATTTCCGGGCAGTTCAGAACATCGACAAGCAACAGGGGAAGGCGTTCGTTCTCGCCTCGCATGAGTTCGTGCATAAAATCATATTCGGCGTTTTGCTTAATCGTGGCTTGCTTGCGCGATTTCAGTACGACAGTCCAGCCGGTACGTCGACCGGCCGCGTCCTTTTCGATAGCCTCCTTAATCTTTCCGGCATAGTCCTCACCTTGTTTCTGGAAGTTGTTGCCGGAGCGGTCATAATAGAGGTTCAGGGTCTTAAACGTATGCGAATTAAAGAAGTCGAGGAATTGATCGGCGAGTTCGCGGAACCAGCCCGGCGGTATCTCGTAGAAGTTTTTATGCACCCGGTAACGTCGGCCGTCAGATTGTCCGATAACCAACGAAAGCATATTGCCGAAGTCCATGCCTCCGTCAAGGGGCCGGGAGGGGTCGAGGTGTCGCAGTTCCGCAGAGGTGAAGGCCGCCACTCCTGAAACAGTTCCATCGGTGTACTTGTGTGAATCTCCGAAAAGCACGTAAAATCTTGCGTCCTTCCTCACGCCCGGACGCATACCCATAACGGATTTAAGAAACTCGTGGAGTTCAAGTGCGCCGTTATAGAGACGTTTCGCATAGTCAACGGTAAGAATGTCGATGTTGACGAAACTCGATATATTCATAAAGAAGGTTTGCCCTTTGCGCAGCTTCAGCAGCCCTTCGGTATAATAGTCGATA
Source organism: Bacteroidales bacterium M6 (assembly GCA_001689485.1). Lineage (GTDB taxonomy): Bacteria > Bacteroidota > Bacteroidia > Bacteroidales > Muribaculaceae > UBA7173. Next base: position 16,184 of record LUJQ01000032.1, on the reverse strand, counting down.
CGCTTTTCAAGCCGGGCAATTTTCTTAACGTCCGGGGTCACCTCACGGTTGGCGCGTGTGAGTTTCAGTTGCAGCCGGTTCAGTTCCCCGGCAGCTTGTACGATTCTGACAATTCGCTCCGGCTCCATTTCGGAGGCATAGCGGAAAAACCAATCATATTCTCCCTCGGTAACGTCCGGCATATCGGTGGTAATCGTAACACCTCCGTAGAGGTGGCAGCGCCCGTAAGTTATCGCGTCGCCTCGGAGAATAGGCATAACACGGGCAGCCTTTGAATCGGAAGCGTATTTGGCTTCATCGAAAATCAGGTGAGCCACGGATTTACCGGCAAGCAATGAAGGGTTGTCGAGTGAGCCGAGAAAAATAACAGAACCATTCCAGAACGAAAAAACGTGCTTGTAGTCATCGACAATAACAGAGCAACGACGTTGCCACTCCAGCGGCGGACGCTTGTATTTGACATAGTGAACCCCTTCGATAAGGTCATCAATTTTCCATCCGTTCTGAACGGCCGGCATTATGTTGTTTACAAGATTTGAATAGGTGTCGGCCACAATAGCGATAGGCGCGCCCGGCATGAGCCGGACGCACTTGACAGAACGCCGGGCGATAATGACGGTACTTTTAGCCACGCCACGGCCGCCGATTGCTATAAAGTTGGTGGTATCTATCCAGTCGCAGAAAACAAGCGCGTCAGAGCCGAATTTTACAGGCATTTCGGGGATTTTATTCGCTTTCATCGCCAAACTCCTTTTCGTCATCAATCATTCGTTGAATAAGATTGCGTTTCATAATTCCCGCATCCTCCTTCACGCGGCGGCGGCTAATCTCCGGGATTTCAGGTATCGAATCAATGAACGCCTCCAGTTCCTTGCGGTCGGCCTTCGGTGCGCCCATACTTTCGGGGTCGTGTGTGTAGAGTATGACGGGAGAAGCGTCGAGAAGTTCCTGGGGAATCTCTGGCGTGGCTTCATCGTAGCAGCCCCGGAGTTTCGCGGCCTCGTGCAACATACTTTTGGCCTCCTTCAGTTTTCCCATAGAGGCGGCAAGGTCGGCCCATTTCTCGTAACGTTCGGCGTATAGGTTGGCCCATGCGCGGGGGCGCACATTCTCCTCGGAATAGAAAAAATTGAGCGCGTCGGCGTATATCCGGCGAGCCATCCAGTCTGAAAGTCCGTAAGCGTCGGATTTCAGCAGCTTGATTATTCCGGCTTTGGTAACTATCCGCTTTCCTCCGGGAAACATCATACGCGCCCGAAGTCCGCGAACCATTTCCATTAAATCGAAATAGTCGCGTTCTTCGGGTGTCAGGCTTTCAAGATTCCCGGTAGACAGTATTCTTTCAATCTGGCGGGAATCTATTTCCTCGAAGTTTATCCGGGAGGGCTTACGGGGTAAATTCGTCATCGTCCAAATAGTTGACAAGTTCGTTAAAGCGGTTTCGCGCCTGAATCTTCTGGAGTTCCTTTATAGCGTCAATGTTTCCGGCAGTGGCGGCTTCCTGAAGTTTTATTTGCGGTGTGGCGATTCCTTCGGCACGGGCGGCGGCCAACATCAGGGCCAGAGGCGAACCCGGTAACTCGGCAATAATGCAGAATGCCCGGCGACGCTCCGGCGGCCATTCCATAGACACGGCGATTTCAGCCGAACGCATACCGGCGGAAGCCAGTTTGTAAACATCTTCCTCCTCCTTGGTTGTCAGAGGAAAATCGGGATATTTTACAATATCGTTATTCTCGGTATTCATTTTCAAGGCGTTTGCAGGTCGTATGGTAATATCCTTCGTCTTGCTCCATGAGGATAAAGCGGCGGCCGGAGCGGACAGCGGCCACGGCAGTAGAGCCGGACCCGCCGAAAGTGTCGAGTATCACCGCGCCGGGAGCGGTCGCGTCCTCGATAAATTTCTGAATCAGGGCTACGGGCTTTTGTGTGGGGTGAACTTTAGCCCCGTCAGTCGATTTAGCCCCGGAGGTGAACGCCCTTATATCGGATATTATGTTTGTGCCTCCGATATTCGCACCCTTTCCGGCATGGAACAATATAAGTTCGTGGATAAATGCGTAATGATTGCCGGGGCCGCTTAATTTGTTCCATACAAGCATATTGTGCGCTTTCAGGATTTCATCGAACAACGGATAATAAAACGCATATCCGCGCCAGTCGCAAAAGAAGTAAATACAGGCTTCAGGACGGCACACGCGCCGAAACTCGTTGAATAAATCCCGGTAGAACGGTCGGCATATAGAGAGGTCGCGGAAATTGCCCTTTTGTCCGTTGTGGGTCATTCCGAGAAAATAAGGAGGGTCGGTAACAATGCAGTCCACCGACGATTCCGGGAGGGTCTTTATAACGTCGAGACAGTCGCCGTTATAGACAGTTCCGCCCGGAAACTCGCGGCGGTCATATGTGGAGAGATTGCAGGAGGGATAACGAAACATTCAGAGCAGCGATTTTTTTATTCTGGATTTCGAGTTGGTGGCCCGCTTCCGAACGGTCGCACGGGTGGCAGCCGGGGCGCGAGAGGAAACGGAGGATATGAGCCTTTGAGCGTTCCGCCGCCTCGATAGCCACGGTTACTTTTTTTTTCGACGCTCAACCTCGGCCTTTAACGCGGCTTTCCTTTGCGTCCACACTTCATAAGCTGCGGCGGCTTTCTCGTTTTCCTCGCCTTTAGCCTTTGCGTCATCGAGTTTCTTTTTATGTTTTGACACGTTGGAGTTGGCGGAGTTGAGTTTTCCCACAAGTTCAACATCAGAGAGAGCGGTCAGGTCCTCGGTCGCCTCCATTTCGCGGAACTTGGCGGCTTTGCCGAGAATCGAGCCGGTTTCCCGGTAATGTTCGAGTTCGTCCCAGATTTCGCGATTCTTCAGATACTCGGTTACGATTGTCTCACATTCGGCGGCGGCTTGGGCGGAATCAGCGTCGCCGAGTGTCTGGAGACGGACGAACGCGGCTTTATAGTTGCCGTATGCGGTGAACATATCGGCCACCAGCACTTTCAGAATGTCGGGGCAGTCCGGGGAGTTAAGGAACGGATATTTTTCGCGGAAACGTATCATCTTTCTGACAGGCTCCGGGGCCTCGGCATATTTGGAGCGGGCTTTTTCCAGTTCCTCGGTAAGTTCGTCGATTCGGTCGGCGTTGTCGTCCATGGCCAACACTCGCTCCTGAAAATCGGGGCTTACCAATTCGTCGACGCTTACACCGAAAGAATCCGCCAGTTCGATAAGTGCGGTTTCATCATCAACCGGAACGGTTTTAACCGGGGCTTTCGTCTCGATCATGGCTTGCTTCGTTTTTGCCCGGCGCGGAAGTGCGGCAAACTCCGATTCGGTAAGTCCGGCAATTTTGCGAAGTTCATCAAACAGTATTTCGCGGGTAGTGGCGGTATCATCGACGACAAAACGGCGTTTTAACATCAGATTCACACCGAAACGCTGGTACAGTGCCACGCCCTCATTATAGTCTCGCGGGCCTTTAAGGTATTCGGTAATTACTTTTCTTTTGTCCTGTTCCATGATATAAAGTTTTTGACAGTACAAAATTAAGCGACGGTAATTACCGGCTAAAAGACAAAACGCTCCAAAGGGAGGCTAATACCTTCGGAGCGATTCAATATTATTTGCGGCCTGTTATATTCGGTTTCCGAGAGTAACAGGGGTAAGGCCTTCGCAATTTATAGAGAAGTTGGCACTCAATCCGAGAGCCTTCAACACCCGGACGATAGTAGATATTGTAAGGTTGCGGCCACTTTCAATTTTGGAAATTTGCGCAGTCTGAACCCCCACACGTTCTCCGAGTTGGGCTTGTGTCAGATTCATTGCCTTGCGGGCATTCTTTATCGACGCGCCGATTAAAGCGGCTTCCACGTCAGCGTCAAACGCCTCACGTTCGGGGGCGCTTTTCACACCTACAAATTCATCGGTAATTTCTCCGAGGGTGTACCACTTTTTTTTCATATCATTTGTTTTTTTCATCAAAATATTCTTTTCTTAATCTTTCTGCCTTTTCAATTTCTTTTCCGGGTGTTTTGCGCGTTTTCTTGACAAACCCATGTGTGGTGATTATCAAGGCTTGTTCTTCTGTGTCCCAGAACGCAAGCAGACGGTAAGCAATTCCCATATAAAGCGTTCTAAACTCCCAAATGTCGGAATCTTCCAATTTCTTGAACAATTCTTTATCCTGAAGGCCTCCGGCTACAACAGTAATGTTATAGATGATTTTCTTTGCAGCCTTAACCGGGAGAGTGCTTAGAAACTCCCTTACTTCCTTGCTAAGGATAACATTATATTTGGGTTTATCCATAAATGCTTTTCTTAATTACAATGCAAAGTTACAAAAAGTTTTCCATATATGGAAATATTTACGCGCAAAAAAATCCCCGAAGTCGGAGCCACGGGGATATATGTCGGGAAATGAGCCGGTAGAATCAGGCGGGGACGTATCGGCTTTGTTCTATCCATATCAGGCCGCCTTCTCCGGCGTCAAAAGCGCGGAGGGTGAGCTGGGCACCTTCTGAAGCAGTGAACACCTTGCCGCCACGCAACAGGATTTTTCCGCTCGTATGGGAAACGGTCGGTGATGTACCGGCAGCCCCCAGAAGCGTTATAACCGCGTCATGCGCTCCGCCCTCTATCTCGTCGATGACAGCAGAACCGCCCGAAAGCTGGTATTGCCCTTCGGTAACGAACGGGACCACTTTAACGCCGGCCTCGACGACTGAAACAGGTTCTTCGAGGGGTACGGTACCCTTATATATCTTGATGTCGTCGCCTTTGGAGATTTGGGCGAGGGTGAACTCGTTGGTGTTGCTTTCGTTGTTCCCGGTATAGGAGGGGGTGATTTTACACGGATTGCAGATTGAACCGATAAGGTCGGCGGGCTTGCCGGAGCAATAGCGCATAATGCCGATAAATTTTGAGTTCAGTTCGTTGACTTTGAACTCGCGCAACTCCTGACTGTTTCCGGGGTGGTTGAACTTGATAGAGGGGGTAAAACCGATTTGGTCGGTTTCGCCTTCGGCTGCGCTGGCAACTTCTGCTGTTCCCTGCGTCATGTAGATACCGATTCCATAACGACCGGGCTTCATAACGATATTGTCGACAATTACAACGCCTTTGTCGTCAGGAGACGGCATAAACGCGATGTCGTCAGTATTGATAAGCACCAGAACGTCGCGGAGCTGAATCCCTGTACCGGGATTGCCGGGGGCGCGTCCGACGGATTTTCTTATATATGTCATGTCGATGAAATTTTATGGTTTGAAATTTAAGGCACAGGGCGCGGCGCATTATCCGCGCCCCGGCCATTATCGGTAGGTTTAACCGCGTTCCACCTCGTAGAATTTGCCGTCGGCGGCCTTCACCAGTTTGATGAACGAACCGGCCTTCAGCGTCATGGCGGCGGAAAGTACGAAGTTACCGGCGTTGGCGATTGTCGAGGCGTTGTCGGCTCCGGCTCCGTGGATTGTGTAGACTGTTCCCGGAACTGCGTCGGTCAGGTCGGTAATCGCGGTGGCCTGTGTGTTGGCGTTGGTGACGAAAACGGTAGCACCTTGAACGCTCGGAGTGGTCTCGTCGGCGGGGAACTCGTAGGAATCGCCCGGAGCGGTGGCACGTTCGATTTCGATGAATTTGCAGTCGGCGCGTTTCATCACACGGAGGATTTCGCCTTTCTTGGGTGTCCATGCAGCCGAAAGGAGGGAGAATTTTCCATTTTTCTTGATTGTTACGCCGCTGTCTCCGTCGACACCGCATTTCAGGGATATGACTTGCCCCACGGCGGCGTTGACGATGTCTGTAATCTCGAACACCGAACTGTTGGCTACCGTTACGATTGACGAATGGAGAAGCGCGGAGGGATTCGCGTCGGGTCCGGCTTCAAGGAAGAAGGAATCGGGGCGGTCGTAGTCGTTACACCATACGAGCTGACGGGAACCGTCCATGTCGGCGGGGTCGGTGTATTTGAAGCCGACAGCCTCGGCGGCCAGACCTTCCTTCCATTCGCTCCATGCTTTCAGGCTCCAGTCCTCCTGTTCGAGGTTGAAGCGGAGCATTTCACCGGCGATGTGGTCGTATGTGTGGAAATTACCTTCGATAGTCCAGAAAATACGGTGGTGGTTGTCGGCGTTGGAAATTGTCTTGATTCTCACGCCGGGGAATTCCTTCACGTATGTGATATTCTTTTCGTAATCAACATTGCGGCCATAATGCGCCTCGTTGTATTTGTGATACCACGGGAGCATGAAAGAAGGGATATACAGAACGATTGTGCCGGTATCGCGGAATACCGAGGGAATCATCGATGTGCCGAGGTAGAACACTTCGCCGATATTGGCGGGGGTGATTCGCGGGAGGTTGAACGGCTTAATCTGGTAAACGGTCTTGCCGGAAGTGCCTCCGTTGGGGGTGAAGTCGGTATGCCCTTCCACTTTCTTGCGGAGGTATTCATACAGGCCGTCGGCGGCTTCCATTGCGCGGCCGGGAACGTTGGGATTGGGGTCTTTGCGAACGCCGTTAATGCGGCGTTGCTCGCGTTCGTTGTGGAGTTTCTTCGCCGTTTCTGCAAGCAGATACTCGATGAATGAGAGTTTTACGGCGTTTGAACCCTCTTTGTTCAGGTGTCCGATCCAGCTCTTTTCGATAGCCTTCAGGTTCTTGAAGCGATAAGCGAACATAACGTCGTACATTCGCAGGGTCTCGTGGTCGAACTCGTAGGAGCCTTTTGTAACGTTGTCGAAGTCGCTGTCCTGTGTGTTGTCAGCCTGTGAGAACTCGCCCAGCCAGATATTAACCAGCGTGTCGAGGTCCTGATGGCCGGATTCGAGCGGGAAAAGCGTTTCGATTGTCGGCAGCTCGCGGAGGAACGACTGAAGGCGGTCGCGCCACGGCAGACGGTAGAACGCGCCGAGGTCATCCTGAAGGCGTTTGTAATCTACGCGGTTAGCCACGGCGACGGCGAGGCTCTGACCCTGTGCGGCGAGAAGTGCGGCCTTGGCTCGCATATTGTAGGGGCGGTCGAGGCTGAAGAACTCGCCCGACATTCCGCCGAGCTGTTCGGTGTCGTCGAGGTTGAAGGCTTCAGGGTTCGCGCCGCTCTGTCCGGCACCCTTGCCGGGGTCGGATTCGGGAAGTTCGGAAAGTGTCTTAATCTTGGCGTTGAGCGCAGCGATTTCCGTCTCCTTGGCCTTGATTGCTGCGGCGTGTGCCTGTGCGTCGGTGGCGTTCTTCGTTTTAAGTGCTTCCAGTTCTTCAGACGTTTTTGTAAGCTGCGACACGGTATTTCCGAGGATAACCTTTAACGCTGCGTCCTGTCTGTCTTTGGAAGGTTCTACGGCTGGAGCCGGGTCGTTCAAGGCTGCGGCGAAATCATCGAGGAACTTGTCGGAGAATCCGTAACCTTTTAGGGTTGCGCGTTCCTCATCCGAAAGGCTCTTTTTACCGTCTTTCTCCTGAAAGGCGGTAAGTCCGAGAATACCGAGAATCGCGGGGATAAAATTCGCAAAATTCATCTTTTACTCTGTGTTAATTTGGTGGTTAATTACTGATATATTTGTTGTGCCTTCCGGCTCGTTGCCTGTGCAAGCACCCATTTAACCGCGTCGGCCACACCTCCGAACTGGTCGATATAACCGAGTTCCACCGCCTCGTTGCCGTCGAACATCTCGCCACGGAAAAGCGGCAGTTTAGGGTCGTATTCGATTCCGAGGTTTCGGGCCACGGTCTCGGCAAAAATTTTATGGATTTTTTCGGCGCGGGCCTTTATGAGTGATTCGTCGTTGTTCTCGACAAGTACGCGAGTTTCCTTGTTCTTTAGGTCGGCGGTGTCAGGATATATTTCCCGGTAGTCGATTCCGTTCATCTTGAAAAATTCGCGGAAACTGTAATGTGTGCATACGATTCCGACGCTTCCCACTTCGCAAAGTGGCGAGGCTATGAAAGTGCGGTCGCTGGCCGTACCTAACCAGAAATGTGCGGAGGCCATTATGCCGGTTACTACTGTGGCCGTCGGTTTTTTGCAGTTTTCTACGGCTGCGGCCGCCATATCGAGGTGCGACACCATACCGCCGGGGCCGTCTATTACAAAGACGATTCCGCAAATGTTGGGATTCAGTTCCGCCGCCTCGACCTGCTTTGCTACCCACTCCGATTCCCACGAATAAAGAACCCCGGTAAGAGTTATCACGGCGATAGAATCAACCGGCAGGGAAATATCGTCAAGTTCATACCATTTCGCCATATATGGAGCGGCGGTCGCCTTGACGGTGCATTTGTCGTCCTCGTTGAGTTTGGCGGAGGCGGCCTCTATATTGCCGGCCACAATCGCCGGCATGATGAGCGACACGAAACTTTCAAAGTCGTGTCGCCGTATGGTCCAGTTATCGGAAAATATACGTTGGAGCCTGTTCATGCAGTTATTTTTGTCGCAAAATAACTACTTATCGCGGGCGCGTGGAAGGACTTTAATCCGCTAAATATCCGTCCGGCTTCGTGTCCTCCCCCGAAAGCGTAACGGTAAAAACACCGTTCCCCGTAGTGTAATCAAGGGCGAGGGGGAAGTCGGGGGAACCCGCTACACGTGTGTTTCCGCTTTCATCGACGTATGTAGCCACCACACGCTGGCATTTGTATGATTCCAGAATGTCGGCGGCGGAATCCGATACGCCGGAGCGGTCAAACGTTATTTTCTTCTTGATAATCCCTTTGTCGGCGGTCGTCGATATTTTGACACTTCCCGGAACTGCGGCCGCGTCGTCGGGTGTTCCGACGGTTATCAGGATAACGCGTGAACGGAATCGGGCAAACCGCGTAAGCCGGACCACCGGGATAATCTTCAGGCTATGACATACCGAAACGGTCAACTGTTCCATAATTGCAGGCTATAAGTTATTGTTAATCAATTATTCAGCATTTTTCCGACATTTTTCCGACAAAATTACCCTCAAAAAAAGACAAAACAGGCCATTCGGTAGGTAAAATAATCACTGACTTTTGTGTATTTATTTTCGCGAGTAACGGCGTTTGGTCGTCCTCCGCTGCTTATCCCTCCAGCGTTGGTAATTCTTCAGCAGGGCATCTTCTGTGATTGATTCTATTTCGTAGCGGCATAGAAACTGAAAAACCGAATCTTTGAACTGAATACCCTTTAAGTGCTTGTTTTCGTCCATAAGGTCGTGCAGCTCGGCCCACATCATAAGGCGCATTTTGTCGCCGAGGCGTTTTGCAGCTCGCGCCGACAGATAATTGAACTGCTCCGGCGATTTGCCTCCGGCCATATTCGCGTCGCGTCGGTCCGGCAATGCAAATTCCAGATTGCCGGATTCAAGCGGGCAGTTAACGGGTCGTTTCTGAAGTAGGTCGTAAACAAGTATGTAAATGTCGAGTTTCGAGGGGAATCGGACGGCACCGACTTCCGGGTCGAAGTATTTCCCCCGGATATACTCGGCCACATACTGTTCGACTTGAATCTTTACTGTAATCATAGAGGGAGATTTGATTGATTATGAGCGCAAAGTTACGAATAAATTCCGACAATAGGATATTATATAGGCGACTATGTTATTATATTACCGACTTAGCCAAGATTTAACGCGAAAACTTTGTTTTTTTGTAACACCGTTACAACCATTTGGAATCAAGCAATTTACACTCGTTACAGTTCAAAATTGCAGTTTGTAACTGCCCCCTGCGTTTTGTTACTTTTTCACCTTTTCCTCCCTCCCCGAAAACGTGTAACAAACCGCAATTTTTTTGTTACGCCGATTGTTACCAAGTTTGTCACACCCTCTTTTTCTCTTAATTCCTTTGATTTTATATTGTTACCACCTTTTGCAAACATCTGTTACAAGGTAACAAAGATTTAGTAAGAAAAAGGAGGGGGTAAGGGGTGAGGTTCGGCAGTCGCGGTGTGGGTAAAAAGGAAGCCGGGCGGTCATGCGTGGTGCAAGTTCCGCCCGGCTCACGGCTCGAAAATAAAAAAAATACCTTATTCATCAGTCTTCATAAAACAATACCACCGCGTCTTGCCCGAACGCCCGGTGATATGCCCGAATAACGGTTCTCGACCGAATCGTTTTAGAATCGGCGCGACTTTGATTTGTTCCTCGTTCCATTTGAACACAAGAATGCCGAAAGGCTGCAATACTCTCCAGCACTCTGACAGACCTTGAGCAATGTCATTACGATAATCTGCTGTCAGCCGTCCGTATTTGGCCCGCATATACGATGAATCACCACACCAACGGAGGTGGGGAGGGTCAAATACCACAAGCCGGAAAATATCATCAGGAAAAGGCATACACCGAAAATCCGCCACAACATCGGGATTCACTTCAATAGTTCGCCCGTCGCACAGTTCAAGAGTTTCCCGACGAATATCCATAAACATGGCCAAGGGATTGCTTTTGTCGTTCCAGAAGGAGCGGGAACCGCAACAAGCGTCAAGAATAGGCGGATAAGATTTATCGTTCATAAGGATTCCGGGGTGATATTGGTTCGTCTGGAGTTTCCCATGTCGGGTGGCGGTGTCCGTGCAGTAATTCGCATAAATTACGCGCATGAATTCCGGCGCGATGACATTCCCTGTTAAAATCATCGTCAAACGTTCCTTCCATTGCATACAGGGTTTCCAACAATTCGCGTATTTCGTCGGCTTCGTTTCTTGCAAGCGAAATGCGGTCTTTATCTTTCTTCATAGAATGAACATACTTTTGAATATCTGAAACAATACCACGGCTACAATCGAGTTTCCGGCAAGTTTGCGCTGCTGTGTTATTGAGATTCCGGCGGCTTGAATAGCGTTGATATATCGGTCGTCCAAGTCCATGAGGCGGAATGTCTCGCGTGGAGTGAACCGGCGAATCTTATAGCCGATATACACAAAATTGTTATCAGTATATGCTGAGGCAGTAACGGCCGGAGCGATTTCAAGAACATTCCCGGCGGCGTAGCCGTGGGACCTTTGTATCACCATAGGCTCGGCGACAAATTCCGCTGTGCTGCCTGTATTGCGGAAGTTTGAGGCACATACAGACCCGGCAAACTCTTTCAGGTGGCGAGACACCACAACGCCTTTGTTATCGCGTGTGTAGCCCAAAATCTTAGGCTCCGCCACGAGGCTGTCTTTCTCAACCGTGGTAATACAATTTGCCACAGTATCGCCGATTTCAATGCGTTGGGCTGTTTTTGCTCCCCGGCTGCGGTCTGACGGATTTTCGATGTTCCGGCCTCTGAACGCACAGGCCACGGGTTCGGCCAGGCACGTATCGGTGGGATAATGGCCGTAACCGGCACAAATCGCACCGGCTATTCCTTGAGAAGTTTGGAAATTGGTGGCAAAGCCGCAACCTTCCGACAATTTGCGTTCACAATGCCCGATAATCATCTGAAGCTGCGGTACAGTAAGATAATAGTTATCCGTCACTTTCTGCTCCAGTATATGGCGGAGGCGACGCTTCGGGGCTGCTGTTTCGGGGAATATGAACGGTTTGTGTTCTCCGAGGATTGAAACCATAAAAACACGTTGCCGATTCTGGGGAATCCCGAAATCCCGTGCATTGAGTACCTTCCAGTAATTGGAATAGCCCTGAGCCTCCAGCCACTCGCGCCAGCGTTTGAAGTTATCGGCGTGTTTCTTGAATGTCAACGCCTTTACATTCTCCATAAGGAGGTATCGTGGACGTTTAGCCTCGATAGCGCGGGCGCATTCCCACAATAACGATGAACGGGTGCCGGAACCCTCCGCGAATCCGCGTTGCTTCCCGGCGGTACTTATATCCTGACAAGGGAATGAATAGGTGAATAAATCAAAGTCGGGCATTTCCGCACTGGTCCAGTCTATCAGCGTAATATCCCCGTAGTTGGGAAATCTTTCCGTAATTTCCTTTGTCGGAGTGTATGCCTTTATATCGAGACGGTCGATTCTTTCGCCGGCAAGACGCGGATCGCGGGCGGCGTAATATGCCGCAACTGCGTAGCGGTCAATTTCCGAAAAGCCCACCACCTCGTAATCAAAAGAGGGATAAGCCGTTTTCAGTCGTTCGAGGGCTATTGACTGACTGCCATAACCGGCGAACGCTTCAAATACTCGTAATTTCATAAAATCGAAAAAAGGTTTGCCGGTTCTTCATCAGGAAGGAAGCGGCCATTAACTTGTAATGCTTTTCGCATGGCTTCGCGGAATGATACCCCGTTATTGGTGTAACCCATAATCATATCATAACATTTGGGGTGTTCCCGCAAAAGCGTATCAAATCGCGTATCATCTGCGAACTGTGAACCGAATCCGCAACCCATACAGCCTGTTCTTGCCGCCCCTTTATGATAGATTTCGGCGATTGGTAGATTTTGAGCGCGAATGTATTCCCAAATATCGGCTTCAGTCCAAATCGAAAGCGGCTTACTTGCCGGAGATTCCCCGAAAACGTTGCAGCCGCCTTGCCTTAGATACTGCGTTTCGCGTAATTTGCTTTCGGCGGCCATAGTTCCGACAATCGGACGGCGACCGGTTTCCCGCTCGAATCGGTGAAAAGGCTCCTTTTTTAATTTGTTGCAACACATTGCCGAAGTCTCGTAAGGCTCTGTCAATAGGTAACGCCATTTCAAAGCAAGCCTGAATTTACCGTTACCCATATATATCCCGGCGGTCTTGGAATGTGGATTTATCCTTACTTTGTGAACCCTGTCCGCTGTTTCTTTTCCGATAAGAGGAAAGCCGTATTTCGCCCATATCTGGCGCGGTGTGAATTGTGGGCGAATAATGCTAATGACAGCCCCGGCAGCTTGCGTCTGGCGCACAAACTTGATTATTTCGGGATATTCGTTGCCGGTATTGCAGAACACCGCGAGAATGTCCGGGAAAAGAACCCGGCAAAGGTGCAATAAAACCGTGCTGTCTTTCCCTCCCGAAAAGGAACAATAAACCTTATCAAGTCCACCTAAACGGGAAACAAAAGTGTCAATCGTTCCGAGGGTATGGTCGATTTTTTGTGATAGCGTCCAGCGTTGCCGGGCTTCCAGTGTCTTGCTATCCATAACGGTAACAGTTTAGAAAGGTAGTTTTTCCCTGTTGCGGGGGTTGTGGGGGTGGATTCTTGATTCTGTCCGATTCGGCTACCGTGCGGAGATAAATCATTTCTTTCTGCACTTTCTTATGTGTAACCGGGTCTTCAATTCTCCGCATGATTCTCTGTCCGCTGTTGCATAGGTCTTGCGGATTCAGTTCTGCGACATATTCGCACGTATAGCAAAAGCCTTTCAGTGCTTTGGTAAACCTCTGCATTGACCATTTATGATTGCCGGAAAAACTCTTGAAGGCGTTAAACGCATCTTCCCTGACAATTTCGGTATTCAGGTGGTCGCCGTTTCCGTTCTCATCGACAGAGAAATACATTTCGGCCCAGTCTTGGAAGTTGTCGCCCATATCCCGGAGGAACTTGCGGAAAATGATATTGTCAATCCGTGGCTCGATTTTTACCGGCATATTCGCGACAGAAAGATAGAATCTGACGCATTGCATAAAGAAATTTATATCCGCTTCCCACTCGGCCTCTGTATATGTCGATGAATATAAATCCTTATTGAAATCGTCGTAAATACGTCGTGTTTCGAGATAATCGTTATCTTCAGTCTGCTGGTGGTAATAGTCGGAGAATACCACAAAAAGCATACGGCCGACGCTCGAACCGTCAAACTCTTTCGGTACGTAATTTGTGGTAAATGCGAACTTCGGGGCCTCGTTGAATTTCAACGTATAGGCGGAAACGTTCTTTGTGTTTATGGTGATGTCGGAAGTGATGTTGTCGTAAAACTGTTTGAACGGCAGATATTCGTCGCAGTCGTCAACTACCACGATTCCGAGGTGTTTGCTTATCTGCTCGAAAGCAAATTGATTTTCCAGTAACCGGGGATTGCGGCCGCTTATCTTCAGCCACCTTGTAATGTGTGAAAGAGCGCGGAACATGAATGATTTGCCGGAGCGTCCGTTACACTGGTCGTTCTCGCCCACGATATTATCCATGACGAACGGGGCCCATGCACGAGAATCCGATTTGAAACGGTGCAGCATAAACCCGATTGTAAAAATCTTGTTTATAAGACACTGTTTTTGTTCCTGTATCTCGGCAGGGGTCAGGCGAGGTCCGGCAATGTCGAATTTATGCTCCTTGCGGTAAGCCTCGATTTGCTCGGCAGTCCATTCGCCCGGCATTTGCTCCAGTTCCTTGTGCCAGTAGATACGGGAGGAGTTAATCAAATATCTGAAGTAATTGGAGGCGTGGGGGTAAACTTCGATGTTGAAATCTTCGCTGTCATAGCGTCCTTCCGGGTGCGTAATCTCGAACATATCGGGAAGGAATCGGACGTTATGAGGTATCACGTTTTCTTCCCACACATAGCGGCCTCCGACGGCTATACGGTTTTCGTGCTTGATTATCTCTTTGCCTGTTACTTCAGCCGAGAATGTCGGGAAGTAAAAGAACTGTGAACGTTCCGTGTAGTTGGTGAAATCCGGGTCGGCCTCCCGTAACGCCTCCAGAGAGGAAAGCGAAAGCGTAGGGGTTGATAATATCAGGTTGCGGAGTTCTCGCGGTTGTCGCGTATGAATAGACCATTTATGCACGAACTCGCGTATTTCTTTCGGGGTTACAAGCGTTACTATATTGCCGGTAATACGGATAAACTGCGTTCCGGGAGCGTGTTTGTCGCGGAGTGTGTAGAATCCGCTCAACATCAAAAATTCGTGTAGACAGGAAATGTCGATACTGTATTTGTAGCGGCCTTTGCTCTTTCCGTCCTCACCTTTGCCGCTTACCCATTGTTTAGTCCAGAACTTCGCCGGGGTGGCGAGTTCGAGAAGTCCGCGAAAGTCGCTGTTGCTTTTCCAAATCTCTATCCAGTCGCGGAAGTCTTTGCGAGGGTTGCCCCGGTGGTCACGGTAATTTGCGAGTTCGTCGGGTAGCCATATCGTATGAATGTCGATGAATCGCAAGGCAAGTTCCGTTCCTTTCACCCGGCCGGTCGTGTCGATGTCCGGGATATTGTAGACGGTTTCGACATATCTGGCTATCTGCCTGTATTCTTCTTCCGTAACCTTGTATGTCTCGGAGTTGAACCATAGCGGGTGGTAGCCGAGGGAACGGACGCAAATCGCGTCGCGCTCGCCGGAGCAAATGATGGCTTCCGGCAGTTTCTTTTCTTTGTACGGCTTGCCCTCGTTCGCCGGGTCTGAATTGAAGGCGCGTTCTTCAGCCTCGTTATAATCCCGGTAAGCTGCGATGAGTTCAAACAGTCCATTGATGTAACTTTGCGGCTTTTTACCTCTTGGCTGGTATTGGAATCGCCATTTCTTATCGACGTTAAGAGGCTCGTATATCTTATAAAATTTGTCTGCGTTACCTTTTTCGTCAACAAACCAACATTCCCGCATAAAAATCGGATAGTTCTCGTTGGAGAACTTGTGGATTGCTTCGCGGTTCTTTACCGATGTAAGACGTTTTACCCGGTACCAGTGCAACGCCTCCATGTGTTCCGGGGTAACACGTGGCCCCATTATGGCACATTGCGATTTCGTAAATTCTTGGTCTATATCCCATGTGCAGTCGCCCTCCGGCTGCTCTGCGGTGGCGGGTTCGCGTCTTATGTCCGGGCGATTGATTGAACGCGTTATCTCGTCCTGTATGTTGAACGTGGCCGCAAGGTCGAGGATTGCTTCAGTGAATGAAATGCCCTTCGCCTCCATGTGTATCTGTATCGGGTCAATGGCGCGGCCTTCACCTCCGAAGTCAGTCATTTTCCAGACCTTACCCTTATCTGTGTTGAATAGTTTTACCCGTGCGCTTGGTGTCCGTTCGTCAGGACGGGCGCGGAACGGTTTGTTTGTTCGTGCCGATTCCACGGCCTCCGGGTAATGCAGTGCGATGATACGGAGGCCGTCGTCGGTTGCCGCGTATAGCCTTTCAGGTGTTACCATATCATATTACAAGTTACATAATTACAAAAAATTATAGCGGTTTTTACCCCCCCGATTTTCTGAAAATCGGTTGAGCCGGTTATAGTTCCGCAAAATTGCCGAGAATCAGCGGTCGAGAGAAGGACGGCCAAAACGTTGTCATTCATATTGGAAGATGTTTAATTGAATACAGTAGCCGAAAGACTTCAGCCGGGCTTCGATTCTTTCGGAGCGATTCA
>LUJQ01000045.1 GCA_001689485.1 Bacteroidales bacterium M6 | reverse complement strand
GTTTGTATTATGTCAGGCTATGCCATAACGATATATCCGTTATGGACGGACTTCATAAGCCGGGATATCCTTCAGGCTCATGTTGAATCGGAGAGCGGAATACGGAGGGATGCTTCCTGTAGCCGAAGAGCCGTAGCCAAGGGAATATGGGATTACAATCTGCACCGTATCACCTACATGCATACTCATCAAGGCAATCTGCCAACCCTCTACCAACCCTGAAACACGTGCGTTGAAAAGGGCGTCGACCTGCTTATATGACGAATCGACAGGAACATCGTTATACAGGTGACCGATATAGCATGTGCTGACCGTGCTTGTAAGCAACGGCACCAGGTTTCCGGCCGTTTCCGAGCGGTCGTTAAACCAATGCATCAGGATATATTCGTCAGGCGACCACACCGGGGCAACCTTTTCATAGAACAGCCTGCCATCCTTGTCGAGCTTCGTTTCCTGCTGGGCAAACCATGTGCGGTTGGCTTCGCGCCATTCGCGATATGTCTCCCAAGTGTTTTCGTCGTCATCCTTTTTGCACGACATCAGCGATGCGACAGCAATGATTCCGACTATATAAAAAAGCTTTTTCACTTATTTCGCACTGTAAATTGTAACGACACGTCTGTCTTAAAACTCAACTTTGGGAGCACGTTGCGCACCCTCTTCGGCCTTGAACATCTCCTTGCTGTCGAATCCGAACAGCGCGGCGAAAATCCTGCCGGGGAAACGGAGCACCTTCTTGTTATAAATCTCCACAGCCTCGTTATAGCGCATACGCTCGGTGGTCACACGGTTTTCCGTGCCTTCCAACTGAGCCTGGAGGTTCAGGAAGTTTTCATTGGCCTTGAGGTCGGGATAAGCCTCACGAACGGCATTCACATAGATGTCGAGCGCGCCTTTGAGGCGGCTTTGGGCTTCCTGATAGGCAGCCACATCAGCCTGTGCCTGCTCAGGGGTAATAGCCTGTGCCTCGTCATAAGCCTTTGTCAACCCGGCACGCGCATTGGTAACATTTTCAAGCGTGGTGCTTTCATGTGCGGCATATCCTTTCACCGTGTTGACCAGGTTGGGGATAAGGTCGGCACGACGCTGGTACTGGTTTTCAACCTGTCCCCATGCTTTCTGCACCGACTGGTCTGCATCGACCATCCCGTTATAGGAGGAGCATCCCCCGGCAAACAGGAACAAGGCACACACAGCGACAACGATTCCGATTATAGTTCCTTTTTTCATAATTTCTCTGTTTTTACTACTGGTTAATATTATCAACCGAGCTTGCGGAGCAGACTGTTAAGGCTCACACGGTCATGTATAAGAGCGTGAAGTTCCGATACATTTACACGTTTCTGGGCCATCGAGTCGCGTTCGCGCAACGTCACGGTGTTATCCTCGAGCGTCTGATGGTCAACAGTGATGCAGAAAGGTGTGCCGATGGCGTCCTGGCGGCGATAGCGTTTGCCAATCGAATCTTTCTCCTCATAGTGGGTGTTGAAATCAAACTTGAGGTCATTGACGATTTCACGGGCCTTTTCAGGCAGGCCGTCCTTGCGCACAAGCGGCATGACCGCGCATTTAACCGGCGCAAGGGCTTCCGGAAGATGAAGCACCACACGGCTTTCACCGCCTTCGAGAGCCTGCTCCTCATAGGCAGAGCAAAGCACGCTCAGGAACATACGGTCAACTCCGATTGATGTCTCTATAACGTAGGGGGTATAGCTTTCGTTTAGTTCGGGGTCGAAATACTGGATTTTCTTACCTGAGAACTTTTCATGCTGCGAAAGGTCGAAATCGGTACGCGAGTGGATACCCTCTACCTCCTTGAAACCGAAAGGCATCTGGAACTCGATGTCGGTAGCGGCATTGGCATAATGAGCGAGCTTCTCATGGTCGTGGTAACGATACTTTTCATCGCCCAGCCCCAGCGCTTTGTGCCATTTCAGGCGGGTCTCCTTCCATTTATTGAACCATTCAAGTTCCGATCCGGGACGCACGAAGAACTGCATTTCCATCTGCTCGAACTCACGCATACGGAAAATAAACTGACGCGCCACAATCTCGTTGCGGAAAGCCTTGCCGATCTGGGCGATACCGAAGGGGATGCGCATGCGGCCGGTTTTCTGCACGTTGAGGTAGTTGACAAATATACCCTGTGCCGTTTCGGGACGGAGATATACATTCATCGCACCGTCAGCAGTAGAACCCATCTCGGTTTTGAACATAAGGTTGAACTGGCGCACATCAGTCCAGTTCTTGGTGCCGCTGATTGGATCCACGATTTCCTCGTCGATGATAATCTGACGCAGCTCGTCGAGATTGTTATCATTCATCGCATCGGCGAAACGCTGGTGAAGGGCGTCGCGTTTCGCTTTATGCTCCATCACGCGGGGATTGGTCTCGCGGAACAACGCTTCGTCGAAATTCTCGCCAAAACGTTTGCGGGCCTTTGCCACCTCCTTCTCTATTTTATCTTCGATTTTGGCTATCTGTTCTTCAATAAGCACATCTGCACGGTAACGCTTCTTCGAGTCGCGGTTATCAATCAACGGGTCGTTAAATGCGTCAACATGGCCTGATGCCTTCCAGATTGTGGGATGCATGAATATCGCGGAGTCAATCCCCACGATATTCTCATGCAGCAGGGTCATCGACTCCCACCAATAGCGTTTGATATTGTTCTTAAGCTCCACCCCGTTCTGGCCGTAATCGTAAACAGCCGACAGCCCGTCGTAGATTTCGCTCGATTGGAACACAAACCCATACTCCTTGGCATGGGAAACTATCTTTTTAAACACATCTTCCTGTTGTGCCATTGCCTTGCTTGTATCTTATAGAAATTGTTGTTAGAACCAGGCGACACGTGCCCGCAGCAACATATGCAGCTGTCCGCACTCGCCGAAACGGTTGATAATGAATATGCAAATTTACAATTTTTTCTCCAATTCCCCCAAACCCGGCCCCGTTTTTCTCAATCACTTAATGCCCTTGCGGAGAGCCGATGCTATGGAGCGGAGGTCGAGGTCGGAGATGCCTGAAGGCAGTTTCTCCCGCAGTTCCATAAAACCGGCATCGGTGCCAACTATATCAAGAACCGATTTCACCGCGTTGACCACAACGGGCGTGAAAAGGTCGTCCAGGCTTATGTCGCCTGTTTCAACATGTTGCATCAAGTGTCCTGTGATGGTCGACACTACCAGCCCGCGTGCAGTGGCAATTTCCTCACGCGTCATCCCTTTCTGCATCATCTCGAAGCTCACCTGGTGGCTTACCGGCTTTTTCTCGCGTGGTTGCCGCGTTGCCGAAACCGGCATACCACCCGGTTTCCCTGCTGAGGAACGGTCGAGCCTCCCCCCTTTGGCAACCCGTTTCAACGAACTTTCACGACCGGCATCAAGCGATGCCACCTGCTTAAACCGCAGGTAGGACGACATGGAGAACCCTTCCTCGGCAATACGCCCTAGAAGGAGCACATGCATATCCAGTTTCTGACGCAGGTCGGCCACAGTATCCTTGACCCTCTGCGAAGCTTTCTTATTGTCGGTACGCACTTTGGCAGCGCTGCGTAGCGAATCTCCGAAAACCCGCACAAGCTCGCTTTTGAAATAGACCGCACTCTTCCCTACCCTCTCCATGAGAGCCTCCGATTTCAACTCATCATAAGGCAGATTGCTGAGACGCGCAATCCATTTGTCGGCAACCTCTACAATCTTCTCTCGCAGCTCGATGCCGATCTGCTGCTGACGCTCGGTTTCCTTCGGAAAGGAATGACGGAACGTCTGTGCAAGCTGCCTGGTAAGCGATTCCTGCAATATGGCCAATTCGCCAAACCCGAAAAGGTCAAGCAGCAAGTGACGGAAATACTCCTGCTTTATTGCCGGAAGACGCTCATTGCTCAATGCGGCCTCCTCTTCCTGACGGGCGATGTATCCGTCTACCTGCGGGTCGCCGCCTACCATCCCCCCGGCGATATCGGTTGCCAACACTATCCCTTCCAACGTACGACACCGGCTAAGGGCCACATAAACCTGCCCCGGGGCAAATGATGCCCCCGCGTCGATGATAACCTTGTCGAAAGTCAGACCCTGGCTTTTATGTATAGTGATAGCCCATGCCAGCCTGAGCGGAATCTGCGTGAAAGTGCCCTGCACTTCGGTCTCGACCTTGTTGGTCTGGTCATTGACAGTGTAGCGTGCATTTTCCCAAACTTGCGGAGTGACCTCTATAGGCTCCTGCTCGCCGGGGCAAAGCACCTTTACGCATCCTGCATCGGCATAGACCACATGGCCTATCTTACCGTTATAGTATCTCTTTTCAGGCGTAGGGTCATTCTTGACAAACATCACCTGCGCACCGATTTTCAACTCCAACCGTTCGGCTGTGGGGAAGGAGTATTCCGGGAATGTCCCTTTAACCAGCGCCTTATAGTGGGACACAGGCTGCTTTATGCGTGCCAGTTCCCCGAAATTATAACCGTCAGCCAAATGGTTATGGGTTGTCAGCCGTATAAACCCGCTATCAGGCGCCGGGCGGAAACCGGGGTTCAGACGCGAAGCCAGCAAATCATAATCAGCCCGGCAGAGGCTGTTGGAACGCACATTGTTAAGGAGGTCGAGGAACTGCGGATGCTGCTGACGGTAGACCTTTGTCAACTCGATGGTCACATACGGAATCCGCGCCAACGCAGTACTCCCGAAAAAATACGGGGTGGAATAGTGCCCGCGCAGCAATGCTTCGTCCTGAGGCGTGACAACCGGTGCGAGCTGTTGCAAATCACCAATCATCAGAAGCTGAACCCCTCCGAACGGACGGGCATTACGCCTGTATTTCCGCAATGCGTTGTCGATAGCGTCCAAAAGGTCGGAGCGCACCATTGAGATTTCATCAATCACCAACAGGTCGAGCGCCCTGATAATCCTCAGTTTGTCCTTTGAGAAATTGAATTTGTCACGATACTCCGAACCCGGCACATAGGGCGACAGCGGCAGCTGGAAGAATGAGTGAATGGTAACACCGCCTGCATTGATTGCCGCAACACCCGTAGGGGCTACCACAACCATTGTCTTTGCACTCTTCGTCCGCAAGGTTCGCAGGAAGGTGGTCTTCCCTGTTCCAGCCTTGCCTGTAAGGAAAATGCTTACACCTGTATGCTCGGCATATTCCCATGCCAGCTCCAACTCCCTGTTGTGGTCAGTGTTACGATTGTTATCCATTCTGATTTATTAAAGAAGCGCTTCCCCAAAAGCAATGCTTCCGGGAAGCGCGTAAAAATTATCTGCCTGGCAATTGCGTGTATATGCCAACATCATGGCCGGACTCCGGCCAGCTGGCAAGAAGGTTACTGGTCAAAGGTCATCTCATCGAATCCGGCAATATCGAACTCGTCGTCATTGTAGGAATCCGACCCGTAGAACTCCTCGTCCATATCCTCGTTAACCGCAGCTGCCTTTGCCTTGGCATCGGTCTGGGCTTCAAACTCCGCAAGGTCGACATTTTGCGAAGGTGCCTTCCCCAACGACAACGAACAAACAGGATCCTTGAGGTTCTTCCCCGGGATGAGTTCTTTCATCTCCATGAAGAACGACCTGTCGGTCATATAGTCAAAGGTAAACATGATGCGCTGCCCTTCATCATCAATCATGTCCGACAGCACCGTATCCTCCATCAGGTACACATCCTGGGCAGAATCCGTGCCCATATCCTCCATGGTCACCTCTTTCTCTTTTTCCCAGTTACCCGAACAGATGAAAAACGACGACATCTGGTTTTTGTCATAGTCAACGCTGTCGCAGATAGCGTTCTTAAGATCCAAAAAAGTGGCGTCGGCATCGATTTTGATTTCACGTTTGAAGTTATCCACTTCATCCGACACTATGCGAAAATTGAATATCATGACAAATTTGTTCTTTCTTTTTATCTGTTGCTATAGTTTCCTTCCTGTAGATGCCGCATCCCGACAAAGTTGGCAGACCGCATCGTTCAACGTCACAAAGGTATAAATTTATAATAACACCCCGCAAATTTTTCCCCCATTTTTCGCATCGGCATCGTTGCGTGAGCAGGCAACCGGGATGTTCGATGCAGAGTGTATATATGCAATCAAAACGCAAGCCCGGTTCGCAAAATGCGAACCGGGCTTGACAGGTATTACTGTATATCCGTTTAAGCCTTACCGGTCGAAACGGGAAGCGCACGGCTGAATACCTCGCGGAATGACACGAGGGTTTCGGTGCGGAGCAGCCCCAGCGGCTGCAAACGTTCGTGGATAAGATGCAGAAGATGCTCGTTGTCGCGGGCATAGATTTTAACAAGCATGTCATACTGCCCGGTGGTGAAGTGGCATTCAACCACTTCGGGAACCTCCTTGAGCTGCTCAACCACTTCGTTGAAATGTTCAGGCTCCTTAAGGAAAATGCCCACGAAAGCACAAGTGTCATAACCTAGGGTAGTCGGCTTGATTAAAGCACGGGAACCTTCCAGGATATTCGTAGCTTGTAGTTTTGCGATGCGCTGATGAATGGCAGCCCCGGAAACACCGCACTCGCGGGCGATTTCAAGGAAAGGCTTGCGGCCATTGTCAACAAGCATCTGAAGAATCTTGGTGTCAAGATTGTCAATGTGTAAGCGTGACATACTTTTACTTTTGATTAGTTTAATATTCCCTATTTTGATTACCGGCCTGTGAAGTTCCTCATGGTTCAGAAGCAACCCGACCCGGCCTTAATGCCTGACAATTCCCTGCTTTCGATTTTAGTCACGGCAATCGAACCGACAACCCGACATAAATGTTATTCAAGAAATTCCCACCAAAGGTTTCATTATTTATGAATGGAACCTGTTGCTTCCGACAAAGTTAGAATAAAAAAATTAAATTACGAAATTTATTTACCTCACATTTCGGCATTACAATCATATAGAATGGTATGCCGAATGGCATTTTTTTGTTAATTTTGTAGTCAAATATTTATTCAGATCATATACACATGTATATGCAGGGGAAAACCTCTGCACGCATACAATCCTATCTGACAACTATTTGCATACCGACAGCCTTACATAAGGACGAACAGCCGCACAACGCAGGTATGCATTTTTAAAGCGCTCGGACGCGGTTTTATAACAAAACTATGTTTTACAACACATTTCATAAATAATCGTTGTTGTAAAGCCAAAACGTTGCAAAACCATGACAAAAAATATTGTTTGCCACATTACTTCACTAATCAACCCGTCACGCCATATCGTGACGACCGTAATGGCAGCAGCCATCCTGGCAGCCTCGTCGTCGTGCAGCCGCACAGCGGCCTACCAGGCAGAAGAATCTGCCGGCATCGCCTCCATCACCGTAAGCATCCCTCCATTGGAATATTTTGCCAAATCTATCGGGGGCGACAGTGTGGATGTCACCACCCTGCTGCCAGCCGGAGCCGACCCCGAGACATTCGAGCCGGGCGTAAACGTTATGCGGGCGCTATCAGGCGCAGGCGCCATTGCGACCACCGGCACATTACGTTTCGAAGAATCAGTGCTCACAAACCTGCAAGCCAACAACCCGGACCTGAAAATATTCGACATGTCCGACGGCATACCCCTTATATTCGGCACACACCAACACGCCTCTCATGGGGAAGAAAACCACAACCATGATGACGGTGAGGCCGACCCGCACATATGGTCATCCGTAAAAAACGCCCGCATCATTGCCGACAACATGCTGAAAGCCCTGTCAGAAACCGCCCCGCAACACACCGGGTATTACACACGCCGCCACAACGCGCTGATACAACATCTCGACTCGCTCGACCATGCCTATTCAGCCAAAATCCATAATGCCGACGGAAACGCATTCCTCATATGGCATCCGTCGCTGAGTTATTTCGCACGCGATTACGGGCTGCACCAGATAGCCTTCAATGTGGAAAACAAAGAAACATCCCCGCTGCAACTAAGAAGAAGCCTGCAACAAGCATCGGGAAATGCCCCGCTTGCGTTCTTCATCCCCGAAGGCACCGACCAACGCCGCACAGCAACAATCGCTGCCGAAGCAGGGCTGACACCTGTGCCGGTCAACCTCATGTCGGCCGACTGGGAAGAACCATTAGGCAAAGTAGCCGATGCCCTCTCCAAAAAACCGCACAACTAACCACTTTCAGACGTAAACGAAACCAATCCCCCTCCGATGTCACCTATAATCCAGCTCTCAGGCATCAATATGCTCAGGGAGAACAAAGCAATCCTGTCGGACGTGTCACTGACAATAAACCGTGGCGACTTCATCGCTGTCACAGGCCCTAACGGCGGGGGTAAAACCACCCTGCTCCGCATAATCCTGCGACTGCTTGACCCGACATCAGGAACGGTGACATACCTGCGCGACGGTCACCCCTGCCAAAGGCTCCATATCGGCTACCTGCCGCAAAAAAACATGATTGATTCCCGTTTCCCTATATCGGTCAAAGAGGTGATCTCATCAGGATTACTTGGCAACGGCAACAACACCTCGGGCAAACAGCCCCATGATGTGGAGGAAATCATAAAACTGGTAGAACTGCAAGCACATGCATCCGCACCCATCGGCACCCTTTCAGGAGGGCAGCTTCAACGCACCCTGCTGGGGCGTGCTCTGATTTCACGCCCAGAAATACTGATTCTCGACGAACCTCTAAGCTACATCGACAAGCACTTCGAGGAACACATCTACCGCATCATCTCCGACATAGCACCACACACCACCATCATCCTCGTAAGCCATGAGATGAGCGTGATTTCAACCATGGCCAACCGCCATATCATCGTCGACCACACGCTCCACGAATGCATAGCCCACCGGCATTTCGTCCCCACCGATTGCCGATAATCCCGTCATAAGCCGTACACAACTGATTTACAGCGAGACATCGCCTTCCACTTTTCTTAATCAGGCTGCCGAGTCCGCCCCACACATATCTTACACATATAATGTTTTATGTGTCTCACCTGCATCACGCCCCTTATGGGGAGTATTAACTTCTTTTAACTCGATAAAACTAACCAATTAGTTGCAACCCTAATAAATTAGTTATACCTTTGCCATGCGAACTAATTCATTAGTTATATGAAGGCAGGAAGAAAACGACAGGTACTTACCGAAAAGGAATCCGTAATAATGCACATGCTATGGGAACACGGCCCCATGTTTGTGCGTGAAATGGTAGAGCTATATCCCGAACCAAAGCCGCATTTCAACACGGTTGCAACCATAGTCCGCATCCTTGAGGAAAAAGGTTATGTGGCTCACGAGGTGCTAGGCGGTTCGCACCGTTTCCATGCGGTTGCCAGGAAGAACGATTTCCGCGACCGCTCGTTAGCCGCAATTATCCGCGATTATTTCGACAACTCATATAAAAGCGCGGTGTCGGCTCTTGCCGAGGAGGAGAAGATATCGGTTGAGGAACTGCGCGAAATAATCGACCTCATCGAAGGGAAAAACGCCGCGAAATAGCCTTCCCCCGAAAAACGCTATCACCGGCACATCGCAGAAATCAACACATTCCTCACAACACACTTCCACAAATCAAAATGGGAACCATTTTCGCATATTCACTCACCTCGGCACTGCTGCTGGCAACCATGTATCTGGTGTTCAAATGGATGCTTGCAGGTGAGAACCAGCATCGCTACAACCGGGCAATCCTATGGCTTATCTACACACTCTCGCTCACATTGCCCGCGCTGATACCCGCACTGAAGCATCTCACCGAAACCGCCTCTAACCAGACAGGCATCACCGGCATAGAGCAAGCAATCGAAATCGGCATGCCATCGGCAAGCATCGCTGAAGCGGAGCCTCTGCTGCTGCCCCGCATCCTCCTTGCCATCTATATCGCCGGTGCTGCGGCCGCCGCGGTCTATACGGTGTTTGTGGCGATAAAACTGCATGCCACAATTTCAAAAGGAGAAAAAATGCCTCACGGACGCTATACTCTCGCAATCACTCCCGACACACGCATTGCCCCGTTCAGCTGGTGCTGCTACATTGTGATGAGCCGCAGCGATTTCGAAACCTCAGGCGAAGTCATCACCCTTCATGAAACGAGGCACCTCGACGCACGCCATTGGGTTGACCTGCTGCTGGCACAGCTGGTGGCGATATTCCAATGGTATAATCCGGCGGCATGGCTCATGCGCGAAGAATTGAAGACCGTTCACGAATTCCAGGCCGACGAGGCCGTGATCCGCTCCGGAACCGACCCTCGGCAATACCAGATGCTCCTGATAAAAAAGGCCGTTGGCGCGAGATTCCCGTCACTCGCCAACAGCCTGAACCATAGCAAACTTAAAAAACGTATCACTATGATGTACAAATCAAAATCCTCGACTGCCCGGCGCTTCCGCGCTCTGGCACTCCTTCCCGCAGGCGCACTGGCCCTGCTGGCAACCAACATTCCCGCCGTGGCTTCAATCCTTTCCGAAGCATCAGCGGCAGAAGTGACAGTCTCTACCGGCAAAGTTACGGAGATTAAGGCAGAAACACAAATCACGGCAACCCCGCTCAAAGGCTCCGTGATAAAAGTGAGCGACAAATCAGACAACAACACTTCGGGAACAACAATTGTGACACTATCCAGCAACGGGCGCCAATCCGACCTGTCGGATGTAGACGTTTACGTAAATGGAGAAAAACAGCCCGCAGAGAAACTATCGGAAATAAATTCCGACAAAATCAAGTCGATCGACATCAAGAAGGGCGATAAAGACAAATCCACCGTCTACATCACGATGAACTCCGATAAAGCCTCGCAGACCACAACGCGGTCAACATCCATAACGGTGAAGAATGACGAACCTGAGAAAAAGAGCGAAAAAGTAGCAACCGCAGTTGAACAGATGCCACAATATCCCGGCGGCGACAGAGCCTTGATGGAATTCGTGGCCAAGAACGTGAAATATCCCGAAGCTGCCATGAAAGCCGGCAAAGAGGGTAAAGTGATTGTCAGGTTCACGGTGCAGGCGGATGGCAAAGTTGCCGATGCCAACGTGATTCGCAGCATAAGCCCCGAACTCGATGCCGAGGCCGTGCGCGTTGTGAGCACCTTCCCGGCATTCACTCCGGGCACAGTCGACGGGAAACCTGTAGCGTGCCACTATGTGATACCTATCAGCTTCAAACTCTCAAAAGACGACGCTGCCAAAACCGCTGCACCCGAGGCCGCGAAATAACACTTCCACAGCAATCATCACTACCGTCAGAGTTAGATCAGACCAAGGCCCTGTGTCGAACCGTGACACAGGGCCTTGTATTGTTCCCGATGCAGAACAGAGGCTCAAAACGCACAGCCTATGCCTATTGCCGCATAGGCCAGATCGTAGTTCAGATGTCGCATCCCGTCAATCTCAACCGGCTTGAGAGGCATGAATATGCCCCTGAGCACAACATGCGATGAAAATCTACGCGAATGTGCCAAAGTCAACCCGATACCTACCGAACCGTAAAAACCGGCCTGGCGCTTGTATTCCAACATCGAATTAAACGACACGCCACCTTTAACCTCAAGAAAGCACAGACGCCTATAGGGCGAAAACGAAGTACGCACCATCGCATACACCGGGTAACACCTGGATGAATTATCCATCATCGACATAATCGAGGCACCGACACCGGCAAATCTCACCCAGCGGCCCTTATAACCGAACACACCGCCAAGCTCGAACATTGTCATGTTGTGGGCCGTGAGGTCTACACCGCTGCCCAGGTCTACACCCCAGGTGAAATGCCCCATCGACCCCTTTTCGGTGAAGGAATCATATTGCAGATGCCGGGGTAATCCGGGTGCAGTTGGAACTTTGGCTGCAACCGAATCTGAGGCAGCCGGGGTCACGGCAGCCACATCGGGCGAAAGCAACACCGTCAACACAGCCAAAACCGTAATCGTGCATAAACGCCATGCGACCAACACTGGTTTGCAGAATAATGAGGCGGAGGTCATAAAAATCGTTATCAAGCGTGATGAAACAACAAACAGGATGCCGGTAAGTGCATCATGATTTCTGCAACTCCAGGCAAGCCCAGTTATCCCCTTTTACCGTATGCCCTTTTTCTGAAAGACCGAGCGTGGAGGCAACCTCCATAATCACAGGTATATCGTCCTCATAAAACCCGCTCAGAAGCATAGTGCCCCCGGCACGCAGGGCGGAGGAATAAGCCGGAAGGTCGGCGGTTATGATATTGCGGTTTATATTGGCGATAAACAAGCCGGCAGCAGGAACCCCGGCTAGAAGCGACGCATCGCCAAGACGGACATCGATTTCGGGATGGTTATTGAGCTTTACGTTTTCGCGTGCGTTTATTTCAGCAGCAGGGTCGATTTCGATAGCCGTAACAGGCGATGCCCCGCGCATAGCGGCCAAAATGGCAAGAATCCCGGTACCAGTCCCCATATCTATAACGCTTTCCCCCTTCAAATCCATAGCCAGCAAACGCTCGATAATAAGCGATGTCGTGGCGTGATGCCCGGTGCCGAACGCCATCTTGGGGTCAATTACTATATCATAGGTGCATACGGGGATATCGGTATGGAACGAGCTGTGAATTACACACTCCTTCCCAACCACTATCGGCTTGAAGTAATTCTTTTCCCACTCGCGGTTCCAATCCTGCCCTTCCACAGTCTGCATGGAACATGTAATCATGAATCCCTCCAAAGGGAATTCGGCAATCACCGCTTTCAACGCCTCGTCGTCAAAAGCGTCTTTACGCACGAAGGCTGTTACACCATGCCCGTCGGGTTCAAAGCTTTCATAACCTATATCGCACAGCAACGACGCCATGACATCGGTAGCCGTTTCCATATCGACAACACATCCGGTTTCCGGCACCGCCCCGACGGAACGGGTGAAATCAAGGCGGGTTTCTATATAATCATTCATGACATGTGAATTTTCAAGATTCACAAAATTACAAAAAAAACCGCAGATAGGAACATCTGTGCCTTATCCGTCCCACCCAATGCCTGCGTGGCCGCATGCACAGGCTACCTGCGTCGCGAAAAACGGCGGAAGAAACCCGACACCCTGCGTGTTATGCCATAGGCCAGCATGGCGATGTCGAGATATTTTATAAAGCTGTCGAATCCATGGATATAGCTGGAAATCGTGTTAGCCTCACTCTTTTTCTGTGGCGAGACCATCAGCATCAGCCTATCCTTGGCCGAAGCTATTTTAAGCTCGTTGACCACCCTGCGCAACTTAAGTTCTTCAAGTGTATAACCTTTGAAACGAGCCTCGTGCATGCGTCGTCTGCCCCCCTTTTTACGTTTGCGGTTATCCCCGCCTACGGCACATGCGGCAACACTGCAATCATCACCCGGCACATCAAAGGCCGGTACAGCACCGGCCAGAGCCTCATGCGAATGCCGTGTGACAACAGTGGTGAGATTTTCCCCCTCGTATATGTCTTGTTGATTTTTCATAACCTGGCGTTTCATTTTGCGTCATCTTTGTCATCATCGTCATCTTTGCCGTCACTTGCCGTATCAAAAACAAGCCGGCTGACAAACCTTGCAATAGGATTCACTATGATATGCTTCCTGAAGGCAATCACCAGCACAACCAACAGCAGGAAAAAACCGCCGAGAATGGCATAACTGGCCCATGCCGGGAGAACCAACGCCAACAATTCTATGCACGCCCCGGAAAGGAACGCCAACATAAAGATGCCGAACACCAGCGCCACTAAAAGAAGCACGGCGGCCGACATGACCACGGTCAGTTTCTCGGCGGCGGTAAGCTTTACATTCTCTATGTAAAGTGAAATCAGCCGCTTTGTCAGGTCGGCCAACGTATGGATTGTTTGTGGAATTTTCCTTGAGGCTTTCATGAGGCTTTCAAATAGAAAAACAGTTGTAAAAACGTGAATAAACCGAGGGGGGAGCCGGACTACATTACTGACGGCCGGTCTCCCCTCCGGATTCATTTAGGAAAGGGTCTGCCCATGGCAGGCCGCCCTCCTTCGTTAAAGCGCCAAGCGCCGATAAATTATGACTTTTGGATTTCGGCAGCAATTTCGTCAACGATATCCTCAAATTCCTCTTCCTTCGAGCATTTGCAAACGCCGTATTTCTTAAGAAGATGCTTGATTTGTCCACGAAGATCCTCACCCTTTTCGGGAGCGAAAAGAAGGGATGCACCGGCACCCACGATGGCACCGCCTAAAAAAGCATATAATAAATTAAGACCTCTCATAATCGTATAGTTTAATGGATTTCAGAAATCAGATTTCATATTATTTTTGGATTTCCTCCTTCAACTCGTTTACAAGTCTGTCGAGCTTGTTTTTCTTCAAATTGATTCCCTTGGATTCAAGATAAGCCGCGATTTCGTCACGAAGGTCTTCACCTTTTTTAGGAGCGAAAAGCAAACCGAGCGATGCGCCTACCAAAGCGCCGCCCACTACTGCGAATACAATGTCTAGATTTCTCATAACCTTATTTTGTTATTACGTTAAAAAATTGTTGTTACGTTAAAAATGTCTTTGCTACTATAACAACATTGCCGCGTTTAAGGTTGACCGATGCCGGTGGTTATTTAACAGCATCCCTTCATGTGCCTTTAAGCAAAGCCCCGAAATCAAACGTTCTATATCATAGAAAATGATTATCTTTGTACTAAACAAATTTAAGCAAACGCGGAGAATCTCACAATGAAAAAAGGCACAAAAGCCACAGGTACTGCAATCGAAACCATCCACGGGACGGCAACATCCGCCGACAACATAATCATCAAGGGAGCAAGGGTGAACAATCTGAAGAATATCGACCTTACAATCCCTCGCGGCAAACTGATTGTGATTACCGGCCTGTCGGGTTCCGGGAAGTCATCGTTAGCCTTCGACACCATCTATGCCGAAGGGCAACGCCGCTATGTCGAAAGCCTGTCGGCCTATGCCAGGCAGTTTCTCGGAAAAATGCATAAGCCGGAAGCTGACTACATAAAGGGGCTGCCACCGGCTATCGCCATCGAGCAGAAGGTAAACACGCGCAACCCGCGTAGCACCGTAGGCACTTCAACCGAAATCTACGATTACCTGCGGCTTCTTTTCGCCCGTGCCGGGCACACATTCTCGCCCGTCAGCGGATGCGAGGTGCGCCGCCATTCGGTGACCGACGTTGTCGACACCGCCCTCTCCTACCCCGAAGGGACACGCATCGCCGTAGTGGCACCGCTTACAGTGCCTCAGGGCCGGACGTTCGCCACCCATCTCGAAATTCTCCGCAAGGGTGGGTATTCACGCCTTTTCCGCGACGGCGCATTCATCGATTTTTCCGATATTACCGACACCACAAACCCGATTGACGTCAACCCCGGTTACGAGCTGCTAATCGACCGGCTTGCCGTAAGCACCGATGCCGACGAGAAATCGCGGCTTGCCGATTCGGTTCAGACGGCATTTTTCGAAGGTGCCGACAGCTGCGTCCTTGTAGCCTGGGGTGCTGACGGGATTCACAGGCATGAGTTTTCAACCCGCTTCGAAGCCGACGGCATAACATTCATGCAGCCATCCGACCTGCTTTTCAATTTCAACAACCCGTTCGGGGCATGTCCCCGCTGCGAGGGCTTCGGCCGATGCATCGGTATCGACGAAAGGCTGGTCATCCCCAACCCCGCCCTTTCTGTCTATGATAACGCCGTGGCATGCTGGCGCGGGGAAAAAATGGGGGAATGGAAACAGGCATTTATACACATGGCCGCCCAAACCGGCTTTCCCATACACCGCCCCTACTGCGACCTGACGCAAAAAGAAAAGGACATATTGTGGCATGGCGCCAAAGGCTTCGAAGGGATTGACGGGTTCTTCCGCATGGTCGAGCAGAACCAGTACAAGGTGCAGTACCGCGTGATGCTTGCCCGTTACCGGGGCAAGACCATATGTCCCGAATGCCACGGCAACCGCCTGCGGCACGAGGCTTCATATGTAAAAGTCGGTGGCATGACCATTTCCGATTTGGTGAAGATGCCGGTTTCCGACCTTGTAAAATGGTTCGACAGCCTCAGGCTTACACCCCACGACGAGGCCGTGGCCAAACGCCTGCTTGCCGAAATCAAATCGCGCCTGGACTTCCTGGTCGATGTCGGGCTTGAATATCTTACCCTCGACCGCCTGTCGTCAACACTCTCAGGCGGTGAATCGCAACGAATAAACCTTGCCACATCGCTCGGCTCATCACTGATAGGGTCGCTATATATACTCGACGAACCGAGCATCGGGCTTCATTCACGCGACACACAGAAACTTATCGGCGTGCTGCGCCACCTGCAGGAAATCGGCAACACCGTTGTCGTGGTCGAACATGACGAGGAAATTATGGAAGCTGCCGACTGGATTATCGACGTAGGGCCAAAAGCCGGACGGCTCGGCGGTGAAATCGTCTATACCGGCCCTCTTGCCGACATAGACAACGCAACCGACAGTTATACTGCAAAGTATCTTTCCGGGGAACTCGCGATTCCGGTGCCGTCAAAACGACGCAAATGGAGCAGCTACATCGAAGTGAAAGGAGCACGCGAACACAACCTCAAAAACATCGATGTGAAATTCCCGCTGGGTGTGCTGACCGTGGTGACCGGAGTAAGCGGCTCCGGGAAATCCACCCTTGTGCGCGACATCCTTTACCGTGCCATTCTGCGGGAACTCGGTGAGGCATCCGATGCCCCGGGAGCTTTCAAAAGCCTGGGGGGCGACATCAGCCGGATTCACGGCGTGGAATTCGTCGACCAAAACCCGATAGGCAAATCAACCCGTTCCAATGCCGCCACCTACCTCAAAGCCTACGACGAAATCCGCGCCCTTTATGCCGACCAACAGGGCGCAAAACAGATGGGGTTCACCCCGGCCTACTTCTCGTTCAACGCCGAAGGCGGACGTTGCGAAGAGTGCAAAGGGGAGGGCAAAATCACCATCGAGATGCAGTTCATGGCCGACATAACCATCCCCTGCGAGTCGTGCGGCGGCAAACGCTTCAAACGCGATGTGCTTGAAATAGAATATCGCGGGAAAAACATCTACGACATCCTCGATATGACCGTGAACCAGGCAATAGAATTCTTTTCAGAAGGAAACGGTCCTACAGAACGTAAAATCGTGAAACGCCTCAAACCGCTGCAGTATGTAGGATTGGGCTACATAAAACTCGGGCAGTCATCCTCCACCCTTTCCGGCGGAGAGAACCAACGTGTGAAACTGGCCTACTTCCTGGCCATGGAGAAAGCCGAACCCACCCTGTTCATCTTCGACGAACCTACTACCGGCCTCCATTTCCACGACATAAACCTGCTTATGGACTCGTTCAACCGCCTAATCTCCCAAGGCCACACCGTCATCATCATCGAACACAATATGGACGTAATCAAAAGCGCCGACCACATTATCGACCTCGGCCCCGAAGGTGGTGCAGCCGGTGGCGACCTGGTAGCCGCAGGCACCCCCGAAGAAGTTGCCGCCAACCCAGCCTCCCACACCGCCCGCTACCTCCTCCCCAAACTCCACACCCGCTAATCGCCCCCTAAAACCGCATCACCCCCACAAAACAGTAGGTTTGTCAAAATCATTAATTCCGACAAACCTACTATAATTTCACTGTTGCTCAAATAAACAATCTCAGAGCAACAAACATGGTAAGGCACTAATTATCACCGCATCATGGATGCATTGACTGGACGGGTGACAGGTCGCCAAGGGTCTGGTCGCCGCCACCGTTTATAAACAGGGTCTGGCCGCTAATCCAGGAAGAGGCCGGGGAGGCGAAGAACAGAACGGCCATGGCAATATCCGAAACTTCCCCGAGGCGCTTTATCGGTGTGTGATGAAGCATTTTCTCCTTCAATTCAAGGGTAAGGATAGAGGTCAGGGCTGACGTGTTGGTGGCACCGGGACCCACATTGTTGATTCTCACATTATAAGGCCCGAAATCATATGCCAGGTTAGCAGCCAAATGGTTTAATGCGGCTTTCGAGGACGCATAGACGCACATAGCCGGTTCCTTGTCAACCGAACTCATAGAGGTGATATTTACAACGCTCCCATAGCCTGATTTCCCCATTACAGGCACAGCCAGCTGGCATAGACGCAAAGGCGCGAAAACATTTATCGAATAAATGCGTGCAACGTAATCCATATCAATCTTGAACGGATTTTCACGTCCCCCGCCTCCAAGCCCGGCATTATTCACAAGAATGTTTACCGTGCCGTAAGCCGCGACCGCAGTATCAATCAGCCGCACCAAATCAGCATCATCAAGCACATTGCATGCTGTAGATATAGCTTTCCCACCGGCGGCGGCAATGCTGTCGGCAACATCTTTGGCCTTATCCCCGTCTATATCGCTTACAACTACAGCAGCCCCGGCAGCGGCCAACGTGAGGCAACAGCCCTTACCAATGCCGTCGCCACCACCTGTAACAACCGCAACCCTCCCTGTCAAATCGAATAAATTCCCTATATCCATATGCTTATAATCAGATTATAATCCCCAAAAATAGAGATTATCTCCAATTATAAACAAACAGGGCTGCAGACGGGTTTAAATCACCTGTGCGCTAACGTATACGGTCGGCAGCTTTCAAAAGTTTTTCGTCGCTGCTGATTCCCCGATAGGCCAGAAGGGCGAAAACAAGGGCTCCGAGCAGGAGAAATATGCTGCCCAACCACTCAACGCGGTCGGCCTGCGTTTCCCAGCCGCAAAGCACAAACGATTCCACAGCCATCGACACAACGATGAGAAGCATCGACACCAGTGTGACGGTTTTCTGCCTGCGGGTGTTTTTATAAAGGAATATGGCCAGGAACAGCAGCAACGCCACAACAATGTTCACCACAAGGAATACAGGCATATCCTTAGGCGACAGGAATGTAGCGCTATTCGGGTCAAGCGCTTCACCGGGCACTATCGCCATCGGCACAAAACAGAACACACACACTAAAACCGCAGCAACCAACAGCCATACGGTTTGCCATCGTTGAATCATCATAAATCTTTATCTTCTTTTATATGGAGAGGGCAACAACCCTGACACCATTGGTTTTTACATAAAATATATTGGTAGGTAAGTCATAAACAAACGCCTTATCCACACACAAAGTTTTAAGGCTCAATCCTGAGAATCCGACGGTTTATGATAATAAAGGTTACCTACTAACACCCAACAGGCTATTTCACAAATTCCATAACAGCCTTAACCATCTCAATCAGGGCAACCGTGGTTGCACGGTCGATTATACGCGCACGGTTGCCGGGGAAACGGAATGTACGGGTCAACGCCCCTTTCGGTGTGGCAAAAGCCATGCACACCATCCCCACAGGCTTATCCTCGCTTCCGCCTCCAGGGCCTGCAATGCCGGATGTCGCCACGGCACAGTCCACACCGAGAACCCGTTGCGCACCTTGTGCCATCTGCAATGCCACAGGCTCCGATACCGCACCATTCTCGGCCAATACATCCTTATCAACCCCTAGCACCTGCATTTTAACTGCGTTGGAATATGCCACAACACCACCCATAAACACTTCCGACACTCCCGGGAGCATCGTCATCCGATGGGCGATATTCCCCCCTGTGCAGCTTTCGGCAGAACCGAATGAAAGTCCGTGCTCCTGAAGCGTCCTCATAAGCAACTGTTGCGGCGTGAGGTCTTCATCAGCCAATATATTACTGCCAAGGTTATCGGTAAGCCACTGCACAGCCTCATCAAGCGCCTGGTCAACAGATTCGTTGTCAACCCCGGCACAATCTATGCGCAGACGTATATAGCCCGCCTGCGGCA
This sequence comes from Bacteroidales bacterium M6, assembly GCA_001689485.1. Lineage (GTDB taxonomy): Bacteria > Bacteroidota > Bacteroidia > Bacteroidales > Muribaculaceae > UBA7173. The sequence goes on along the minus strand of LUJQ01000045.1, from coordinate 9,863 downwards.
GATAGGCCAGGTGCAATTCGGGCTGTAGACCGTCTTCCCATTCCGAAAGACGCTCGGCAAGGTCACTCTCGGTAATATCGACAACAACCAGCGTGCGGTGCCCCAGCACACTGCGGTCGGCAAAGCGGTCGAGCAGGCGTGGCAGCACTTCATTGGCAAAAGCATGACGTGTTTCAAACGGGACACCCGGCATGGCCACAAGCACCTTCCCCTCGCGTTCGAACCACATCACCGGCGCCGTGCCTAAAGCATTCGGAATAACAATGCAGCTGTCAGGCACCATAGCCTGGCCACGTGTCAGGCTGTTCATCTTCAGCCCGCGTTTGCGAAACACTTCCTCGACATGCGCCAGCACACCGGCATCCTCATACATCTCCCCTCCGAAAATCCCTTGCAGGGTGGCTTTTGTTATGTCATCCTTCGTCGGCCCCAGGCCGCCGGTGCTCAACACCACATCATAAAGCCCCATCATCTCCCCTATGACCCTGCGTATGGCCTCAGCATCATCATGCACGGTGCGCACCTCCCCGATTTGCCACCCGGCAGGCGCAATCATCCGCGCTATATCCCCCGAATTGGTATCGGTAACCTGCCCTATCAGCAGTTCGTCACCTATAACGATTATACCTATTTTCATGTGAGAAACAATAAGTCAGAACATAATCATGCTAATCACAATGTCACGCGGGCATAGGGCGCTTCCGAATAGTGACAGAAATCCCTTTTCAGATATTTGAAATAACCGGCAATGGCCACCATGGCGGCATTATCAGTGGTGAATGCCCGTTCGGGGATAAAAGCTGTCAGCCCTTCAGACTCGCAATAACGCGCCACAGCCTCACGCACTCCTGAATTTGCCGAAACCCCGCCTCCTATAGCCACGGTGGTGACACCTGTCTGCTTCACGGCCTTGCGCAATTTGTCGAGCAGTATATCTATGATGGTGCGCTGAAGCGATGCCGCAAGGTCGGCCATATTCTCCTTCACAAAGCCTGGATTCGATTTAACCTCGTCGCGCAATGTGTAAAGGAATGATGTTTTAAGCCCAGAAAAACTATAATCAAGCCCTGGGATATGCGGTTTTGCAAACTTGAACCGGTCGGGATTGCCCTCTGCGGCTAACCGGTCGATATGTGGCCCCCCCGGATAAGGAAGCCCCATCACCTTGGCACATTTATCAAAAGCCTCCCCGGCCGCATCATCTATCGTCTGCCCTAAAATCTCCATGTCATCATAGTTCCTGACAAGGATTATCTGGGAATTCCCCCCGGAAATCAACAGGCACAGGAAAGGATATTCCGGCACACGGTCATCAGCATTTTTCCTGACAAAATGGCTCAGCACATGGCCATGAAGATGGTTGACGTCAATAATCGGGATACGCAGACCCAGCGAAAGCCCTTTGGCAAACGATGTGCCCACAAGCAACGAACCCAGCAACCCCGGGCCACGCGTAAACGCGATGGCCGACAAATCGCTTTTGGTAATGCCCGCACGTTTTATGGCCGCATCGACCACAGGCACTATATTCTGCTGGTGCGCCCGCGATGCCAGTTCCGGCACCACACCGCCATATTCCTCATGCACACTCTGCGAAGCTATAACGTTCGAGAGCAGCAACCCGTCGCGGATCACCGCCGCCGACGTATCGTCGCAGCTCGACTCAATCCCCAGTATCGTCACATTTTCAATAGTCATATCCTTTTCGGTTAATCGGGCGCAAATCGCCGTACAAATTTACCAATTTTATTTGCAATTGCATTCTTCCAGGACAAACCTTCAGCCAATTCTATGAAGTCGAGCTTTATGTCGTTCCAATTCTTCAGAAGCAGACAACGAGAATCGGGTTCCTCATCAGCCACAGACTCAGATTCGTTCCGCCTACCAGACAGAATTGAACCAACAGCGGTTCCCGCATCAAAACACCCAGGATTTCTTTAAGTAATGGGGATACTGTTTCGTAATTTATGAGTTTATTTGAGAATAATACCGGTGAATCTCTGCAATTTCAGCATCCGAACCACGCTCTTCTACACGCTTTATGACAAATGTCCGATAACGCAGCCAATCAAGTGTATCGAAATCCAAGTCCCAAAACAATATGCGCCTTATATTCGGAGGCAAGCCTGACGATTTGCGCATATTGTTTTTGAACAATTCTATTTCATGCATCGTCTGCAACATCATTAAAAACCCTTCATCCAAGCCAAGGACACGTTCGATTCCTATTGCCTGGCCTATTGTAAGCTTCCTACGCCCCTTGACAACAGCATTCACAGACTGATAATGCTCCCCGGCTTGCTGTGCCAGCGAGCGCTGTGTAATACCACGTCTTTTCAGCTCCCTGGAAAGGAACATGGCGGGAGAAATACCCTTATATGCATTAATGCCTGCTTTCATATCGCAAAGATAACACTTGGTAAACAAATCCGTTTATAATCATCGCCACAAAATCACCATTAAAGTCCGATTTACCGATAAAATTTGTAAATTTGCAAACATGAAGCTACCGGCATTGCCGGAATAATCAACTATGGGCAAATAGAAAACCAACATCCATGGCAACAACCTATGTTATAATAGTAGCGGCAGGGAGCGGCAGCCGTTTCGGCTCCGAGATTCCCAAACAGTTTCTCGACCTCCAAGGGAAACCCGTGGTGGCGCATGCCGTCGATGCATTCCGCAATGCGTTGCCTGATGCCGAAATACGCCTGGTTCTGTCGGAAGAAATGATTCCGCTTTGGAACGGACTATGCGCAGAACACGGGTTCGAATCGCCCATTATAGTGCCAGGAGGGGCCACACGCTGGGAATCGGTCAAAAACGCACTGTCATCGCTTTCTGAAGCGCCTGCAAGTGCCACCGTGATGATTCATGACGGTGCCCGCCCACTGGTAGGCAGCGATGTAATCCTGAGAGCGGCTGCCGCCGCACGCAACACCGATGGTGCCATACCCGCCATCCCTGTCACCGACAGCCTCCGGCAAATGGATGCCGACGGAGTACGTTCCACCCCCGCCGACCGCACCGGTTTCCGCGCCGTGCAGACCCCGCAGGCATTCTCCCTATGGCGGCTCAGGGAAGCATACACACTTCCCTATCAGGATGACTTCACCGATGACGCCTCGGTGCTTGCCGCCGCAGGGTTCGACAATATCGTTCTCACAAAAGGCTCCCACGAAAATATCAAAATCACAACCCCAGTCGACCTTTTGATAGCCCGCGCCATAATGTGCGGGCAAGAAAACGCCTGACCTGACGCACCATGCGCACACCGAGGGACTTCGACATAAAATTCATAAAAGGCATAGGCCCAGCCAAGGCAAAGCTGCTGGAAGAGGAGCTGAAAATAAAATCGTGCCACGACCTGCTCCACCATTTCCCATCGCATTACCTCGACCGCTCGCAAATCTACTCCCTGCGTTCATTATCGGGCGAAATGCCGGCAGTGCAGGTCAAAGGCCGCTTTATCACGTTTACAACACAAGGTGAAGGGGCAAAAATGCGACTGGTAGGTCTGTTCTCCGACGGCACGGCCACCATCGAAGTCGTATGGTTCCGCCGTATAAAAGCCTTGAAAGACCTCTACCGTACCGGCCAGGAATACATCCTGTTCGGCAAACCTCAGGAATTCAACGGCAGGTGGAGCATGGTGCATCCCGAAGTCGACCCGCCCGAAACAGCCGGCGCCGCACAGGGATTGCGAGGGGTCTACCCTCTAACTGAAAAGCTCCGAAACCGTGGCATATCCTCGCGCAACATCTTCACATGGGTGCAAAACGCGTTGGCTGCAACACCGCATATTCCTGAAACACTCCCGGCACACCTGCTCGAAAGATACAACCTCATGGGGGCAGGCGAAGCCATACGCACCGTTCATAACCCCCGATCAACCGCCGCGCTCCAACGCGCCCGCGAACGGCTTAAGTTCGAAGAGCTTTTTTATCTGCAACTCAACATACAGCGATACAGCAACCGGCGCACAGCCGCCGTGCAGGGATTCCGATTCTCACGTATAGGCCGATTTTTCAACAATTTCTATTCGCAGATGCTCCCCTTCCCCCTGACAGAGGCTCAAAAAAGGGTGCTTCGAGAAATAAGGGCAGACGTGGGTTCAGGCAGGCAGATGAACCGCCTCCTGCAAGGTGATGTCGGATCCGGGAAGACCATAGTGGCACTCATGGCAATGCTCATGGCCCTTGACAACGACAAGCAGGCTTGCCTTATGGCCCCCACCGAAATCCTTGCCACCCAGCATTACGAAAGCCTCCGTTCCCTAGCCGCACCACTCGGCATCAACGTGCGCCTTCTCACAGGCTCCACCCGGAAAAAAGAAAGGGCCGAGCTTCACGAAATGCTCGCCGACGGGTCGCTCCACATCATGATAGGCACCCACGCATTGATTGAGGACGATGTGCGTTTCAGCAACCTGGGGCTGGTGGTTATCGACGAGCAGCACCGTTTCGGGGTGATGCAGCGTGCACGGTTATGGAGCAAGAACACCGTTGCCCCCCACGTACTCGTAATGACAGCAACCCCGATTCCCCGCACATTGGCAATGACCGTCTATGGCGACCTTGACGTATCGGTAATCGACGAACTCCCTCCGGGCCGCAAACCGGTCACTACACTGCTGAAGTTTGACGACCAGCGCATGCAGGTTTACCGCTCTATCGGACGCCAGCTTGCACAGGGCCGCCAAGTTTATATCGTCTACCCGCTGATCCAGGAAAACGAAAAACTCGACCTCAAAAGCCTTGAAGAAGGGTATGACGTTATCAGGGAAACTTTCCCGTCATACCGCACAGCGTTCGTGCATGGAAAGATGAAACCATCGGAAAAAGACCACCAGATGCATCTGTTCGCAACACATCAGGCCGACATACTCGTTGCAACAACCGTCATCGAGGTGGGGGTGAATGTGCCGAATGCTTCGACAATGGTCATAGAGAATGCCGAACGTTTCGGCCTCTCCCAGCTCCACCAGCTACGCGGACGAGTGGGGCGCGGAGCCGCACAAAGCTTCTGCGTGCTGATGTCAAAGCGCAAAATCGCCGCCGACACACGAAAACGGCTCGAGCTGATGACATCAACCACCGACGGGTTCCTAATCGCCGAAGCCGACCTTAAGATGCGCGGTCCCGGCGACCTCGAAGGCACACTGCAAAGCGGCATCCCCTTCGACCTCCATATCGCAAACATAGCCACCGACGGCCAGCTTGTGCAGCTTGCCCGCGATTGTGCATCATCCATCCTTGATGCAGACCCTGCTCTGTCGCACCCGTCGCATGCAATGCTTCTTCCCGAATTGCAACGGCTTTATGCCAGGCGTCTTGACCTTAGCCGCATTTCATGAACACTGCAAACTTAAAAATTTCAACCGCATTCCCCGCAGAACGTTTCACTTCGTTAAAATGTTAAAATTCAAGCAAATGTTAAATGTGTGGGATGGTTCAAAAGGTGTTATAAAACATATTCCCGCCCAACCGGCTCACACCCAACAGTCTACACACCCGTTCAACCTTGACCGCAAAGCATTTAAACTAATTTAATACGCCGAAATTTCCTCATAGACGTTATTTTTTATAACTTTGGAGAGCGAGAGAAGGAAAGGTTAAAGCCTTTTAATCAGCATTTTCGATGTTTGGAATCCATCTTTGTCTTTCCGTCTCACAAAGCACACCACCTACGTTGCGCCTCCCCCGCCCCATGCGGATTGGCACACGATTTTATTTTAAATCAAGAACCGAATAATGGAAACCACCCTTGTTATAATCAAACCCTCCGGTGTGCAGCGCGGTCTGTGCGGAGAGGTCATTTCGCGCTTCGAACGGAAAGGACTATTAATTGCCGGCATAAAAATGATGCAGCTTGGCGAACAGATTCTGCGGGAACACTACGCACATTTGGTCGACCGCCCGTTCTTCCCGTCGCTCATACGTTCAATGACGGCAACGCCAGTGGTGGTTCTCGCCGTAAAAGGAGTTGACGCAGTTGCCGTTGTCCGTGCAATGACCGGCGCGACGAAAGCCCGTAATGCAGCCCCCGGAACCATCCGTGGCGATTTAGGTATGAGCGGGCAGGAAAACATCGTCCATGCATCCGATTCCACGGAAAACGCGGCAATAGAAATCGCCCGTTTCTTCGCACCTGAAGAAATTTTCGATTACACCCCCCTCATCCATCCCGCAATATATTGCTCCGACGACTTTAAAGACTGAATCTCTCTCAAGGAAAACCCATCATGCTTCATACAATTCTAAGGAAATTTACAATAACAGCACTCACAGCCATTGCAGCAATCGGCGTCGCAGCGCAAACCTACCGCCTGCCAAGCGCCCATACGGCCGAGCACAAAGATCTCATCGCACGACAGGAAAACATCGGGAACCAAATCTCGGTGAAGGATACACAGGACTTCCTTGACAACCTGTTCAAAGATGAAGCCGAACCCGAACTCGACATCTACACCGAAGGCTGGAACAGCAAAAGCGTCAATGCATATGCCGGAATGGAAGTACCCGACATGCAGACCATCGACGTAAGCAACTTCGCGATGCCCTGCCCCGGATATGTGACCTCCCCCTACGGCTACCGTCCACGCTTCCGTCGCGAACATAAGGGAATCGACCTCAAATTGCAGACCGGCGACACGGTTTATGCCGCATTCCCCGGACGTGTACGCCTCACAAACTTCGAACGCAGAGGCTACGGGCACTATGTAATCCTCCGTCACCCCAACGGTCTTGAAACAGTCTACGGCCACCTGTCGAAAATACTCGTAAAACCCGACCAGGATGTAAAAGTAGGCGAACCGATAGCCCTCGGAGGCAACACAGGCCGCAGTTTCGGCTCCCACCTCCACTTCGAGACCCGCTATATGGGAACGCCGATCAACCCTGCGGCTATATTCGACTTTGCGAACCAGACAGTCCACACCGACACCTACACGTTCGACAAAGACACTTACAAGAAACCGCGTAACTTCGACCCGGCTGCAAACACGGAATATGCACGGCAATACAGGGCAACACACCCACAAAAAGCCACTGCCTCATCATCGTCAGGCAGCAAAGGTTCCAAATCCTACACAATCCGCCGGGGCGACACCCTCAGCCGCATAGCATCGCGTAACGGTGTGACAGTGCGCCAGCTCTGCCGCCTGAACGGCATGACCACAAAAACGAAACTGACCCCCGGGAAAAAAATCCGCCTCCGTTAATCCCACGGAATCAACCGGAACTTCCCGGCCTGAATAATACAACGGCATTGTGACACATTGTTCACAGTGCCGTTTTTACAACCCACCAATCAAGGTTTACTACTCACCACCCGCCCGATAGATATATATCGTAGGAATCCTCATGACGGCAGAAGCCTCATAGCCCCCAAACCAAATTTCAATACCCTTACAAACACATACCAAGCCCGCTTTTTTACAGCCACCCCACCAATCCAAATAAATTTTATCAACCACCTCCCCCTTAACCATCCTCCTACCACCTTACTTAACTTCTTAACTTCTTAACTTCTAACCCCCTTGCATATCTCACAAAAAAGCGTTATCTTTGCGGCGAATTTCGTAACCGCTGACGGGACAAGGCTGCCCGTGTATGTTGCGAGTATTGTTTAACTTAAGCATTTAAAACCGATTATGGATTTAATCAAGGTAGCCGAAGAGGCATTTGCAACCAACAAACAGCACCCCGATTTCGGCCCCGGCGACACAATCACCGTTGCCTACCGCATCAAAGAAGGTAACAAAGAGCGTATCCAGCAGTATCGCGGCGTAGTTATCCGCATCTCGGGCGAAGGCAACAAGAAGCGCTTCACCGTGCGCAAGATGAGCGACAACATCGGTGTAGAGCGTATCTTCCCCATCGAGTCGCCTTTCATCGACTCAATTGTTGTCAACAAGTACGGCAAGGTACGTCGTGCCAAACTTTACTATCTCCGTGGTCTTACAGGCAAGAAAGCCCGTATCAAAGAGCGTCGCGTAGTGAAGTAATCGCAGTTGACACTGTAAAACGCATCAAAGCCCCGCAGCCATATCGACATATGTAAAGCGGGGCTTCGTTGTATTCTCTCATATGGCGGGGGCGCTCACTCGTCGGTGATATCGTCATCGTAGTTGCGCTTTGGCGAGGCGATGGTGAGCACCCACAGGAACAGCGCACACACCACTGCCGACGCCACCAGCGACAGTACTTCGGTATTGGTGTTGCCGGTGCCGAACAATATAAGAAACAGGAATCCACCAAGCAGAGCGCCACATATGCTTACGCATAGCGCAAGTGTGAGATTCCGGATTCTTGAAATCAGTTTTCCTACCATGAAACCTCCGATTATGCCAATCAGAGCCCATGCAATCCACAGGCTTGCTCCCATAGCTTTGGTTTTTGGTTAAACGGTCTATGCCTGCCAGAACTCAAAAATGGTGAGCCACAGCAACAGTAAAATCACAAGGACACTCACTCCAATCCACATCCATAATAGGGAGGAACTGTAGCGGCGGTGGAGCAGTCGGCGGTCGTACTCCTCCTGGCGGTCGAGCCTTCGTTGTTGACGATTTTCCATAATTTCCTTTTTTGCAAATAAATAGCTGATATCGGGAATTTTTCCCCGACTGTTGTTAAAACAATAAAGGAGCGTGTATGGTTCTCCGGCATGCGACAGCAATGTGTATCAGTGGCGGTGGAGCGATATCAGCATCCGAGGGTGATGCGGAGGTTCTCGAGCTGTGATATCCACAGGTCGCGCGCGTCGTCTAACTCGGAAGAGAGGGCAAAGTCGGTGACAAGGAGCGAGGTAGAGTCGGTCATCTCGCCCGACAGTATCTTGAACTCGAAATAGTGGCGCAGTGAGTCGCCGTGCCAGCGGAGTCTCAGCGACGATTCCGTGCGCTGTGCCACGATAGCGGCTGTTTGTTCGGCGCCGTCGTCCCAACGGAATGTGAAACGCTTTCCGTGGAGTGTTACCTCGTCGGCAAACCACTCTTTCAGTCCCGACGGAGAGGAGATGTATGTCCACAGCAGAGCCGGAGGTATGCTCTTGAGGTCGAATTCGATTTGAAATTTTGTTTTTTCCATGGGTTAAGACAGATTTATGTTTACACAGTTTACCTATGTGCAAATATATAGGAAGAATATAAATTGTGCAAATAATAAAACATGAGGGGTGAGGGTTACGTTACTTAATTAGTATATAACCAAACAAAACAATCAAGTATGAATACAAGTTATGTTTTTCTTGCCGACGGCTTTGAGGAAGTCGAGGCTTTGACTGTGGTCGACGTGATGCGCCGTGCCGGCATGGAAGTGTCAACAGTATCGATTGCCGACAAGCTCAATGTAAAGGGCGCCCACGGAGTAGAAGTAATGGCTGACAAACTGATTGCAGAGACTGACACCACCGATGCCGAATGGCTGATAGTGCCCGGAGGAATGCCCGGGGCCACCAATCTGGCCGCATGCGACGCGTTAAACGACGCTTTGCAGAAGCATTGGCTCAAGCAGGGCAAGATAGCCTCGATATGTGCGTCGCCCGCCGTGGTGCTCGCTCCGCTCGATATAATAAGAGGGCAGAATGCCACATGTTATCCCTCATTCAAGGCCGACCTTGAGAAGGGTGGCGCCACCTATGTTGACATGCGTGTGGTAGAGAGCGGAAATCTGATTACCTCCAACGGCCCGTCGTCGGCTTTTGTATTCGCTTTTGCGATTGTAGCCGCCAGTATGGGCGAGGATGTGGCCTCGTCGGTGGCCTCGGGAATGCTTGTGTGATTTCCCTGTATATCCCCTACGATATGGGCGCAGTGTCGTTACGGATACTGCGCTCTGAAGATTCCAAATCGAAGTGCAAAA
>LUJQ01000004.1 GCA_001689485.1 Bacteroidales bacterium M6 | reverse complement strand
ATCTGTTTTGAGAGTTTTTCTTTAATGCGGTGAATTTTTACAGCAACGGTGTTGCGTTTAAGTCCGAGGGTGTCGGCTATTTCATCATACGAATATTCATCAAGCCAAAGGAGAATAACAGCTTTCTCAATATCTTCAAGTCTGTTAATCAGAGAGTGCAAGGCTTGAAGATTCTCTTTTTGCGCATCGTCGATTTCGGTTGATACTTCGAGCAGACCGAAGTCAAGCGATACGGTTTCTATTTTTGGCTTTGATGAGCGCAAGGCCATGAGTGCCGAGTTCACCGCCACCCGGTAAACCCATGTCGATAATTTGCAATCCCCACGGAACTGTTTCAACCCCAACCATATGTTGACATGGATTTCTTGCCTGAGGTCATCAAACGGCAATTTGTCGGTAGCGTAGAAATAGCTGACCTTGTTGATGATTCGGGAGTGCTGCTTTATGAGCGAGGCAAAATCCCTTTCGTTTGTTGGTGGGTCTGTCATACTTCGTTTGTTTTGTTTGCTTTGCCTCGTTAGGTGCATATTTAGCCCCGAAAGTTTCATCACCATGTGATTTTTTCCAAAATCCTGGATTGATGCATCATTTAAGCAGCAACAACAGCTTGGCATATAATTATATACCCGAATCAAAAAATGTTATTGCAATATCATAATCCACGGGGCAAAGAATTTTGCCTAACTTTGCAGCCATGAACAATAAAGTCAAAGGATACATACTAGGCACAGTTGCCGCAGCCACCTACGGGATGAACCCGCTGTTCGCACTTCCGCTCTATGCCGGCGGGATGGACGCGGATTCGGTCCTATTCTTCCGATACCTGTTCGCCATCCCCATCCTCGGGGCGATGATAAAAATGCGCGGACGCAGCTTTGCCATTCAGCCACGCCCGGCACTGGCATTGGTGGCGATGGGAATCATGATGGCGTTCTCATCGCTGTTCCTATTCCAAAGCTATAATTATATGGATGCCGGGATTGCATCTAGCCTGTTGTTCGTGTATCCCGTGATGGTGGCAGTGATGATGACATGCGTGTTTCACGAACGGCTTACCATTATCACCATCCTGTGTATGGCTTTGGCCTTAGGAGGTATCGGGCTGCTGTACAACGGCGAAAACGGGGTCACCCTCAGCCTAACAGGCACAATTATGGTGTTTCTGTCGGCACTCACCTATGCGGTCTATATCGTGTTCATTAACCGTTCACGCCTCAACAGCCTCCCTACCGTGAAAGTAACTTTCTATGTGCTTCTTTTCGGATGGGTTATGTTCGCCATCCGCCTTATAGCGTCAGGTACGATAGCACTGCCGGCCCAATGGTATCTTTGGGGGAACCTTGTGGCGTTGGCAATATTCCCCACGGCCATATCCCTGCTATGCACCACCAGGGCCATCCAATATATCGGCTCTACACCCACAGCCATACTCGGGGCGCTCGAGCCTGTTACGGCTGTAATCATCGGTATCACGGTGTTCGGCGAAAAGCTCACACCACGCTCCGCAACCGGTATCGTACTGATAATAGTAGCAGTCACCCTGGTCGTGGCAGGCGGTTCCGTGGGCAAACATCTCATGCGGCTCCGCAAACTCTTCCCCCGCATCGAACACCGGAAGCATTGACGGGAGGCACATTGCGGCCCAGCCATGCAAACACCCTGGGGTAGAGCGCGGCAAGCAATGCCTTGTTTGAAAGCATCAGGTCGTGCAGGCCGCCAACAACTTCCATACATGTCACATGCGGCCCTAACTGCATGCCGTATTTCTTTATATCGGCCACATCAAGCACTCCGTCGGCACGATTGTGCGCCTCTGTCCATTCGGCACCGTCGATGCTTTCCGACGAATACATCAGCAATATGGGTATCCTTATATCGGCCTTGCCGCCACGCAGTGAACGCTGGGCACGCGTTATAGCCCTCACCCATCCGGCTGTCACGTCGGGCGACTGTTCCAGTTTCCAGTCAGTGTTATAATCCCAGTCGCCGTGATATTTTTTCAAAAGGCTTTCGGCATAAGCCGTTGACTCCCCTTGCGGTATCCGTGTGTCGGGCGACACCATCCCCCACCATGAAATCATCGGCACCAGCCGCTCCTTCCATCCCAGGTTCCAGTCAAGGAACGGGCTGTTGAGAATAAGTGCGTCGACAGGCGCGTCGGGATTGTCGGCCATAAAGCATGCGCATATCAATCCGCCGGTCGAATGCCCCATCAGCACGATTTCATCAATGCCCGCATCCTTCATAACCACGAGTGCGGAATCTATATCGGGATAATACTCCTTGATGTCACGAGCCTCGAACGGATGTTGCCCCGGCTGCAACGAACGCCCGTATTTGCGCAGGTCGACAGCATAGAAATCATAACCATGGGCGACAAACTCGTCACCCATACAGGCATTGAAGAAATAATCGTTGAACCCGTGCACATAAAGCACACCACGCTGCGTGGCGGTGCTGTCAGCCACCGTTTTGCGGATAATAGTCGAAACAACCTTACCGGAATAATCCGACCCATGGCCTACGCTACGCATCTCATAACCGCCACCCAGCACATCGGGTTGCCATCCGCCGGCCGACATATGCAGCACCGCCGACACGCATACAAGCACAACCAGCAATATCCTTTTCAAAGCTCCCATGATTAGTGATTTACATCCTTTTCACAAAAAGTCAACGAGATGTATGGAAGTAATCCTTATCTCATTGTCCAAACGGCTGCAACAGCCTGGCGGTTCAAATGAAATCGGCAAACTCCGTGCCAGGGCGGACATGCACGGCCTTGAACCCTAACTCCTCACCCTTGCGGCAGTTGGCTTCGGAATCATCGAAAAACACCGTTCTTGAAGGGTCGATTCCGCACTCATTCACAACCCTGTCGAAAATCGCCCGCTCCGGCTTGCAGCATCCCGTTTCAAACGATGTGACCACCCCGTCGAAATAATCATACACCGTCAACCCCTCCTGGGCGAACTCCTCCGCAATCCTCCCATGCCACATAACGGGGTTTGTGTTGGAGATAACATACAGCTTCCTCCCCTCGGCACGCAACCGCCTCAACGTTTCCAGCCTGTGGCGCGGAATCCGCGTTATGAAAGCATTGAATGCCTCGTCGATCTGTGCGTCGCTAACAGCATGTGGGATATGGCTGCGCATCTCTGCGCGGAACTCCTCAACCGATATCTTACCCTCTTCGACAAGCAGGAATGGCCCCTTTTGCCCGTAATCGCCAAGATAGTCGGCAATATCGGCAAAACCAAGCTTTTCGAAAGCTTCCACACAATCCTCGCGGCGGATGTCGACAATAACCCCGCCCAGGTCAAACAGCAACGCGTAATCTTTATCTATCATCATCGTAAACAATAAGTAATCTTTCCATATTCCCCCTTATGCAATTTCTAAATCCCACCCCGCGTCCACAGGCTTTGCATGCTGTAGACGCGGGGCGGGATTCCAATATATCTCCGCCAGACACAGGCTGTCGGATTATCCAAAGTTTATTAAAAACGGGCGGGGATTATTCCACCGTCCAGGTGTCACCTGCAAGAATCATGTCGCGCAGTGATGTGAAACCCTTGCGGGCACGCACCTCTTCCACCTGCTGCGAAACACCGTCGTTGTAGGTGGGCGCTTCCACATCGCGTATCACACCCACTGCCAGCGGGAGGTCGTGGCCGTCCATCATGGCAAGCTGCTGGTGAAGGAAGTTTGACGAGGCATGTGCGTCGTGAACCAGCACATCGTCAATCGTCCACCCGTCTTTGCCGATTTCTATAGCCTTCACCAGGAATCCGTCGCGCACCAGCCCCTTGTCGTTATCCTTGCCGAAAACCATCTTCTCGCCGTGGCGGAGATGTATCGTGCGTTCTGCACGGACATCTTTATCGGCAACATACGCATGGATGCCGTTATTGTAAATCATGCAGTTTTGCAGGATTTCAACAACCGAGGCTCCTTTATGGCGGCCTGCAGCGACCATAACCTCCTGCGAGGTTGCAAGATCCACGTCAATCGAACGGGCAAAGAAATTGCCACGGGCGCCGAACACCAGCTCGGCGGGGATAAACGGGTCTTCGGTGGTGCCGTAAGGCGACGATTTCGACACAAAACCTCGTTCCGAGGTGGGTGAATACTGCCCTTTGGTCAACCCGTAGATGCGGTTGTTGAGCAGCAACATGTTGATGTCGACATTACGGCGCACAGCATGGATAAAATGGTTGCCGCCGATGGCGAGGCCGTCGCCGTCGCCCGAAATCTGCCACACCGACATATCCGGGTTAGCAACCTTGAAACCGGTGGCAACAGCTGCCGCACGGCCATGGATGGTGTGGAACCCGAAAGTGTTCATGTAATAGGGCAGACGCGACGAGCATCCTATACCCGAAATAACGGCGGTTTTCTCGGGAGCAGTCCCGAGGGTCGCCATCGCTTTGTGAAGCGAGTTGAGAACGGCATGGTCACCGCACCCGGCACACCAGCGCACAGGCTGGTCGCTTTTATAATCTTGAGCTGTGAAACACATAGCTTCTGAATTCTTTTATCTGGATTTTACAGTTCCTTATTTCGCAATCTCCTGCTTTACCCCGGCCACAATCTCGCTTACGAGGAAGGGCTGCCCTTCAACCTTGTTGAAGCGACGGATTTCGACATCGGGGAAACGTGCCTGCAGGTAATCGGCAAACTGGCCGGTGTTAAGCTCGGCCACCACCACCCGTTTGTAACGGCGCAGGATTTCGCCGGTGTTGGCAGGCAACGGGTTGATGTAGCGGAACTGGGCCAGGGCAACTGGCACTCCCTCGCGGTTAAGTTCCTCGGCCGCAGTGTAGAGATGGCCGAATGTGCCACCCCATCCTATCAGCAGGGTCTCTGCCTCCGGGGTGTCGCAAAGCACCTCCTGCGCGGGAATGTCGTTCGCAATCCGGGCAACCTTCTCACGACGGATATCCACCATCTTGGCATGATTGGCGGGATCGGTCGATATGGCCCCGGTTTTCACATCCTTTTCAAGGCCGCCGAGACGGTGGGTAAGGTTATCGCGTCCGGGAATAGCCCAGTAGCGCGAAAGGGTCTCCGCGTCGCGCATATAGGGTCTCCACCCTTCACGCACGTCGTCAGGCACATAAGGCACCCGGATGTCGGGATATTCACCCGCCTCGGGTATGCGCCATGCCGATGAACCGTTACCGATAAACGCATCCGAAAGCAGGATAACGGGGGTCATATGCTCAATGGCAATACGCGACGCCTCGAAAGCCATGTCAAAGCAATCGGTAGGCGACAACGGGGCGACAACTGCCAGCGGCGACTCGCCGTTGCGCCCGTAAAGAGCCTGGTTAAGGTCGGTCTGTTCGGTCTTGGTAGGCAGACCCGTCGACGGGCCGCCGCGCTGCACGTCGATTACCACCAGCGGCAGTTCGGCCATAACGGCAAGGCCGATAGCCTCACCCTTCAGCGCAAGGCCGGGGCCCGACGTCGAGGTAACTCCCAGCGAACCCGCAAACGAAGCACCGATGGCCGAGCATACACCGGCGATTTCATCCTCCATCTGGCAGGCTTTTACCCCGAGGTCCTTGCGTTTGGCAAGCTCATGCAGGATGTCGGTGGCGGGGGTGATAGGATAGCTGCCCAGGAACAAGGGACGGCCTGATTTCTCGGAAGCCATAATCAATCCCCATGCCGTAGCCTCGTTACCCTTTATATCCGTGTACACGCCCGGGCAGATTTCGTCCGTATCGATACGGTAGGTCGAAACCGAGGCATGTATATTGTGTCCGTAATCATAACCGGCACGGAGCACCTTGGCATTGGCCTCGTAAACCGCCGGTTTTTTCGCGAATTTGTCCTGCAACATCTTGCGGGCACCTTCTTCAGGGCGGTCGAACAGCCAGCAGAGCAACCCGAGAGTGAAGATGTTGCGACACTTCAGAACGGCCTTGTTATCCATACCGCTGTCGGCCAAAGCAGCCTTGGTCATGGTCGTTACAGGCACTTCCACAACCTGGGCCGTGATGCCAAGCTCCTTGATGGGGTCGTCGGTGGCGAACTTGGCCTTTTTCAGGCCATCCTCCTTGAACGAGTCGATGTCTACGATAATCACCCCGCCCGGTTTCAGGAACTTATAGCTCTGCTTCAGTGCTGCGGGATTCATCGCCACAAGCACGTCGCACTCATCGCCCGGGGTGTGCACACCCGAACCCACGCTCACCTGGAAACCGCTCACGCCGCCGAGCGAACCCTGCGGGGCGCGGATTTCAGCCGGATAGTCGGGGAACGTGGAAACCGAGTTCCCAAGCCCCGCCGAAACATTGGTGAAAATGTTGCCGGCGAGCTGCATCCCGTCGCCGGAATCGCCTGAGAACCTCACGGCGACTTTTTCCATCGACCGCACGTGGCGGCCGCTCTGATTTGTGTTATCCATGGAAGGTATTGAAATAAGTTAGTATGGATAATGATTAGGTCGTTCGATTGTTTAACGCACCTCCCCGGCCACACTTTATAATGCGGGGGGAGCTGTTGGCAAAGATAAGCGTTTTTTCCTGAATAACCTCCAAATTATAACCTTAAAATATTTTATGCACTTTTTGAGCATAAAACCGGTTCAACAAGCCCTCCTTCGGAAACAGATATAGCTACTGCCCGTAATTGGCCAGGGCATCGCGGAGGTCGCTGACCACCATGGCGCGTAGTTCCGGGGGCGACAGCACGGCAACGCAGTCGGATATGTTACACCCCCTAACATATAACAGCTGGCGGTGTATGCGCAGGGAATAATGCTCCAGCATCACGCCACGCGATGGCCACAATGTTAAACTTTGCAAAAATATAGAACAAGCTTTGGTTTTGATTCATCCCAACTTATATTTGTAAAAATATAAGTTGAATTCATTACTAAAACCCAAATACCATGAAACAAATATCACACTATCCGTTTGCTTTCGTTATATGTGTTGTATTCATTCTATCCACATTTAAGTGTAACTCAACATATGCCCAAGAGACAGAAGTAATCACATATACAGACACATATGCAGATCCTCACGGATTACGCATTGCAGTACCAATGTTGCCAAAAACACAGAGGTTATCAAACAAAGCATCGATTATAAACCCATTTTATGCGAATTCCGATTTACCTACGGATATCAAGAAAAGCATCGATTATGCTTTGACAATATGGGAGTCTCATATCGAGAACTCAATTCCATTAAATATAGAATTTCGATACGAAAATATCTCTGATGATTTACAAACGGATGTTGTCTACCGCCCCATAAACGGGACAATGACTCCAAATGCACTTGCCATTTATCTGGAGGGTAAAAGAATGAACGATAGCAAAGATGGAATAATAACAATTAATAAAAATGTTTCATGGGATTGTTCTGTCGGCGAAAACATTTCGGAAGACAAGAAAAATCTGACTACAGGCATTTTAAGGGCAATTTGTCGCATTCTCGGATTTGGATCATCTATTAAGGTTCACTCATCAGGCGATTGTTGTTTTGGAGCAAAAACAGGATATTCTTTGTTTGATAAACTGATTATTTCAAATGACAACAAACGGCTTACCGATATAACATTAATGAGTGGACGACCCAATCCAGAATTGACAGCGTTTGTAAATGCTTCAAATAGGCTGTTTTATATTGGCGAAAAAAACAATGACTATAAACTTGCCTCCGGACCTTATACCGAAGTAAATCCACCGCTGACATTAATAGAAACAGGCTTAATGTCGCAACAATTAATTACAGGAAATTATAACCTCCAAATTGATGAGACAACCTTAAGAATTCTTAAAAACTTAGGATGGAATACAAAGTCGGCCCCGGAAGTCGAAATTCAAAGTAATGATATTTCCCAAAATGGTTTAGCCTCAGCATATATCTCACACAGATTTTATATAAACACATCCGCATCGATTACTAACCCTGAATGGAGTTTCCGAATCCCTCTCAAAAACGGGCAAGAGAAAATTTTGTCACTTCAAGACAACAATCACTCTTGTTCAATTCCTGCTATTGACGATGAAACTCTCTATAATATTAATGTTGATGGAGTAATTCCCTGCCATTTGGAATTTTCATGCACAATCAATGGCCAGAACGTAACCGCATCTCCATTTACTGTTCATTGGGAATTAAAACCATTCATAGAAAGAGCCTCAATATTGAAAATTGTGGACAATAGCCCATACACATCTTATGATGCGCATTATGAAGTAGTATATACAGGAGCAGACCGTATTATGGTTTCTGTTGAAGAAGAATATAGTGCACGTTTAAAAACATGGTATATCAGCGAACCATTTTACGCCACTGGAATTGCAGACCATATAACATCGCCATATTATGCCTGGATTGATTTCACAGCCGAAAACCAATACGGCAAAGATGTATATACCATTGAGCTTCAGCCATATGGCACTGCCTCTACTCAATCAATCCCACTAAATGCCTATTCATACCATTCGGATTCTAAATCGACTAACTATATTCGCGAAATTCATATTTATGATTTATATGGTCAATTACTTTGGCACGGAATAGATTTCGACGAATGGAAAAATTCAGGGTTCCATGGAATTGCAATAGTTAAATATCTTTTTAGCAATAATCTTACCAAGACCGAAAAAATCATACTAAGATGAGACTCTTGAGAATGACATTTGCCTCATTAACAATTCTGCTATCAATATTACCCATATATGCATATATGCAGAAAGATATATCAGCCATTATGCAAAACAATACGCATCAAACTACCGCACGAGGACTTGGCTGATACAACACCACAAACACAATTGATTATTCGTAATTGGCCAGGGCATCGCGGAGGTCGCTGACCACCATGGCGCGTAGTTCCGGGGGCGACAGCACGGCAACACGTGGGCCATGGCTTAAAAGCTCGGCAACGAAGTCGGGGGTGATGCGCAGGCGGTAGGTGAAGATGGAATATTTGTCATTGACCATTTCCTGCTGCGAGGGGTGGAGGGGCAGTGCCCGGAAATATTTGGCCTGGCGGCTCTCCACACGGAGCTTGACCGTTTTGGGTTGCGACTGGGTGACCATCACCCCGAACGAATCACGGAAATAGTCATCGGGGGTGGCGTCGGCAGGAGGGATAAAACTGTCGGCATTGATGCGCAGCTCGCGCATGCGGTCAAGCGAATAGGTCTTGGTTTTACCGTCGGCGGTGTTGCGCCCGGTAACATACCACAGCTGGCGGTGTATGCGCAGGAAATAAGGCTCCAGCACCACGCCACGCGATGGTTGCGAACGGGTGTAGGGATGATAATCAAACGTGATGGTGTGGTTGGCACGCAGCGCCTCTATGACAGGGGCGAGAAACTCGCGTGCCGACGGCACATCCTCAAGCAGGATTTTCCCCGCTACGTCGCGCGAACCTTGCAGCACATTGCTCGTGGCCGATGAATTCAGCAGCCACTCGGTTATATTGCCCCCTTCCGGCTCGACGATATAATACTCATACGTCGACGGGTCGCATTCTATCGACAGCGAGAACAGTTCCTCGATAGCCTTACGGTAGTTGAAAAACGTGCGACGGGGAATCGACCGCTCCCCGTTGCTGTGAATCGACCGCTGCCAGCACTCGTCAAGCTCCCGGCGCGAAATCCGCCCATAGCGGCGAATCGTGTCGATTATCCATATATACCGGTTGAGTATATCCCTGGCCATAAATAAAACGGTCTCCCCCCTTAAATCCTTTCTTAACTTCTTAACTTCTAGTCCTCTCGGTTTCTCACCTCCCCTACCGCACGCACAATCACAATCGGATTCTCCGGGTCGTTGGTAATCACCTGTATACGGGCATTTAGCAGGTCGCCAGGCAATTTCGATGGGTCGACAGTGATGGTGACTTCTGTTGTTTTCCCCTTCTTCACCTTATCCGAGGGTGCATACACCGTCACACCTGGATCGATGGTGTATATACGGCGCAACATAAGGTCGCTCTTACCGTGGTTGGCTATAGTGAACGTGCCGCTCACCACACCGCCGTCGGCAGCAATCTCCCCGAAATTCACACGGTCGGCAGCAAGACTGATTGACGGGGCTTTCTGTCGTTCACCGGGTGTAAGACGCGAAAAATCCTCTTCCAATATCGCCGTAAGGTCGATTTTCAGCGGCTTATCGTTCCCTACATTCATAAAAACCGAATCAGTCAGAATCCCGTAAAGAGCCGTTGCCCCGGGTGTAAGCACAAACGAATACACCGCCTGTTCACCGGGAGGAATTTCCCCGCCGTCTGACGACGCTATCCTTATATACTCAGGCACACCATCCCATTTCGGCGATACCGGCGCCTCCGAAGCATTATAGACCTCAAGGAACGCCGATTTGGCCTTCCCTTTAAGAACTGTGCCGAACGGCAACTGCGTGGTGCGCAGCTTCACCGAACCTGCCTCCACGGGATAACGTGAACGCAACGTGTTCGACGAACCTATCACCACGCCGCGTATGACCAAGGTCTGGCGGGGGATTTTACCCTCTCCGGCCAAATCCATAGTCACACTCTTTGAAAACCTCCCCGGGCGCCCTGTCGGATTGAACTTCACAGTGACAACACCCGTATCACCGGCTTCTATCGGGGTCTTAGTGAACGATGGCGCCGTACAACCGCACGATGCCCTTGCAGCACGTATCGAAACCGCGTCAGGCCCGTCGTTGACAAACTTGAACTGGCAGGTGACCTTCCCGTCATCCTCCTTGAACGCACCGAAATCATGCGTCGTGCCGAGCCATCTCACAGCGCCCTGACAGATTACAGGCACCATGATTCCGGCACAGGTAGCCAAAATGGCAAATATCTTCCTCATAATCACTTTTTAGGATTCACGAATCCCTTTATCTTCAAAGTAACCTTCTTCCCTTTCTTGGCATTGGTTCGGATAGTAACAGTCTTGTTAAACTCACCCGGACGCCCTGCCGGGAGATAGGTAACCTTGATTTTATCCTGCTTACCGGCCTTTACCGGCTTCTTGGGATATTCCGGACGCGTACACCCGCATGACGCCGTGGCATTGACAACCATCAACGGAGCGTCGCCCGTGTTGGAAAACAAAAACTCATGACTCACCGGGCCACCATCCTCCTGGATAGTCCCGAAATCATGCGACAATTCGGCAAACTCCACAACAGGCTCACCGGCAGAAGCCGCAAACACTGCGGCTCCCATAATAAATCCTATCAGGCACTTCTTCATATCCACTGTTGTTTTTCTCCCTTCCATATTTATCATTGACAAACCGGCACGGCCATCGATTATCTAACAACGCCCGCCACAGGTTTTGTTCGTAAAGGCCATATCATTTGGCCTTACGCCCCTGCACACCCTCTCCGGCAAGCATACCGCATGCCGCCATTATATCCTCCCCGCGCGATGCCCGGATTGTCGCGATTATACCCTCGGCATTCAAAGCATCGCGAAACTGCTCCATACGCTGCGGTGTCGACGGTTCCAGATCCGACCCCGGGATAGCATGAAAACGGATAAGGTTCACACGGCAGTCAAGCCCCTTAAGCCTCCTTGCCAGCTCACGGCAATGCCGCTGTGTGTCATTCACACCCTTGAACATCGTATATTCAAACGACAACCGCCTCTGATGTGCGAAATCATAACCCTGGAGCAACTCTATGACCTCAATAATCGGGAACGCGTTCTCCACAGGCATAAGCGACGCACGCTCCGACGGGAAAGGGGAATGAATCGAAATCGCCACATGCACCTTTGTTTCGTCAAGCAGACGCTTCAACTCACACAGCTTGCCTATAGAGCTTACCGTGATACGCTTCGGACTCCATCCAAGCCCCCATTTAGCGGTAAGAACCTCTATGGAATCCAAAACAGCTGGCAGATTGTCCAACGGTTCACCCATTCCCATGTAAACAACATTCGTCAAATCCCCGCTACCGGGCACCGACAGCACCTGGTTCACAATCTGCGCGGCAGTAAGGTTACCGTGAAAACCCTGGCGACCCGTCATACAGAACGAGCAATTCATCTTGCATCCCGCCTGCGACGAAACACAAAGCGTAGCCCTGTCATGGTCGGGGATAAACACACTTTCTACATCCCGTCCCCCAGCCCCGCGAAACAGATACTTGGCCGTACCATCGGCGCTACGGACTTCCGACAACGGAAACTCCCTACCCACACAATAGCCCTCATCCTTCAAACGCCGACGTGCCCCCTTCGACAAATCGGTCATATCATCAATCCCCCCGACCCGCTTCTCATAGAGCCAGCGTGCCATCTGACCCGCCGCGAAACGAGGCATTCCACACACCTCGGCAACACGACGCAACCCATCAAGCGTAAGCCCGATTAAAGGCTTAACCTCCCCCTTTGCCATTCCGGCATCAGAATAACCCATATTATTCAAGCATCCGTTCGGTTCCATGAAGCAAATATACGCATTTTTCAAAAAAAGTCAAATCAACAACCCAAGCCCGGCTGGCTGCCGGGGGCAGGCCGGCCTGGCAGGGGCAAAAAAGAAAG
>LUJQ01000062.1 GCA_001689485.1 Bacteroidales bacterium M6 | reverse complement strand
CGTATCCAGCAGTATCGCGGCGTTGTAATCCGCATCTCAGGAGAAGGCACCAAAAAGCGTTTCACCGTTCGCAAAATGAGCGACAACATCGGTGTTGAACGTATCTTCCCCCTCGAATCGCCGTTTATCGATTCAATTACAATCAACAAATACGGTAAAGTCCGTCGTGCGAAGCTCTACTACCTCCGCGCCCTTACCGGCAAGAAGGCTCGTATCAAAGAGCGTCGCGTAATCAAAAAATAATACGGTAAGCCGGAATACCGATTCCGCTCAGAAGCCGAGACAGGCATCTGAAACGGTAAAAAGAAAAGACGTGTGTCAAAATCCAGAATTTTGACACACGTCTTTTTTCTATAATCCGCCTCAATGCTCAAGCCAACATCATAATCATTAGCCTAATTAAGCCTGAGGGTTCAGCTCGACACGCCAAATCAGCCGTGAAAATGCACATCAGAACATGAATTCAATCATATTACAAAAGGCAGCAATGTCACAACCGACAAACTGACCAGCACAATGGCATTACGCCCAAGGCGTGCAAGCATTGTGTGAATGTTGCTGTGTATGATCCCTGTGAACATAGATGCAAAGTATTTAGTGAATAACCCTTATTTCAGTAAGCTGCAAAATTATGTAGGAATCCGACATGCTTACTTTTCTTCATTATCGTGCGGATAGAGGTTGTCATTGCCCGTCATACCGCCAACTATACTTATAAAACCCACATCTGTCCACCTAAGTTCAATAATAACGGATACAAAAAAATCCTAACTTTCCCTCACGGGTAATTTAGGATTAAAGCCAAAAGGCAAGATTTGTGATTCTAAATCAGAGTTGCTAAATACAACTTCAAGTGTAGAGATTATATCTTACTTACATTCATCCTAACCGGGGAAAGAAATCGGCGCGCCATCACGACGAATCACGCTCTTATGCTACGCTTCCTAACAAAAATCCCGCAATGTAATGATTGTATTATCAGTAAAGCTTGGAAAGTAGTGTTAGAAATTGTCCCGGTGTTTTCATTGGCAAAGTTACTATAAAATTGCCAAAACTCAAAAACAGGATGGGTAATCTTATGTTCTGAAAACGATTATTCCGCATTAAAATTAGTTAAATCCATTAATAATCCCCGCAATCTCCCTGGCATCCTGCGGTGAGGTACACCGTGTTATCGGCAGGCTGATGCATGTGCGGGCCAATTCCTCTGTCACAGGCAACGCCGAATACCGGCATATACACGCCGCATCCTCCTCGGAATAGCAGGGCTGCATATGCGGCGGCACAGCGTAATGGATATCCCAACCCACGCCGTTTGCATCGAGCCAGCGGCAGAAATCATCCCGGCGAGGGGTATGCACCACAAACTGGTGAAAAACATGCCCCGGGACTAATTCAGGAAGACGGACAAACGGGTTATCGACCATGGAGCAATAAATCCCCGCCAATTGCCGCCTCAAAGCATTTTCCTCGGCTACATATGGCAGTTTGACATTGAGTATGGCTGCCTGCATCGGATCAAGCCGGCAGTTGAAGCCACGGTAGATGTTATGATACCTACGGTCGCTCCCATAATTTGCCAGTGCCCGCACCGTGGCAGCCAGACGTTCATCACAAGTAGTAACCGCCCCGGCATCGCCTAATGCCCCCGTGTTTTTTGTAGGGTAGAAACTGAAGGCCGCAGCATGCCCCAATGCCCCGGTACGCCTACCGCCCGACAGCCCCGGGATACCGGCATCGGCACCTATTGCCTGGGCATTATCCTCGATGATTTTCAAGCCATGACCTAATGCAAAATCCCGCAACGTTTCGTCCCAGCACACACGGCCATATAGATGCACCGGCATAACAGCCTTTGTGCGAGGCGTTACCAATTCTGCCAATCGTGATGTGTCAAGATTTGATGTCAGCAAATCAGGCTCGGCAAGCACAGCCACAAGCCCGGCATCGGATATTGCAAGCACCGAGGCTATATAGGTGTTTGCCGGAACAATCACCTCGTCGCCAGGGGCGAACACACCTAATTCCACATAGGCCCTGAGAATCAGCCGCAGGGCGTCAAGACCATTGCTTACCCCGACGGCATAACGCGCCCCTGTCAGTGCGCATAGATTATGCTCGAACGCATCGACTTCGGGGCCGCCTATATAGCGTCCGCTACGCACAACCCTGGCCGCAGCATCGGCCAATTCGTCCATATAAGGGGCATTCACCGGGCCAAGATCGAGAAACGTGTATCTACACTCTGCCATAATATCTCAATATACCAAATTTGACTAAGAGATTTTCTATCAGGAAATCCTGACGAAACAGATGATAACGAGCAACGGTCTCACAACACCGGGGGACGCCCGAGAGCCAACCGCTTGAACTCTTCAAACTCACGGATATAATCGGCCTCGTCATAATCAGTCGACACCAGCGACAAACAAACAGCACCCGATGAAAAATTATCAAGCGTGCGCCATATCCCCGGAGGGATAAAAAGCCCCTCGAACGGACGGTTTAACATAAAGGTACGCCAGTTATAACCGTCGCACACGTTAACGCTGAAACTGCCACCTACGGCTACAAGCAGTTGCGACATGGCATGATGGGAATGGCCGCCGCGCTCTTCACCGGCCGGGACATCATAAATCCAATAGGCACGCTTGATGTCGAAAGGAACCTCTACACCTCCTTGCGCCACAGTAAGGTTGCCACGCGGGTCATGGATGCGTGGAAGTTTCACAATCTTCGGCGTAGTAAAATCAAACATCACTGCAGGCCGTTTTTAGCAAGGTTGACAAGATATTCGCCATAATCGTTGCTGCTCGCGTCTTCCCCCAGGCGGAGCAACCGGGCGGCGTCAATCCACCCCTGGCGGAAAGCTATTTCCTCAAGCACGGCCACTTTAAAGCCCTGCCGGTTCTGAACGGCCTGGATAAAATTGGATGCCTCCATCAAGGAATCAATAGTACCCGTGTCAAGCCAGGCAAACCCCCGGCCTAAACACTTGACATGCAACCGCCCCTGCTCAAGGTATGCATTATTCACAGAGGTGATTTCCAACTCACCGCGTGCGGAAGGTTTGACGGAAGCAGCTATATCGACCACATCGTTAGGATAAAAATACAGCCCCACCACGGCGTTATCCGATTCGGGATTCTGCGGTTTCTCCTCGATTTTTACGGCTCGGCCTTCATCATCGATAGTAACCACCCCATAACGGCGCGGATCCTTTACCGGATAAGCGAAAACCGTGGCCTCGTTGCATTCATCGGCAATACGACCGGCATCACGAAGCATACCCGAAAATCCTTGTCCGTAGAAGATATTATCACCCAATACCAGGCATACGTTGTCATCGCCGATAAATTCACGGCCTATGATAAAAGCCTGCGCCAACCCTTCGGGACTAGGCTGCTCGGCATATTTGAACGTTACCCCCAGCTCCTCCCCTGAGCCGAGCAGGCGGCGGAATGCGGGCAAGTCCTGAGGGGTGGATATAATGAGGATTTCCCGAATCCCGGCAAGCATAAGCACCGACACCGGGTAAAAAATCATCGGCTTGTCGTAAATGGGAATCAATTGCTTGGAAATCCCTTTAGTAATGGGATTCAGACGGGTACCGGCCCCGCCGGCCAACACAATACCTTTCATGGCAGTTATATTGCTTTTTGGTAATTCAATTGCAGGGGATGAGAAGTTGGGAAGTTAAGAAGTTGAGAAACTTAGAGGTTTAGGGCAGAGAGGGGCATTTCGCACCAACCTCGCATTTTAGCTTATAACTTACAACTTCCAACCTATAACTTATGACTTACAACTTATGACTTACAACTTGTCCCCGTACATTTCCTCGTAATAGCGGAGGTAGGAACCTGATGTGACGCCTTCTGTCCAACCGGGATTGTCGAGATACCAGCGCACTGTTTTCTCGATGCCTACAGGGAAGGATGTTTCCGGATACCATCCGAGTTCCGAAACAATTTTCTCAGGATCGATTGCATAACGCATGTCATGGCCGGGTCGGTCGGCCACATATGTAATCAACCGTTCGTCAACTTCCTCCAACGGAATCTGCAACAATTCACGATAAGAGGCGTTTTCCTCCAACAGACGGCGCATGATTGCGATAATGCTTCTGACAATTGTGATATTGTCCTGCTCGTTGAATCCGCCGATATTATAAACCTCCCCGACCCTTCCATTACGCAGAACCATGTCTATGGCCTTGCAATGGTCGTCGACGTAAAGCCAGTCGCGCACGTTTTCTCCCCGCCCGTAAACCGGCAGTTTCCGCCCTTCGAGTATATTCTTGATAACAAGCGGGATGAGTTTCTCCGGGAACTGGTAAGGCCCGTAATTATTGCTGCACCTCGTTATGGCTACCGGCAACCCATAGGTTTCATGATATGCCTGCACCAGCATGTCGGCCGAGGTTTTCGAAGCCGAATAAGGAGAACGCGGGGCCAACGGCGTAAGCTCGGTAAAGAACCCGTCGCCGAAGGTACGCAAATCGGTACGCCCTTCGGCCACACGCGCCACTTCGGGTTTAAGTTCAAGAGTGCGCGACTCACCGGGAGTGCGCGGCAACGAACCGTAAACCTCATCGGTGGAAATTTGCAGGAACAAACGTTCTTTGTAAACCGGGCACCCTGCGGCATCCTTGCCTGTAGCCCAATCCCTCCGTGCGCAATCAAGCAGGTTCTGCGTGCCAAGGATATTGGTTTCCAGGAACAGACGCGGGTTGGTTATCGAACGGTCGACATGACTCTCGGCAGCGAAATTAACCACATAATCGGGGTCATATTCGGCCAAGAGGGAATCAACCAGCTCTCGGTCGCCGATATCACCCTTTACGAAAACCACGTTCGGCTGTTCGATGTCACCCTTAAGCGTAAGCAGGTTGCCCGCATAGGTAAGGGCATCAAGTATGATTATCTTCACGTCCGAACCATATTTCCCCAAAATATATTTTATAAAATTGGAGCCGATAAACCCGGCACCCCCTGTTACAAGGTACGTTTTCATTTTTTTAGTATTCTAAGCGTCCTCAAAGTTAATCAAAATTTCACAAAACAACTCGGAAAGTTTGTATCTTTGCGATTAATTCAAACGTTTTAATAGATAGGCCGCACCGGCTTCAAACCGCCTCATACAGGCAACGGAGTTACAGGCCCATTTACACCGATTATTTAACCTCTTATAGAAAACATGGGATTTACCGACAACATAAGGATGATGCCGCCGGTCACCAAGAACCTGCTGTTCATCAACGTGCTGATATATCTGGCAATGGCCGCATTTAAACCTCTTGAGGGCTTTTTGACCCAATACGGGGCTTTATATTACATTACCTCCGACCAGTTTATCCCCACGCAGCTGTTCTCCTACATGTTCATCCATGCCAGCTTCCTGCATCTGTTTTTCAACATGTTCGCCCTCTACATGTTCGGAATCACCATGGAGCGTGTGCTGGGAGGCCCCAAATTCCTTTTTTATTATATTTCGTGCGGGCTAGGAGCCGCCCTGGTTCAGGAAGGGGTGTTCGCTATAATGATTCACCATTATGCCGCCATCTTCCCCAACCCCGGTTCCGTAACCGCATTATTACGGCATTCCACCGTGGCATACCAGGACTTGTGGAACATCGGCGTTATGCCCAACGAGCCTGTTATTCATAATCTCTACGGGCTGTTCCACACCCCCACTATCGGGGCTTCAGGCGCGATTTTCGGAATACTGCTGGCATTCGGCTACATGTTCCCCAACGTGCGGCTTTACCTCATATTCCCACCCGTACCCATCAAGGCCAGGATATTTGTGCTGATATATGCCGGGGTGGAACTGCTGTTGGGCATCTACAACAGCCAGGCCGACACGGTGGCGCATTTCGCCCATCTCGGAGGAATGCTCTTCGGGTTGCTCATCCTGATTTACTGGCGTAAAAAACGTGTAATCGGCGGCCCTTATTTCTAACCTGCCGCCCGGTTCCATTAATTAATCATCGATAACCCGATTTTTCACCGACAGCGGGAATCCCGCACCACGAAGCAAAGTGACAGCCATAAAGATCGCCATAGCAAACATCGCACTCTTCCTTATACTTAAAGTTGTGTGGCTCTTCTCTCCGGGGCTTATAGGCTCCGTGGCCGGATGGCTGGCGCTCCCTTCCGATGTGACAGGCTTCGCCAAAGCCCCATGGACTGCGTTGACATACATGTTCGTACACCTGAATTTCTGGCATCTTCTTGTCAACTCGCTGTGGCTTGCATGGTTCGGCTCGCTTCTAGGGCACATTGCAGGGAGCAGATGGCTGGTTGCCGATTACCTGGCAGGCGGCATAGCTGGAGCTGCAAGCTATCTGCTTCTTACCACCGCAATCCCGGTAGAGGCTGATGCCATCCTGATAGGTTCGTCGGCGGCAACGCTGTCGGTAGTAGCGGCAACATTGATTTCAGCACCCGACAAAAAGATGAAACTCCCGCTGATAGGCCGCTGCCCTTTGAAATGGTTCGCTGCCGCCGGACTGGGTATATTCCTGTGTGCATCGCTTGAGATGTCGGCATCCCAGACCGCCGCCCACTTCGGAGGACTTGCCGCCGGAACCGCCTCTGCCTTTTTATGGCGTATCATAACGCGACGACGAATGGAGGTTATGAAAGCCATGACGCGAGACAGGATGACCCACCTCTCCCTCATAGAAAAAGCCCGACAGTCGGGATATGCCTCCCTGTCGCACAACGAACGCCTGGAACTGTTCAAGCTGAGTTCACGCACAGCCTCCCGCCAGGCACCAGCACGATAACATAACACCTATGTAACGAATCTCCCCGATGACAACAGCCGGAAAAGGGAACCGAATTTTCAGAGCCATTGCATGCGGCGTCAACATCGCGGCAGCAACGGGCATGCTGCTGGCAGCCTACGGGGGAAAAATCGACCCTGAAACCACCTCGGTTCCAGCTATTCTCGCAATGACCTTCCCGGCATGGCTGATACTGACGGTGACATTGCTGATAATCGACCTGTTCACCCGTGCCATCAAACGTCAGGCCTGGATTCCGGCACTAGCGCTTGTGGCTGCAACAGGGCCGATTCTTGACTATGCGCCACTCAATTTCCGATTTTCATCGACAGACAATAAAAGCGCTGACAGCAAGGAATTCACCCTGATGAGCTACAATGTGTTCGAGCTGTTGGACATGACGCTTGACTCCGCCGCCAGAGCCGACAGGCACAAGTCAGACAAGCCGAACCCGACCATAGCCTGTATCCTCGAATCCGGTGCCGACATCCTTGCGTTACAGGAATGTCCTAAAATAAGGGCTAACCGCTATCTGAACATAACCGAAGGCCAAGCCGACTCAATGAACACCATGTATCCGTACAGACATCTGTTCATGGGTGAAAACGTTTATTCCCGCTACCCGCTCACCCCTATCGACATAAAACAGCCTGACAGCCCGTATGCATGGTTCTCAGCGGCGGTTGCCGACATAGAAGGTAATCCCACACTGGTCATAAGCGTACACCTGCAATCAATCGGGCTGAACGACGACGACAAGGAATTGTTTCGCGACCTGACCGAAGGGGAGGTAGAGGGGCGTCGCAAAATGAGCCGCGTCAAGCACCAGCTGTTAGGCAAATTATCGCACGCGTTCAAAGAACGGGCCAAGCAGGCACGGCTGTTACGCAGCCAAATCGATTCCATCGGGATTGAAAATGTTATCGTTGCAGGCGATTTCAACGATATCCCGGGCTGTTTCGCCCTGCGGGAGCTATGCCGCGATGATTTCCGCAACGCATTTACCGACGCCGGATGCGGCCCAACCATTACCTACCATGCCAACCGGTTCTATTTCCATATCGACCATGTGGTGTACCGTGGGAATATGAAAGCCACCGGCTACCGGCGCGGCAACTGCCCGAACTCCGACCACTACCCTGTCACAGTCACATTCCGATGGGACGGCTGACATGCCACAATGCAAACTTTAAATGTCAAACTTTAAACATAACCTAACCCTAACTTTTATGAAACCAATCATTATGGGAATATGCATGGCTGCAACAGCCACTGCCCTATCCTTCTCATCGTGTGGCAAACATGAACGTCAGAACCCGTTCATGAAACCCTACGACACGGTTTACGAAATCCCGCCGTTCGATGAAATCACAATCGAGGACTATGTGCCCGCATTCGATGCCGGAATTGCTGAAGCGAAAGCTTCAATCGACTCAATCACGGCCAATCCCGAGGCACCCACTTTTGCCAACACAATCCTGGCACTCGACAACATCAGCCCCACACTCGAACGTGTCATGTCGGTGTTGATGTCGCTCACAGAAGCTCATTCATCGCCCGAACTACAGACAGTTTCTGAAGAACTGCTGCCGCGTTACACCGCGTTCTCTGACGAGATGATGATGAACCCCGCACTTTTCCAGCGTGTAAAATACCTGTATGACCGCCGCGACTCTCTGGGGCTGGCCCACGACGAAACCCGCGCACTTGAAGAAACCTATAAAGGTTTTGCCCGCAACGGCGCCCTGCTCGATGCCGACAAACAGGCACGCCTGAAGGATGTCAACAGCCGTTTGGCCAATCTTTACATCAAATTCAACAAAAACCTTCTCGAAGCCACCAACGCCTTCGAAATAGTCGTAGACAATAAAGAAGACCTCGCTGGCATACCGCAGTCGACAGTCGACAATGCCGCAGAGGAAGCAAAAAGCAGAGGCAAAGAGGGCAAATGGGTATTCACCCTCCATGCACCCAGCCGCCTGCCCGTGCTGCAATATGCCGACAACCGCTCAATCCGCGAAAAAATGTGGAAAGGCTACACCGAAAACGCCCAAAGCGGGACAACCGACAACCGTCCTGTAATCAACGACATCGTTAAGGCTCGTGCCGAAAAGGCTGCCATACTCGGATATAAGGATTATGCTTCCTACATGACCGCCGACGTAATGGCCAAGACACCCGAAGCTGCCGAAGAACTGCTCCTTAGCATCTGGACCCCGGCAAAGGATAAAGTAAAAGAAGAAGTTGCCGAAATGCAGGCTCTTTCAAACAGCCTCGGCAACGATTTCAAAATCGCACCCTGGGATTACTATTATTTCGCCGAAAAGGTACGCCGCCAGAAATACGCCCTCGACGAAAACGCAATCCGCCCCTACTTCGCTGTCGATTCTGTTGCCAAAGGTATCTTCTCGCTGGCAAACAAACTCTACGGCATCACATTCGAGGAGATGCCCGATGCACCGAAATACCATCCTGACGTGAAGGTCTACGACGTAAAAGACCCCGAAGGCAAGCATCTCGCCGTGTTTATGACCGACTACTTTACCCGTGCCTCAAAACGCCAGGGTGCATGGATGGAGGAACTCAAAACATCATGGGTAAACCCCGACGGAAGCGTTGAACGCCCCATCGTCTACAACGTAGGCAACTTCTCCAAGCCGACAGCCGACGCACCATCGTTGCTGACCATCGACGAAGTACAGACAATGTTTCATGAATTCGGCCACGGCCTCCATGGCATGCTTTCACGTGCACGCCTCAAAAGCCAGAGCGGCACATCGGTTGACCGCGATTTCGTTGAATTCCCCTCGCAGATTCACGAACACTGGGCATTCCATCCCGAGCTGCTCAAAGAATATGCCTACCACTATCAGACAGGCGAACTCATCCCCGACTCGCTGGTAACCAAAATCAACGCCGCCGCAAAACATAACATGGGCTTCATGACCGCCGAACTTTCAGGCGCCGCCCTGCTCGACCTCAACTGGGGACATCTCAACCCCGAAGGCGACATCGACGCTATGGAGTTTGAAAACTCTGTTGCCGAAAAACTCGGCATGCCCGAAGAGCTGACCTTCCGTTACCGTTCACCCTACTTCAAGCACATCTTCGGTGACGATGGCTACGCATCAGGCTACTATACCTATCTTTGGGCCGAGGTGCTCGATGCCGACGCATTCGAACTTTTCAAAGAAAAAGGCGTGTTCGACCCCGAAACCGCAGCCGGTCTGAAAACCATCCTTGAAAGCGGTTCATCAGAGGACCCCATGGTTCTTTTTGAAACCTTCCGCGGCCACCGTCCCACCTCCGACGCCCTCCTGCGCCAGCGTGGCCTCGCCAAATAAGCCCCATTCAAGATTGCCCTTAAATACATTATATGACAAAGCCCCGCGTTGCTGCGGAGCTTTGTCATTTATTTATGTACCTTTGCATATAAATCACTATAATGCAATGAAACAAGGCCATATTAACCATTTGTATAATTCTGATTTCATACAAGACATCAAACGAATCGTAACGCAAGCCCGTCAAAAGGCATATTCTGCGATTAATTCGGCTATGGTCGAAGCCTATTGGCAAATGGGGAAACGCATAGTAGAACAGGAACAACATGGAAAAGACCGTGCCGACTACGGATCCCAGTTGCTTAAATCGCTCTCGAAAGAGCTTACGTCAGAATTCGGTAAAGGATTTTCCGTCAATTCATTATATTATTACAGACAATTCTATCTATTATTTCCACAAAAACTCCCCACAACGTGGGGAATTTTGACGTGGTCGCATTATAAACGCCTTTTGAGTGTATCAAATACTGATGCCCGCACATGGTATTTAAAAGAAGCTGCCGAACAAATGTGGAGCTACCGCACACTCGACCGTAATATCGGCTCGCAGTATTACGAGCGGTTATTGCTCTCACAACATAAAGAGAGAATCACATCCGAAATGAATGCCATAACCGCTCCATTGGAACATGACCGCATGGAATTCATTAAGAATCCAACTGTCGCCGAATTTATCGGTCTTAAACCAAACAGTGATTTTACTGAATCAGATTTGGAACAATCCATTATAGGAAACTTGCAAAATTTTCTGCTTGAATTAGGCAAAGGATTCTCGTTCGTAGCGCGTCAAAAATTAATCCGCACCGAGAAAAAGGATTATTTCATCGACCTTGTATTTTACAACTTCATACTCAAATCATTTGTATTGATTGACCTAAAAACAACAACCATCACACATCAAGATGTAGGACAAATGGATATGTATGTTCGAATGTACGACGAGCGGGTACGCGGTGATGGCGACAATCCGACAATCGGCATTGTTCTCTGTTCAGAAACCGATGAAGATATTGCCCGTTACTCAATCCTGCATGATAACGACCGCCTGTTCGCCTCAAAATACATGCTATATATGCCAACAGAAAAAGAATTGCGTGAGGAGATAGAACGACAAAAAGAATTCTATCGTTTACAATGCAGCAATAGCGACAATGATTTAACATAAGGTGTATTACACACGCCAAAGCCCCGTGGTGACGCGGGGCTTTGGCGTGTGTAAATGGGTATAGTAGTAGTTCGAGATGCTATTGGACTGAAACCTTGAAGACGGCATTACCGACTTTGACGAGATAGATGCCGGGGGCGACAGAAATGCGTTCAGAAGCTGACGCCCGGATAGAAGAAACCGCTTTGCCATCGGGGGTGAACAGGGTAATGTTCAAGCCGTCGGCACCTTCAACCACCACGGAGCCATGCAATCCCCTGACGGTTACCGACGCAGAAATGCCGGATGCATCAACGGAGCTGACAGTAGTTGAGAATCCGTTCGACGGAAGGGATTCACCCTTGTCATAAAGAGCGGTGACAACATATGAGTGCGCACCTGAGGGAGCATCCATATCCTCAAAACTGCAATCAGTCAAAGGGTTGCCGGTAAGCCGTTTTCCATCACGATAGACATGATAACCTTCCAGTTCGAGGGGAACCGACCCACCCGCAGGGGTATAGGTGACATCATCGACAAACAACATGTAGCATCCGGCCGATATGCACCGTATGGCGAAATGTCTGGCTCCTTCAGGAAGCTCATATTCATATTTAGTCCATGCGTTCGGCACAGCTTCAACAGTTGCGATTTTATGCTTGAAATCCGCAATATCAGTGCCGCTTTCAGAATATCTGAACTCGAAAGTCTCGGCAAAAGCAGGGTATGACGAATAGCTCTTGGCATAGAAGCTTACTGTCTGCCCACCGTCGTAGAGCTCCGGGGAAATAGCCCAGTCATCACAGGCGGAATTATCGTTGTTGAAAATCTGTGCCAGGTATTTTTTGCCGGAATGGGCGGCATAGAGGGAATTAGCGCCTTCGCAATCGGCATCCATAACCCAGAATGACTGCACAGAACCTTCAAACGTGATGCCCGGCATTGTAATATCAAGCTTACCCACCTGTTGACCATCTGCATCGGTAAATAACCATCCCCCGGCACCGGCGGTGGCAAACGGGGCGTATGCCTCGAAATCGTCGGTCAGCGGCTCTAGTTCGGCTGAGTTGAAATCGGGGGCTTCCCATGTGAGTTTCACCACACCGGCCTCATATGAGCCTGTCAACGCCGCAGGTACGGGATGTTTAGGCATAGCCACTTCAACTTCCACCTTAGGTGTGAAGTTATTTGCAGTAACGGCATCACCCTCGGCAATAACGACAGCATGATAAACAACATCCGCCACATCTATCACATCAAGCATTTCGGTAAACGAAACTTCACCGATAGATGCCGGGGCTATCGCCGGACCCGCAACGCTGCCTGCAAGTTCGCCATCACGGTAAAGCTCAACCGTATAATCTTCGGCGTTTATGGCACCGGCGTTTTCAATGCGGACACCCACTTCAAATGCGCGTCCGGCAGTAACCTTGTCAGGCACCGAAACACTTACGGCATCGAGATCCGTGTCATACAATTCCCCTACAGCAATACAGTCGACAGGTGTGGCCATATAGTTTTTCACAGTACCCTGGAATGCAAACTGGATTGTCTGCCCGGCATAATCGGCCAGCGGCACCACCACAAGATTCCACCCCGTGGCAGCCAAATCCTTCACAACAAATTCCTTTGCAAGTACAAACTGACGCCCGTCGCTCACATAGACCTCGAATTGATTAAGGTCGTCGGCATTATTCCCGTTTGAGAAATTATAGACATAAAACGACAGAGCCGGGCGTTCCAGCCCCTCCAGATTGATTTTTCCGCTATAATAACGGGCGCAGTCATCCTCATGCTCACCCATCATCGCGATGTAGCCATAATCGTTGTCGCGTGGCCTGATATCGCCGTCAGCCTCATGGCATACCTCCCAGGAAGGGACGACCTGGTAATTACGGATGGTCTCCGAACGGTAAATCCAATTGGCCGACCCACCCTCGAATGACTCCTTATAAGGTGTTTCATAGCTCGTCCCGACAGGGAAAAGCGGGGTTTTTGCCGCAGGCGATTCCCCTGCCGATGTTATGGCATAGACTCCATATGCGGTAAATATCTGCCCCTTTCCGTCGTCGATTGCACGATGCACAAATTCTGTACCCGTAAGCGCATCGGCACCCTCTATATCCTCCTCATAAAACAGGCTCCCCTCCATCACCTCATAGCGTACAACCTTATAAGTAACCAACGCCGGGTTAAGCGGGTTACCATCGACATCCGTTTCAGGGCAACGCCACTTCACCGTAACCTCACCGGGATTAAACTCCCCTACAGCAAGATAAGGTATCTTTCCTGGTACGTTCGGGCCAACAAAGACTTCGGCAGCAGCCTCCTCCCCACGTTCCGTCCCGGCAAACGCCACCACCATGTATGTGTGACGCCCGAGCGGGGCATCCTCGTGCGTCCAATCCAGTTGTGAACCGGGCTTCAACCCCGTCAAGGTTGCGATGCAATCGTTGTCGCACCACACTTCAAGCTTGTCGACCGCCTCCAGACCGGCGCCTGAAACGGTTTTCGACGGCAGCACACCCGAAATATCGACCCTGGCAGTCCCATCGGAAGCCGGGACAACCTTGAAATCAGACACCCCGGCAGGCGAAGCCTCGCTCACGCCACGCGTCAGCTGAAGGTTATCGACATAAAGATACATCCTGTCAGGGTCGCTGCATCCATGTATGCCGATATACCACTCCCCGCTTTCAGGCACTGAAAATTCCCCGGAAAAGGTGGTGAAACTTGATTTGTTCACGGTAACAGGCTCGATAACACTGATTGTCATCGCCTCGACAGCCGCCGCATTTCCGGCAAAAACCTCGAACCGTTCAGCACCAAAACTGTTTTTCGCATCAAGCTGGAACTTATACACCGCACCACGCTCAAGCGAAAACGCCGGGGTTACAAGCCAGTCGTCCATAGCCAAATCGCTATGGTAGCTTATCCATGCACATTTGTTATTATTACTGTATTCCCACTCGTTGCCATCATTGTTGGCATTGATAACAGAGAATTGGCCAAATGCCTCGGGGGTGTCGAATGCTTCCTGCCAAGGCACCGGCAATGCATGCAACGAACCAGCACCGGCAACACTTGCAGCCAGGCACATAAGCGATGTGGCTAGATTTTTCATAATGCGGATATTTTATAGCATTTACATACAATCAGACAGAGATAACGCACAAATTCGACCATGCATGCCACGCAAAAGTCATTTTAAGCAACATTTATCTACCGCCATTCCGCAAAATAAACCAAAATCCGCCACCTTGAATTTAATCTAAATTAAGAAATAATATCCTCCAAGCAATTATGCAACATGATTACCGTGCCCTACTTCTGTTATCAACCCATCCCCTCATGTAGAAGCTCCCGCTTTATTTTTGACAGATGCTGCTCGGTAATGCCAAGATAGGACGCTATGATTTTCGACGGTACAAGCAGAAGGACTTCCTTCCACCGTGAATACATTTCCGATTTGACCCTGTGGTGATGGCATCTCCCCACCCCCAGCCCCGAAGCAATAATGTCGGCAGGCACCTCCGGGGTTATCTCTGACAACCTGCGCGTAAGCTGCACAAAACGGCTCTTTGCATCACCGCTCAACAAACGCGAACGGAACTCGTTATAGTACAACTGGTTTTGATTGGCACTCATCACCCAGCGGGCAAACTCATGTTCACGTTCAATCAAACCGTCGAACCATGACCGGGGTATGCGTATCACCTCAGTCGCACAACAAGCCTCGAAACGATAATATGACGGTTCGTTGCCGTAATAGCAATGCAACGACATTAACAATGTGCCCGGAAGGGCGAATCCGACAGTCTTTTCAGAATTTTTGTCAAGATATGTGCCGCGCACGAGCCCTTTTTTCACCACAAAAATATCGGGATTATATTCCCCGGCATCAATCATAGCTTCATATGTGGTCAGTGCAACCTCCGTGCCACCTCTCAGAAGTTCGTCAAACAGCCTGTCGTCAATCTGGTATTTTGCCTCCAGAGCCAGCAAACGTTTCAAATTTTCCATAAGTAAATAGATATAGACCAATCTAATAGCATTGATTGATTTTTAAGATTATTTTGGTTAAACCAAATCTGTCAGCATGTGGGAAACAAATCTTATTTCCTGCCTCAAATTTACACAATTTTTCAACCATCTGCATAACAGATGTATAAAAACGCCACCATGACAGAATGTTGTAACCATAATGCAACCACTTTTAACACTGGCTTAATGATTGTTAAGCGCCCAAAATGCCAGTCGACGGTTGACACACTCCGTTGAATTTAGTAATTTTGCAACCACAACTCCAGCCGGCACACACACATAAGGGTATCCGGCAGGGAGCATTCACTTTTTTACCACTTCATCATCTCTTGTTTCAATCATGGACCAGCAACCTGTGTTAACACGAACCGAGGAATGTGGCATTAAGGTTCACATCGGTTCTCTAATCGGCAACGAACTGCGCCGTCAACGCCGCCCGGCGGCATGGCTGGCCCAGGAGATTTGTTGCGACCGCACCAATGTCTACAAAATCCTGCGCAAGGGCAGCATTGACACCGAACTGCTCTGCCGCATATCCGTAGCATTGGATCACGATTTCTTTATCGAATTCCAGCAGGCATGCGGGTTCAAGCAGGCAATCCCTGCCAGGCTGGGAAACGAGGCTGTAACCGACTGATACATCGCATGGAATTATAATCGCCATGTAATTATTGTCGTCAACAACCTTATTACATTTTGCGAAGTTACCATTCGTCTATGTGGCGAGGGTATGAACCGGCCGACACCGATAAACAAACGGTGCCGGCCGGTTCCGCTTCACAACCTTCCAGCTGTTTCATACGTTGTAATAAGTAAAACATACGAATTATTGGCTCAATTATCCTATACTTTTAGGACAATATAACGGCATCAGGTTAATCATACATGCAATAATTCCTACACCTTACTTAAAACAGGCTATATTGCCATGCGGTGTTCCTGACAGGCACCCAATACACGTAGCATAGAGCCTTATTATTAATCAGAATTACAACGATTATGAAAAAATCAATTCTATTTATCGCCACAATGTTTGCTGCCGCTACATCGACAGCATTCGCACAAAACGACACCCCGTCAATAACCAACCGTGCATCAGTGTTCTACGACCTCAACACGCTATACCCCTCAGGGGCTTCCAACACCTACTTCAACGGCTACGGCGTAGGCTACAACATCGACTTCAAAGTATCCGACACATATCCCATCTATGTGGGAACCGGGCTGGATGTCAGGTTTGTTTTCAATAACCGGAACATTACCGACGATCTGGACTTTGACCTGGTTTCTATCAAAGCACAAACCACATTTATCAATTTCAACCTGCCGGTCAATGTAAGCTACCGAGTGCCTGTCACCGACAAATTCTACCTCACCCCATTCGCAGGACTGAATTTCAGAGTACAAGCCTATGGCAACACCAGCCTTAAAATCTCTTTGCCCGACAACACCCCTGAAGTGATAACCGACAGGCTGGAAAACATCGATAAGAACATCAACCTGTTCTCATCCGACGATATGGGCGACAACCATCTGCGCCGCTTCCAGATGGGCTGGCACGCAGGTGTAAACATGGAATACAACAATGTCGT
This sequence comes from Bacteroidales bacterium M6, assembly GCA_001689485.1. Lineage (GTDB taxonomy): Bacteria > Bacteroidota > Bacteroidia > Bacteroidales > Muribaculaceae > UBA7173. Next base: position 70,215 of record LUJQ01000062.1, on the reverse strand, counting down.
GCTAGGCTTAAGCTACGGAACTGATTTCGTAAAACTGCATAAGGACCTGGGTAGTTCCAACTTCCTGGTCTCCCTCGGATACAGGTTCTGACCCTCACTCCTGCCGACAAGGCGTAATCAAAAACATATTGCCGGGTCATTTATCCCCCCGACAGCATCTCCCCTATCCGTAACCAACGGCCTGGTGTCTCCAAATTATGACACCAGGCCGTTACGTTTGCACCTTGATTCAATAATACCCATAGCCTGCCTTTACCTTTGATTAAAAGTAAAACCGTATGCTGAACACCACTTCTATGGCTATAACTTGCAAACATATGACCACCCAGTTAACAATGCAAAGACTAATTTGACATTTTTTGTTTTCTCCACCGATAATGCATATATTTGCAGCATGACCGCAATTTATGCAGCCATTATTCGTTTTTCATCGAACTTTCTTTGTCACCTTAATATTCATGTGTATGAAAAAACAATGGCTTTATCTGCTCCTATGTGGGAGCATCTGTTTTTCCGTATTTGACGGAACCGCCCAATCGGTCGCACTGGGACAGGATTTTGAGGGAAATATTTTTCCACCTGAAGATTGGGAAGTTGCAGACATTGATAATGACGGACGGACCTGGATCGGTTATTCAGGCCCGGGCGTAAATCAGAAAGGGTCAAGCAAAAAACTTGCGGTTTCATTCACAAGGAATCCTGACACGTACTCACCATATGGCGAACAAGACAACTGGCTTATAACCCCTGCATTCACCGTCGGGAACCCGTCATATGTACTTTCGTTCGACTATGCCGCACAGGACACCGAGAACACCGAATCGATACAAATACTTGTGTCAGAAGGAGGAACCGGAACTGCTGATTTTTCCAATCTATGGTCGACTATTGCCGACAATGGCTATAACGACGATATAGTTATAAATACCAAAGAAATCCCTCTTAAGGACTATGAGGGCAAGACCATCCGCATCGCTTTCCGACATAACAATTCGGGCACATACGGACTAAGTGTCGACAACGTGTTTGTTTTCAACATGCTCGGCCCCGGCAAACCCAAATGGTATGGTATAACCCCCGGGGAAAACGGGGCTAAATCCGCCACCTTGAAATGGCTCAACCCGGAAACCACAGCCAACGGGAACACCCTTAAAGGCTTATCAATCGTAATCTATCGTGACGGCCAACCCATAAAGACCCTTGACAATCAAGAACCTGGTTCCGACGGGATATGGACTGACACTAATGTTGCAACCGGTACTCATTCATATTCCATCGCGGCAAAAAACGAGGAAGGGGAAGGGGTGAAGATTACCCCTAAACAAATCTATATAGGGGAAGACGTGCCAGCCGCAGTCCGCACGCCATTCGCATCGGCCTCCGGAAGCGATGTAGTGCTGACATGGAGCGCACCCACGTCTGGAGCAAACAAGGGATATGTCGACTTTGATAACCTGACATATGTAATCACCCGCACAATCGGCGAACAAACGCAGTCAATTCAAGAGGTTACCGGCAGCACAACCTATACTGACAAGGATGCACCCAAGGGAGTGGAACTTATTTATACTATCCAGGCTAAAAATGAGGCAGGCATATCCCCTGTCGACGATTATACCTCTGCCTTCCTGGCCACCACCGGCTATACCGACATAGAGGTAGCACGTACTTCTGTACGCGACAACACACTGGCACGATTGCCGATGGATGTCAATTCCAATTATTCGGTTACCCAAACGATATATTACCCCACAGATTTGAAATTCGCACGCGGCACCATATCATCCCTTATATACAAGTCATACAAAGGTACTTCGTCTGCACTATCGTTCCCGGCAAGAATCTACTTGACAGAAACCTCTCAGACAATGTTTGACAAGGAATGGGTCGGCATGCAAGATGCAGTCAAGGTTTTTGAAGGGCAGATAACCATGTCGCAAGGCGCCCGCGACGTTGAAGTGAAGCTTACAACACCGTTCGAGTATAACGGAGGCAACCTTTGTGTAACGGTTATTAAAGACGGCAAGAACAACGGGGCATACTCCGACCGGTTCTATTCAATCGGTGGGATGGAAAACAGCCGCTCATTCACAACCAGCACAAGCGACCCGGTCGATGTCGATGCCATGCCACACAGTTCTTATGGAGACAAAGCGATTGGCGAAATTCCCTACACGCGGTTCATAATCCACCTGGCTCATACCGGCTCCATTTCAGGCACGGTTACGGACTCTGCCACAGGACAGCCGCTGGAAGGGGCAACGGTAAACGTGGCCGGATTCGACGGGATGACTGTCAGCACCGACTCTTCAGGACAATTCACAATATCCATAGTACCCGAGGGGAATCATACAGTCAATGTCACATACACCGGGTATGAACCGGCAACCATGACGGCAGATGTGGCGGCCGACACCGATAGCCGACTTGATTTCACCGTTGCCCAAAGAGCCAATTATGAGTTGAAAGGCAAAGTGTTGGCAGGCGACACAGGCATCAGTGCCTCAGGGGCTATAGTGTCTGTGTCAGGTTACGGGGAAGCATCATGCAAAGCCGACGAAAGCGGATGCTGGAGCCTTCCGGGAATATATGCAGGGGAGGATTACACACTCAGGATAAGCTACCCGTTATATGACACATATATCACACAAATCAACAATGATTCCCAAACTTCAATCGACGCAGGTACGATTATGCTTGAACGCAGCCTTATACCGGCCTACGGGGTTGAAGCCCAAGCAAACGAAGACGGGACATGTGTGAATATATCATGGCGTAACCCGCTTAGCCGTACAGGGGAAGCCGGATGGAAAAGCATCGGCGATGTTGCCACCCAGTCATCTACAAGTGGCGATTATTACGCTACCGACTATAATGTTGCCCATGCATTTGCCCCGGAGGATATAGCCGGCCAACAGATGGAAGGCATGAGCATCACCGGCATGAAAATCTATATTGCAGCATCACAGGGTGTTTTTACAGCCACAGTATGGGAGGGGACGCGCGATGATAACGTGGTGCTCGCACAGAAAACCATACCTGCCGAAATGATTATGGCAACAGGCGGATGGGTAACGGTAACATTCGACGAACCGGTCGAGATAAAGAAAGACAGGCACTATATGGTAGGGGCAAACTGCCTGAACCCGTCTAGTTCTCCGATCGGCACCCCAGGTTACGGCTCATGCGTAACCGGCAAAAACTGTCTGAAATGGTCTTCGTCAGAAGCTGTTTATGACGGATATTACGGCTGGTGCATAATGGCATTGTGCGGGATACCCGGCTCGACATCGGGGATTGCAGATAACGATGACGCACCAGCCTGCTCATATAACGTTTACCGAGGAAACCTTAGCGGGGAGATTCCGACATGGGAAAAGGTAACAACTTCGGCGGTCAACGATTTGTCTTTTACCGATGCCGGGTGGAACACAATAATGTCAGGGGATTACCGATATGCGGTAACAGCCGTGTACCAAAACGGGGAATCAATGAAAGCCCTATCCGACCTCCTGCCACGCAGCCACGACTATGATGCCTCTGTATCGGCATTCATAAGCCCGGTAAAGTCAATCGAACAGCAAAATGAAGCAGAAGTAAAAGTAACAGTGGCCAATTACGGGGAAAAAACAATTTCAGATTTCCCGGTAGAACTTAGTATCGACGGGCAACCTCATGAGGCAAGCATAGTTACAGGCTCACTCAACAAAGGAGAAAGCACCGAGATAAGCTTCGGGAAAGTAAAACTCGGAGAAGGGATGCACACCTTTGTAGCCACTGCAAAACTGGCCGCCGACGAGCAACCGGCCAACGATGCATGCACGTTCATATTACCCAACCTTATAAATGTAGAACTGACCGGCTACCGCTGGAACGCATATGGCGATGCCGGGTTCATGCGCGTGCAATCCAATAACCCGGAAGCAGCCCGCTATCTTACAGAAGTAACCCCGGATGATGCCCTTATCATAGCGGGAGAATATGTAAACGACAGAATATTCGCATATACAGCCACATGGTACGGCACTCCAAAAAGCTTCGTAGAACTCGACCCGGAAACATGGATAGTAACGCATAGTGTTGAAAACTCCGATAGTTATCTTTTGGATATGGCTTATGATTATGCAGGCAAAACTATGTACGGGCTGATGCCGGACGGCAATGATGTGAAACTTGTAACAATCGACCTTGAAAACGGCTCTGCAACACCGGTAGGCACCTTGCCGAATATCGTCCGCACACTGGCATGCAATATAGCCGGCCAGCTTTACGGCGTGGCTGACAACGGCGACTTTTGTGCCATCGACAAACTCACGGCTTCGGCACAAACAGTAGGGCCGACAGGTGTCGGCAAGGTGGCATACCTACAGTCAATGGCTTTCGACCACAATACAGGACGCTTGTTTTGGGCGGCTACTTCCGAATCGGCAAACGGGGAAATATACGAAATCAACCCGGCAAACGGCATAGCCACAAAACTCGGTAACGCCTTGTTCAAAGGCACAGACCCCTCTGAACTTGTTTGCCTGTTCACACCTTATGAACACAAAAGCAGCGGGGAAGACTACGAAATGGTTACCACGGACCTACACATCAACGTAATATCCGACCGTTTATTTAGAATCTCATCACCCGCTACCGCACATGTGAGAATATACGACATGACAGGTTCATGCGTATGGGAATCAGATATTGCCGCAGGGACTACCGATATAGACATCACACAGCCATGTGGCATATATCTTATCCATGCAACATGTCCAGACGGAACCGGACTCAACCAAAAGATTGTGATTCGGTAAAAGTCTGACAACAAATAACTAGATAAAATAAAAGCCTTTCATCATTAAGTACAGATTGCTACTGTATGGATATGATGAGAGGCTTCATTTTATGTATCCTTAAACAACCCACACAGGGACGCCAACACAGCTACAACCACCATCTTTATTAACACAATTTAACCATTGGGGGGGGGTAATTTGCATTCTTATATATAACTTTGCACAACACTTGTGATGAGGCGGACAAACATCTGCCAAATAACGGATTTAATCCATTCAACATACAAAATCTCATTAAACCTAATTACACAATTGCAATGAAAAAATTTATCTTGGCAGCAGCAATGCTCGCTGCAGGCACAACGATGGTTGTTGCACAGAACACCGGCTACAACCGCGTCGGCGTATCCTATGACAACACAAACTATGGATTCAACGACCTTATGAAGCTTGATCAGGAGATGGACGGTTTCAGCACCAACGGCGTGGGTATAAACTACATCCACGGATTCAGCCTAAGCTCCAGCCTTCCCATATTTATCGAAACAGGACTTAACTTCAACATCGGTTTCGGGTCAAAAAATATCGGCAACAAGGAGGAAGAAGACGGATTCTGGATGCAGGAAAAATATAAATTCCAAAACATCAACCTACAGGTTCCCGTCAACTTCGTTTACCGCTTCAACGCGACAGAAGATTTTTCAATCTCCCCCTATGTAGGCCTGAACTTCAAGCTCAACCTTGCCAGCAAGTTCAAAACCCAAATCGACCACAACCTCCCGGACGAAATCATGGGCGAACTCGATGAAGAAGACATTGAATGGATTGAAGGCAAATGGTGCAACCTCTTTAGCGACAGCAAAGAAAATATGGGCGATAAGGACCTTACATGGAACCGCTTCCAAATGGGGTGGCATGTGGGCGTAGGCTTCCAATACAAGCCTTTCTATCTAGGTGTGCAGTATGGCACCGACTTTATACCCGCCTACAAGCATAAATTCGACTTCGAAGGCTACCCCAGCGAAACCTACAAGGTCAACACAGGTAACCTCAAAATAACACTGGGTTATTGCTTCTGATAAATCACTTGTCAAAGCAGACCGAAAGCCCTTATTCAGATAACACACACAACAAAAGGAGGAGCATGACTTGCGTCGTGGCTCCTCCTTCACGTTTCAACTATTTATTTATGAGAGCCTCAGTATCCAGTATCACTACTCGATAAAAAGGACGAGGGATGTTCCGTTAAAACTCTTTATGTCATACTCATCTTATCGTTCATTCTATCTTATCAATCCCGATACCCCCCGGATCTACCGAGGCACCAACCGGGCTGCCGCCGTCATCACCGGCTATGCCAATGAGATTTTTTATTATAGGCACCCGTTCTGTTGTTCTTTATTACTATAACAAAACAAACCACTTGACGTTGAAGTGGTCTGCGCTAAAAGTGTTTAAATATTGTTTAACACGTGAGCCTCACAGGGGGTTATAGCAGGAAGAGTGCGGTCGAACCCGGATCACGGCGCAGGATTCCGCAATCCAGAAGCGAACGCACCACCGGCACAAGGTTACCGACCCCCGTTCCAAGATATGAGGCCAGCTCGTTGAGGGTCAGCCCATGGGGATGATGCGACAATGCATACCTGACCGAATCAGGCAGGGATTCGACCGACCCGGCAGCCCCACTGCCACATGATGGCACATGCAAGGCATTGCGACACACATCACACTTGCCACAAGCGCCTCCGGGTTTCTCCCCGAAATAGGAAAGCAATGTGTTGACGCGGCATTCCGTGTCGTCAAACAGGAAGCGTTTCATGGCATTTACGCGCTGCTCCATACGCACACGGCGGAACTCATACACCTCTTTGGGAAACACAAGGTCCTTTTCCGGCTCCCGCGAACGGGTGAACACCACATAGGGGGTGCTGCGCCGGGGCACATAATGAATAACATGCAACCGCCCCAGTTTGAGCAGGTTTTCATAGACGGTGCGCTCCGTCAGCTCGAGGCTGGATGATATAAACGGTTCGCTTATATATTCGTAATCGGCGAAAATACCGGTATAGTTGCGTAAAACGAACTGGAAAACACGCTCACATTCCGCATCAAGCCGAAGCCCGTAAAGTTCCATGCGGCTCATAACCATCATCAGCCGCGAACGTGTCGAGGTTTCCTCTATGTATTCTATATACCCTGCACGGGTAAGGAGCTTCAAAGCGCTGTCGGTAGGGGCAGGCTGTTGCTTAAAACGCACACAGAATTTGTTGATATCGAATTCGCAGACTTGCTGATACCCCTCGCCCATCGCGATGTTGAGAAATACACACAGGCGCCCGTAAGTTTCACGCAGGAATTCCTTGGATGGGAAAGAATCATTGAGACGCCGCGTCAGGGCACCTTTATCCACCGACGGGGAAACCAGCGAAACGGCAAACGAACGGTTCCCGTCGCGTCCGGCCCTGCCCGCCTCCTGATAATATTCTTCAAGCGACGACGGCGGGTCGAAATGCACCACTATGCGCACATCGGGTTTGTCGATTCCCATACCGAACGCCGTGGTGGCCACCATCACCCGGATTCCATCACTCTTCCAACGGTTCTGCTTGTGGTTTTTCTCTTCAGGCGACAACCCGGCATGATAAAAGTCTGCACTTATACCTGCCTTGCACAAAACATCGGCCACCACACGTGTGCGTTTGCGCGACCTGACATACACTATGCCGCAACCAGGCACACGGTTAAGAACATGTACAAGCTGCTCCTCCTTGAAGTCGCAGTTCCTTACTATATACGAAAGGTTGTCGCGGTTGAAACTCAGCCGGAACACACCGGCACCGGGACGGAAACGAAGCTTCTCACAAATATCTCCTACCACTTCGGCAGTGGCAGAGGCGGTCAGAGCCAGCAAAGGCGCATCGGGAAACATATCCCTCAATGAACCTATTTTGAGATATGAGGGCCGGAAATCATAACCCCATTGCGAAATGCAGTGAGCCTCGTCGACTACGATAAGCCTTACCGGCAGTTCGCGCAGTTCGGCCATGAAACTGCTGCTTTGCAGTTTCTCAGGCGATACATAAAGTATGCGGGCTTTGCCCAGACGGCATTTGTCAAGCACCAGACGGTTTTCCCGGCGTGTAAGCCCGCTATGAAGGAAATACCCCCTTATGCCATGCGACAGAAGATTGTCGACCTGATCCTTCATCAAGGAAATCAGAGGGGTCACAACAATCGTAAGCCCGTCGATAATCATCGCAGGCACTTGGAAAGTAATCGACTTCCCGCCCCCGGTAGCCATAAGGCCGAGGGTGTCGTTACCTGCCAGCACCGAATTGATTATCTCAGCCTGCATGGGGCGGAACGAATCATAGCCCCAATGCCGCTTCAGCACCTGTCGAATCGGCGTCATGAAAGTCAGCCCCGGATTTTGATCTCCTTTATTTGCAACTGTATGGCATTAGCCGAGCCTTGATGCTTGTTCTCTTCCACCGTATAGCATATATCGAAGCGGCTCCCGGCATGTATTTCCGGGAAAAGACCGGACTTGTTGAAGGCAATCCCGTTTATCACCTTTCCGGAAGTGTCGTCAACAAGCTCAAGCTTGATATGCTCCATCTGGCGGCCCACGAGTTTGCTCGTGCCGAAATCCATAACGTTACGGGTGCAGAACACCGGCTTCTGATTGCCGGGTCCGAACGGGTTGAAACGCCTGAGAGTGGAGATAAACTCGGATGTAAGCTCCGAGAATGTCAGGAAGGCGTCGATGTCGAACTGCGGCTTCAGCTGTGAGGGGAGGATATTGGACGATACATATTCCTCGAACCGGCGTGTGAATTCCGGGATATTCTCTTCCTTGAGCGAAAGCCCCACGGCATAGGTATGCCCCCCGAAATTCTCCAAAAGGTCGCGGGTAGAGTCAACGGCTTTGTATATGTCGAACCCCTGAACGGAGCGGGATGAGCCGGTTGCAAGCCCGTTGGCAAGTGTAAGCACCACCGACGGCTTATAATACAGCTCGGTAAGGCGGGATGCCACAATACCGATAATCCCTTTGTGCCAGTCCTTGTTGAATATTACAATCGACTTTTTGTCGGCATCCTTCTCCTGGCGGTTGGAAAGTATGGCATTGGCCTCCTCTGTGATGCGTTTGTCCAGCTCCTTACGATCCTTGTTATACTGGTCGATATTCTTTGCACGCTCATATGCATCGGCTATGTCGCGCGACACCAGCAGCTCTACAGCCTCACGCCCGCTCTGCATGCGCCCGGAGGCGTTTATGCGCGGCCCGATTTTGAAAATCACATCGGAAATGGTGATTTCCCTGTTGGCGAGGTTGCAGATGCGTATTATCGCCCGCAACCCCACATTGGGATTGCTGTTAAGGCGCCTCAACCCGTAATAGGCCATGATGCGGTTCTCATCGACCATAGGCACTATGTCGGCTGCTATCGACACCGCCACAAGGTCGAGCAATCCTTCAAGCTCGGTCTGGGGAATGCCGTTACTGATTGCAAACGCCTGCATCAGCTTGTAGCCTACCCCGCATCCCGACAGATGGGAACACGGATAGGTCGAACCCTCCATTTTCGGATTCAGGATGGCCACCGCCTGCGGCAGCTCCTCGTCCGGCACATGGTGGTCGCAGATTATGAAGTCTATGCCATGCTCGCGGGCATGGGCAATTTCCTCGTTGGCCTTGATGCCGCAATCGAGGATGATGACGAGTTTCACCCCCTGATCGGCAAACTCGTCGATAATATCGCTCGAAATCCCATACCCCTCCTCATAACGTGTGGGTATGAAATAGTCGATGTTGGAGTAGAAGTTGCTGAGATATTTGTAGACGAGCGCCACTGCCGTGGTGCCGTCCACGTCATAGTCACCGTAGACCATGATTTTCTCTTTCGACCCCATAGCCCTGTTGAGCCGGGTTACCGCCTTGTCCATGTCGGGCATCAGAAACGGGTCGTGGAGGTTTTTCAGCCTGGGGTTAAAGAACCGTTCGGCCTCCTCCACCGATGTCACGCCTCGCTGAACCAGCAGCTCGCTTACAGGCGGACACGACGCATAGCGTTGCGCCAGCGCCGTCTCTATCTTCTGCTCTTCTTGTGTCAGGGGTAAATAATTCCATTTACCTGTCATTTATGTTGTTTTTTTATTGGCGTGGTTGCGCTCCGCCGTCATGACGGCGAAGGGGGGAGGAGGGAGATGCATGCGTCCCGGGTAGTCTGACCCGGCAGGACGCACCTGAAAGCGGAATCACACAGCAACGGCGACTCCATATATCGAAGGTGTCAGGAGGGAGAGGATTGGAGGTTTTGCAAACGTTTGGCCTGCAACTTCTAACATGTCGGCTTCCCGGATATGGTCGGAGAGAGCAGGATGAGCCTATTTCCCCATGTTAGTTCGTTTTGCAAAAATAGCAAAATTCCATGGATTTTCCATATAGGGTTAAACTTTATTTGCACTTTTCACAAGCACGCCTCAAGGCTCCACGGAGCATATGGCACATCCGTTATTTTCGCTATCTTTGCAGTAGCTTAAAAGTGATTGCCCTAAAGCCTCCATTACATTTCAATGAAAACCGCTATGAGATTCAATTTGCTACCATCCGTCGCACGACTGCTGTTGTTGCTCCCCCAAGGGTTGTTCACAATGCTGGTTACAGCCGCCATATTCTGGCTTACGCTGGCACCCGACCCGTTGCCCGACAATGACATACAGCTGTTTCCAGGCTTCGACAAGGTTGCACACGCCTGCATGTTCGGCGGGTTCTATTTCGCCGCCGCATTCGACCTCGTCGCACGGCATCGGGGAAAGGGCAAAACACACCTTCATGCCGCATTACCCCCAATTGCGACCGTGGTCACAGCCGTTGCCTCTATAGCATTCGGCGGACTTATAGAGTTGGTGCAGGAGGGGATGAATATGGGTCGCGGATGCGACCTTATGGATTTCGTGGCGGATATTGCAGGGGTTGTCATCGCAGTGCTTCTAACCCCAGTGGTTCTGCACGCCATGTTAAAGGAACAATAACACCGGGCTATAAGGAAAGCGCTCATGGCGATGTGTCAGACCTGACACATCGCCATGAGCGCTTTTTACCATGACGGGTTATGCCGCAAAAGTTTCTAAAGCATCTGCATGAATCAGTCGTTATCGGGATGATCCTCACGATATGCCACATCGGGATGGCAGCCGGAGCCATCGAAGCAATGGGTGCATACGCGGCATTTCGGAAGGCCGATGCTGTCGATAAGATGCTCGATTTTGCTGAACTGCAATGTGGTGAGGTTCAAACGGCGTGCGATTTCGTTGACCATACGCTCATATTCGGGTGTGCCGGTGGTGGAATAGCGGTCAAGCTTTGCCGCATCGTCACCTTCGAAATCACGGATAATCTGACGGGTTATCAGCTCGAGGTCGTTTTTGGAGGATGTAAAACCAACGAACGGGCACCCGAAAACCAACGGGGGGCATGATATACGCGCATGCACCTCACGGGCACCGCAATCATAAAAAGTCTGCACATTGTCGCGCAACTGGGTTCCGCGCACTATCGAGTCGTCGCAGAACACCACACGCTTCCCGTCTAAAATCGCACGGTTTGGTATAAGTTTCATTTTTGCCACCAATGCACGGCGCGATTGCTGGCCTGGGGTAAAGCTGCGAGGCCAGGTGGGGGTGTATTTCAACACCGCACGCTGATAAGGCACCCCACGCCCTTCGGCATAACCCAACGCATGGCCTACGCCTGAATCAGGGATACCGCACACACAGTCAGACCCGGTGGCATCCTCCCGGCCCATGGCACGCCCTGCGGCCTCACGCACCGCCTCGACATTAATCCCCTCGTAATCACTGGCAGGGAATCCATAGTAAACCCACAGGAATGAGCATATCTGCATCCTTTTGGCTGGTTCCTGCAACACTTCCATACTGTCATGGCGCAGGCGCACTATCTCGCCTGGACCTACGTCGCGCACCCTTTCATAACCAAGATTTGGGAAGGCAGATGTCTCGCTACATGCCGCATAGGCACCTTCACGCTTCCCTATCACGATAGGTGTGCGCCCCAGGTAGTCACGGGCGGCGATGATGCTGTCTTCCGTAAGGATAAGCATCGAGCATGAACCTTTGATTTTGCGGTAGACCAGGTTGATGCCGTCGACAAAATCCTTCCCCATATTAATCAGCAGGGCAACCAGCTCCGACTGGTTGATTGTATTGGCCGACATTTCGCTGAAATGCATCCGTTCGGCCAGCAGTTCGGCAGCAATGTCGCGTATATTGTTGATTTTGGCAACTGTAACCACAGCATAACGGCCGAGGTGGGAATTTACGATAATCGGCTGCGGGTCGGTGTCGCTTATCACTCCGATGCCCTGACATCCCACAAACCTGTCGAGGTCGTCCTCGAATTTCGAGCGGAAATAATCACGTTCTATACTATGAATGGTACGGTTAAAACCCACTTCAGGGTCGAAAGTTACCAATCCGGCACGTTTTGTACCAAGGTGAGAATTATAGTCAGTGCCGTAAAAGAGGTCATTGACACACGGTTTGTCAGAGATTGCTCCGAAAAATCCTCCCATTGTCGTTAGCTTGAAAATGTTGGTTTCTGAAAAAGAAGTTGCAAAGTTAGCGAAAAGTTTCCAATGCATGAAAAAGAATGCCGGAAGTTCCCGCATGTCCATAATGAGAATCACCCCGGCAGGGCTATATGCCCTGCCGGGGTGATTGAATCCGACAATATTTTATTCCGACAGATTATTTCCCCACTGTTTCGGGAGTAAGAGAACCTTCCATCATTGCCTTGACATCGGCACGGAGTTCCTCATCCTGCTTGTCACGGCTGAGGATGGTGCCGTCAGGGGCGATGAGAAGGATGCAGGGAATGCCCGAAATGCCGTAAAGATCGGTAGGCACTGTCTGTGCGTTTATAATCTGCTGCCATGGAAGCTTATGATGCTCGATGGCACGGAGAGTGTTCTGAGGCTCGTCCCACACGGCCACACCGAGCACCTCAAGCCCTTTGGGGCCGTATTCTTCAAGAATCTCCTTTATCACCTTTGTCTCACGGATACAGGGGCCACACCAGCTTGCCCAGAAATCAACAAGCACAGGCTTCCCTTTCCCTACATAATCGGAAAGGCGCTGGGTAATGCTGTCGTTCGTGATGGCGAAATCAACAAATTTGCTGCCCGGCGAGGTGGCGGCCTTGTTTTTTGCAGCAGCTATCAGTTTGTTGACACGTGTGTAGGTTTTCAGCGACGGATATTCCACCAAAGCAGCCTCGAGTTCGGGGAGTGTCATATTATAGGCTTTGTCCATGAACAGGGTATATCCGATAGGGTTATCCACATTGGCCTTGAACACGGAATCGCAATATGAGTCATACGCCGCCATAATGTGCTCCCGCTCGGCATCACCTGTGCTATCCTGGGGGGCAGCCTGGTATTTTGCGCCAAGCTCACCGATATGCTGTTGGATTTTCGCATTCAAATCATTCAGAGCAGAGCCGCTCGCACCACGTACTTCCGGGGAGATCGTGATTGCACCAGGTTCAAGCACGAATACCGGGACGCGGTTGCCGTCGATAATTATACGTGCCATTACCGGCTTTTCCACCGAGCCTGAAAACACCGCCTTATTCCCTTCAACCAATACCGAATCGATTTTCTCGCCGGTATCGAAATTAATCATAACGGCAGGCTGGCCGTCAAAATCCTCGGAAAATTCAGCACTTACCGTATAAGTGTCGGTCGCAGCGGTTGCCGTACATGCCGCAAGAGCCCCTCCGGCAATAAAAATAAGTAATTTGTGATTCATATATGCTATTCTTTAATAAATTTCAGTAATTTTGCCGCCCGCAATAATCTTCCTACTCCTAACTGGCAACACTTCCATAGCGGCTGACAAACATGATAAGAACAGGGCAAAAACAAAAGGAAACATAAACTGACAGTAGAATGATTTTCATTCTATTGCCTGCTTCACTCCACAAAGTAACGGATTTTTTTGTTATATTATAACATGACCGGGCGTTAAATAAAGTTTTCACGTTTCACCATAGCCCGCATATACAACAAAAAGAATATCTAAACACGTTCCCAATAACACATTAACATGATTCAGCTTATAGACACCATACAGCGAAGCATACGCACCAACTGGTCGTTGCCCGCCCTCTCCGATTTCAAAGGAACCACAATGACCTATGCCGATACGGCACGCCGCATAGCAAAAATGCACATACTCTTCAGAGCCGCCGGAATCCGCCCCGGCGACAAAGTGGCGTTATGCGCAAAAAACTCTGCCGCATGGGCTTCGGCCTTTCTCGGCACCCTCACCTATGGGGCTGTGGTGGTGCCTATACTTCATGAATTCCACCCCGACAACATCGAGCATCTTGTAACGCATTCAGGCGCCAGATTGCTGTTCAGCGAACAAAGCATATTCGAAAACCTCGACGAGGAAAGGATGCCTACGCTCGAAGGGGTTATCCTGCTACCTGATTTCACCCTTGCCCTATGCCGCAACGAGATGATAGCCGTAACCCTGGCCCATGGGGAGGAATCATTCAACAAGGTATATCCCGGAGGTCTGTCACCGGAAGCCATAAACTTCCATGCGCCCGACCCAGCCGACCTGGCTCTCATAAACTACACCTCCGGCTCAACAGGAAACTCAAAAGGGGTAATGCTCACCTACGGCAACCTCTCAGGCAACATCGAATTCGCCTTAGGGAAAATCGACTTCCTGAATCCGGGCGACGGGATGGTGAGCATGCTCCCGCTGGCCCATATGTACGGGCTGGTATTCGAGTTCCTGTTCCCGTTCTGCCTCGGATGCCACATCACATTCCTAGGCCGCGTGCCATCGCCGAAAATCGTTATGGAGGCATTTGCCCAGGTGCAACCTAAGCTTGTTATAACCGTGCCCCTGGTTATCGAGAAAATTGTGAAAGGGAAGGTGTTCCCCGCCCTTCAGAAACCGATGATGCGTGCGTTGCTGGCGATTCCCGGACTACGCTCCATCGTGCACCGCAAAGTGCGCCAGCAACTGCTCACGGCATTCGGCGGCCGATTGGAGCAACTGATCCTCGGAGGGGCGGCCATGAGCAGCGACGTGGAGGAATTCCTGCGCAAAATCAAATTCCCGTTCACCATAGGCTACGGCATGACCGAATGCGCACCATTGGTGACCTATGAATGGTGGGCTACGAGCCGCCCCCACTCATGCGGCAGGCTGGTAGAAGGGATGGAGGCAAAAGTCGACTCGCCCGACCCGGAAACCGTGCCGGGAGTGCTGCATGTGCGCGGTGCCAACGTAATGAAAGGATATTTCAAAAACGACAAGGCCACAAAAGAGGCGCTGTCGGCCGACGGATGGCTGAATACAGGCGACATCTGCACAATCGACCGCGACGGTTACGTATTTTTACGCGGACGCAACAAGAATATGATACTAAGCTCCTCCGGGCAAAACATATATCCTGAGGAAATCGAGGTGCAACTCAACAACCTCCCGTTAGTGGGTGAATCGGTAGTGGTTGACCGCAACGGAAAGATTGTGGCACTTGTGCACCCCGACTATGACGCCGGCCGAAACCTCGGCCTGTCGGAAGCGCAAACCGAACAGCGCGTGATGGACAATCTGCCTGCGCTTAACAAAATGCTCCCGGCATATTCTCGTGTGAACACCATCGAAATCCACCCCGACGAGTTTGAGAAAACCCCGAAGCATTCCATACGCCGCTTCCTTTACAAGTAACCGCCCTGCACAATGGCTGCAACCGCAGCCTCTCGACAGGCATGCACCACGGCGGTGTGGGGATTTCAAGGCTCCGCCGCACCGCCGCCACCATATATGGAGCGTATTGTTGCGGGAATCAAAAATATAATATATCTTTGCAGGCGGAAATCAGGCTGCGGCCAGCATGAAAATGCCACCGCGCCAGGCAGGGAACCGGGTGAGAATCCCGGACAGTCCCGCTGCTGTATGCCTCATTTCAACATTGACGGAATGCATGCCGCCTGCGAGCGGCCGTGCATGATGGTTGAAGGAACAACCGCCCTCAAACCAACAGCCACTGCGCCACGGGCGTGGGAAGGTTTCCGAAAATGGAGGTAAGTCAGAACACCTGCGATTTCCGATAAACATAACAGCCACTTGCGAGGACGAGTAGCGACAGCATGACCATACGGCACAAAACATGCCGTTGTTTGCGCGCTCACACCCCACACAATCCTTTGCAGGGCTGATACCAGACACAACACGTGAGGCGCATAAAATGAAACCCGCATATACATTCTTAATTCTGTTTTCAATACTCTTCTTCTGCATCGGTCTGACAGCCGAAGCGGCGGAAAGCACTCCCGCACACCTTCCCGACACCCTGAAACTCGGGGAAGTGGAGGTGGTGGCCAAGCGCAAACAAAGCGAGGTGATTCCGGTGCAGGTGCTTTCGGGCGAAGAACTGCAGAAACTCAACAGCAACAGCGTGGCCGACGCGCTGCGCTATTTCTCGGGAGTACAGATCAAGGATTACGGCGGCGTGGGGGGTATTAAAACCGTGAATATCCGCTCCATGGGCACCAACCATACCGGCGTGGTCTACGACGGCGTGCAGCTTGGCAACGCGCAGAACGGCCAGATCGACCTCGGTCAGTTCTCGCTCGACAATATCGAAGCTATCTCCCTTCACAACGGACAGAAAAGCGAAATCCTGCAGCCGGCACGCGATTTCGGCTCGGCCGGATCAATCTACATGCGCACACGAACGCCCCATTTCGAAGCTGGCGAAAGCTACCATGCCCGCGCCTCGGTGCGTTTCGGCTCGTTCGATCTCCTCAATCCGTCGGCACTTGTAGAGCTCAAACTTTCAGAACGCGTAAACGCCTCGCTCAGCGCCGAATGGGTCAACTCAAGCGGAAAATACAAATTCCGCTACCGGCGCGTAAACCCTGCGGGTGAACTGGCCTACGACACCACTGCCGTGAGGCAGAACGGCGACATCAACGCCACACGTATCGAACTAAACCTCAACGGCGAGCTAAACCAGGGAGAATGGCACTTCAAAGCCTATAACTACAATTCGGAGCGCGGAGTGCCCGGAGCCATTGTCAACAATGTGTGGAGGCGCGGCGAAAGGATATGGGACACAAACTCGTTCGTGCAGGGCAACTACACCCAGACTTTCGGCCGCTTCACCACACTCAACACGTTCAAATACGCCTTCTACAGAACCCACTACGTAAACAACGACGACAAACAGGTGAAGGTCGACAACCTTTACCGCCAGAAGGAAATCTATTTCTCCACCGCCAACCAGTTCAACATAAAGCGGTGGTGGCATATATCGGCAAGCTACGACTTCATGTGGAACACACTCGACGCCGACATGTATAACTTCGCCAAACCCGACCGCATATCCAATCTCATCTCCGTCGCCACGGCAATGAACCTTTCACGGGTAAAGTTACAGGCAAGCGGCGTAATGACACTGATTCACGACAACCTCCGGGGGCAGCAGGCTCCTGCCGACAAACATGTGTTCACCCCGGCGGTCTATGCCTCATTCCTGCCCCTGCGCAGCCGCGATTTCTCGCTGCGTGCCTTCGTCAAGCAATCCTACCGCATGCCAACGTTCAACGACCTCTACTACGCCGACATGGGCAACTCGAAGCTCGATCCGGAAAAGGTGACGCAATATAACGTGGGGGTGCTCTACGACCACTCGGCGCGCGGGCTGCTCTCGGCCGTGCGCCTTAGCGCGGATGCCTACTACAACGAGGTGACCAACAAAATCGTGGCATATCCCAAGGGGCAACAGTTCCGCTGGACTATGCTGAATCTCGGCAAGGTTGACATCAAGGGGATCGACATCTCGGCCATGGCCACCGTTAACCCCGTGCGCGACCTCGCTCTCACCTTCCGCGGACAATACACATTCCAGCAGGCCATCGACGTGACCAACCCGGCCGACAACTATTACCGCGACCAGATTCCCTACATCCCCCGCCATTCCGGTTCGGCAGTGCTCAACGCCCAATGGAGAAAAATATGCCTGAACTACAGTTTCATCTATGTGGGCGAACGATATAACCAGCAGGAAAATATCCGCTACAACTACACACAGCCCTGGTACACAAGCGATATATCGGCAAGCTACGACTTCACCCTCGGCAAAGTGGGGCTGCGCGTGCTGGCCGAAATCAACAACCTCCTGAGCCAGGACTACGATGTGATCCTGAACTATCCGATGCCAAAACGAAACTACCGTTTCACCCTTTCGGTGGAGATATAACACATGCGAAACCTATTGCTCATATTGATTTCCGTTTGCCTTGTGGCTGCTATAAGCGCCTGCCGCGAGGATGAACTGGTTGTGCCTACGGAATATGAGATAATTCCCGACACCCCTGCCCCCGACACCAAAGTGCGCGGGTTCTACCTCCTTAACGAGGGGAACATGGGGTCAAACAAATGCACACTCGACTATTTCGACTATTTCACAGGGCTCTACTCGCGCAACCTCTATGCCGAGAAAAACCCCAACGTGATAAAAGAGCTTGGCGATGTGGGCAATGACATAGGCATATACGGGTCGAAACTCTACGTGGTGGTGAACTGCTCGCACAAGGTGGAGGTGCTCGATGCACGCAGCGGAGTGCGAATCGGCCAGATTGACATACCAAACTGCCGCTACGTGCGCTTTCATCGCGGAAAAGCCTACGTAAGTTCATACGTAGGGCCGGTGCTCATCGACCCCGACGCGCCGAAAGGGGCGGTATACCGCGTCGACACACTGTCGCTGGAGGTGACAGGCCGCGTCACCGTAGGATACCAGCCCGAGGAGATGGAGATTCTCGACGATTATATGTATGTGGCCAATTCGGGCGGATACCGCGCACCCTACTATGACAACACGGTTTCCGTGATACAGCTCATCGACTTCAAGCAGGTGCAGCAGATTCCGGTGGACATAAATCTGCACCGGCTAAAAAAAGACCGCTACAACAAGCTGTGGGTAACATCGCGCGGCGATTATCTTTCGCGCCCCTCACGTCTGTTGGTGATGGAGAAGCGCCCCGGCACAAACCGGATGGAGGTGACCGACACACTCAGGCTGGCCTGTTCGAACATGGCATTTTTCGGCGACAAGCTCTATTACTATGCCACGGGATGGAATGAATACACGCAGACGAATTCAATCACCTACGGCATTATCGACATACGTACCAAGAAAAAGATCTCCGACAACTTCATCACCGACGGCACTGAAAAAGATATAGCCGTGCCCTACGGCATAGCAATACACCCGGAAACCGGCGATATCTTCGTAACTGATGCCAAAAACTATGTGTCGAGCGGCACCCTGCACTGCTACGACAACACCGGCCGACGCAAATGGAGTGTCCGCACCGGCGACATACCCGCACACATCACTTTCCTGCCACGATAACCCCGCCGCCACCAGCAATGATACACCGTTCAAAAATATTGTCAGCCGTCCTGCTCCCGGCCATCCTGATGGCCGGATGTGGCGACGATGCGCCGGTGGTGAGCCTCGGAATAGACGACAGCTATATTGTGGCACGCATGCAGAAACTGCCCCTGCAATCCGCCTTGACAGGAGAGCAATACCGGTGGACGCTCACGCGCCCCGACGGCACGAGCTCCGTTGTGTCGGTTTCCCAAGACTATATTTTCCTTGCCGAACAAGAGGGCGTTTATACAATCGACTTCGAGATAATCGATGCCGACACCCCCTTCAAAGCCACCGCAACAGTCAACGTGGTGCATGAGGAGGTGGAATACAGCCCATATATATCAACCGTCTACGAATATTGCCCGGCACCGGGCCAGTTTATCAACGTGATGCCGCCCTACGACCAAGGCGACACCATGGCCGACATGCTCAAAAAAGTTGAAGAGTCGATTTCCGGAACCAACGATGTGATGATATCGCTCGGAGCATTCGGCGGTTATGTGACCTTTGGCTTCGACCATACCGTAATCAATCATCCGGGCGAACCCGACTTCAGAATCTGGGGAAATGCTTTTTATGAACTTACCGAACCCGACAAAAAGGGGGGATCGGCCGAACCGGGAATAGTGATGGTATCATATGACACCAATTGCAACGGAATCCCGGACGACAGATGGTATGAACTGCGGGGCAGCGAATTCAACAACCCGCTCACCATCCACAACTATTCCATCACATATCATGCCCCGGCAGCCGGTGAAGCCGATGTGACATGGGAAGATTCCGAAGGAACAAGCGGCACTGTCACCGCCAACGAGTTTCACACACAGAGCTATTACCCCTGCTGGGAAACCTCTCCTGCGCTCTCGTTCACAGGGAGCCGCCTCCCCGACAATGCCACAGACACCAGCGGCAACGGATCATATTATATCCTCTACAGTTTTGGATGGGGCTATGTCGACAATCATCCCAACGAATATGCCGACCTCAACAGCTTCGACATCTCGGATGCCGTAGACAGCAACGGCTTCCCGGTGGAACTGCCGGGGGTGGATTTCGTAAGGGTCTACACGGCACTTAACCAGGAATGCGGCTGGCTCGGAGAAACCTCAACAGAACTAAGCAAGGCTCAAGACCTTCATATACAAATCTCAACACCACAGCTTCCCTCTCCATAGAAATCAGCTAACCAACATATTAACCCTTATTATTTTCATTTACGATGAGAAAGGCCATTTTCTCGTTGCTGGGCTTTGTAACCCTTTCCGCAGCGGCATCATCACCCGACTATACCAAGGGGGTGTTTATTGTCAACGAGGACTGGTACGGGCACAACAACTCCACCCTCAACCACTTAGACCCCGATAATCCCGACGGCGACTATTGGACATACCGTGTGATCCAACACGAAAACGAGGGGATGGAACTTGGTGCCACCAACCAGTTCGGAGCCATTTTTCAAGGCCGGTTCTACCTTATCGCCAAACAGGCCAAGGATCCGGGGGCAGACATAACCGGCGGACGCATCACTATTGCCGATGCCGCCACAATGAAAATAATCAAGCAGATTGAACTGATCGACCCCACAGGCGCACAATGCGACGGGCGCGGATTTGTGGGCGTTGATGCACAAAAAGGCTACATATCGTCGAGCAACGGCGTTTGGATTCTCGATCTTCAACAGGCTGAAATTACCGGCCGCGTCAAAGGCACCGAAAACCCATTTGCCGGAGGCGATGGCGACAAGCCTGTGACAAACCCTTCGGGAGCACTCTACCACGGGCAAAGCGGCTCGATGACAGCTACAGCCGGACACGTGTTTGCCGCACACCAGAGCAAAGGATTGCTCGTGATCGACCCCTCGCAGGATGCCGTCACCCACACCATCCCCATTGCCACCACGCTCCATCTGGCCGGAGCGTGGAACCCCGATGCCGAGCAGACCGCAAAAATCGAAGCCGGAGAAACCACCATCGACGAAATCGGCCCGGGAATCGGATCGGTAGTTGCCGCACGCGACGGCTCGCTGTGGGTCAGTGTGGCCGAGGATATTTCCGGCTCCGGCGTGAGTTATCCGGCACTCATACACGTTGACCCTAACGATCTGTCGACCGAAGTGATTGAGCTCCCCGGCGACATGGCAGGCCCACACTCCTCATGGTATGCGTGGACTCCCGATGCCTTCTGCTCCTCTGCCGTCACCGACTGTCTGTATTGGAAAGGGGGAGCCACCCGCTGGTTCGGAGGCTCCAAACTTTTCAAATTCAACACCTCCACCCGAAAAGGCACACTGCTGGTCGACACCATGGATAAGACACAGGGGGAATGGGGCATCTACGGCTGCTCCATGCGCGTGCACCCTTCCACCGACGAAATCTATGTGTCGCTTTATAAAGATTTTATCAACGAAACCTACCTGCTGCGCCGCTATAGCTCCGAAGGCTCGATAATAAAAGATTATCCCATGATTTCGAACTATTGGTTCCCCTCGCTCCCGGTATTCCCCGAAAGCGCCGGCAACAGCTCTGTGGTCAACATAACCCACGTGGGCACAGGCAGAATCGAATCAATCGGTAAAAACCGACTGAAAATAACCGACATGCAGGGTGCACAGGGTGCGATTTATGATGTTTCAGGGCGATGTGTCGAACGCTTCACCATTGCCGAAAACGAAGTTATTTTCTCGCCAAACCTCCCCGCAGGCATCTATATCCTGCGCATAGGCAACCGGTCGGTTAGATGCATTTTCACATAGCACTTTTTCAATTCACATAAAACTCTTTTAACCAACAAATTAACATGAAAAAACTTTTATTTTCATTAGTGGCGGTGCTCATCGCCACTGCCTCGGTCTTTGCCGGAAATTTCGAGGCCAAGCCAATTAATCCCGATGATTTCAAGAAAACGGCATGGGATCGCGACTACGAATTCTTTCTCTCCGTATCCCAGCTGTTCACCGTGCCCGAAGAGATCGATCCCTTCAAGGATATTGTTCCCCAGGGGGTAGAGGTAGATGTAAAATCTTCAAACCCCGAAGTGGTGGAAGCCGACTACCACGTGCGGAACGAGAACGGCTACATACGCTACACCCTGAAACAACAGAAGGCCGGCATTGCCGAAATCACCGTAGCCCTCACCTATCAGGAACAGACCACCAGCAACACCTTCACCGTTGATGTAGCTTTCATCCGCCCGAAAACGCCGCTTGAAGTCACAATCGACATAAACAATCTTGCACCGACCGAAATCGACGTGCTGTCGAACTGCCAGTTCTGGAACTACCCCACACGTGCCGAAGAGATGAAAAACTGCAGGATAAATCTGCTCTCACAGCCCGCACACGGCACTGCCGAGATTCTGACTGGCGAAGGTGAGTATCCTGTCATAAACTACACACCGGCCGATGATGTGGCCGATTTCACGAAAGATGCCATCAGCTATGAAATAGTCCACCCCCTCGGGCAAACCACTTCCGCAGCAGTTGTCAGCGTGAACATGCACCACAACCTTTGGGCCACACGCATTATCGACCTGCTCCCTGCTCCGGGACAGTTTGTCAACACCACCACGGCATCCATAACCAATGCACAGGTGGCTCTTGAACGCAAAAACGGCTTCGTTGCCAGTCTCGGTTCATTCGGCGGCTATATCGTCTATGGATTCGACGCACCAATCAAAAACGACCCGCGCAACCCCTACGGAATCGACTTCCAGATCTCGGGCAACCCCCTCAACGCAGGCCGGCGCAGCAGCTGGTGGTCGGAAGCCGGTGCGGTGCAAGTGATGAAAGACCTCAACGGCAACGGCATTCCCGACGACGGGGAATGGTATGAACTTGCCGGATCCGACTATTGGCTGTCGAGCACATACCGCAACATCAACATGACATATTACAACCCCGGTTATCAGAAGCGCTACACGGTGCCCTTCACCACCGACAAAGGTTTTGACGGAGCCGTGCTGACCAATCAATTCCACCAGCAGCCCTACTATCCCCTCCCCCAGAACTACCAGGCGGCCTCACGCGACCAGATCACATTCACAGGCCACCTTATCAAGGGCGTGCTCGACAAACGCAGCCCCTCGTTTATCGAATATTACCGTGGCCCGGCATTCGGATACTGCGACAACTGGGGTTCCAAACTCGATCCCTCCGCCATCACCGATCCATATAACCAGAAAATAGCCTATGAGTCGGGCGAGGAGATGCCACAGGACGGATTCGACATTTCATGGGCCGTTGACAAGGATGGAAACCATGTGGAACTTGACCAGATTGATTTTGTGCGCGTTTACTGCGCCCTTTGGGAAAATGCCGGATGGCTCGGAGAGGCATCAACCGAACCGGGACAGGTGGTTATGACAATCCCCGACGAGAATTACGAACCCGCCGACATATACCTCAAT
This sequence comes from Bacteroidales bacterium M6, assembly GCA_001689485.1. Lineage (GTDB taxonomy): Bacteria > Bacteroidota > Bacteroidia > Bacteroidales > Muribaculaceae > UBA7173. The sequence continues at coordinate 46,521 of LUJQ01000062.1, read as the reverse complement.
TATGCAGGCATCACGCAACTGCAGGTTCCTGAAGGACACACATGCCTGTTCGAGGGCCTGGTGTTCTGCAACGGGCGCCCCGTAACCGAAGGCATAGAGCCGGTATGGACAGTCGACGACGAAAATGTCGGCACCATCGACAGCAACGGGCTTTTCACCGCCAAAGCACTGGGCAAAGTGCGCATCTCGTACCAAGGCACAGACAAGGCTATCCCCGATGAATTCGACATTCAGGTGGTGAAGCTCGGACGTGTTGTGGTAGACCTTGAAGGCAATGCCTCCGGTCTCGACAACTCCAAGACAACCTGCATAGAAGGTGAAACAATCTATATCAACGTCGAATCGGAAACCACTGTGGAAGAAACGGTGAACCAGACCACCGCCAACCGCTTTATCTACGACACCTATACCTGGGAAAACTCCGATCCCACCGTTGGAACAATCACCAACTCTCTCTTCAAAGCCCTTGCCCCGGGTGTGACCACACTGACAGTTGTGTCAGGAATCGATCCCGAGCTTAAAGCCACCATCGAGGTTACTGTAGAAGCCGTGCCGGAACTTGAGCAGCTTATTTCAGAAATTGAAATAACCGAAGAGAACTTTGCCGGCACACTCACCTCATCGCAAATTTTCAAGGCAGGCGAAAAAGGCTCCATGGTCTATCTCGACAACTTCTGCGACCAGCCTGAAACCACAGACGTAACCTTCGGCAACCTTTCGGCCGCCGAAGGTCATGTGACGATGAACACCATCGACAACACAATGTCATATAATTTCGAAAACATGACACAGGTCGACGAAACAGTGTCGTTCAATGTCACCAACTACAGCCGCACATTCACACGCAGCATCCGCTTTTTCAAGAAAAGTTCCGGCGTAAACAACGTGTCGGCCGATGCCGATGCCGCCGGCAACACCTTCTGGTATAACATGCAGGGAATCTGCCTCGGCTGCAACCTCGACAGCGCCAACATGGCTCCCGGCATCTACATTCTGCGCCGTGGCAACAGCGTGCGGAAAATCAAATTATGAATTTTCGAATGTAAGTAAGGTCTCAAAAGCCTTACCCATCTGAAATAGTTTGGGTCTTTAATCGCGAGAGCCGGAAATTCGAAATAACGGATTCCGGCTCTCATTTTTCACCCACGCCGAGCCCCGAAGCCACCCTGCAAACCCTATAAACTCATTTCGCCCGATTTAGAAGGCTGCAATAAGCGGTGTTCCACAAATATTTGCTAACTTTGCAGGCTGAAAGGTAAAAAGTTTTAGATTACAAATGCAGAACATCCGCAACATCGCCATTATAGCGCATGTCGACCACGGAAAAACAACCCTGGTCGACAAAATGCTCCTGGCCGGCAACCTCTTCCGGGAAAACCAGAACGCCGGGGAGCTTATCCTCGACAATAACGACCTGGAGCGAGAACGCGGCATAACAATCCTCTCCAAGAACGTTTCCATCAATTACAAGGACACTAAAATCAACATCATCGACACCCCGGGACACGCCGACTTCGGCGGCGAGGTGGAACGTGTGCTCAACATGGCCGACGGCTGCCTGCTGCTTGTCGACGCTTTTGAAGGCCCTATGCCTCAAACACGTTTCGTGTTGCAGAAAGCCATCCAGATGGGGTTGAAACCCGTGGTGGTCATCAACAAGGTCGACAAAAACAACTGCCGTCCCGACGAAGTGCAGGAGATGGTGTTCGACCTCATGTTCAACCTCGACGCCACCGAAGACCAGCTCGACTTCCCTACCATCTACGGATCGGCAAAAAACGGGTGGATGAGTACCGACTGGAACAAACCGACCGACAACATCTTCCCGTTGCTCGACACCATCCTTGAATATATCCCCTCCCCTGCAACATTCGAAGGGGATCCGCAGATGCTGATAACATCGCTCGACTATTCAAGCTATGTGGGGCGAATCGCCGTTGGACGCGTTCACCGTGGCACCCTGCGCGAAGGTATGGAAATCGGTCTTTGCAAACGCGACGGCTCTGTAAGCCGCCAGCGCATCAAGGAACTTCACACTTTCGAAGGGATGGGACGCAAGCGCGTGGCCGAAGTGTCGTCGGGCGACATATGCGCCCTGGTCGGCATCGAAGGGTTTGAAATCGGCGACACGGTGTCAACGGTCGCCAATCCCGAACCGCTGCCACGCATCGCCATCGACGAACCCACCATGTCGATGACTTTCACCATCAACGACAGCCCGTTCTTCGGCAAAGACGGCAAGTTCGTAACATCCAGGCACATACACGAACGTCTTACCCGCGAGCTTGACAAGAACCTTGCCCTGCGCATCGAGAAAGCCGACAACGAGGATAAATGGACGGTGTTCGGACGTGGCGTGCTGCATCTCTCGGTGCTTATCGAAACCATGCGCCGCGAAGGTTACGAATTGCAGGTAGGCCAACCACAGGTAATCATAAAGCATATCGACGGGGTGAAATGCGAACCGGTGGAACTACTCACCATCAACGTAACAGAGGAATATGCCTCGAAGATGATTGACATGGTGACACGCCGCAAAGGCGACATGCTCTCGATGACCACACAGAACGACCGCGTGCACATGGAGTTCCAAATCCCCTCGCGAGGCATCATCGGATTGCGCAACAATGTGCTCACCGGCTCGGCAGGCGAAGCCATAATGGCGCACCGCTTCCTTGAATACCAGCCATGGAAGGGTGACATCGAACGCCGCACCAATGGATCGCTCATCGCCATGGAGGCGGGAACAGCCTACGCATATGCCATCGACAAATTACAAGACCGAGGGAAATTCTTCATCTTCCCGCAGGAAGAAGTGTATGCAGGCCAGGTTGTGGGCGAGAGCGCCAAGGACAAAGATATCGTTATCAACGTAACCAAATCGAAAAAACTGACCAATATGCGCGCTTCGGGAGCTGACGATAAAGCCAAAATCGTGCCCCCGGTGGTGTTCAGCCTCGAAGAAGCCCTTGAATACATCAAGGAGGACGAATACGTGGAAGTCACCCCCAACCACCTGCGTCTACGCAAAATCATCCTCGACGAACTCGAACGCAAACGCGCAAACAAATAACTGACAAGAAGCTAACTTCTCCTTCCCCATGAAACCCTCCATACCCAAAGGAACCCGCGACTTCTCTCCTGCCGAAATGGCGAAACGCAACTATATTTTCGGAACAATCCGCGACGTGTTCGGATTGTTCGGCTACAACCCCATAGAAACCCCTGCCATGGAGAACCTCTCCACACTGATGGGGAAATATGGCGAGGAGGGTGACAAACTTCTCTTCAAAATACTGAACTCAGGCGATTTCCTACGCGGAGCCGACCCCGGACTCATAAAGGACGGCAACTGCGCGCGCCTGGCCCCGCAGCTCTGCGAAAAAGGCTTGCGCTACGACCTTACGGTGCCTTTCGCACGCTTCGTGGTGCAACACCGCAACGAGTTGCAGATGCCGTTCAAACGCTACCAGATTCAGCCGGTATGGCGTGCCGACCGTCCGCAAAAAGGGCGTTACCGCGAATTTTACCAGTGCGATGCCGATGTGGTGGGTTCTGATTCACTGCTCAACGAAATCGAACTGCTACAGTTGATTGACGAGGTGTTCCGCCGCCTGCAAATCCGCATCATCCTGAAGCTCAACAACCGCAAGGTACTTGCCGGGATTGCGGAACTTATAGGCGCCCCGGAAAAAATCATCGACATAACAGTTGCAATCGACAAAATCGACAAAATCGGCATCGATAACGTAAATGCCGAATTATTGGAACGAGGTCTGACGCAACAGGCTGTAGATGCCTTACAGCCAATACTCCGTATATCGGGGACTCTCGGCCAACGCCTGACCCAACTTGAAACACTCCTCGCCTCATCGGAAACCGGGACTCTCGGAGTGCAGGAACTGCGCACGGTAACCGCCGGCGTAGAAGCGCTGGGGCTGGATGCGGAACTTGACCTGGACGTGTCGCTGGCACGCGGCCTCAACTACTACACCGGCACGATTATCGAAGTGAAGGCCAAGGATGTGGAAATCGGAAGCATTACCGGCGGAGGCCGCTACGACAACCTCACCGGGGTGTTCGGGATGCCCGGCCTGTCGGGAGTGGGGATATCGTTCGGCGCCGACCGAATCTACGATGTGCTCAATGCCCTCGACCTATACCCTGCCGAGGCACGCACCTCGACCCAGGTGATGTTCGTGAATTTCGGCGATGCCGAGGCTGCCGCATCGATGAAGATGATGAAACAGCTCAGAGCCGCAGGAGTAGCAGCCGAAATATATCCCGACCCTGCCAAGATGAAAAAGCAGATGGCCTATGCCAATGCAACCGGAGTCCCGTTTGTGGCAATGGTCGGCGAAAGCGAGATGGCAGAAGGCAAAATGGCTCTTAAGAACATGCTGACCGGCGAACAGCTCACCTTGACCCCTGCAGAAGCAGCGGAAAGGCTCACCGCATGTTAACTCTTTTTAAAAGCCAATTTTGGCCGATTGGCTCATTTATCCATACCTTTGCCCGAAAGAATTGTCAACAAAGTGCAAATGAAAAATAACATCAGGCTTTTTGCCGTAGCAATAATAGCCGCTGTGGCTGCGTTTGCCGCACGCGGGGAATTCCGCTGGGGTCCCACTGCGGGAGTAGATTTCACCAACCTGATTTTCAAACAGGACATCATGCGTGTTGACAAAGCCATAGGCCCCACTCTCGGCGTTCAAGGCGAGATGATGTTTCCCGGCATTGGGTTCGGCATCGACATAGGGGCCATGTATTCGATGCAGGGGGCTACACTGCATCTCGGCGAAAAAAAGATATGGGCTGTTGACGGCTATGGAAAAGAGCGCAGCTATCTGCACACTCTTTCGATACCCGTAAACCTGCGGTTTAAATGGACACGCATGAACGGTGTAGAGGAATATGTTGCACCATTCGCATTCGGAGGCCCGGTTTTCAATTTCACAGTGGCACATAACAAGCTCAATGCTATGGAATATGCCGGAGGCTCAATCGGGGTGCAGGCCGGTCTCGGCGTCGAACTATACAAGCGCTGGCAGATTCAGGCTGCACATGTATGGGGAATGACCTATGCGCTGAAAGCCGTGAAACTCCAGGATTTCTCCGCACGTGAGCGCTACTGGACAATCCGGGCAACATATTTCTTCTAAACAAAAGCGCCACTTACTGTGGGTAAAATAAAATATCGGCGGCAAATCCCTGGGATTTGCCGCCGATATTTTATTTTACTTCCTCAAAATCCAACTGCCGCCTTATGTCAACGAATCAATTTCACGGAGCCAAAGGGCGGAGGTGGCATCGGAGGGCATGCGCCAGTCGCCACGCGGGGAAAGACACACAGAACCTACCTTCGGGCCGTCGGGCAGGCACGAGCGCTTAAACTGCTGGTTGAAAAAACGACGGAAAAACACACGTAACCAATGCAGAATCACTTCATTGGTAAACATGCCCTTGAATGCATGCCGTGCAAGCAGATATATGCGGCGCGGCGAAAAACCGTAACGGAGAGTGTAGTAAAGGAAAAAATCATGCAGTTCATAAGGGCCTACCAGGTCTTCGGTTTTCTGCGTGATATTCCCTTGTTCGTCAGCCGGAATCAATTCGGGAGAAATCGGGGTGTCGATAATGTCGTGAAGCGCTGCGGCAGTAGCCGAATCGTCAGAGCGCATGGCAAACCATCGCACAAGATATTTTACAAGGGTCTTTGGCACAGAGGCGTTCACCCCATACATCGACATATGGTCACCGTTATAGGTCGCCCAGCCCAGGGCAAGCTCAGAAAGGTCGCCTGTGCCAAGCACCATCCCCCCTTCCTTATTGGCCAGATCCATCAATATCTGCGTGCGCTCACGTGCCTGAGAATTTTCATAAGTAACATCATGACTGGCCGGGTCATGGCCTATATCGGCAAAATGCTGCGTCACCGCTGCGGCAATAGGAATCTCACGAATCGTCACCCCAAGCCCCTCCATAAGGGTCAACGCATTGGAATGGGTGCGGCCGGTAGTTCCGAAACCGGGCATAGTCACCCCTACAATCCCCTTCCGTGGCAGCCCGAGCCGGTCGAATGCTTTTGCCGCCACCAATAAAGCCAGAGTGGAATCCAAGCCGCCCGAAATCCCTATCACCAAAGTACGGCAACCTGTAGCCTCCAGCCTGCGTGCAAGACCGGCAACCTGTATGTTGACAATTTCCTCACAACGAGCATCTATATCCTTATCATCAACCGGGACAAACGGCCTGGGGTTAACGCTTCGCAGCAAAGAAGCCTCATCAGTACACCTATCGGCACAAGGGCTTTCGGTTGACGAGGCAGGAATTGGGGCACACACCACACGATACATCCCACGTTCGTCACCGGCTCCTTCGATTCTCGAACAGTCGTCAAACGAACCTATATGCATCCTGTCGCGGTTTAAAGCCTCTATATCTATGTCGCAGACAACATGACGGGGCGTTACCTCCCAACGCTCCCCAGCCTTGAGAATGGAACCGTTTTCAGCCACTATGGCCTTGCCGTCGAACACAAGGTCGGTTGACGACTCGCCGAATCCCGCCGAAGCATAGACATACCCGCATATACATCTTGCCGATTGCTGTGCAATCAACGAACGCAGATAGGCGTATTTGCCGATTATATCATCCGAAGCCGACAGGTTTGCAATCACCTGCGCACCTGCCAGCGAGGCATGGCTCGAAGGGGGAACCGTAGTCCACAAATCCTCACAGACCTCTATGCCGACTTTGACGCCTGCAACATCAATCAGGATACGGGTGCCGAACGGAGCCCCGAAAGCGGAACCTGTCACCCCGGCACCAGATGCCCACAGACGTTTTTCGTAAAATTCGTTATAATTAGGAAGATATGTTTTAGGCACCACCGCCAAAATCTTCCCCCCGGCAACCGCCACACCGCAATTGTACAACCCGCTGCCAACCCGCACTGGACATCCCACGATGGCCGTCAGACGCTTACCGGCAGTGGCTGCCGCGATTTCCGATAAAGCCTTCCCGGCAGCGTCAAGAAGCAACGACGAATGAAACAAGTCGCCACAGCTGTAGCCCGTCACGCTAAGTTCCGGAAAAACAGCCAAATCAACACCGGCACTTTCCAACCGGGCAAAAACCTCTGTTATATCCTTGGCATTGGCAACCGGGTCGGCCAACATTACACGCGGCACCACGGCTGCCACCCTGAAAAATCCGTTATTCATATCCAATCGATTCAATTAATCCCCTAGGGGGAATACATCGCGAAAGTACGAAAAAAACCTAACATAGATTTGGCCAAATCGCAAAAAATCACTTACTTTGCACTCTGTTTTGTGGCTCCTCTGTAAAAAGCCGTCGGCAGTGATGCAGCCGATGGCGATATGAGAATGGGATGGCGGCCACGCAACTCCGTGTTAATCAACAAAGAAACAAGATAATACATTAACAGCCATGTCAAAGATTTGTCAAATTACAGGCAAAAAAGCGATTACAGGAAATAACGTATCGCACTCGAAGCGCCACACAAAGCGTCGCTTCTATGTGAACTTATTCAACCGTAAGTTCTTCTGGGTAGAGCAGAACACCTGGGTGCTCCTCACCCTCTCGAACGCAGGTCTGCGCATCATCAACAAGATGGGTCTCGACGCAGCGCTCAAGCAGGCCGCAGCGAAAGGTTATCTCACTGAAATCAAACAATTAGACTTCTAAGACTTAATAAAATGGCAAAGAAAGCAAAAGGTAATCGCGTGCAGGTGATTTTGGAATGCACCGAACATAAGGCCAGCGGCATGCCCGGCACCTCCCGTTACATCACCACCAAAAACCGCAAAAACACCACCGAGCGTCTGGAGTTGAAGAAGTACAACCCCATCCTTAAGAAGGTGACTGTTCACAAAGAAATCAAATAATAGAAACCGATAAGTTTTGACTCGATATGGCAAAGAAAACCGTTGCATCTCTTCAGAAAGGTGAAGGCCGCACCTACTCCAAGGTGATTAAAATGGTGAAATCACCCAAAACAGGTGCTTACACTTTCCAGGAACAAATGGTGCCCAACGACGCCGTTAAGGATATCCTGAAATAAACCGCGCCTTTTATGGGTCATGAATTGCCGGCTAAAAGGCAATAACGTAACCCGCTAAAAGATAAAATGCATCAGGCAGCCACAATCTGAATTGTGGCTGCCTGATGCATTTTATCGCCATACACAGCCTGTAAATAACCAAATTACGGAAATCTAATGAAACAAACTAAATCGACGAATGAAATTGAATAAGATGATTATGAGGGTGTGTAATAATGGCTCATCTGGCAGCACCCTCGCCATTCGGGCGAAAACCACGGCGGTGTGCCAAAATATTGAATTTTGACACACCGCCACATTATTATAAGACTTGACAGTTTACGGCATGCCGTCGGGGTATTCTTTCAGGTAGAGTTCGCACGCCTGTGCAAGCTCGTCATACCATTCCTGGCCGAAACGTTCGATCAGAGGGGCGCGCAGGAACTGATAAAGCCTTATCCCGTTCTTCCTGCCTAGGATTTCGGCATCGCGGCATATATCCCAACGATGATAGTTGACCGCAGTGAAAGTGGGGAACTCCTTTATACGCAACGGATAAAGCGCACACGATGCAGGTTTCCGAAACCCGGTGCGCCCTTGCCGGAAGGCTTTTTCCAAAGCACACAGGCACACCCCTCCGGGAGCATAACATGTGAAGGCACAATTGCGGCCGTCGAGAATAGTGGTAACCAAATCGCCTTCTTCATCCGTGTAGGCAACACCCTGCTGCCTCACCTCCTCGATTGCACGAGGCAGCATGTCGCGTTCCACCTCTGGGAGGACTTTTTCAATCTCAGCAACCTCCCGCTCCGTTACCGGCGCGCCCGCATCACCCTCTATACAGCATGCACCCAGGCATTTATCAAGGTCACAACAAAAAAAGCGTTCGGCAAGGTCAAGGGTCACCAAGGTATCCTGAATCTGAAACATAGCATTCAAATATCAAATCGGGATGATAAACAAGTGTAATTATTTTGTGGGAATATGCACATCGAGCTGTGGAAAGGGGAAACTGATGCCGCATCCGGGAAGCTCGTTGTAGAAACGTTCGTTATAGTCATAGAACACACCCCAATAATCTTTAGTGAGAGTCCAGGCACGCACATGCAAATCGACACTTGACGCAGCAAGCTCACCCACCACCACTTTCGGGGAATAGTCAGGTTTCGGCAGAAGCGATGCTATATGGCCGGCATGCCCGGAATCACGATGCATGGCCTCCCTGATTTTACGTCGACGGAAAAGCAACCTGTCAGCCAATGAACGGCGTACTGCCGGTGTATCACCACCACCTTCTGAGCCGGCATGAACAGCAGTGTCTTTATCATCGGCCGATGTTGTCTGCCCGGCCTCTGCAACAGCTTCAGCAGCCGCAGTTTCAGGCATTACCCTGCTGTCGGCGGCAAACATCTTCAGGATAGCCTCACGGGCGGCATCGACATTATCCCCGTATGATATTGACACAGTCCACGACACACGGCGGTATTCCTCACGGGTCCAGTTGTTGACACTGCCTGTCGACAATCCGCCGTTGGGAATTGAAATCGACTTGTTGTCGGGGGTGGTAATCACCGTGAAAAATATCTGAATCTCCTTAACCGTACCGGCATAGCCCTGCGCCTCTATATAGTCGCCGATTTTATAAGGTTTCAGTAGCAGAATCAACACCCCGCCTGCAAAGTTTTGCAACGTGCCGCTCAAAGCCATACCGATAGCGACACCGGCCGAGGCAAACAGAGCCAAAAACGATGTGGTCTCTATCCCCAGGATACCGATTACCGTCACAATCAATATGAAATAAAGCACCATATTGATCAGGCTTAGCACAAACACGCTCAACGAGCGGTCGATTTCACGCTTGATGAATATCGACGATACAAGCCTGTAAATCTTCCTGATTACGAAACGCCCCGCATAGAACACCACTATAGCGATGGCAAGGTTGATTGCAAATGAAACAGCCGAATCGGCCAGGCGGTTGATAAGATCCTGCAGCGACATGGACTTAAGTTCGGCAACTTCACCGACAAGCTTTCCGCCATCTTTGGCAGTATCGGCAGCCCCTCCGTCCGTCATGCCGGGAATCAACTGCGATTGTAGGTTTATAAGATTATATAACATCTGGCTAATTTATGATTGAATGAAATTATATGTAATCGAATAACAAAATCCGGCCTTAACGAGATTTACTAGAAAAGTGCTTTGGCCACATCCTTGTACCATTCAAGTTCTTCATAACCTTTATCCGAACTCACCGGAGGGTTCTGTAACACATAGGTCGACAACCCGCTATAATGGTCGATTTTCACCTCTTCACGGTCATATTGCCAAAGATATGGGGTTGCAGCACGGTAAATCAAGCACCTGTCCAATGCGTCGACAGCTTCGGCATATGCCAGCCCGCACCCCTCGTTCCCGGCATCCAGATTGCTCATATAATGACCTATATCAAAATAATAACCATGGAAAGAACTTCTCTTCCCGGCATATTGCTGGATAGCGTCAATGTCGTTCAACGCGGGGTGCAACCGGTAAAGCGCCCGCACCTTGCCGGCCAAGTCCGCCAAATGCGAGGTATCAATCACTGACATGGTGCAGGTTCTAGAACTTCCGGCCAGGGCATCATAATATGCAAAAGTGGCACGCGCAGCACCTTCCACATCGGCCTCGTCAGCCATCAGATAAGGGAGCGTCTTATCATACGGCATACCGGGAGAAGGGAGTTCGGAAGGCGATGCCACAATACGGGGGGTGACACCCCTCAGCTGATATGCCACCTCTACCCCGCCCATGAAGCAGCAATCGAAATATACAAAATCAAAATCCTCGCCATCAAGCACACGGGCAAGGGTGGTCACGTTCATACTCCTACGGTTATCGTCGCCAAAAGCACGCTTCTGAATCCCGGTGTCAGGTATGCCGCTCTGCAGCCACCCGTCTGCATGGCTCCACAATACTATACCATAGTTGCTTGCCGGCGCTGCGGCCTTTACGTCGGCTATGACCCTGGTCATGTTGCGGGCCTCTATAGCCGAAAACTCCATATCATAGGATTTCAGCTGTTTCACACCTCCGGCAGTAACCTCCTTCAACGAAGGGGCTTCGCCATATCGGGAATGGAACAATATCAGCCGGTTCTTGCCGAAAGCGCCACTTTTTGCCGCCTGCGACATCTCCTGTATATCATCCAAATCAAAATCCCACGCACCCAATGAATTTCGGGCCACGATATACACCAGCACGGTGCGCTCAACCACTTCTCCGGGATTTGGCTGTGGAATCGGTTCAGGCGCCGGTGCGGGTTCATCTATGTTGCATGCCGCCACAGAAAACAGCATGCACAACATCACCAGGATTTTATAAAATATTTTCAAATGCTGCATTTTTCAGATTACTGTTCAAAATATGGATTGCCGGTCAGCACCCGGCCAGCTTATCGTTCCGCCCTCGTCGGGTTCGAGAGGAAATCCGCATAGGCAAGGCGCAGACCCTCCTCAAGTTCGGTCTTATAGCGCCAACCCAACGCTGCACTTTTCGAAACATCAAGCAGCTTGCGAGGGGTGCCGTTAGGTTTGGTGGTATCCCAAAGGATTTCCCCCTCGTAGCCAACTACCTTTGCCACCAGCCCGGTAAGCTCTTTTATGGAAAGTTCCTTCCCTGAACCTGCATTCACGGTTTCATTCCCGGAATAATTGTTCATCAGGAACACACACAGGTCAGCCAGGTCGTCGACATAAAGGAACTCACGCAACGGGCTTCCGTCGCCCCAGCAGGTAACCTGTGCCAAACCCTGCTCCTTGGCCTCGTGGAAACGGCGTATCAGGGCCGGGACCACATGCGAATGTGTGGGATGGTAATTGTCGTTGATGCCGTAGAGATTGGTAGGCATTACGCTTATAAAATCAGTCCCATACTGGCGGTTAAGGAATTCGCAGTATTTCAAACCTGAAATTTTGGCAAGGGCATAGGCTTCGTTGGTTTTTTCCAATTCGGAGGTGAGCAGGCATTCCTCCTTCATCGGCTGGGGCGCCATGCGCGGATATATACATGAAGAACCGAGAAACTCCAGTTTTCGGCACCCGTTACGCCAGGCAGAATTAATCACGTTCATTTCAAGCATCATGTTATCATACATGAAATCGGCCAATGCCTCGGAATTTGCCACAATCCCCCCGACCTTTGCCGCTGCAAGAAACACATATTCAGGCTTTTCTTCGACAAAGAAGCGCTCAACCTCATCCTGTCGGCAAAGGTCAAGCTCCCTATGGGTGCGGGTGATTATATTCATATAACCCTGACGCCTGAGTTCACGCACAATGGCAGAGCCTACCATTCCACGGTGACCGGCCACATATATTTTCGAATCCTTTTCCATAACGGAAGCTTGTTTGATGAAGAAATTGTCTAAAATAAAAGGGGCATCCATATTACTAACGTGGAACGCCCCTCTTTATTAGTATTTAAACTTCTTTACACTGTTACTTTACAATACCTTTTTCAAGATATTCGGCCAGGTTCGTACGCACGTGGTCACCGGCACGTTCCACCGCTACCCTCGCCATATCGGAATCGACCATCAGGTTGACCAACTCCTCAAAAGAGGTTTTGGCCGGGTTCCAACCAAGTTCACGGCGGGCTTTCGACGGGTCGCCCCACAGATTCACAACATCGGTAGGACGATAGAAATCGGGCGACACCTCCACAAGAACCCTCCCGGTGGCTGAGTCGATACCTTTTTCATCAGCGCCCTCACCTTCCCATCGCAATTCGATTCCGACACGCCTGAATGCCAGCTGGCAGAACTCACGCACCGAATGCTGCTCACCTGTGGCTATCACGAAGTCATCAGGCCGGTCATTCTGAAGAATCAGCCACATGCATTCCACATAGTCACGGGCATAGCCCCAGTCGCGTAACGACGAAAGGTTTCCGAGATATAGCTTTTCCTGCTTGCCCTGTGCTATGCGGGCTGCCGCAAGTGTGATTTTACGGGTTACAAAGGTTTCGCCGCGCCGTTCGCTCTCATGATTAAAGAGGATGCCTGAGCAGCAGAACATGTTGTATGCCTCGCGATACTCCTTCACAATCCAGAAGCCATAGAGCTTTGCCACGGCATAAGGGCTGTAGGGGTGGAACGGGGTATTCTCATTCTGCGGCACCTCCTCCACCTTTCCGTAAAGTTCGGAAGTGGAAGCCTGATAGATGCGGCAACTATCGGTAAGACCGCATTGACGCACAGCCTCCAGCACGCGGAGTACCCCTACGGCATCGACATTGGCAGTATATTCCGGGGCATCGAACGAAACCTGCACATGGCTCTGCGCCGCCAGGTTGTAGATTTCGTCAGGACGCACCTTCCCCACAACCTGGAGCATGCTCATGGAGTCGCCCATATCGGCATAATGCAGATGGAAATTCGGCATCCCTTCCAGATGCGCTATCCGCTCACGGAAATCGACCGACGACCGGCGGATAATCCCGTGGACATCATAACCTTTATCCAAAAGGAACTCTGCCAGGTAGGAGCCGTCCTGCCCTGTTATGCCTGTAATCAACGCGGTTTTTCCCATATAGGCAAAAGTTTTGCTATTGTCAATCAGCGATATTGGCCATCAAGGCTTCAAACGCTACGGTAATCCCGTCGGCATCCTTGCCACCGGCCTGGGCAAACCCGGGCTGGCCACCGCCGCCACCTTTGATGGCCTTGGCTGCCTCACGCACCATCTGCGATGCGTTCATTCCGCTTTCTGCCAGGTCATTGGTAAGCATCACAGTAAGCAACGGTTTACCGGCAAAGTCGACCGTAGCCCCGATGAATGCAGTAGCCTCGGGTGAAATGTTGCGCACAGCGAATGCCACATTCTTAACCATGTCGGGCACACGCACACCGGTCATGGTCACAACCTTGACACCATTCCGGATGTCGGCATTCTCTATCAACGTTTTAGAAAGCATCGTTATGCGTTCTTTCATATATTCTTCGGCTTGCTGACGCAATTCGGCATTTTCATCGATAGATTTTTTTAAGGCAGCCACCACATCGGGCGCGTTATGAAGCATCTGGCCGATTTCATGCAAAGTGTCGCCCATGGTGTCGATCACGCACTCCACCCGTTCGCCTGTAATGGCTTCGATGCGGCGGATACCTGCGGCGATGCTGCTTTCCGACATGATTTTGATCATGCCGATATTGCCGGTGTTAGGCACATGTGTGCCACCACAAAGTTCCACCGACGAACCATAACGGACTACACGTACTTCGTCACCATATTTTTCACCGAACAGCGCCATTGCCCCCATTGCACGGGCTTCGGCAATCGGCATATTACGGTGTTCGTCGAGCGCGATTGCAGCGCGGACTTTCTTATTGGCAAGATGTTCCACCTTGCGCAGCTCCTGTGGAGTGACTTTTTGGAAATGGGAGAAGTCGAAACGCAGAAGGTCGGGCGACACATATGAGCCTTTCTGCTCCACATGCGTGCCGAGCACCTCGCGAAGTGCTTCATGCAGCAGGTGGGTGGCCGTATGGTTGCATGATGTCGCAATACGTGCCTCCTTATCGACAATCAGCGTAGGGCATGATGTAATGTCGTTCCCCTTCGGCAGCGAGCTGGTCAGGTGCACTGTCACACCGTTTTCACGCTTGGTATCGAAGATTACTATCTCCTCCCCGTCGGGATACCTCATCACCCCACGGTCGCCGACCTGGCCGCCCATTTCACCATAGAAGGGGGTGCGGTCGAATATTATCTGGAAGAATTCCTTGTTTTTCTGTTTAACCTTGCGGTAGCGAAGAATCTTCGATTCGGCTTCGGTGCAGTCATAACCAACGAATGTGGGTTCTCCCTCACAGACTGTGACCCAGTCGGTTGCCTCGACAGCAGCCGCATTACGGGCACGGGCCTTCTGGGCAGCCATCTCCTTGTCAAACCCGGCCTGGTCAAGGGTCATGCCGTTTTCTTTCAGGATAAGCCCGGTAAGGTCGAGGGGGAAACCGTAGGTGTCGTAAAGTGTGAATGCTTCCGAACCGGAAATTTCCGATTTTCCATCTTTCCTGGCAGCGGCAATTGCATTTTCCAGCATACGGATACCGTTTTCAAGAGTGCGCAGGAATGAATCCTCCTCCTCTTTGGTAACCTTCATTATCAGCTCGCGCTGGTGCACCAATTCGGGATATGCCTCGCCCATCGACTCTATCAGTGTATCGATAAGGCGGTAGAGGAACGCCTCCTTCTGACCCAGGAACGTATATGCATAGCGCACTGCGCGGCGCAGGATGCGGCGAATCACATAACCGGCCTTGGCATTTCCGGGGAGCTGCGAATCGGCAATGGAGAAAGCTATGGTGCGGATATGGTCGGCGATAACACGCATGGCCACATCGACTTTGACATCCTCGCCATATTTATGGCCCGAAAGAAGGGCTATCTTATCAATCATCGGGGTGAACACATCCGTATCATAGTTAGACGTCTTACCCTGAAGTGCCATGCAGAGGCGCTCAAAACCCATACCGGTGTCGATAACCTTTGCCGGAAGCGGCTCGAGCGACTGATCGGCCTTGCGGTTGAACTGCATGAACACAAGGTTCCAAATTTCAATTACCTGCGGATGGTCTTTGTTTACCATCTCGGCACCCGGCACTGCGGCACGCTCCTCATCGCTGCGGAGGTCGATATGGATTTCCGAGCAAGGGCCGCAAGGGCCTGTGTCGCCCATCTCCCAGAAGTTATCATGCTTGTTGCCGTTTATGATGTGCGAAGCGGGCAGATGGCATTCCCAATAAGCCGCAGCCTCGTCGTCACGCGACAACCCTTCGGCTGCCGAGCCTTCAAACACGGTTGCATACAGGCGTTCGGGATTCAATCCGAGCACGTCGACCAGGAATTCCCACGCCCAATCAATCGCCTCTTTCTTGAAATAGTCGCCAAACGACCAGTTACCCAGCATTTCAAACATGGTATGATGGTAGGTGTCATGCCCCACCTCTTCCAAATCGTTATGTTTGCCACTGACACGCAGGCATTTCTGGCTGTCGGTAACCCGCGTCCACTTAGGCGATTTGTTGCCGAGGATAATATCCTTGAACTGATTCATGCCCGCATTGGTGAACATCAACGTGGGGTCATCCTTGATAACCATCGGGGCAGACGGAACAATCTGATGCCCCTTGCTTTGGAAAAACTGCTTGAAGGACTCTCTTATTTCCTTTGCAGTCAGCGGCTTATTACTCATATATGTAATATTGGTTGTTTTTTCTGAAAAATTCGACCGAATGTCGGTTTTAAGCCGCAAAATTACGATTTTTTCGCTATTTTTGCAAGGAAAATGCACCAGGCTGCAAACAGCATAAGGCTCACACTGACATAGCATCACACATTGGGCGACATTCAGAAAAAATATTACAAAATACGCGAGGTGGCCGAAATCCTCGGCCTCCCCCAGTCGACCTTACGCTTTTGGGAAAGCCGTTTCACAATCATAAATCCAAAACGCAACGACAAAGGCACACGGTTCTACACGGCGTCCGACATCGAAAAGCTACGAATAGTATGTTACCTTGTGAAAGAAAAGGGGCTGAAGCTAGAAGCCGCACAGGAACAAATACGCCATAACCACTCGGGCGTTTCGCGGCGGGCGGATGCCATCCAACGCCTGCGCACCATCAGGGCCGCGCTTCAATCGCTCCTCGACGCCACCAATTCGTTGAGATAGCACCATCACCAGAACGGCGCAACAGGAAACCTGCCCAAAATACGCCGCCCCAAGGCATCACATTAATATATAATATATAAAAAAGAAAAAGCGACATATCGCCGCTTTCCACTCACTATGAAATAGTCCAATTATGTCATAAACATGTAGCAGGGGGTTACAACACCCTGCGTGCCCCGATGAAACGGGCTGCATAATATGGTGCCGATATGCGGTCAATCCTGATGCCTCCGCTTATTGCCGCATGTATAAACGTGATTTCGCCGGTTTCCGGGTTATTGTCGATGGCTATCGCCACATGGCCTACCCTGCCGCTACGCGAATTACGCCCCGTAAAGAACAGCAGGTCGCCTGCCGAAACCTCATCGCGGGATATTTTTTCCCCCTGCCCATATTGGGACGACGAAGAAGAATTCAAATCATAACCGAACTGACGGAACACATATGATGTAAAGCCGGAACAATCAAAACCTTTTGGAGATTTGCCGCCACGCACATAACGTGTGCCGATAAATTTCTTGGCATAGGCAATCATATCGGAAAGCATCGCTGCATCGACAGAATTGTCAACAGCCTCAAGCAACTCCATCCCGGCGGCCGGAATGATTTCAAATGGGTTAGTTCTCAGAACCGATGCATAATTCATGTCATCGCCGCCGTCAACCGCATCAAGGACTTCGACCGAGGCGCATGCAACCTTCTTAATAGTCGCACCTTTCCTCGCAGCCTCCACCGGAAGAGCCGCTGCAAACACGCAAATAAATATAGCTGTCAGGATTTTCGACATTGTATATCGTTCGGCAGGGGTTGAAACGTTAAACGACCCCGTAATTTAAGGTTAAGATATTACATCGGGGAGAGAGCGTTTACATAGCAAACACATCCGCCATGAAAACTATGCAAAGTTAACCAAATCGCCGTTTACCTACAAAAAGCGGCATCCCAACAAACCTCATTTTATGTTAACAAGGCTAAATGGGATGCCGGAATCATTATAAGCCCGAATCAGAAGAGCCAGGCAGCGGTCACAGTCCAAAAGCGGTTTTTGCCGTCGACAGGATTTGCCCCGTAAAGCGAGGAATCACCTGATGCAGAATCCTTAAGGCCAAGGCCGTAAGATGCAGCCAACTCTACTTTGTCGACAATCTTAACGCCGAACCCGAAATTCCAGGCAACATCAAACTTCTTGTTGTTCCATGCATTTTTAACGTTCTGGTTTGAAATCAGGAACGAGAAGTCAGGGCCGGTGGTAAGGAACGGTGTCACGAATTTACCAATAACCGGCAAGCCGAGATTGTAGCGGAAGTTAACAGGAATCTCGATGTAGTCGCGGCTTACATTCAATGTGGCATCATCCACATCGCCTCCGGCCGGGGCATCGAAATAAACACGGCTCGAACGGTGGGTGTACATCACCGACGCATCAAACCCGAGGTTGATTATGGGGGCTATAAACTGCAACATCGCACCGCCGGTAAAGCCCGAACGGTTCGCGCTCGAAAACGCGCTTTCGTTGAATTTCATCTCGTTGATGGTGACACCGGCTTTCAAACCGAAACGCAACGGGGATGCGGCATTCGCCTGCTGGGCACTTCCCGCCAACATAGCCACCGACAGCAGCGCTACTGAAAATAATTGTTTTAATGTTTTCATATCTATTAATTTATATGTTTTCATATCATGTAACCTACCAGCCAAATTAAGGCAAATTTAATCATTTTTTCAGAATATCACAGCCAAGAAAGTCTCAAAAGTGCTAACTTTGTGAAAAACAAAAGCCCCAACGGCTTACCCGATTTAGTTTGACATGACACAAGAGCAACATTTGCGACTGGAAGAGAAGGTTGTAGCGATGCTGAAAACCGTGTTCGACCCGGAAATCCCGGTCGACATCTACAGCCTCGGCCTCATATACAGAATAGAACTTGCCGACAGCGGCGACCTCGTGATAGACATGACCATGACGGCACCATCGTGCCCGATGGCCGATTTCATAGTCGAGGACGCACGCCTCAAACTCGAATCCATCGAAGGCGTGAAATCCGTCACCATCAACGTTGTGTTCGAGCCAGAATGGACCAAGGATATGATGAGCGAAGAAGCGAAACTCGAACTCGGGTTCCTGTAATGAAACCGAAACAGGCAACACACCCCCGCCCGCCCCGGCCTATCCCGGCGGGGAAGAACGCGTACTTTATCTCCGACCTTCACCTCGGGGCATCATACATCCCCGACCCCGTCGCACATGAATCAAGGATTACCAAGTTCCTTGACTCTATAACCGGCGACGCTGCCGAGCTATACCTTCTCGGCGACATACTGGATTATTGGTACGAATACCGCACGGTGGTGCCACGCGGTTACACCCGGTTTTTCGGCACACTCTGCCGCATGGCCGATTCAGGGGTCAGAATCACGTGGTTTATAGGCAACCACGACATATGGCTGTTCGACTATCTGAAAGAAGAAATCGGAATGAAGGTGGTCGACGGGTTCGAAATAAAGGAGATACTCGGCAAACGGTTCTTCCTGAGCCATGGCGACGGGGTGGGACGCTTACCTGCACCCTTCCGTTTCCTACGTGCCACATTCCGCAACAAAGTGTGCCAAAAGCTATATGCCGCCATACACCCGCGCTGGACAATCCCGTTCGCCCACCGGTGGTCGAACCATTCCCGCGATTTCGAAAACAGCGCCCCGAAGTTCGAGGGGGAGGAAAACGAGCCCCTTATAGCATTCAGCCACGACTATATCGACTGCCATCCTGACGCACGGATTGACTATTTCGTGTTCGGCCACAGGCACATCATGCTCGACCTACCTTTAGGAACAAACCTTAGCCGAATCGTGATACTGGGCGACTGGATTCACCATTTCTCCTATGCCGTTTTCGACGGAAAAGACTTCCGCCTTAAGCGGTTCAAAGGATAACTATAGCCACCTGACATAACAAAAAGTTAGCAACACGCATGTTTTTAACTTA
Source organism: Bacteroidales bacterium M6 (assembly GCA_001689485.1). GTDB lineage: Bacteria > Bacteroidota > Bacteroidia > Bacteroidales > Muribaculaceae > UBA7173. Next base: position 26,755 of record LUJQ01000062.1, on the reverse strand, counting down.
TTTTTACCATAAGAAAACAGTCGGCACAAATGCCGTCATATCGTTGTATCTTCGATAGTTATAACCATAACGACACGGCCATCAAACCAAATCGGCTGAAAAATCATGTCGTAAAACATAGAAATATATTTTGCAGGTAGCCCGAAAAACTCGACCTTTGCATCACAAACCTAAAACAATCTTTTTTACCTTAGAAATTGTACCTATTGGAAACCAATAAGGAAGCGCTTAGGGATAAGCGCTTCCTTATTTTTTATCCCATATTACCACGCCGCCACAACGGATGCAGGGCGGCACTACCCTGTACCACAAAAAAATAACGACCAGACCCATTAAAAAAGGCGGCACGCTTTCACGCACCGCCTGAGAAGATGAGATTCATCATCATTAATCTCTATGCTATCAATAAAAGCTCAGCAAAGCAAATGAACCGATTATTTATATCTGATTATTTATATATATAGAGCAAAGTAATCGAACAATAAAGGTATTCGCAGACAGAACAATGCCTGATGAGCTGTAAAAGAGGGTGCAGTTTTCATATCACCGACCGTCACTCTTGACGCATTGAAAACCGCCAGGTGATCGCACGGAACCGGGGAGTCGGGCAATCTGCATAAACTGCCGCAAACATGACCGGGCCGGCCTTCAACGTAGACATGGATTACTTATAATCCTTAAGCATTTTTTGCAGACGCTGGCGGGCGAAGAAGATACGGCTCTTAACGGTGCCGAGCGGGAGGTTCATGTGCTCGGCAATCTCGTTGTACTTGTAACCGGCAACGTGCATGGAGAACGGGATACGGTAGTCGTCGGAAAACGAATTAATCGCATCGGTGATTTCACCGGCAGCATACGATCCCTCCGGGGTGTCAAGCCCCGATTCCTGCGGGAGGTTGAGGTGATAAAGATCCTCGGTCTGGTCGATAATCGTAGCCGAACGGACCACTTTACGGTAGTTGTTGATGAAGATGTTGCGCATGATTGTGAACACCCATCCCTTGAAGTTCACATTTTCTACATACTTATCCTCATTGTCGAGCGCCTTGAGGGTCGTATCCTGAAGGAGATCGTAGGCATCATCGCGGTTTGAAGTAAGCAGATACGCGAAGTTAAGCAAATTACCCTGAAGGCTCAGAAGTTTGGTTTGGAAGTTTTTCGAACTCATGATAGCTATAGTTTAGAGGTTGTGTTTGGTGATGTTTTTGTAACACTTTTGTGACTACGATGCAAAGATACGGCCATTTTTCGAATCTCCAAATTTTTAAGACATATTTTTTCGATTTCTTTGAAAAAATTTTCACAAAAACATTTTAACCGCTATAAACCAATCAATTAAATACACACACAATTATTTCATACATGTTACAATATGCAAAACTCCCATGTAACACACTGCCTTTAAACACTCACATCACTAACCTACAGTCAATTAGAGCCAAAATCTCCCCACACACAAATCACAGCGGCAACCATTGTTCACTACCAAAACCGATAATAATAGCAATCATCAACCTATATTTGTATCCTTATTGGCAACAACACCACATTTCGCCCTCACATTACTGTAACAATTCTGACAAACTTTGTAACATCAAACACAATCAAGCACAAAAACGCCCATCCGCTTTGAGCAAATTTCACCAAACGAACCGCCTTTCACATCATACAAAATTGTAACAACCATTGTAACATCCCCTCGAAACGCACAACCCGACAACCCGACACACAAACGCGCCACGAAAAATGGCAAGGAGCCCCCCGTCACGGCTTTCCCTACCGCCAACAACCATGCATCAATCCACAACAAAAATCGCATAGGCGGCTTCTCCGTAAAAAATTATCCGAATGTTGCACGGATAAAAAATAATTCCGTATATTTGCGAAAAATACCGATTGAAAAAACTCCCGATAAAGCGGTCAAAAACAACTAAACGGAAGCAGAAAGAAGGAAAGTATGGCCGCTGCCAAAACTCCTTAATATATTACCCGATAAATATCACCTATTAAATAACGACCCATAAAACCGACAAGTCATGAAAGAAGCCGACATCGAATGGACCGGTCTTGGATTCGGATATGTTCCGACAGACTATAACGTGCGTTGCTATTACCGCAACGGCAAATGGGGGGAAATCGAAGTCTCCTCATCCGAAACCATCGAGATGCACATTGCAGCCACAGCCCTGCACTACGGGCAGGAATGCTTCGAAGGATTGAAAGCCTTCCGCGGCAAGGACGGGAAAGTGCGCATATTCCGCCCCCTTGAAAACGCCCGCCGCATCCAGGAATCGGCACGCGGCATCATGATGGCCGAACTACCTACCGACCTGTTCATGAAAATGACAGAAAAGGTAATCCGCCTCAACGAACGCTTCATCCCCCCCTATGGCTCGGGCGCATCACTCTATATCCGACCCCTCGAAATAGGCATGACCGCGCGTGTAGGCGTAAAACCCGCCGACGAATATTGCTTCATGATGCTCGTAACCCCCGTAGGGCCTTACTTCAAAGAAGGATTCAAACCTACAAACATCTGCCTCACCCGTGAATACGACCGCGTTGCGCCCAAAGGCACAGGCCGTTTCAAAGTTGGCGGCAACTACGCTGCAAGCCTTGTTGCTGGCGAAAAGGCTCACGAACTCGGATATTCCGCAGTCCTCTACCTCGACCCCAAAGAAAAGAAATATCTTGACGAATGCGGCCCTGCAAACTTCTATGCGATAAAGGACGGCAAATATATCACACCGGCATCTGACTCCATCCTCCAGTCAATCACCAACGACTCCCTGATGCAGCTTGCATCCGACATGGGTCTGGAAGTGGAACGCCGCCACATCACACTCGACGAAATTCCCGAATTCTCCGAAGCAGCTGCATGCGGCACCGCCGCGGTATGCTCGCCCGTAGGCGAAATCCACGACCTCGACACAGGTAAAAAATACATCGTGTCGAAGGATGGCAAAGCCGGCCCTGTCACGCAAAAACTCTACGATACCCTCAACGGCATCCGCCTAGGGGAAGTGGACGACACCCACGGCTGGAACGTGGTGCTCGACATCTGACCATAATCCCACACGCACGTAATTCACCATCGGTTACGAAATGTTCCCATACCAACAGATTATCGACAAATACTATCCCGCAGAGACACCTCTGCGGGATATTTACATGCACCATTGCCGCTCAGTGGCCGACAAAGCCATACAGCTGGCACACAAACACGACCTCCCGCTGGATTCCGAAGATATAGAAGCCGCAGCGATGCTTCATGACATCGGAATATTCTTGACCGATGCCGCAGGCATACACTGCCATGGCACGGAGCCATACCTGACTCACGGCCGCCTCGGCGCCGACCTCCTGCGGGAAGAGGGTGTGCCGGAACCACTGGCCCGCATTGCAGAGCGTCACACTGGCACCGGACTGACACCCGACGACATCGCCAAGCTGGGAAAACTGCTCCCACCCGACCGCGACTACATGCCGCACACCCTTTTGGAAAAACTCATATGCTACGCCGATAAATTCTACTCCAAAAACGGCGACATGAAAGAAAAGAGCCTCGACCGGGTGCTTGCATCCCTGAGCAAGTTCGGCCCGGATGCCGTGGCACGCTTCAAGGAAATGCACGCCGAACTGGGTTGAAGTGCCTCGAACCGCCATATCTCATTTTACGAAAACTACACACATGCCCTACGCCGACTACACCTACAAGTGCAAAAACCCACTGCGACGCTATTCTCACCAACGCCGTATCGCCATGTCGCTCTCCTTCATTGACCGGTACCTGCCAAAGAACGGGAGCATCCTTGACTTCGGCTGTGCCGACGGATATATGCTCGGACAGCTCGGGCCCCTGCGCCCCGACTGCAAGGCCACCGGGTTCGAACCATACCCCGATGCCGACACCCCAACCTGCGGTGTGAAGATATACCACGATTACGACAGGCTCCTTGCCGACGGCGGCAAATTCGACATTGTAACATGCTTCGAAGTTTTGGAACACTTATCCTACAAAGGGAGGGAGGCAGTAATCGGCAATATCACAAAGCTCCTGAAACCTGGCGGCATACTCCTGATGTCGGTTCCTGTAGAATACGGGATTGCCGGCCTGGCAAAAGGGATAATCAGGCGCTTAACCATAAAAAAACTCGCCCCGCAATATACAGCCGCCAACCTGTTCCGCACACTCTTCGCACTGCCTGTCCCAGGCTGGCGCGACGGTGACGGATATCTTGACCACATCGGGTTCTACTACCGCGACCTGGAGCCACAGGTCGACGCCGGATTCCAACGCATCGAACGCAAATGGTCGCCATTCGGCCTAGGGCCGGCATTAAGTTCCCAGGTAATGGCGGCATATCGCATGCGCTGAAATGCCGCCCCATCCCAAGCCCGGCAACATGCGATTACAACGCATAAATATTCCGTCAATCGGAAATTTTCAGTAATTTTGCAATGTTTTAGCCGGAAGATTCGGCACACCGCGCCACAGTGTAGGGAAAATGCCATGGCACCCCCCACGGAGGCACGCATCATAACGATTGCAAAACAAGATGGAAAGAAAAGTAAGGGTAAGATTCGCCCCCTCTCCCACCGGCCCGCTCCACATCGGAGGCGTGCGCACGGCTCTGTATAACTACCTGTTTGCCCGCCAGCACGGCGGCGACATGATTCTCCGCATAGAGGACACCGATTCCAACCGGTTTGTGCCCGGTGCGGAAGACTATATCAACGAAGCCCTGGCCTGGCTCGGAATCGGCATCGACGAAGGAGTGCGCCAGGGGGGAGACTACGGCCCTTACAAACAAAGCGAACGCCGCGACATATACCGCCGTCATGTGAAAATGCTCCTCGACGAAGGCAAAGCCTATATCGCGTTCGACACCCCGGAGGAATTGGAGCAGGCACGTGCAAGCCGTCCCAACTTCCAATACGACGCTTCCACCCGCACATCGATGCGCAATTCACTCACCATGCCCAAGGATGAAGTGGAACGGCTCATCGCCGAAGGCACCCCCTATGTGGTGCGTTTCCTCATAGAGCCAGGGCGCGATGTGGAGGTCAACGACCTTATCCGAGGCAAAGTAACCATCAATTCGAGCATCCTCGACGACAAAGTGCTATACAAAAGCGCCGACGACCTGCCCACATACCACCTGGCTAACATCGTCGACGACCACCTGATGGAGGTAAGCCACGTAATCCGTGGAGAGGAATGGCTTCCGTCAGCCCCGTTGCACGTGTTGCTTTATGAAGCTTTCGGCTGGAGCGAGACCCGCCCCGACTTCGTACACCTCCCCCTGCTGTTGAAACCCGACGGGAAAGGGAAACTGTCGAAGCGCGACGGCGACCGCCTCGGATTCCCCGTATTCCCGCTGGAATGGCACGACCCCAAAAGCGGCGAAACCTCGTCGGGCTACCGCGAAAAAGGCTACCTCCCCGAAGCGGTGGTCAACTTCCTCGCCCTTCTGGGCTGGAATCCGGGCGATGACACGGAACTTATGACCATGGACGAGCTTATCGCCAAATTCTCACTCGACCATTGCTCAAAATCCGGGGCCAAATTCGCTTTCGAAAAAGGGAAATGGTTCAACCACGAATACCTCATGGCAATGCCGGGGCAAAAACTGTTAGAACTGTTCAAACCGGTAATGGCTGCAAACGGGATAAACCCGGCCGATTTTTCCGACGATTATATCGTGCGGGCAATCGACATGGTGAAAAGCCGTGCCAACTTCGTCAACGACTTGTGGGAACAGGCTTCGTTCTTCTTCACAGAACCCGCCGGTTATGCGGAAAAAGACATCCGCAAACGCTGGAAAGAGGATACACCCGCACAAATGAAAGAACTGGTAGAGGTTTTGCGCGCACTTGACGACTTCTCGTCGAAAGCAGCCGAACCGATAGTGCTAGGGTGGATTGCCGAAAAAGGCTATCACACAGGCAATGTGATGAATGCTTTCCGCCTAGCTGTTGTGGGAGAATGTAAAGGCCCCCACATGTTCGACATTTCCGAACTCATGGGCAAGGATGAAACCATACGCAGAATCCTTGATGCCACCGAACGCATCAAACCTATCAGCGAATAACAACCACACGCAACAGGGAAACACAGCAAACACCACCCGCCAGTGAACCAGCTTTACAACACAGGTATCACGCTCTACAGCCTGGCAGCCCGTGCGGCATCCTTGCGCAGCGCAAAGGTGCACAAGATGATACGCGGCCAACGACGCGCCCTCGAAACCCTGCGCCGACGCCTGGGCAGCCGCCCCGGGTGCATATGGTTTCATGCCTCGTCGCTCGGCGAATTCGAGCAAGGGCGCCCCTTAATCGAACGCCTGCGCCGCGAGCATCCCGAAAAGCCCATATTACTGAGTTTTTTCTCACCCTCAGGCTTCGAGGTGAGAAAGAACTACCCTTTTGTCGATGCAGTGGTCTACCTGCCGTTCGACACCCCGAAGCGCGTAAGGAAATTTCTCGACGCAGCCCGGCCGTCGATGGCGGTTTTCATAAAATATGAATTCTGGGGCAACTACCTTCAGGAGCTGCGGCGCAGGGGCATACCGACATATATAATCTCCAGCATATTCCGCCCAGGGCAACGGTTCTTCCGCAAGGGGGGAGGCATGTTCCGCAAAATGCTGGGATGTTTCGACCGCCTTTATGTGCAGGACGAACGCTCGCGACGCCTGCTCAAAGTGATAGGCGTGGAAAACGTGACCGTGGCAGGCGACACCCGCTTTGACCGCGTCACCGACGTAATGCGATCAACGGTCGATATACCCGGCTTCCCCGGCTTCGGGAAAGAGGCTGCCATGAGGTTCATTGCCGGCAGCTCATGGGAAGCTGACGAAGATGTCTACGTGCCGTGGCTCAACGCACACAACGAGGTAGCATTCATCATAGCCCCGCACGAATTCAACGAGACCCGCCTTGAAGCGTTGCGCAACCGCTTCAACTGCCATGTCGCACTCCTTTCGGAATGGGTGCGTGAAATCAAACGCGCAAACCTTCCCAACGGCGCCATGCCGGAATATCTCGGCAAAGTGCGCGGAATCATAATCGACTCATTCGGCAAACTCTCGTCGCTCTACCGCTATGCCGACGTGGCATATATAGGCGGGGGATTCGGCGCCGGAATACACAACCTCAACGAAGCCGCCGTCTACGGCATGCCTGTGATTTTCGGCCCGAACCATGCGAAATTCAAAGAAGCAGCCGACCTTATCGGCTGCGGAGGCGGGTTCTCCGTAGCTTCAAAAGAGGAATTCAATGTAACCATCGACACCCTCACAGGCAGCCGCCAGTCAATGGGACAGGCAGGCGAGGCCGCAGGGAAATACATACGCGACCATCTCGGCGCTACCGACCTCATCTACAGTGACCTGTTTTGCAAATAACGTGTCACCCACAATTTCATTCTCCACAGCTTAAATCAACGACCGCATGAACAGCCGTAAAATAAGGTTACCCGAAATTATCGACATCCTCACAAACAATGTGATATCATCACAGGAAGAACTGTCGAAACAACTCGCCATAAGGGGATATATCATCACCCAGGCCACATTATCGAGAGACCTCAAGCTGCTCAAGGCCAACAAAATCGCCGATGACCGCGGAGGATACCGCTATATTGTGGACAACAGTTTAGCCACAACGCGCCGAAACCGCAGCCGCGTATCGCCACAACCGGTAAGCCATTCCTCAGTGCTGTCAATAGCCATTACCGGCAACCTTATCGTAATCAAAACACGCAACGGCTATGCCTCAGGCCTGGCCTATGACATCGACACTCTTGAATCAGACCTCGTACTCGGCACCATACCGGGTGCCGACACCGTGTTTGCCGCTGTAAAGGAAGGGACACCGCGCCATGAACTATACACTTTGTTCAGCTCGTTTATCCCGGAACATGTAATGCTTGAGGCGGCACATATGTTTGATTTGCCGGAAGAGTAGGCCACCTGCCCCACACGGCTCCCGCAAGCATCATATTCCCACACAATCCACTGACATACAAGCAAGTCTAATCCAACCGGCATCCCCACGGCACACTGTCGGGGCGCAGAGCCAGTTTACGGAGGATTTATTTGCCTGTTAGCCTCTTTTTTCGTAACTTTGTAGGGTTAACGCCTTTTTGGCGGCAACAGGCCGGCATACCGGCAAATGGAGGGGCAACAATTTAAATGATAACGATTTAAGCGAATTTATGTCAGAAGGAATATTCGATTTGGAAGAGAAGAAACAAGAGGAGTACAGCGCCAGCAACATCCAGGTGCTGGAGGGTCTGGAAGCCGTGCGCAAACGCCCGGCCATGTATATCGGCGACATCAGCGTCAAAGGATTGCACCACCTGGTTTACGAAGTTGTCGACAACTCCATCGACGAGGCCCTGGCCGGTTTCTGCACCCATATCGAGGTAACCATAAACGAAGACAACTCCATAACCGTGGTCGACAACGGCCGAGGCATCCCCGTCGACATGCATGAGAAAGAACACAAAAGCGCACTCGAAGTGGTGCTGACAGTGCTCCATGCAGGCGGTAAGTTCGACAAAGGTTCATACAAGGTTTCAGGCGGTCTGCACGGCGTGGGCGTAAGCTGTGTCAACGCACTTTCAACCTACCTGCGTGCCGAGGTGCGCCGAGGCGGCAAGGTCTACATGCAGGAATATTCGGCCGGCAAGCCCACCTCCGACCTCAAGGTTATCGGTGAAAGCGACACCACCGGCACCTCGGTCACCTTCAAGCCCGACGCAACAATCTTCACCGTAACCGTCTACGACTACGAGACGCTGGCCAACCGCCTGCGCGACCTGGCCTTCCTCAATGCAGGTATCACGCTCACCCTGACCGACCGACGCAGCACCGACGCCGAAGGCAACCCGCGCAGGGAGGTGTTTTATTCAGCCAACGGCCTCAGCGAGTTCGTGCAATATATCGACAGCAACAAAGAATCGCTGATAAACGACGTTGTCCATCTCTGCACCGAGCGCCAGGGAATCCCCGTCGAGGTGGCCCTGACATATAACAGCTCGTTCAACGAAAACATCTATTCGTTTGTCAACAACATCAACACGATAGAAGGGGGAACGCACCTGACCGGCTTCCGACGCGGCCTCACATCCACACTGAAAAAATATGCCGAAGATAACCGCCTTCTCGAAAAGAGCAAGGTGGAAATCGCCAGCGACGACTTCCGCGAAGGGTTGACCGCCGTCATCTCGGTCAAGGTTATGGAACCGCAGTTCGAAGGCCAGACCAAGACCAAACTCGGTAACAGCGAGGTGATAGGCGCCGTGCAGACCGCCGTGAGCGACGCACTGCGCACCTACCTCGAAGAGCATCCCAAAGAGGCCAAGACCATCGTGGAAAAGGTGGTGCTTGCAGCCCAGGCACGTCATGCCGCCTACAACGCCCGCGTAAAGATACAGCGCAAATCACCGCTGTGTGGCGGCGGCCTGCCCGGCAAGCTGGCCGACTGTTCGAGCCGTGTGGCCGAAGAGTGCGAAATCTTCCTTGTCGAGGGTGACTCCGCAGGCGGCACCGCCAAAAGCGGACGCGACCGCCGCTTCCAGGCCATCCTGCCCCTGCGAGGCAAAGTGCTCAACGTGGAAAAGGCCATGGATCACAAAGTGTTCGATTCAGAGCAGATTACCAACATATTCCGCGCACTGCGTGTGACCATCGGAACCGAGGACGACCCCAAGGAGGCAAACCTCTCGAAACTGGCCTATCACAAGGTTATCATCATGACCGATGCCGACGTAGACGGGGCACACATCGCCACCCTGCTTATGACCCTGTTCTTCCGCCGCATGCGCCCCATCATCGAGCAAGGCTACCTCTACCTCGCCACCCCGCCGCTCTATAAATGCTCGAAAGGTAAAATCGAGGAATATTGTTGGAACGAACAGCAGCTGCAGAACTTCATCGCCCAACATGGCGACAAAACCAAGGTTCAGCGCTACAAAGGTCTTGGCGAGATGAGCGACCAGGAACTGCGCGACACCACCATGTCGCCCGAAAACCGCCTCCTCAAACAGGTGCAGATAAGCGACGCCGCCGAAGCCGACCGCATCTTCTCCATGTTGATGGGCGAGGATGTGGCCCCGCGCCGCGATTTCATCGAAACCAACGCCAACTACGCCAACATCGACGCCTGACACCCGACACACACCCGTGCCGGAAAAAGGCGCTAACAATAACCCACCCCCGCATGTTATATCAATGTGCGGGGGCAAACGCAACCATAGGGCGCTGCCCCCGCGCCACACGCGTTTCAAACAGCATCACCCATGCCAAGGACTTCTAACAAAAACTCAGCAGCGCAACTGCGCCGTCAGGTTGAGGAATTCATCTCTCGCCAAGACAACAAATCATTTAACTACAAACAGGTTTCAGCCGGAATCGGGGCAGACAAGCCCCAGGCACAACGCGCCGTAGCTATGATGCTGGCCGAAATGGCCTTCGACGGCGACATCCTCGAAACCGAACCCGGGAAATACCGCGCCTTGCAACGCAACAACGTTGCAACCGGCACCTTTGTGCGCCGTTCAAACGGCAAGAACAGCGTCATCACCGACGATGACAACGAAGCCATCTTCGTGGCCGAGCGCAATTCCATGCACGCGCTCAACGGCGACAGAGTGAAAATAAACATCGCAGCCCGCCGCCGCGGGCAGGAGCCGGAAGCTGAGGTAATCGAAATCATCGAACAGAAAGACCAGGTGTTTATCGGCACGCTGCAGGTCGACAAAAACGTGGCGTTCCTGCGCACCGATTCCAAATTCCTGGCCTGCGACATATTCATCCCCCGCAACAAACTCAAAGGGGGCAACACAGGCGACAAGGCCATAGTGAAAATCACCGACTGGTCCGAAGAGGCCAAGAACCCTCGCGGGACAGTGGTGGACATACTCGGCAAAACCGGCGAGAACAATGCCGAAATCCATGCCATCCTGGCCGAATACGGGCTGCCATACAAATACCCGGCCAATGTTGAAAAAGCCGCCGACAAAATCGACGCAGGAATCACACCTGAAGAAATAGCACGCCGCGAGGATTTCAGAAGCGTGACAACATTCACTATCGACCCCAAGGACGCCAAAGATTTTGACGACGCCCTGTCAATCCGCCGCCTAAGCAACGGGAACTGGGAGGTAGGCGTACATATCGCCGACGTAACCCACTATGTCACCCCTGGCTCCGTAATCGACAAGGAAGCGCAAAGCCGTGCCACATCGGTCTACCTCGTAGACCGCGTTGTGCCGATGCTGCCCGAGCACCTTTGCAACGGCATCTGCTCGCTGCGCCCCAACGAGGAGAAACTCGCATTCTCGTGCGTGTTCGAGCTTGACGACAATGCCAACGTGCTGGCAAGCCGCATAGGCCGCACCGTAATCGAGAGCGACCGCCGCTTCACCTACGAGGAAGCACAGGAGGTAATCGAAACCGGGCAGGGTGATTTCAACGAGGAAATACTCACCCTCGACCGCCTGGCCAAAGCCCTACGCGCACGCCGGTTTGAGAACGGATCGGTCGACTTCGACCGTGAAGAAGTGCGTTTCGACATCGACGAGACAGGCCACCCTGTCGGCGTATATTTCAAAGTGTCGAAAGATGCCAACAAACTCATCGAGGAGTTCATGCTCCTGGCCAACAAAACAGTTGCCGCCACCATAGGCAAAACCGAGAAACGCCGCAAAAGCAAGGCATTCGTCTACCGCGTGCACGACCAGCCCGACTCGGCCAAGCTAACCGACCTTGCCGCGATTGCACGCGCTTTCGGCTACAAGGTCAAGACCCACGGCACACCTGCCGAAATCAACCGCTCCATCAACAAGATGTTGCAGGAAGTGAAAGGGAAAGGCGAGGAAAACTACCTGTCGGTGCTCGCCATCCGCTCGATGGCAAAGGCAATCTACACCACCGAGAACATCGGCCACTACGGACTCGGATTCGACTTCTACACCCATTTCACCTCGCCCATACGCCGCTACCCCGACATGATGGTGCACCGCCTGCTTGAACGCTACCTGGCCGGAGGGCGCAGCGTAAGCCTCGACAAACTCGAAGAGCAGTGCAACCACTCCTCGGCAATGGAGCAACTAGCGGCAAACGCCGAACGCTCATCAATCAAATACAAACAGGTGGAATATATGGCCGACCACCTCGGCGAGGAATTCGACGGCATGATTTCAGGCGTGACCGAATGGGGGCTGTATGTGGAACTCGACGAAAACAAATGCGAAGGACTGGTGCCGATGCGCGACCTTGCCGACGACTATTATGACTTTGACGAGAAGAACTACTGCCTGCGCGGACGCAAACGCGGCAACGTCTACAGGCTGGGCGACAATGTGCGCGTCCGCGTTGCCAACACAAACCTCGACCGCAAACAGCTCGATTTCATAATCGTAGACCCTCGCGGCAGGCAGAAAGGCTCCGACGATATGGGAGCCACAGTCACCGTGGCACAAGCCCTGTCGAATTCGGCCGCCAAACTGGCCGGACGCGCCGAACACCGTGGCGGCCGGAAAAAGCATGGCGCACCCGAACTCCCGGCCACACGCCACGACAAAGCCAAAGCCGCAGCAAAGAAAAGCAAAAAGAAAGCTGAAAAAGATAAGAAAGGGAAAAGCCGGCGCTCGACACGCCGACGCTGACGCATCACAACGGCTGGTCAAGCGGGCTGCGCCTGTCGCGGCTGCCATCCGGCTTATCCGAAACCACCTTGCCACCGTCCCGCCTCTTCCGTTTCCCGGCAGAGGCGGGACGGGTGTTTTCCCCCACCTCATTCCTGCCCGTGACAGGAGAATCCATACGGCAGGAATCAACCGATATTGCAGCCGAATCAGCAGCCCTGCGCACTTCGGAAGGCAATGCGGGAGGTTGCACATCCCCCACACCCATCCCATTGTGCCACGCAACAACGGCCAGCAGCAACGCCAACGTCGCTGCCAGCAATACCGCCCCCCTTGCCTCACCACGGGTGAATTTCATTCCTGATAATAAAAATGCTAAGAGATAGAAACAGGCCGCGTCAGCGCCAAAAGTCGAAACGGAAACCGGCGGAAGCCTCAAACGATAAATTACCCGCCATGAGCGAATGCTCCTTATCGTAGACCAAAGCCATATCGGCCCTGGCAACCACACCGAAGAACCACTTGGTATTATAATTATAGACCAGCGACGTGCGCAACAGCCCGCTCATGGCAAACGAATTGCCATATTTTCCGGGATTGTTGATATAGCCTTTACGCAGTCCGAAAGTCGGGGCCACCGACACACCGGCACACCACCCGCGGTGGAACACCCAGTTATAGGCATATCCCAACTTGACCGCATAATTCTTATTCTTGACCTGGTAATAGAACCCCCACGACGGCGGCAGTTCAGGGTTGGAACCTTGAGTCAGATCCCAAAAATCAAAATTGTATTTCTGACCCCAGAACGACAGCCCTGCAAAAAACGAACCCTGGCTGCGACGCTGAATCTTGCTGTAGAAAAACGCGGCCGCCTGTGAATAGCGCTTGTGATTGAAAAAATAATAAAGGTCGATTCCCCACGAACTCGTGTTTATGCCACGGAAATCGATATCGGTGTGCCTTACATTGCCCGGATGCCCCATGCGCCGGATAGTCGACCCGATGTCATTTGAAATCGTATAATATTCCAATGCAAACAACGAGCAGTTGAACTGCAGGTTGAACCGCTTGCGTGCGCTCTCCCCCCCGTTGAAATATTTGCTTATGTTCATGTCATAGCCCACCGACACCGCCATGTAGGTGAGATAGAAACCCAGGGTCGACGACGGGTTGGAAACCATCTCCATCCTGTAGCCGTTGTCGAAGCGGAAATTATAGACGTCAAACCACGAATCCACCTTCGCCTTTACATTCATACGCTTGCCGGAACCCACCACATAGGTCGAATCATACGAATTGAAAAACTTATCTCCCCAACGGTAGGTCTTCACACAGAAACGGGGGAACTTACCCCACTGCTCTATCGAATCGAGCGCGAGCGAAAGCCCCGAAGCCCGCTGAGGCACGGCAAACAGCCCTGCAAACATAAGGATGCACACCAACACCCGGCACACGGCCGGGAAACGGCACGCCTTGACGCAGCACCCCATCTCATTTGACTTTTCCACATCCATATATAACCGCCACAAAGTTACACAAAAAACGCCGAAACGTAAAAGAGGCATACGTATGCCATAAAACCGGAAACGAAAACACGCCAAGGCATGCTCCGGCAAGCATTTTATCATTTGTCCAATTTACACAACCGAAACACGCATCAATGCCAGCATCGAAGCCTTTTTCGCTACACAAAGCGCCAAAACCGGCATATAAACGAACTTAAAAAAATTTACAAATAAATTTTAACTTATTTTTAGACTTTAGAAAAACTTTCCGGGTTCCAAGCCTTCTCGGCCACTTAAAACACTGCATAAAAGCCCGATATATAGACATGTCGCAAAAATATGTTTTACAACATGGCAAACATTTCTGTTAAAGACCAGCAAAATAATCATAGAAGTGTTTAATTTTTTGACATTTTGTATTACCTTTGCCACAAGCCTCTGCCGTGAAGGAACCATAACGAAGGGGGGAAAGCCCTGCGGCATGCCGCCCCCGGTATCGGTCCGATACCGGCCGACAGCCCGGTTCCAACGACTATCCCGGGTACGCCGGGAGGCTCTCACAGGATGCTCCATAAACATATTTAAAGAGTATCCGCCACCAAATGAATCTGTTGAATCTGTTGAATCTGAATAATCTGTTGTTGTTTGACAAAACCCAATCGACGAATTATCTAACTCTTTATGTTTAATTAATTATAGTGTATGAAAAAGCTGTTTCTATTACTGACGGCAGTTCTTATGGCAGCAGTTTGCGCCTTGGCGCAAAACCGCTCCATATCGGGAACAGTCATCTCTGGTGATGACCAAGAGCCATTGGCCGGTGTGACAGTGATGCCGGTGGGTGGCGGACAAGGCACCGCCACTGACATCGACGGAAATTTCACCATCAACATTCCCGCCAGCGTCAACAAGCTCACATTCTCTTACATAGGGATGGAGCCTCAGACTTTAGAGGCCAAAAACGGTATGCATGTCGTGTTGACAAGCAACGCCACAAACCTCGACGAGGTCATGGTGGTGGCCTACGGTACCGCTAAGAAATCCGCCTATACCGGTTCGGCATCCGTAATCAAAGCCGACGAGATTGAAGGCCGCATGGTGACCGACGCAGTCAGTGCCCTTTCAGGCACAATGGCCGGGGTGCAGGTAATGCAGGCCGACGGTCAACCTGGTAGCGCCCCATCGGTTAGAATCCGCGGTATCGGCTCAATCAACGGTTCGTCGTCGCCTCTATATGTTGTTGACGGTATGCCTTTCGATGGCGACATCGCCACACTCAACACAATGGACATCGCTTCAATGACGGTTCTCAAAGACGCAGCAGCAGCCGCCCTGTACGGAGCCCGCGGTGCAAACGGCGTAATCCTTATAACCACCAAAAAAGGTAAAGAGGGGGATGCCCGCATCACGTTTGACGCACGTTGGGGCGCCAACTCCCGTATGGTCAACGGATATGATGTAATCACAGACCCCGCCATGTATTATGAAATGGCCTACACCGCTTTGACAAACGGATACAAATACCACAATGGTTACGACGCTGCACGTGCACACCTCACCGCCAACAGTGCCATGAACACGGCATTCGGACAGGGATATCAGGTTTATGACGTACCCGCAGGTCAGATGCTTATCGGCACAAACGGCAAACTCAACCCGAATGCACGCCTCGGCTATAGCAACGGCCACAACTATATCGTGCCCGACGACTGGAAGAAAGAGACATTCCGCACCGGCCTGCGCCAGGAATACAATCTTTCTGTTTCCGGCGGTTCTGAACGCTTCAGCTTTTATGGCAGCGTAGGTTATCTCGGCGACGAAGGTATCATCGAAGGCTCCGCCTACGACCGTCTTTCCTCTCGTGTCGGAGTAGAGTACCAGGCGAAGAAATGGCTCAAACTCGGTTCGTCAATTGCCTACAACCATGTGACAATGGACTCTCCTTCGGGACAGACTGCCGACGATGCAGCCTCTTCAGCCAACGCATTCATGATGGCCGACAACATTGCACCTATCTACCCGATGTATGTGCGCGACGCCCATGGCAACATCATGCGTGACGCAGGCACCGGACACCCCATTTACGACTATGGAGACGGCAAATATGCCCTCGGTGCAGTGCGCAACTTCATGATGAACTCAAACCCTGCATCCAACTTCCTTTACAACACAGACCAATTGCTGATGGATGTGCTTGATGCCAAATGGTATGCAACCATCAACCCTATCGAAAACCTCAACATCACAGGGACTATAGGATATTTCCTTGACAACACCCGCAACCATACCCTCATGAACGGGTTCTATGGTTCGATGAGTGAACAAGGAGGTCTTGCACAGCAGCAGCAGAGCCGTCTGCGCGGCCTCAACATCCAGGTTCTGGCCAACTACCGCAAAACCTTCGCTGATGTGCACCACACCGACTACATGGTCGGCTATGAAAGCTATGAGCGTGACAGCGAAACACTCGTAGCATGGGGTTACAACCTCTATGACCCTAATTCCTGGACCGTTTCCAACACCCTCAACAATGCAAACCGTAAAGGTGCCGGCTCACGTTCAGGTTATGCTACACGAGGCATCTTCGGCCGTGTGAACTACGACTATGACAGCCGCTATTTCGCCAGCGTCTCCTATCGTCGCGACGCATCATCAAACTTTGCCCCCGACCATCGCTGGGGTAACTTCTTCTCGGTGTCGCTTGCCTGGGACGCAGCCAAGGAAACCTTCCTCAAAGACCAGACATGGATTGACCTCCTCAAAGTGAAGGCATCTTACGGTCAGCAGGGTAATGATAACCTCTACCCCGGTCTGGAAGTATCGCCTTATTATGAAGACATCTACACCGTTGAGGGCACAGACGCCTGGTCTGACGGCAACCTGAAACAGAAAGGTAATCCCGACCTGACATGGGAAACCTCAAACGCGTGGAACGCAGGTATCGATTTCAGCTTCTTCCACGGACGCATCGAAGGTACATTGGAGTACTTCCTGCGCCAGACCTCCGACATGCTCTACAACAAGCCCGTTGCCCCGTCAAACGGTTTTTCATCGATTCCTATGAACGTTGGTTCGATGCGCAACTCAGGTCTTGAATTCGAGCTCAACTTCCGCCCTATCGACCTCAAAAACATCACATGGGAACTCAACGTAAACGGCACCTGGATTAAAAACAAGATCCTGAAGCTCCATCCGGATCTCGGCGGCCAGCTCATCTCCGGCATCCGTATCCTCAAAGAGGGGAGCTCGCTCTACAACTACTACATGGTTGAATATGCCGGCGTCGACTACAACAACGGTGAACCCCTCTTCTGGGCAAAAGACGGTAACGGCAACGAATACAAGACCCCGAGCTTCGACATCGCCGCCGACACCAACCTAAAAGAAACAGGCAACTGTCTGCCGACATTCTACGGAGGTTTCGGAACAACCCTGCAGGCTTATGGCGTAGACCTGTCTGTGCAATTCGGCTTCCAGCTCGGCGGTAAGATGTATGACGAGGGGTATGGCATGCTGATGCACTCCGGCGACCTCACGAACCTGGGACGCAACTGGCATGTCGACGCCCTCGAAGCATGGACTCCCGAAAACCGCGACGCGAAATATCCGAAGCTCGACTCACAGCGCACCTACGACCTTGGGGCACAGAACACGACATTCAACCTGATCAGTTCCAACTACCTGTCGATCAACAACGTCACAATCGGCTACACGCTTCCTGAAAAATGGACGCGTAAAATCGGACTTGAGAACGTACGCCTCTACGGATCAGCCGACAACGTGGCACTTTGGACCAAACGTAAAGGCCTCGACCCCCGCATCGGCTTCGGCTCAACCTCAGCCGGACAGTATTCAGCCCTGCGTAACATTTCGGGCGGTCTCCGTGTGCAATTCTAATTGTCTGACTAACATTAACGGATAAAACAATGAAAACAAAGATATATCTTTCGATGGTTGCTGCAGGCGCACTGCTGGCCGCGTGCAACGACCTTGACCAGCTCCCCACAGGCGGAACGGCCACCGAAAGCCAAAAAGAAGAAAATGTGAAGCTGAATCCGGAGCTTGCATCGGCAGCCGTCAACTCGCTGCCGAACCAGGTCAACAGCTTTATGACTGAATTTGAGACACATATCGACTTCGGATGGGGTTCGATGATGCTCATGACTGATATGCGCGGAATCGACATGTCGTCGAATGTGAGCAACTATCAGCACTACTCCGCAGCGATGGAGATGTCTGACTTCGGCGGACGTTACTACGACAACCTCTATTATTGGAACTACTCGTTCAACACCGTCCGTTCCGCCAACATGGTAATCGCATCAATCCCCGCTGACACTGACAACCAGTTGCTGATGTATTACCGTGCCAACGGACTGGCCTTCCGCGCTTTTGCCTATTTCAACCTGGCTCAAATGTACCAGTTCACCTATGCAAAAGACCCCAATGCCCTTTGCGTGCCTATTATTCTTGACACCAATATGAACGAAACCGCAACCAACGGATGCGCCCGTTCAACAGTGTCGCAGGTCTACACTCAGATTATCAACGACCTGACAGAATCCATATCCCTCTTTGAAGCAGCAGCCAAGAGCACAGAAGACCATCCCGAAGGGGTGACCCGCGAAAACCAGGCCAATACCACCAATATCGCAAAGACCTTCGCCAACGCTACTGTAGCCTACGGTCTGCGTGCACGCGCACACCTGTTCAGCCTCAAATATAAAGAAGCAGCCGACGATGCCCAAAAAGCCATCGACCTTGCAAAAGAAGACGGGCTGGAACCCTACGGGCGTAACGACGTTGCCATTCCGGCATTTATTAAACTCCAGGACAAGAGCTTCATATGGGGTATGTATGCTGATCCCGGTGAAAGTGAATATATTGGTGTAGCTAATCGCGCATCACACCTTACCGGATGGCAGACCAACGGATATGCCCCAACCGGTGTATACCGCCGCATCAACAAAATACTTTATAACACAATCCCCGCGTCGGATGTGCGTAAAGGTTGGTGGCTCGACGGTAGCGGCAAAGCTCCCGCATCGCTTCCGGGCACATATGCCAATTACATCACATCGGGTGTAACTGCAGCAGGTAACGCAGAATTCCCTCCCTATGCACAGTTGAAATTCGGCTCTTATGGCGACGCACCCCAGGCATCCGGAGCCATCGACGTTCCGCTGATGCGTGTAGAAGAGATGTATCTCATCCTCGCGGAGGCGCAGGGAATGCTGACCCCGACAACCGGGGCGAAGACCCTCTCAGACTTTGTGAAGACTTATCGCCAGCCAGACTATTCATTCAACGGCTCCACACCGGATGCAGTACGTGAAGAGGTATGGCGCCAGCGCCGCATCGAACTTTGGGGCGAAGGATTCGCCTATTATGACCTGATGCGTCTGCAGAAAGGTGTTGACCGCCGTGGCGGCGGTTTCCCGGCCGAGGTGGTGCTTAACGTAGCACCCGACAACACCTGTCTGCTGTTCGACATACCGCAGAGCGAAATCCAGCGCAATCCTCTGATTGTAAACGGCACGAACGGCTCGGTCATCCCGACCCCGGTTGCCGACATTGAATAAACGCCCGACCGCCTGATAAACAGCTTTACAGGCTGTTTGTCAGGCAGCCAGGAATTTCAAAAAGACAAGTTCATTTTAAACAAAAGCATATAATAAAATGAAATACAACAAAATATACCTCGGTTTGGGCGTGTTGGCCGTTTCGCTTGCATCATGCAGTGAAGACGTGGAATACACCCCCGCCGCGGCTGTGAACACCCCGCCGGTCTATTTCAGCATAAACGACGAATCGGCAATTGACCTTGAAGAGGGAGATACCTACTTCACCATCAAAGTCTACCGCCAGAATACCGCTTCTGCAGGAGAATATAAACTCAATGCCACTGTCTCAAACGAGAATGGCACTCCTGTTCCGGCCGGCCTCTTCCGTATCTGCGAACCGAAAATGGAAAACGGCGAAGTAGTAAAGGATGAAGAGGGAAATATCGTGTATGAAGACTACAACGAAGGCACTCCTCTCGACGGCCAGGCAGAGCTGTCAGCCGAATTTGCGGCGGATTCCGGCGAGACAGGCATAAGGATTGACTTCGGAAGCACCGACAACCTGGTTGAAAAAGAGGTTTACAAGTTCGATGTCAAGGCTTCAGGAGAGTCATCGCCTTACTTTATCACCAACCGTGTCTATGACGTATGCTTTATGAGATGGGTTACACTGCAGGATTGCAAAATTTACGATAATACCCTTTGGCAACCTTTTGGCGGTGAAAAACTCACATTCCCTGTTACAGTGCAGGAACATCCTACTAAGAAAGGTTTCTTCCGAGTGCATGCTCCATACAAGAACAGTGATTATGGAAGCTATTACCATTATACAGGTACAACACCGGACTATCTTTACATTAATGCCACTGTAGCCAACGAGGCATATTTCTGCGATTCAAAAGGTAATCCTGTTACTTCTTACAACACACATATCCAATGTGTACAGAACGAAGGATTCCAGGAGAACTACGGTAATGTAAAACTTGAATGTCTCTACAGCCACTTCCTTCTTAAAGAAGACTTTAAAAACGGCTCACAAACATCAGAATACGCCAATTACAGCGGTGCAGCCGGTTCTCTGACAGTCAATGAAACACTCCAGACACGTAAAGTTAAATTTAACAGCGGCAGACTCTACAGCATGCTTACCAATATAGGCGGCAGCTACAAAGACGGAGTATTCTCCGGCGGTCTTGAGCAAGGTTCTCCAGGTAGCGAATGGGAACTTTGGCTCGACGGTGCTAATGAAGATGAAAGCTGGGTTGAACTTGGCGTTTGCCAGTATACCGACGGCTTCCTCGGGGTTTACTACAATCAAGCAGGCCTGACAGTAGAGACATATGAAGTACCCATAAAACAAAACAGTGAAAAAGCCGGTCTCTACCGCCTCGTTGCACCTTACGGCAATATCTACTGGCCAGACTATGGAACGGAGGAAAGCAATCAATATAATATCGACATTGATGTATCCGACCCAGACTATGTAATAGTTGATATTCAGAAGGCCTATGAGGATGCAGACGGTATCATTCAGATAGCTAACGCTACGGCTCTCTACACAAGCGGAAAACTTTCGGATAACACAGGCAAGCCAATCCAATATACCAAGCAGCAGATTATTGAGCAAGGTCTGAACGACACGATGAAAGACGGTGTAATCACTATCTCGCATCCGGCGATTATCACACCTGAAGGCAATGTTGGATGGCTGTGGCTTACCGACAATTATCCCTCATTCCAGCCAGCCAAGATTGTGTTGCCTACCTCCGGGGGATCAAATGTTGCAGCAAAAAGCGTTGCCGCCAAGAGCAAACGCCTTCCGGCGGTGAAATCTCTCCGTCCGGAACTGCTCGGAATCCCGACATATAAAGTGAAATAAACCCTACCCCATCTTCTGCATAAAAGGCGGAATGATGTGGAAGCAAAGCTAAGGCGTTGGTCGAAATTCGACCAACGCCTTTTTTGCACCCGGATGGAGAGTGGGCTGTCAGTAATCACGAAGCGCTTTGCTTGGCAAAGAATGGTCTGATGGCAGGAGCCTGAGGGTGAGGTGAGTTGACAAAGATCAATGACCGTTATCGACCTTTGTACGCCCCGCCTTAGCGAAAGCCCCGAAGCTCTCGGGCGACGACCCGGATGAGCCATTATGACACGCCCTCTTCATGATATAAATTGCACCGGAATTACACATTGGCACAAGTCTATTCTAATTTGACTCAATCTAATCGAGGCATGATGAACCGGGGGGGAAATATGTCGGGGAATGATGTTGAAGAATATGGTAATTTTATGCGGGAATGGCGCGGATATTCAGGAGATATTCAGTAGATTTGCGGACGGACGTAACCGGGTGGGTATGGATGCGTCTGCCGGGTTTTGCCATTTGCTTACCCGGGTGGGGATTTAACCAACTTACCAATCAAACAAACTTACGATTATGATTATCGGAGTTCCCAAAGAAATCAAAAACAACGAGAACCGCGTGGCAGTTACCCCTGCCGGCGTGCGTGAGATGGTGGCCCGTGGCCACGAGGTTTATGTGCAGACAACGGCCGGGAACGGCTCGGGATTCTCCGACGATGAATACCGCGCCGCCGGAGCCAAGATGCTGCCTACGATTGAAGATGTCTATGCCATCGCGGAAATGATTGTCAAGGTCAAAGAGCCTATCCGCCCGGAATACGGATTGATACGCAAGGGGCAGCTATTGTTTACCTACTTCCATTTCGCATGTGACCGCGCCCTGACAGATGCGATGATAAAAAGCGGGGCTGTGTGCATCGCCTATGAGACTGTGCGGCTTGCCGACGGCTCACTGCCGCTGCTGATTCCGATGAGCGAGGTTGCAGGGCGCATGTCGGTGCAGGAGGGTGCCCGCTTTCTTGAGAAGCCCCAGGGCGGACGCGGCGTGCTGCTCGGAGGTGTGCCGGGAGTGAAACCTGCCAAAGTGCTGATTCTGGGCGCCGGGGTTGTCGGGCGTAATGCCGCGCTGATGGCGGCGGGGCTTGGTGCCGACGTGACCATAGCTGACATATCGTTGCCGGTGCTCCGCCATGTTGCCGATGTTATGCCGAAGAATGTCAAGACACTCTTTTCATCACGCCATAATATCGAGATGGAACTGCCGACGACAGACCTGGTAATAGGTTCAGTGCTGATACCCGGAGCCAAAGCGCCCCACCTGGTGACCAAGGATATGCTGACCCTGATGCGCCCCGGCTCGCTGCTGGTCGATGTTGCCATAGACCAGGGCGGCTGCTTCGAGACGTCGCATCCTACGACCCACTCCGAGCCAACATACACGGTCGACGGAGTAGTGCATTATGCCGTGGCCAATATACCGGGAGCCGTTCCGTTCACATCCACGCTTGCTCTGACCAATGCCACCCTCCCCTACGCCCTGCGGTTGGCAGACAAGGGGTGGCGCGATGCCTGCAAGGCCGACAAGGCACTCGCCCAGGGACTCAATGTTGTTGACGGCAAGGTTGTGTTCCCCGCCGTTGCAGAAGCCTTCGACCTGCCGCTGGAGCAAATAGATTTGTAACGTGCCATGACAGAGGATTCCAAAGAGGCCTTTGAGCGCTTTATGGGATTTTAAAGGCTTTCGGCTTTGGTGAAAAATTAGTAAATTTGTGGTCGCAACCTGAGGCATGTGCCTGTAGTTGCGACCATAATATCAATTTGCAAACCACACGGGTGGAATTATTTTTCCAAAAACGGGTTGCAAACGCTATGGACTGTGAACTTAAGGTAGAACCTAAAAAACCAGAACCGATATATGTCATTGCAATGCGGAATCGTAGGGCTTCCGAATGTTGGGAAGTCGACTTTGTTTAACTGTCTGTCAAACGCCAAGGCCCAGTCGGCCAATTTCCCATTCTGCACAATAGAGCCGAATGTGGGAGTGATAACCGTGCCCGATGAGAGGCTGAACAAGCTCGTTGAGATGTGCCAGCCCCGCTCTGTGGTTCCTGCCACAGTTGAAATCGTTGACATTGCCGGGCTGGTGAAGGGTGCGAGCAAGGGTGAAGGCCTGGGCAACAAGTTCCTGGCCAATATCAGGGAAACAGACGCCATAATCCATGTGCTGCGCTGCTTTGACGATGACAATATCACCCATGTTGACGGCACTGTAGACCCGGTGCGCGATAAGGAGATTATCGACTATGAGCTGCAACTCAAAGACCTCGAGACCATTGAGGGACGCATTGCCCGCACCCAGAAACAGGCGCAGACCGGCGGCGACAAGGTTGCAAAGATGCAATATGAGGTGCTCAAACGGTTCAAAGATGCACTCGACCAGGGGAAACCGGCCCGTTCAGTGGAGCTGGAGACTCCGGACGAACAGAAATATGCCCGCGAGCTGTTTCTTCTGACCAACAAACCGGTGCTTTATGTTTGCAATGTTGACGATGCATCGGCTGTTGACGGCAACAGATATGTCGACGCCGTGCGCCAGGCCATAGCAGGGGAAAACGCCCAGCTGCTTATTGTCGCGGCACAGACCGAGGCCGACATTGCCGAATTAGACACCTTTGAGGAACGCCAGGAATTCCTCAATGAAATCGGGCTGGAGGAATCCGGAGTCTCGCGTCTGATCCGGGCCGCATACGCCTTGCTTAACCTGCAGACCTTCTTCACTGCGGGTGCCGATGAGGTGAGGGCATGGACATTCCTGCGCGGAGCGAAAGCCCCCCAGTGCGCCGGAGTGATCCACACCGACTTTGAAAAAGGCTTTATCCGCGCCGAAGTGATAAAATACGACGATTTCGTTAACCTCGGCGGTGAACAGGGCGTGAAAGAAGCCGGGAAACTCGCTGTTGAAGGGAAAGAATATGTAGCACAAGACGGAGATATCATGCATTTCCGCTTCAATGTCTGAACAAAACAGAACTTTAACCACAATAACACAATGAAACTCAAAGCAATGGCAATGGCATTGACAGCTTTGGCATCGGTGGCAGCACCGGCAGGGGCAGAGCATCTGAAAAGCGTCAATCCCGCCTACATCAACAACAACATCGCGGCAGGAGAAGATTTCTACCGCCATGTGAACCAAGGATGGATGGATGCAAATCCACTGACCGACGAATATGCCCGCTACGGCGTGTTCAACGTTCTGGCCGACTCAGCTGAGGCAAAAGTCAAGGAAATAGTGCTAAACCTCGGCTCGAGCAACCCCGGGAAAGGCACAAACGCCTTCAAAATCTGGACTCTATATTCACAGGGGATGGACTCGGTGCGCCGCAACGCAGAAGGCGCCGCCCCGATTCTCGACGACCTCAAGAAAATCGAGACCACACCCCATGAGGGTATGGAAGACCTCTTCATGTGGATGCACAAGAACTACAGCAGCCCATTCTTCGGAGCCGGCCCGATGGAAGACATGGCCGACAGCCGCCAATATGCGATGTATGTGTCGGGCGGCTCGATGGGCCTTGGCGACCGCGACTATTACCTGCTCAACGACAAAGAGAACCGCCGCATCCTCGATGCCTACAAGAAACTCATCGTTGACCAGATGATGAATGCAGGCTACAAGAAAAAGGACGCCCAGCGCATCATGAAGAATGTAATCAAAATCGAGACAGCGATAGCCGACTCCGCCCTCACCCGCGAGGAGAGCCGCGACATCGTGGCGATGTATAACCCACGCACCATCGCGCAGCTCAAAGAGCAGTATCCCCACATCAACTGGAACCGTTTCTTTGTCGAAACGATGGATATCGACACCCCGCAGGAGTTCATCGTTACAGAACCGAAGGGGCTCGTTCAGTCAGACAACCTCTTGTCGTCGCTGACCGACCGCGAAATCAAAGACTACTACCTATGGAAATATGTGGCCCAGGCGGCTCCCTACCTCAGCGACAAGTTCACCGCCACCAACTTCGAGTTCTCGAAAGTCAAAAGCGGTGTCAAGGAGCAGCGCCCCCGCTGGAAACGCGCCCTGGGAGTGCCAGACAGCTACATGGGTGAAGCTATCGGACGCCTTTATGTTGAAAAATATTTCCCTGAAAGCTCCAAGCAGAAGATG
The DNA here is from genome assembly GCA_001689485.1 of Bacteroidales bacterium M6. Taxonomy (GTDB): domain Bacteria; phylum Bacteroidota; class Bacteroidia; order Bacteroidales; family Muribaculaceae; genus UBA7173. The sequence goes on along the minus strand of LUJQ01000062.1, from coordinate 991 downwards.
CTCGACCTTGTGGGCAACCTCCGCGTGGCCCTGGGCAAGCATATCATCAACCTGCCCTGGATGTCAGACGAGACCAAACTCAAAGCCATCGAGAAACTCAATGCGTTCACTGTGAAAATAGGCTATCCCGACAAATGGAAAGACTACTCTTCGATGGAAATCGACCCCGCCCTGCCCTACTACCGCAACGTTCACAATGCAGGGATGTGGCATCAGAAGGATATGCTTTCAAAATGGGGCAAACCTGTCGACAAATCGGAATGGGGCATGACACCGCAGACTGTCAACGCCTACTATAACCCGATGGCCAATGAAATAGTGTTCCCTGCCGCCATTCTCCAGAACCCGTTCTTCGACCCTGAAGCATCTGATGCTGAAAACTATGGAGGAATCGGTGTGGTTATCGGCCACGAAATGACCCATGGGTTCGACGACCAGGGGCGCAACTTCGATGCCGCCGGCAATATGGCCAACTGGTGGACAGAGGAAGACACAAAGAAATTCGGTGAATTCACATCGAAACTCGGCGCGCAGTTCGATGCCGTTGAAATCCTTCCGGGACTTTTCGCAAACGGCACCTACACCATGGGTGAGAATATCGCCGACCAGGGCGGCCTGCGGGTTTCGCACACAGCCTTCCTCGATTCCCAGAAAAAGAAAGGGGTAGACGTAAACTCTAAAGAGGCTTTAATCGACGGTTATACCCCCGAACAGGCATTCTATCTCAACTATGCCAATATCTGGGCAACAAACTGCCGCGACGAAGAGAAGCGCAACCTCACCGTTTCGGATGTGCACTCACTGGCAGAAAACCGTGTGAACGTGACTTTGCGCAACATCACCCCCTTCTTCAAAGCATTCGGCATCAAGGAGGGAGACAAGCTGTTCCGCCCCGCCTCCGAACAGGTGATTATCTGGTAATTCATTCCAACTAACCGGCAATACCCGTTATAGTTTAAGAGAGGAGGGTGTGTCATAATGGCTCATCTGG
>LUJQ01000017.1 GCA_001689485.1 Bacteroidales bacterium M6 | reverse complement strand
ATATTCAGGTGATGACAGCATAAGGGCTCCACCTCTTCCCATTCCGAACAGAGAAGTTAAGCCTTATCACGCCGATGGTACTGCGAAAGCGGGAGAGTAGGTAACCGCCACCTTCCGGCCCCCCGACGGCACACGCCGCCGGGGGGTCTTTCTTTTTTGCCCCTGCCAGGCCGGCCTGCCCCCGGCAGCCAGCCGGGCTTGGGTTGTTGACTAGCCAGACTGGTTGAGCTGGTTTGACGTAATGACATTCTTAAGCAGGCGGTAGCATGCCAGCCTGCTTTGTGGGGCTGGGATGCTTTGTTTGGTGGCTGTGCTGATTGGGCTGGAGCGTCTGCTTCGGTAGGGCTTCCCAAGTTTGAAGTGATTGGCTATGTGACAACTTATAGTTAAACTACAATAATCGGTTGTTTTAAAATTTATGAAATTTTGGGATTTGAATTTGGTTAATTTGATGGCGATTTTTTAACTTTGCATATATCATATGTCATTATTGAAATTTCTTTTGATATTGACATATAGGGTTGATTTATTATTCATAATGATATCAGGATATAAAATTATTATCAATTTATTAGAATAAGAAACCATGACAAAGAAATTTATTTGCACAGTGTGCGGTTATGTTCACGAAGGTGACGAAGCTCCTGAAAAGTGCCCGCTTTGTGGCGCTCCTAGCAGCAAGTTCAAAGAACTTACGGAGGATGAGGCTTTGAAATTCGTTACAGAGCATGAGATTGGTGTTGCCAAGGGTTGTGATGACGAGATGATCAAAGACCTCAATACACACTTTATGGGTGAATGCACCGAGGTGGGTATGTATCTTGCGATGTCTCGTCAGGCTGACCGTGAGGGTTATCCTGAAATTGCTGAGGCGTTCAAGCGTTATGCTTGGGAAGAGGCTGAACATGCTGCCAAGTTTGCAGAGTTGCTTGGTGACTGCGTGTGGGATACCAAGACCAACCTGGAGAAGCGCATGATGGCTGAAGCCGGTGCAAATGCTGATAAGATGCGTATTGCTGCCAATGCTAAAAAGGCAAATCTTGATGCTATTCATGACACTGTTCATGAAATGGCAAAGGATGAAGCTCGTCACGGTCGTGGCTTTGCAGGTCTGTTCAAGCGCTATTTCGGTAAATAAAATTTGCCCTGCCGTATAAAAATGCCGTGCCTGGTTTTCGAACTTTGGCACGGCAATTCTGTTTTTTTTAGGGTTTTGCCCGGTGTTATATAATTCAACTTTGTCAAGAGGCCGGTTGACGGGTGATGTGTTGTAGCAGTAAGCCTGTAAGTGTCATGCCGAAGATTGCGGTTATGTGACATAGGGAACCGTTTGTTGCAACTTTGTTGAACGTCATGGGGCTATTGCATGGCGGGCATGATTTAGTTGACCTTGCTGGGCGTTCTGAGAGTTCCGCTCCGAGATTTGGAAGAAGTTCGTCGGAAAACACGCATTGGAATTTGCGAGAAGGGAATCGGGCATTACGTTTGAAGCGGGTACGCAATGCTGCTGCAAGTCTGCAACCTTTTACTTTCCAAAATTCGGCAACTTGTATCCTGGTCGGATCCATCTTCAATGCCGCCCCCATTGATGACAATAGTTTGGGGCGTGAGGCATTCGTTGCATTGATGATAAGTGTTGCTTTGTCGGCCAGGGAGTCGATTGCATCGATTATATAGTCGTATTGTTCGAGGTCGAATTCTGAAGCGGTATCGGCCGAGTAGATTTGGCGGATTGCTGTTATATTTGCATCCGGGTTGATTTGGAGCAGCCGGTGGCGCATCGCTTCTACTTTGCTTTCCCCTACTGTCAGCGTGGTGGCAGGTGCCTGGCGGTTTATATTTGACACAGCAACAGTGTCGGCATCGACTATCGTGAGATTTCGCACCCCGGTGCGTATAAGGGATTCTGCCGTCCAGCTCCCTACGCCGCCTATGCCGAATATTATTACTCCTGTGTTTTTTAGCTTTTCCATAGTTTCATCCCCTAAAAGCAGATGAGAGCGGTTGAATATTTCGTTGTCGGGATATATGTTTTTATCGTCCATAGGGTTGGTCTGTTTTGATTTGTTGCAAAAATACGCAAAATGCCCGAATGATAAAAGCGATTATCGTTTTGCTCGTTATTTCCCGGTTGCCTTTTGACAAGAAAGCGTTAAGGATGGTTTGCTGTTGTTAAGAAAATTGAGTAACTTTGTGGTGCGCAATTAATGCGCGAGTAAGCGGTATTCTCAAGCTTTCACTATCATTTATGCGACAGACACGAGAAGCCGTTCTCATGCTTGAGGACGGTACCTGTTTTTCAGGAAAATCCTTCGGATACGAAGCGCCCACAGCAGGCGAAGTGGTTTTCAATACGGCTATGACGGGATATCCCGAAAGCCTTACAGACCCTTCCTACGAGGGGCAGATACTCGTTACCACATATCCCATCCTTGGGAATTACGGCGTTCCGCCGGAAACGGTCAAGGATGATGTCAGCGAGTATCTTGAGAGTTCACGAATCCATTGCCGGGCCATTATAGCCCAGGATTATTCCTGGGAACCGAGTCACTGGCTTTCGAGCCGGTCGCTCCACCAATGGCTTCGCGACGAAAAAATTCCCGGGTTATATGGCATCGATACGCGTGCCCTTACAAAGCATTTGCGTGAGAAAGGGTCGATGCTCGGCAAGATTTATTTCTCCTCGCCTGACGAGGTGGGGTTTGACGACCCTAACTCTGAAAACCTCATTGATAAAGTGAGCTGTCGCGAGGTGGAGGAACATGGAAGCGGCGATAAGACCATTGTGCTTGTTGACTGTGGTACCAAATTCAATATAATCAGATGTCTGACCCGTCGCGGGGTGAAGGTTGTTCGCGTTCCCTGGAACTATGACTTCAACACAATCCCGTTTGACGGACTTTTCATATCCAACGGCCCCGGTAATCCTGATTTTGCCGAAGAAACCGTTGTGAATATCCGCAAGGCTATGGGAACCGGGAAGCCGATTTGCGGCATCTGTATGGGGAACCAGCTATTGGCCAAAGCTGCCGGTGCACGTACATATAAACTCAAATACGGACATCGCAGCCATAACCAGCCTGTGCGTATGACCGGTTCTGACACCTGCTATATCACATCGCAGAATCACGGTTTTGCCGTTGACGATTCTGCATTGGGCGATGACTGGGAACCGTTGTTTGTGAATATGAATGACGGTACGAACGAGGGGATACGTCATAAGACCAAGCCGTTTTTCTCGGCACAGTTCCACCCGGAGGCTTCTTCCGGCCCGCGCGACACGGAATTTATTTTCGACCGTTTCCTTGAGTTGGTAAGGAACCAGGCTTAAGGCAGGGCATAAAAAGAAGCCTGACGAAGTTGGTCAGGTTCGCCGTTGCAAATCAGACCGTATTTACGGGGATGAAGGGGATTTTTCATCACAACAAAACCAGCAAGCATCCAATCGTTTCGGCATGGAAAAAATAAACAAAGTTCTTCTGCTCGGCAGCGGCGCACTGAAAATCGGTGAGGCCGGCGAATTCGATTATTCCGGCTCCCAGGCATTAAAGGCCATGAAGGAGGAAGGGATAAACACCGTGCTCATCAATCCGAATATTGCGACTGTGCAGACCTCCGACGGTTTCGCCGACAAGATTTATTTCCTCCCCGTGACCCCCTATTTTGTAGAGCGTGTCATCGAGAAGGAGCGGCCAGACGGTATTTTGCTGTCGTTTGGCGGCCAGACGGCATTGAACTGCGGTGTGGAGCTTTTTGAATCGGGTGTGTTGGCGAAATACAATGTCCGTGTGCTCGGCACCCCTGTACAAGCTATCAAGGATACGGAAGACCGCGAGCTGTTCGTAAAGAAACTTGACGAAATCGAGGTCAAGACAATCAAGAGCGAAGCTGTTGAAAACACCCAGGAAGCACTTGCTGCGGCAGAACGTCTGGGATATCCCGTAATCGTCCGTGCAGCTTATGCGTTAGGAGGTTTGGGAAGCGGTTTTTGTGATAATGCCGAAGAACTTGTCAGCCTCACAGAAAAAGCATTTTCGTTTTCACCCCAGGTGTTGGTCGAGAAATCGCTCAAGGGGTGGAAGGAAGTGGAATATGAGGTGGTACGTGACTGTTATGACAACTGTATCACTGTGTGCAACATGGAAAATTTCGATCCGCTCGGAATCCATACCGGTGAAAGTATCGTTGTCGCGCCATCGCAAACACTCTCAAATGACGACTACCATTTCCTGCGTCAGCTGGCCATAAAGATAATACGTCATATAGGCATCGTGGGTGAATGTAACGTGCAATATGCCTACGACCCCGATTCGATGGATTATCGTGTAATCGAAGTAAACGCACGTTTGAGCCGTTCGTCGGCATTGGCTTCAAAAGCAACAGGCTACCCGCTTGCATTCGTGGCAGCCAAACTCGGTCTGGGATATGGTTTGTTTGAGCTGAAAAATTCCGTAACCAAGGATACTTCCGCATTTTTCGAACCCGCGCTTGACTATATAGTTTGCAAAATCCCTCGTTGGGATTTAGGTAAATTCCATGGGGTGCGTCGTGAAATCGGTTCTTCGATGAAGTCGGTAGGCGAGGTTATGGCTATCGGCCGCACATTCGAAGAGGTGATTCAGAAGGGGTTGCGTATGATAGGCCAGGGCATGCATGGTTTTGTGGGCAATCGTGACCTGAAAATCAGCGATATGGATAAGGCTCTTAAAGAACCTACCGACAAACGCATATTCGTGCTTGCCAAGGCTTTGCATGAAGGTTATTCGGTTGAGCGCATCCACGAGCTGACAAAAATCGACCGTTGGTTCCTGCAGAAACTGCAACATATCATCGAGACTGAAAACGAGCTTGGAAATTACGACACCATCGAAGCCCTCCCCACCGATTTGCTGAAACTTGCCAAGCAGCAAGGTTTCAGTGATTTCCAGGTTGCCAGGGCTGTGATGAAAGACGAATTCGATTCTGTTTCCGACAGCGCACGTGTGAGAGCATTGCGTAAAGCGGCCGGTATAGTGCCGGTTGTGAAACAAATCGACACCCTTGCTGCCGAATATCCGGCAATGACCAACTACCTTTACCTTACCTATAACGGCAGTGAAAACGATGTGAAATACCTTCACGACCATCGTTCTGTCGTTGTGTTGGGTTCAGGCGCCTACCGCATCGGAAGCTCGGTTGAATTCGACTGGTGTTCGGTAAATGCATTGCTTACAGTCAAAGAGCGCGGCTGGCGTTCGGTGATGATTAACTATAATCCCGAAACCGTGTCGACCGACTACGACATGTGCGACCGCCTCTATTTCGATGAGTTGACATACGAGCGTGTGATGGATATATTGGAGCTGGAATCACCCCACGGTGTTATCCTTTCGGTAGGAGGCCAGATTCCGAATAATCTCGCTACACGTCTTGACGATGCCGGTGTGAATATCCTTGGAACTTCGGCTTCGTGTATTGACAATGCCGAAGACCGTCATAAATTCTCGGCTATGCTCGACAGGCTCGGTATCGACCAGCCTCGTTGGCGTGAACTGACAAGCTTTGCCGATATCGACGATTTTATCCGTGAGGTAGGGTTCCCTGTATTGGTGCGTCCGAGCTACGTGCTTTCGGGAGCGGCTATGAACGTATGTTCGAATGAAGAGGAACTTCATCGTTTCCTGCGCCTTGCCGCAAATGTGTCGAAGCAGCACCCGGTCGTGGTGTCGGAATTTATCCAGAATGCCAAGGAAATCGAGATGGATGCCGTGGCACAGGATGGCGAAATCAAACTTTATGCGATTTCCGAACATATCGAGTTTGCGGGGGTGCATTCGGGGGATGCCACCATCCAGTTCCCGCCGCAAAAGCTCTATGTGGAGACCATGCGCCGCATTAAAAAGGTTTCGGCGCAGATTGCCAAGGCGTTGAAAATCTCCGGGCCGTTTAATATCCAGTTCCTTGCCAAGAACAATGATATAAAGGTGATTGAATGTAATCTGCGCGCTTCGCGTAGTTTCCCGTTCGTTTCCAAAGTCCTTAAGATAAACTTCATCGACCTTGCAACACGTGTGATGCTTGGCGAGAATGTAGAAAAACCCAACAAGAGCCTGTTTGATTTGGACTATGTGGGTATCAAGGCTTCACAGTTCAGCTTCTCCCGTCTGCAAGGTGCCGACCCGGTACTCGGTGTGGATATGGCCTCGACCGGCGAGGTTGGCTGTATAGGCGATGATACCGATGAGGCATTGATGAAAGCGATGCTTTCGGTAGGGCACAGGATTCCGAAACGTTCGGTGCTCCTTTCAACGGGAACGCCGCGTCAGAAAGCCGACATGCTTGATGCCGCCCACAAACTCCATAAACATGGGTTGAAGATATATGCAACCGAAGGGACTTACAAGTTTTTGACTGAAAACGGGGTTCCTGCAGTGCGTGTCTACTGGCCGTCGGATCCCGAAGGGCAGCCCCAGGCACTCGACCTCCTTCATGACAAGCTTATCGACATGGTTGTCAACCTGCCCAAAAACCTTTCGTCGGCAGAACTTTCGAACGGTTATAAAGTCCGTCGTGCGGCAATCGACCTCAACATCCCGTTGTTGACAAATGCACGCCTTGCAACCACGTTTATAAATTCGTTCACATCGCTTACCCCCGATGAGATTCAGATAAAATCATGGGATGAATATAAGTAAGATAATTACCACAGGGGCTTCAATCGAAGCCCCTGTTTGTTTTTTATACCCATGCCTTCGGTGCAGACAGGATGGATATACTCATTGACTGATATTCTCAAAGAACAGCAATTTAGTCACGTATAGGGATATGGCTCGACATAATTCATTGGGAAAATGGGGCGAACAGGTAGTGGCCGATTATCTGGTTGCCGGAGGTTATGCCATTGTGGAGCGCAATTGGCGACTCAATCATTTGGAAATCGACATTATTGCGACTAAAGGCGATGAAATTGCTTTTGTGGAGGTTAAGTCACGTAGTGACGATGCGATAGACCCTTTGTCGGCCATTACATCGTCAAAGGTGCGCCATATGGTATCGGCTGCAAATGCATACCTGCGTACATGCCGGGCGCCATTACGTCCGAGGTTTGATGTGGCGGCTGTAACCGGTGATGAACATGATTATAAAATCAGGTATATAGCCGATGCCTTCCTGCCCCCTTTGCGCACATACAGGTAGCCGGCAGGTTGCTTTGTAAGCTGAATAGCGAGGAGTCCGACTATTCCTGATTGTTATTATTCCTGATTGCCGCGCAGACTGAGATACCCCGGTCGGAAATAGGCTGTATTGAATTCGTCAGGGCGCACAATTTCGTCATCATAGCAAACAAGGTCGATGTCTATGATAATTTTTCCCTGCGCTTTGTCGGATGGTTTGCGTCCGCGCGTATGTTCGTACGCTTTGAATGATGCTTCCAGTTCTTCCTTGGCCAGATATGTACCCCCGTCTATCACGGCGTTAAGATAGGGGGTGTTACCGGCTCCGATTCCTTCTGGGGATGTGGGGTATGGCGATGTATGACGCGGGTTGATAAGATTGCCAATCAGCCATTTGATTGCCATGGATATTTCTTGTCGGCATTCTGGAATATTGCTCCCTATGCAGATGATAATGTCATGCATCATGATATAAGCAAACCATAAAAATTATCACTTATCTTTTAAAGTAAGGGAGATTCGTCCACGTTTGGTATCCACATCCATTACCTTGACCTCCAGGCGCTGGTTTAGCTTTACAACCTCCGAAGGGTGGTTTATCCGTTTGTCGGATAGTTGGGAGATATGGATAAGGCCGCTTTTATGTATCCCTAGGTCAACAAATACGCCGAAATCTGTGATATTATTGACTATAGCGGGAAGAACCATACCTGTGCGGAGGTCGGTGATGTCACGGATTGTTTCGTCGAATTCTGTTACAGATGCTTGCCCGCGAGGGTCGCGACCAGGTTTTTCAAGTTCTGAAATTATGTCAGACAAGGTTGATAATCCCGTTTTATCATCAGTATAGCGGTTTAAATCAACCTTTCTGAATGCTTCCGGTGTGCGGACGAAACAATCGGTCGACATGCCTGCATCAGCCGCCATGCGTGCTACCAACGGGTAGCGTTCGGGGTGAACGGCAGTATTGTCGAGAATATTGCTTCCTGTCGGCACACGTAGGAAGCCTGCTGATTGTTCGAAAGCCTTTGGTCCCATGCGGGGCACTTTTTTCAATGCTTCCCGCGACTGGAAATCTCCATGTTCGGCACGGTAAGCCACTATGTTACCGGCGAGTGTGTCGCCGATGCCCGACACATATGCAAGCAATTGTCGGGAAGCGGTATTTACGTCTATCCCGACGGAATTTACACACGACATTACGGTCATGTCGAGAGCATCCTTTAATTTTGTTTGGTCTACATCATGCTGATACTGCCCGACCCCGATGGCTTTCGGGTCGATTTTTACCAGCTCTGCCAGGGGATCCATCAGCCTGCGGCCTATCGATACAGCCCCGCGTACAGTCACATCCTTGTCGGGAAATTCGTCACGGGCTGTTTTTGATGCCGAATATACCGATGCCCCGTTTTCATTGACTACATATATTTCGACAGGGCGCGAGGGTTTTAGGCCGCGTAGGAACTGTTCCGTTTCCCGTGAGGCGGTACCGTTGCCAAGGGCTATTGCATCTATATGGTATTTCCCTATGAGCTGTGTCATTTTATGTGCCGACCCGTCAATATCGCATTTCGGGGGGGTAGGGTAGATGACGTCGTGGTGAAGCAGGTTCCCGTTGGCGTCGAGACATACGATTTTGCAGCCTGTCCGGAAGCCCGGGTCTACTCCGATAATGCGTTTCGAACCGAGGGGCGCCCCCAGCAGCAGTTGCCTCAGGTTATCGGAAAATGTGTTGATGGCTGATGTATCGGCTTTTATTTTTGCTTCTGCGGCGATTTCATTTTCTATCGCCGGACGGGTAAGGCGTTTATATCCGTCGGCGACGGCATGTGTTATGAATTCGCTCATCTCTGGTGTGGCGTGGCGCTTGACGAATAAGGGTAACAGCCTGGCAAGTGTGCGGTCATCGTCGACGTCGATGCTGACACGCAGGATGCCTTCGCGTTCACCGCGTCGCAGTGCCAGATAAGCATGTGAGCCACATCGTGCCAACGATTGCGAGAAGTCGAACCAGTTGGCATATTTTTCGCCCTCTTCGGCTTTCCCTTTTGCTACTTTCGATGAGATTGTGGCAAAGCGGTGGAACTGGTCGCGGACACGGCTACGCACTTCCTCATGTTCGTTAACCCATTCCGCTATTATATCCGAGGCACCTTGTAATGCTTCGTCCACCGACCCGGCATTATTGCCGACAAAACGTTCGGCGGCTTCTTCCGGTGTGCGGGGCTTTTGCGACATTATGACTTTTGCCAATGGTTCCAGCCCCTTTTCGCGTGCAATCTGGGCACGTGTGCGCCGTTTGGGTTTGAATGGGAGGTAAATGTCTTCCAACAAATTGAGGTCGGTGCATTCGTTGATGCGTTGATTCAGCTCGTCTGACAGGTTCCCTTGCCCTTCGATGGTGGCAAGGATATATGATTTCCGTTTTTCGAGTTCCTCAAGCTCGGCAGCCCGTTGTGATATGTCGAACACTGCAACTTCGTCGAGGCCGCCGGTGGCTTCCTTGCGATAGCGGCTTATAAATGGGATGGTGGCCCCGTCGGATAGGAGGTTTAATGTTGCCTCTACATGTTTCGGGGATATGCCTTTTTCACGGGCTATTATCGACGTTATTGTTTCGCTCATTTGTCGGATTTATTGTGGTGCGTTGCCTGCTTTCAGGGTTAACAATGTTATTTCGGGGGTTGCCCCTACACGCATGGGGATTCCCACTGTTCCCGCCCCGATATTTACGTAAAGGGTGTTGCGGTTATCGATGTCATGATATAGACCTCCCCATGTGTCGTAGCGGAATGCTGCGGGGGAAATGCCGCACGCTTCGATTTGCATTGCATGTGTGTGGCCTGACAGGGTAAGGGGGATGTTTATGTTGCTTCGTCCGCTTATAGAATCGACCCAGTGTTGCGGGTTGTGTGACAGGAGGATTTTTGTGTATGAATCCTCGGGGGTAGGGTAGGCGGTCAGCAACGAGCCATAGGTTTTGAAGGGCGGGTCGCCGATATTTTCAACGCCTATAAGCGCGATTGAGTCATTACCGGAGCGAAGCCATGCGGTTTGGTTGCGCAACAACCGGATACCTGTGCGGTCGTAAAGTCCGAACAGGATTTGCATGTTCCGCTGCTTGGCTTCATCTGATTCCCATTTCCAGTAATCGCCATAGTCGTGGTTACCCAAAACTGCATAAACACCCATAGGGGCATGGAGGCGTGAAAGGGTTCCCGTAAACGGAGCCATTTCATCTGAACGGCGGTTGACTATATCTCCTGTGAAAACTATTACATCAGGTTTCAAACTGTTGATTTTGTCGACAAGCCGTGAAACGAAGGTTGTGTCGGCATTGAAAGTCCCCGTATGCAGGTCGGAGAACTGGGCTATGCGCAATCCGTCAAACTTTTTTGGAAGCGACGGGATGGATACCCCGACCTCGTTGACATCGATTTGATAGCGGTTAATCAATGCTCCCCACCATAATGCTGCAAATGTGATTATGGCAATCACAACCCCGCCACATGTAACGGCTTTCAGGCGTTTTCCTTTCCACAGTTTCGGGATATATGAAACGAGGTCAAATGCTACCGCGAGATATTTCGGCAGGTAGATTGAAAGATATGCGAAAAGAAGCCACATTTTCCCCAGCAGCAGCATTTCATCGCCGCGTTTTGCCGGAAGGCTCATCTCCACAATCATCGCTGCCGCCAGGAAAATTGCGGTGAACAGTTGCAACCTGCCCCATATCTGATTGTGGCACCTGCGCCGGGATTGGATGTAGATATAGGCATCAATGGCGGCATTGATGATCAGCAGGATGAGGAGTACGATGAAAGGTGCACGCATAAGGCTTTCGTTTAACAGGGTTATATATCACCGATAGATGCCTTGTGCGTGTGGCTCACCGGCTTTTTCGCGCCGGGGGGTAGAGACGGGCGTTGTTTCACAAATAGGCTGGAATACTACTGTTCCCCGGCTGCCAGTCGGTTGCGAAGCGGATTGGCATACATTTCCAAAATCCGGGTTTTCATAAACCCTCGCTCCTCCTCGCTTATATCAGGCAAATCCACCTTGTCGAGCTGTCGTGAAAGATATTCGTCAAAACGGGCTTCGTCATCGGCAGTGTATTCGTGGGCGAACCGTGATGTCTGGTTAACACGGTCGTAGGCGATATAGTTTATGGGATATATGCGGTAACCATGATGAATCTCATTGTCAATCAAGGCGCATACACGACGTACTATGTCGACTTTGTCGGTCAGATGGCGGATTTCCTTCAAACTTTCGTTTATGCATTTGCCGATGGCGAAGTGCACACGGCCTTTGAAATGGAGTATGCCTGTTTCCATGCTCAGAAGGTCGTCGCGTTGTGACTTTTTGAATTCGGGGTCGCGTTTTTTCGCCAGGAATTCGCGGGCTTTCAGGAAGTCGTTGGGATCGTATTCGTAGGAAACCGACGTCGGCGTTATATTCAGTTCCATAAGCCTGTCAACGATGCCTGGGGCTTCGCCTGCCAGTGCAAGCATTTTTATCACGCTTTCCTGCGTGACGTCGTTGGAATCCTTTGCCCTTCCTTCCCGTTGTGCAATCCAAACCGATTCATGCTTTTCACGGATGCAGTAATGGATATAGCCTGATAGCTGTTTTGCCGCTTCAAGAGCTTTGGTTAGCCGGAGGTTGCGTTTTACGATTATTCCCTTATTGAGGCGCACGAGGTCTTCAATCCAGTCGTAAATCAGCAGGTTGTCGCCCAATGCCACCTCTTGTGCGCTTATTCCACGACGAATCATGACCAGCCCCAGGAATGATGCGTCGAGCACTATGTCGCGGTGGTTGGTTATGAAAAGCACGTTTCGGTCCGGCGTCAGGTTTTCAAGCCCTGAATCGGTTACACCGGCTGTGGTTTTGCTTTCAAGAATTTTGAGAATCCCGAACATTACCTTTTTCTGGAAATCCTCTTTGTTGTCAATCTGCAACAGACTGTTGGCCACCTGCCTGTAGTCGGCATCGGGCATCACGTATTTTATCGCGTTTTCAAATCCGGGTTCTTTCACCAGGCGTGCCATCGTGGCACTGAAATCGCTGTCATCGTAGGGTGCTATGTCCTTGAACTCTTCCTTCATTTTCTTTCATCGAGGCTGTAGCCGACGCATTTACGTGTATGAAGAAATGCGCCAACTGCTTACTGACTTGGGAAATTTGGGGGCAAATTTAGCCAATCCGCCTCAATCATTAAAATTAATTTGGTTAAGTTTGCCGCATTTTAGGTTAAATTAAGAGTAACAGCCGCGTGGCTTGGGTTTCCGGCTATTCCGCATCCTGCTTTTCGGTGTATGACAGCACTGTGGGGCTTTCAACGTCGACTCCGTATGCTTTTGCACGTGAAAGGATAGCCCTTGCCAGCCTGGGTTTCAGCTCCTCGGGGCAATAGCGGAAATATGCTTCGGCAGCACGTACATGGGCGGCGTCAGGCATAGGGTATTCCCTTCGTTCGGGCAGGCCGAACATGCTGTCGGGAAGTTCTTTTTTCTCTTCGTAGGAAAGATGGTGGTTCATAACAGGGTGGTATTTGATGTGTAGCCCCGTGTGTAGGGCTTTATCGATAAAACACCCGCGACGCCTGAAATGTTAGGGCGTCGCGGGTGCCATATCCGTTGCTATCAGATGTCAGATTGACAGGAACAATGTCTCTATCCATATAGTGCCGATACCGGCCACATATCCGAGGAATGCCAACCAGGTTATATGCTTGGCATACCACATGAACGGGATTTTTTCTATCCCCATTGCAACAACCCCGGCTGCCGACCCGATAATCAGGAGGGAGCCGCCTACGCCGGCACAGAATGTGAGCAGGTGCCAGAACAATCCGTCCTCGATGAAAAATGCCGCATAGGAAGGATCGGCCGAGGCTGCAATCATCGAATCGGTCATTACGGGATACATGTTCATGCATGCGGCCACCAAAGGCACATTGTCGACTATCGACGACAGCACCCCGATAATGCCGTTTATAGTATATGGTTCATGAATGGTGTCGTTGAGCCAATGGGCGACGCCGTTTAATATGCCTGCCTGCTGCAATGCGCCTACCGACAGGAGAATGCCTAGGAAGAACAGGATTGTTGACATGTCGATATGCCTTACCACCTGGGAGATTCGCCCTTCAATTTTTCCGTCAAGGCGGTATTTGCGCACGATAAGTTCCGTCAGCAGCCATAGTGCGCCGAGCGAGATAAGTATGCCCATGTAGGGAGGCAGATGGGTTATTGATTTGAAAACGGGAACGAAGAGAAGCCCGGCAACGCCGCATATCAGAATCAGCACCGAAAGGCGTTTGTGATGGCGCGACATCTCATAACCAATACGCTGGTCATTGGAGTTTAGTGATTCTACGGGTTCGGCCTTTACATAGCGTGTTGCGATGAGGGTGGGCACTACAACCGATACCAATGACGGGACTATGAGGTTTACGATAAGGTCGAAAGAGGAAACATAGTTTTTCATCCACAACATTATGGTGGTTATGTCGCCGATGGGTGACCATGCTCCACCGCTGTTGGCTGCAAGCACTATCACGCAGGCAAACAGCCATCGTTCTTTTTGGTCAGACAGCATGCGGCGCAGCATCATTACCATGATTATAGTGGTGGTCATATTGTCGAGTATGCTCGACAGGAAGAATGCCACGAATGCAAGCACCCACATGAGCCCGCGTTTGTTTTTTGCGTGGATGCGGTGTACGATGATGTTGAACCCCCCATAACGGTCAATCAATTCCACGATTGTCATCGCGCCGATTAGGAACACCACTATTTCGCAGGTGTCACCAAGGGCGGTTACCATGTCCTCGGAAAGGTTGGGGTCATTGCCGCATACGGCATATGCGGCCCATAGGATTCCGCACATCATCAAGGCGAATGTGGCCTTGTTGATGTTTACCACATGTTCAAGGGCTATCATTATGTAGCCGACTATGAACAAAACAATCATGAAGGTGATCATAACAACGGGGTGTCTGTGCCAAAGGCATGCAAAAGGATTTGCGGCACTATGTGCGCCGTTGGCCGTTTTGCCTTTGAAGCTTAATAATTGAAACGTTTAATTTGATGATATTCAGCAATGTGCGACAATGCGCGCTACGCCGTTGACTCCGGCCTGGCACGCATTGGCAAAGATATTAATAAATTACTGAAAAAAATCCGTAATTCGACTAATGTTCCAATTTATCAGCCCTATATCCAATTTTTTCCTTTAAGAGTTGTTTTGTGTCAAGAATCCTCATGGAGATTAAGCCATATTGCCTTCCTGCCGGTGGTGTGTGAAAATGGCAATATATCATATAAGTCAGCTAATCCGTGTTATGGAGGCTCCAAGGAGGTTCAGGCGGCCGTCGATATCCTCATATCCACGGTCGATTTGCTCTATATTGCCGATTATGCTCGTGCCTTTGGCCGACATGGCAGCCAGGAGCAGGGCAATACCGGCACGGATGTCGGGGGAACTCATATTGTTGGCACGCAGTGTGAAGTTATGGTCATGGCCGATAACCACTGCACGATGTGGATCGCACAGGAGTATTTGCGCCCCCATGTCGATAAGGCTGTCGACAAAAAACAGGCGGCTTTCAAACATCTTTTGATGTATCAGCACGCTGCCTTTACACTGGGTTGCCACAACAAGCATTACGCTTAACAGGTCGGGGGTCAGTCCCGGCCAGGGGGCATCGGCAATATTCATTATCGATCCGTCGAGCGATGTTTCGATTACGTAGCTTTCCTGTGCCGGGACGTAGATGTCGTCGCCTCTTTGCTCAAGCTTGATTCCAAGACGCCGGAAACTCTCAGGTATTATGCCGAGATTGTGGTAGCTGACGTTTTTCACCGTGATAGCGCTGCGGGTGATTGCGGCCATGCCGATAAAACTGCCTACTTCGATCATGTCGGGCAGGATGGTATGGTTTATTTCCCCGTCGCGGCAATCATGGCAATCGGCACATCCTTTGATTTTAAGGAGGTTTGAGCCGATGCCGTCGATTTCATAACCCATTTTCGTCATCAGCGAGCAGAGTTGTTGCAGATATGGCTCGCAGGCGGCATTATAGATTGTTGTCACACCTTCGGCGCAAGCCGCAGCCATGAGGATGTTGGCTGTGCCGGTTACGGATGCTTCGTCAAGAAGCATGTAGCATCCTCTCAGCCCCGTGGATGGCACGGTAAGGAGGTAGGCTTTCTTATCGTGGTCATACTCGTATTCGGCACCCAGGTTCATGAAACCTTGGATATGGGTGTCGACCTTGCGGCGTCCGATTTTATCGCCTCCTGGTTTGGGGAAATATGCGCGCCCGAAACGTCCGAGTATCGGGCCGACTGTCATGACCGAACCTCGCAGTGCGGCACAACGTTTGACGAAATCGTCGCTCGTCATATAACCGAGGTCGAGACTGGAAGCCTGGAATGTGTAACGTCCTTTTTCATGCCGTGTCACACTCACACCTGCGGCGGCAAGCAATGCAATCAGGTTTTTGACATCTCTTATTTCAGGGACGTTTGAAATCGTGACAGGTCTTGACGTCAGCAATGTCGCACAGATTACCTGCAAGGCTTCGTTTTTTGCGCCCTGGGGCAAGATTTCGCCGCTGAGCGGGCGGCCTCCTTCGATTACAAAAGAACTCATATGGTGTTGTGACGGTTAGAAAAAGTAGCTATGACGATGATTTTACCGATATTTATTACGGCTGACTCAGGCCCAGATGTGTATTACTTCCGGTTCCAGGCTTATTCCGAATTGTTCTTGCACGGCAGTGCGGATGGCGTTTTCAAGTGCCACGATGTCGGCGCCGGTTGCATTGCCGTCGGCATTTACCAATACCAGCGGTTGTTGCTGCCATACACGTGCACCTCCGGCAACGAATGTTTTGCATCCGGCGTTGTCGATGAGCCAGGCTGCCGACAGTTTTACATCTCCTGTCGGGAGAACATGGCCTGGGACGGGTTTGTTCAACTTCCGTTGCAGTTTATCGTAGGAATCTGCACTTATAACGGGGTTTTTGAAGAAACTGCCGGCACTGCCTGCCTGCGACGGCGCAGGGAGCTTGCCGTCGCGTAAGGAGATTACGGCTTCGCGAAGCATTCCGGGGGTCAATGTCGACGGGCTTGCACCTGCAAATCGGGATGCAAGTGCGGCATAACCAAGTGAGGGGGAGGGGAGTGTGGTCAGATGCAGTGTAACGCCTACTACCAATAATGTATTCGGCTGGTCAAGGTGTTTGAACACCGAATCGCGGTAGCCGTATCGGCATGCGGCATTGTCAAGGGTTAGATATTCCCCGCTGACGGTATCGAAGCAGTGCACTTTGGCAACCACATCCTTGAATTCGGTGCCGTAGGCGCCTACATTCTGCACGGCTGCGCCACCGATTTCACCGGGGATTCCCGAAAGGTTTTCAAGCCCCCACAAGCCTTTGCCGCAGGTAAGGGCGCAAAGTTCGTCGAGCACAACCCCTGCAGCGGCTTCTACTTCCACAATCCCGTCAGCACCG
The DNA here is from genome assembly GCA_001689485.1 of Bacteroidales bacterium M6. Taxonomy (GTDB): domain Bacteria; phylum Bacteroidota; class Bacteroidia; order Bacteroidales; family Muribaculaceae; genus UBA7173. Next base: position 8,290 of record LUJQ01000017.1, on the reverse strand, counting down.
GGTTGGCCGAAGGTGATGGTGCGGTCGGCGCAGTGTACCACGGTTCCGGCAAAACGCCCGGTTGTAAACAGCAGGTTGCTTCCGCCTCCCAGGGGGAGTATGTTGTTTAAAGCTCCTTCTGCAAACAGGGCGGGGAGGTCGGACGGCGAGGTATATTCAATCAAAATGCCACATTCGGCCGGTAGGCCGAATGTGGTCATTTTCCTTATGTCTGTATCGCGGGTGGTCGTTATCATTTCATATTGTGTGATTAGCCACCGAAATTATCGTAGTGGATGCTGGCCGGGTCTACGCCGAGAGAGTCGAGCATGTTGTTGACCGCATTGCTCATCGGCCCGGGGCCGCACATGTAATATTCGATGTCTTCAGGCGATTCGTGATTCTTCAGGTATGTGTCGTAGATGACCTGGTGGACGAATCCCGGGGTGTACTTCACACCTGCGGCATCGGCTGCCGGATCCGGCCTGTCGAGCGCGAGGTGGAATTTGAAGTTGGGGAATTCTTTTTCCAACTTCAGGAAATCGTCAAGATAGAACACTTCGTTGAGTGCGCGTGCGCCGTAGAAGTAGTTCATTTTCCTGTCGGTGGTGTGGAGGGTCTTGGTCATGTGCATGATTTGTGCACGGAGCGGGGCCATACCCGCGCCTCCGCCAATCCACATCATTTCGTTTTTCGAATCGAAGATAGGGTGGAAGTCGCCGTAAGGACCGCTCATCATAACTTTGTCGCCCGGTTTCAGGGTGAATATATAGCTTGATGCGATGCCTGGGTTCACATCCATGAACCCGACTTCGGGTTTCGGCTTGAATGGTGGTGTGGCTATGCGCACTGTGAGCATGAAGCGGTCGCCCTCGGCAGGGTAGTTGGCCATGGAGTAAGCGCGCACGGTGGTTTCGGGATTGACGCATCTGAGGTTGAACAGCCCGAATTTTTCCCATGCCGGGAGGTATTCCGACCCGATTGATGCCTTGTCGATATCCTTGTCGTAGTCGATGGTGAACGGGGGGATTTTGATTTGGGCATAGGAGCCGGGGATAAAGTTCATATGCTCGCCAGGGGGGAGTGCCACTATGAACTCCTTGATGAATGTGGCAACGTTGTTGTTCGACACCACGGTGCATTCGTATTCCTTGATGTCGAGCACTGATGCGGGGACTTTGATGTCGAGGTCGTTTTTCACCTTGACCTGGCAGGCAAGGCGCCAGTTGTCCTTAATCTCCTTGCGGGTGAAATGCACTGCTTCGGTGGGCAGGATTTCGCCGCCTCCTTCGGTTACACGTACCCGGCATTGGGCGCAACTGCCCTTGCCGCCGCAGGCTGACGGGAGGAATACGTTTTCTGTTGCGAGAGCGGATAGGAGCGGGCGTCCGGATTCCACCTCCACATTTTTGTCGTCGTTGATGGTGACAGTGACCATTCCCGAACTTACAAGATAGCGCTTGGCCACCAATAGCACGATAACAAGCAGAAGCGTTATCGCCAGGAATATGCCTATGCCTGAAAGCAGCGTTGCCCCCATCGGGGAAATTGCCGATAAAGTCATTATAATCAGTTCTAAAGGATTATCGAAAAATGTAGTGTCTGGTTTGGGGCGGCAATTAAATCTTTATGCCGAGGAAGCTCATGAAGGCTATACCCATAAGGGCGCACAGGATAAAGGTGATGCCGATTCCGCGTAAAGGGGCGGGGACATTGGAATACGTGGCCACGCGTTCGCGTATCGCGGCAATCGCGGTTATTGCAAGGAGCCACCCGATTCCCCATCCGGCACCGGCGCAAGTGGCAGTCCAGACGTTGCCGAAGTCGCGCTGCTGCATGAACAGCGAGCCGCCGAGTATCGCGCAGTTTACCGCGATAAGAGGCAGGAAGATGCCGAGCGAGGCATAGAGCGACGGGGAATATTTTTCAACCGCCATCTCCACCAGCTGGGTCATCGATGCGATTACGGCTATAAACATGATAAGTGAAAGGAAGCTGAGGTCGACGTCGGCAAAATCCTCGCCAAGCCAGCTCAGCGCGCCTGCCTTGAGCACATAGTTTTCAAGCAGGAAGTTGACAGGCAGGGTGACAACGAGCATGAATGTCACGGCAACGCCCAGCCCGAATGCGGTTTTCACATTCTTCGAGACTGCCAGGAAGGAACACATCCCGAGGAAATAGGCGAATACCATGTTGTCGATAAAAATCGACCGTATGAAAAGATTCAGATTTTCCATTATAAGCTTTCGATTAGCTTCTTTATTTCTTTATTTTAGAGAGGGTGAAGACCTGTGGGAGGGTTATTTTTCCTGAAGTTCCTTATTGCGCGAACGGTGTACCCATATTATGCATGCCACCACTATCAGTGCCATGGGGGGGAGAATCATGAGGCCGTTGTTGGCATAGCCTGCATCGTAGAAACTTTGCGGCACAACCTGCCAGCCCATAAGGGTGCCGCTGCCGAGAAGCTCGCGGAAAAAGCCTACGATTACGAGTATTATCGTGTAGCCGATTCCGTTGCCGATTCCGTCGAGAAACGAAGGCCAGGGTTTATTTCCCATGGCGAATGCTTCAAGGCGTCCCATAAGTATGCAGTTGGTGATGATAAGCCCGATGAACACCGACAGCTGTTTGCTCACATCATAGGCGAATGCAAGCAAAAGCTGGTTTACGATGATTACCAATGCTGCGACAACCACCAGTTGCACTATGATGCGGATGTTGGATGGGATTGTGTTGCGTATAAGCGATATAATCACATTAGAGAATGCAAGCACCGCTATGACCGATATGCCCATTACAAGGGCCGGTTCGAGTTTTGCCGTGACTGCCAGGCAGGAGCAGATACCTAACACCTGCACTATTACCGGGTTGTCCTTGGAAAAAGGGTTGAAGAAAATATCCCTGTTGCTGATTTTTTCTGCCATGGCTGTTATTGTTTGCTAAGTGTTTCCAAATAAGCCTTGTAGGGTTTCAGGCAGTCGTCGAGCATGGCGCTTACACCTTTTGATGTGATGGTGCCGCCCGATATGCCGTCAACATAATCTTCGCCTCCTACGGGCAATTGTCCTTTCTTGACTACCGCTACGGGCATGAAATCGCCGTTTTTGAACATCTGCTTGCCGTCGAATTGCCCGGTGAATTCAGGCTTGGTGATTTCGGCTCCTAGACCGGGGGTTTCCCCTTGGTGGTCGAAGAATGCGCCATAAATGGTTTTCCCGTCGGCATCAAGCGAAACATAACCCCATATCGGGCCCCAGAGCCCCATCCCGGCTAGAGGCAGGATGTATTTGGTGCCGGCATCGGGAAGGTTGCATATATAGACCGGCAGGAGCCGTTCGCCGTAGGGCTTTTTCGCCTCGGCTGCCACATTGACAGTGAATGCATCTTGTCCGTCAACGGTTTCGCCACGGTCGTTGATTACGAAGGCCGAGGTGATATATTTTTGGAAATCCTCAACCACTGTCGAGCGTTCGGTGGTGATATGCACCGACTGTAGAATCTGTTTCATTTTGTCGGCATCGGCATTTTCAAGCTGCCTGTCTTTAAGCGACATGGCGGTGAATGCCAGGGCTGCACCGACGATAACGACCATCACCGTGATGTAGATTATGGTGTAGGCGTTGCTTTGTTTGTTAATCATGTTCCTGAGGAATCTTATTCTCGATGAAACTTAATTTTTCTGTATTGCCGGGTGTGTGAAACGGCGGTCAGGCTTTTGTGCGGCGCATGCGTCGGCGCACGTTGGCTTCGACCACGCAATAGTCGATAAGCGGTGCGAAGGCGTTCATAAGCAGCACTGCGAGCATGGCGCCTTCGGGATACCCGTTGTTGTAGGTCCGAATCAGGATTGCGAACACCCCGACCAGGAAGCCGTAGATATACTTGCCTGTGTTGGTACGGCATGACGTCACGGGGTCGGATGCCATAAATACGGCTGCGAAGGCAAATCCTCCGAGGCAAAGCTGGTCGGCCACCGTCAGGAATGACGCGGGATAGGTCGGTGTTGCAAACCAATTGGCAATAAGGGCCATGACGGCTCCACCTGCGAATACCGAAAGGATGATGCGCCAGCTGGCAATGCCGGTGGCCAAAAGGAGGAGTGCGCCGATTAAGATACACAATGTCGATGTCTCGCCGAATGAACCCGGTATAAGGCCGAAGAACATATCCCATGTGGTGAGCGGGTCATGTGTAAGCGTGGTCATGGATTGTGCCAGCTCGGCATGCGATGTGGCGCCCGATGTGGCAATCTGTCCAAGGGGTGTCGCCCCGGTGAAACCATCGGCCACATCATGTCCGAGACCGAGGACAGGCTGGAGGGAAACAAACACGCTGTCGCCGCTCATTTTCGCAGGGTAGGCGAAGAACAGGAAGGCGCGTGTGACAAGTGCCACATTGAAAATATTGTAGCCGGTGCCGCCGAACACTTCTTTTACGAAAATCACGCTGAACGCCGTGGCTACGGCAATCATCCAAAGCGGGGTTTCGATAGGGCATATCATCGGGATGAGGATGCCCGTGACCAGGAATCCTTCCTGGATTTCCTCTTTGCGCCATTGTGCCACGGTGAACTCGATGCCGAGCCCTACAACGTATGACACCACTATGCGTGGCAGCACTGCGAGCAGGCCGTAGAAAAACAGCGACCAAAAGGGGAACTCGGTCGCCCCTGAAGCAAGCCAATGCTGATAGCCGGTGTTGTACATTCCGAACAGGAGGCATGGCAGCAGTGCCGCAATCACTATAATCATGGTGCGTTTTGAATCCATGCTGTCATGGATGTGCACTCCCGACCGTGATGTTTCCGCCGGTGTGAAAAGGAAGGTGTCGAAACCGTCGTAGACCGAGTGGAAAGCGTGAAGCTTGCCGCCTGGTTCAAACGCCGGACGCGCTTTGTCGAGTAGTTTCTTTAATGCTTTCATTCTGATTGTTGTGAATCACAGAAGTTGGGATAATGTTCCTGTGTGTCTTATTCAAGTTCCTTACGCATATAATCCAGACCCTCACGCACTATTTTTTGCAGTTCGAGTTTGGAGGTGTCGACATATTCTGCGAGTGCGAAATCCTCGGGGGCAATCTCGTAGATGCCGAGTTGTTCCATGCGGTCGATGTCGCGTGAAAGGATTGCCTTTATTAGAAATTCCGGCAATATGTCGATGGGGGTTACCTTGTCGTATTGGCCGCTCATAATCATAGCGCGGCGTCCGCCAAGCAGTCGTGCGTCCGGGTTGAACAGCCTGCGCCCGAACAACCTTCCGGGGAATGAGGGGTTTACGCTGAGTTTTTTCGGTGAAACAGATGCCCATCCCATGAATTCGTCAACATCGTCCCCTTCAGGGATTACCGTTACCTGGTTGTAGGGGAGGCGCAGGAAGCCGTCGGGCGGCACCGCCACACCTGTAAGGACGTTGCCTGAAATGATTCGCAGGTGATGGTTGCCTGTGACGGTTTCGCCGTTGATGAGCGCGTGAATTTCGGCGCCAATCAGGGTACGCACCATTTTTGGCTGTTTGATTTCAGAACCGGTGAGAGCCACAATGGTTTCTCCCGGCACAATTCCCGTGCGGGCAGTGCGGCCGATGCGCAGAAGGGTCGGCAGGTCGAGGCTCACCACGGTCTCACCTTTGTTTACAGGTTTGACAGCGGCAATTACGGTTCCGGCATTACCTGCCGGATGAGGGCCTTCCACGATTACAGTTTCTGCGCCTTCGGTCGGGGGGAAGTCCTGGCCTGGGCGGCATGAAATGTATATTTTCCCGGAAGTGAGCATCCCGAGCAGGCGCACACCTGCGGCTATGTCCTGTTTGTCGTCCTGTGAAAATTCTGTTTTGGCTACGGCTAGCGGGGAGGAGTCGAATCCTGTCACGAATATATCGCGGATTTCGGCTGAAGGGTCGGGAACCACGGCATAGGGGCGCTGGCTCATCATTGCCCACAGTCCGGATTCCAGCAGCAGTGATTTTGCTTTGACAGGGCTGCTGAACACATCCTCGACTGATAGCTGTTTTGCATCGTTCCCGGCTACTTCCACCTCTACACGGAGTATTTTCCGGCGTTCGCCGCGCACAACGGCTTTTACTTTCCCTGCCGCCGGGCTGACAACCTTGATTTCCTCATGACGTTTGTCGTGGAACAGGGGTTGGCCTGCCAATACGGCATCCCCTTCGCGTACTTCCATTTTGGGTACCAGTCCGATGAAATCATCGGGGTTTATGGCGACTGAAGGGGTCGGTTTTACGGTGATGGAAAGCGTATCGGCTACAGTTCCTGCAATTGGCAGGTCTAATCCTTTTTTTATTTTTATCCCAATACTCATTGTGTTGTGTGATATGCGTTTTTGGGGTTACACGGAGGTTCTGTTACGTGTTTGGCGTATGGGTGGGCGGGCTGTGTTGCATCCTTGTGCGTCGAAGGTGGGAAACGAGCCTTGCGCGGCTTGTGCCCGGCCACATGGAAACGGCTATTATGGAAAATTTTCCGCAATACCGTTTTCCGGGGGCAAAGTTAGCTATAATTTTTGTCACTTCTTATTAAAGTGTGCAAAATTTTAGGGTAAAGAATGGATTTGATATATTGTAAGCGGCAAAATCCCGTTAGTGTAACAGCGTCGGCGCCACGGGGTATCCCCCGGATGCGGTGCAGGCGTGGCGAGATGGTTGAAATTATTGGTTGCGGCAGGTCGGTCGCAGTCGCCTGCAGGGCGGGCAGAGGTGTGGCCTGTGCGGATGATTTGCAAATATGATTGTGTAGAGGTTACGGAAACAAATCTAACAAATGCTTAAAATCATCATTAAAAATTTTGTCAGATAAAATTATAATGATAATTTTGCAATTAACTTTTGCGAAAGATTACCCGCATCGCTTTGCCCTGGATATTGTGGCTGAGGCGATTTGAAGCGCATACATGCGCGGTGTAACGGCATGACAGACGAATTTTTAATGCCATGAAATGCAATCTTCGGCAGCCTTGAGGCCGGCTCCTGTCCGACAGTGCATCAGGTTTCAACGTTTTGGATTGACATTCAGACATAAGGATTTTCGTGATTCTGACAAGGCCGGGACGAGCCTTAGTATCGTAGCTTCCCCCCCTGTTCAAAGCGGGATGGGATTTTCCACCGTACAGGCGGTATCCGCCCCCGGTGCGTACCCGGCCGCTACTGTGACGAACCTGAATTTGATAACCTCGGCTCTCACATGCATCAATGCCTGTGATGCCATAAAAACAATACCGTAATTCCGGAAAAACTATCATTATTTATTAATAACATCTTTAACAAAGACCTATTTAAAAATTATGGAAGCTCAAAAGCCCAATTCCGCTACACCGGCTGTAAAACCCGGTAGCAACGTACGTGGTATCAAGAACGCCTTCTTGGTAATCATCGCCTGCTTCGTTGTGGCAGTGTTACTGTTCCTTTTCGTGTTCGGTCACCCCTCGCACTTCGATGCTGAAGGTTTCGACGGTGTATCCATGTGGTTTGCCGGTGACGAATTCGCCAAGGCTCACCCCATCGACCTTATCGGTACCGTGTTCAAGGGTGGTATCATCGTGCCTATCCTTCAGACTCTCTTCCTCACCGTTATCGTTCTCTCTGTTGAGCGCGCTATCGCACTGAAGAGTGCAAAAGGCACCGGCAGCATCGCCAAGTTCGTTACCGAAATCAAGAAATGCCTTGCCAAGAACGACATCAAGGGTGCACAGGATCTCTGCAAGAAACAGAAAGGCTCTGTAGCCGCTGTTGTTTCTGCAGCCCTCAACCGCTACGATGAAATGGACAAGAACACCATCCTCACCAAGGAGCAGAAAATCGCCACCCTCCAGAAGGAAGTTGAAGAGGCTACCGCTATCGAGATGCCTTCACTCCAGCAGAACCTCCCCATCGTGGCTACCCTCACCACCCTCGGTACCCTCGTCGGTCTTCTCGGAACCGTGCTCGGTATGATCAAATCGTTCCAAGCTCTTTCTGCATCCGGTGCCCCCGACTCGTCGGAACTTTCGACCGGTATTTCCGAGGCTCTTGTGAACACCGCCTTCGGTATCGCAACCGGTGCGTTCGCCGTTATCTCCTATAACTTCTACACCAACAAGATCGATAACCTTACCTACGCTATCGACGAGATCGGCTTCTCAATCGTACAATCGTTTGCAGCTACCCACTAATCTCATCTTTTCCTCAACAACAGTTTATTCACAACATTAACAAAAGGAAAATATGGGAAAAGTAAAAATTAAAAGAAAGAGTACCCTCATCGACATGACCGCGATGAGCGACGTAACCGTTCTTTTGCTTACTTTCTTCATGTTGAC
>LUJQ01000030.1 GCA_001689485.1 Bacteroidales bacterium M6 | reverse complement strand
ATAAAATAATTTCCACGACTTACTTATTATTTACTTACAAAAAAAATATTATACCGCCATAATGGCTTCAAAGCTAAAATTAATACATTCCCACCATATCCCCCAACCAAAAGCAAAGATATCAGCAATAGGTTCCCTAAAATCCTCCCCGCACATGATAAGAACGCACCGTTTCCGATAAATACAACAACAGCTATCAAACACTCAAGCACCCTTCAAGCCAAATGCATAACGACGAACAAGGTCTGCTCCATCTATGGTTGGAGCAGACCTGTTCGTCGTTATTAAAAGCGTGTAGTATTATTCCTTTACGCCGAGTTTTGCTTTTACGAGAGCGGTAACATCCTGCACGTCCGTGCTTACGAAAGCAGGTACACCTTCGGGGAAAATCATGGTGAAACCGTTTTCGGTGCCGACGCTCTTAATGGCGTTCATAACCTTTTCCTGGATGGGCTGCATAAGCTGTGCCTGCTGACGCTGGAGATCCTGCTGGGCGGTCTGTGCAAACTGCTGTGCCTTTTTGTCAAGTTCCTGGATATCCTGGATGCGGCGTTCCTTGATTGACTGGAGGGTTGAGGGGTCTTTTTCCAGTTCCTGGAATTCAGCATATTTCTTCTGAAGCTCCTCGTTGATTTTGGCATATTCGCTTTCAAAGGTTTTTGAAGCCTCGCCGATTTTGTTCTGAGCCTCTACGAATTCAGCCATCTTGGGGATGATACCTTCAACATCCACTACACCGAATTTAGGAGCCTGCGCAAAAGCGCAGAAAGGGAGCGCTACAACCAGCGCCAAAAGAAATTTTTTAAACATTGTGATTTTAGTATGTATTTGTTTTAAATTATTCCTGTTATCAGCAATCCGGCCTTCCGATTTCCATAAGTCCGGGCAAATGCATCAGTTGCTGTAGCCCAACTTTGAAAGTACCTCGTTGCTCACGTCGATGCGTGGCGAGGCATAGATTATGTTGGCCGACGAAGCCCGGTCGAATATGGCCTGGTAGCCACGCTCCTCCGAAAGCTTTTTCACTGCATTGTAGATGTCGTCCTGGATAGGCTTCATAAGCGTCTGGCGCTTTTTATAAAGCTCCCCTTCCGGGCCGAAGTACTTATAGCGCAACTCGGTTGCCTCCTGCTCTTTTGCCACAATTTCCTCTTCACGTTTCTTGACCTGCTCCTCGGTGAGGAACACCTTGTCCGACAGGTACTGCTTATACATGCCGTCGGCCTCCTGGCTTGCAGCCTCCACCTCTTTCTGCCAACGCTGCGAAAGCTGGTTAAGCTGCTCGTTGGCCATTTCATAGGCCGGCACATTCTTAAGAATGTACTCCATATCGATCAAGGCGAATTTCTGCGCCGAACCGGCAAACGCGATTCCGGCGAAAAGCATCAGGGAGAGAATTATTTTTTTCATCTTTAAGTCAGTTTCGTTAATTTATAAAATCAAGTTATATACCAATATAGACGTTTGAGCCGTCAAAAGGTTTAAATTTTTACCTTTTACACCACCTGACGCCAGTTCCTGGCACCTTGCCTGAAAATAGCGTGCAAGCACCGGCCTTATCAGAATTCCTGACCGAGGATAAAGTGGAAATGCGAACCGCCTTTTTGGCCGAACACATCATCGAAACCGTAAGCCCAGTCAATACCCATCATACCAACCATCGGGAGGAAGATACGCACACCGGCACCGGCACTACGCTTGAGGTTGAACGGTGAGAAATCCTTTACAGAAGTCCAGGCATTACCGCCCTCAACAAAGCAGAGGCCGTAAATGGTGGTGGTGGGCTGCAACATGAACGGGAAGTGGAGTTCGAGGCCGAAACGGGTATAGGCATAACCTTCACGTCCCCACGGGGTGAGCGAGCCGTTTTCATAACCGCGCAATGCAATGGTTTCCGTGGCGTAGGTGTATGAACCGCTCATGCCGTCGCCACCCACATAGAATGTTTCGAAAGGCGACTTGAGCCATTTGTTATAGCTCCCCAGCAAACCTACGTCGGCACGGGTCATAAGCACAAGCGTCCATTTCCCGTCAGGATCGGTAAGCGGTGTGTATGTACGCGATTTGAAACGCAGCTTCCAATATTCGATCCACTTGTAAAGCTCCTTCTTCGAAGCAGTGGTATTATCGTTGTAAAGTTTTTCCCAATCCTTCTTGCCACTGAACAGCGATGCCGGAGGTGTCATATGCAGGCTCAGCGAGAATGTGGATCCGCGACGGGTATATAACGGGTTGTCGATGGAGTTACGTGCAAGGGTAAGCCCGAGCACGAGCGCGTTTGACGTTCCGTTGTTCATATAATAAAGGTACTCCCAGTTTTTAAGATAATACCAGTTATAGCTCAGTTCCGCCGTAAGGGTGAAATAGTCATCGGGCCAATTGAGACGTTTTCCGAATCCCACAGTCACCCCGGCCATCTGGAGCACCTTGTTGGGGTCGTACGCATTCTGAATCGAGTTGGTATAATAGTCGTTATAGTTCGACCCATAACCATATCCATACCCGTAACCATATCCTCCGTAAAGATAGGGATTCGACCAGTTACTGTTATAATACGACGAGTTAACACCGGTCTGGCGGCTATAATATGCCGATACCTGAAGCGAGTTAGGACGCTTTCCGCCAAACCACGGGTCAAGGAACGACACCGAATACATCTGATAATAGCGTGCATTGGTCTGGGCACTGATAGTGAATGTCTGCCCTTCACCCTGCGGTATAAGCCCCTTGAAAGAGCTGGGGTTGAAAAGGTTCTTCATCGAGAAGTTGGTGAATTTCAACGCCACTTTACCTATGATACCGGTCTGCCCCCATCCTAACGAGAACTCAATCTGGTCGTTGGCCTTCGACTCAAGGTTGAAAACCACGTCGACCGTACCGTTTTCCTCGTTGGGTTCGACACGCGGATCCATGGTCTCGGGATTGAAATGCCCTGTCTGGGCGATTTCACGAGCCGAACGTATGAGGTCGCTTTTACTAAAAAGCTCACCGGGCTTTACGTATAATTCGCGGCGCACAACCTTTTCATAAAGGCGGTCATTACCATTAATCACCACCTTGTTGACACGGGCCTGCGGTCCCTCGAACATGCGGAGTTCCAAGTCGATTGAATCCCCGTGTATGTTCTTTTCAATCGGAACAAGCTGGTAAAACAGGTATCCTCTATCCATATAAGCGCTCGACACGGCATCCTCGTCTGTGTTGAGGCGCTTTTCAAGTTCCTTTTGATTATATACATCACCCGGCTTCATCCCCAACAGGTAGTCGAGGTCGGCGGTGTTGAAAACCGTGTTCCCCACCCATGATATATCGCTGATATAATATTTCTTCCCCTCTTCGAGGTCGATGTAGACATCGACTTTGTTATCGCTGTAGGGCACAACGCTGTCGCTCAGAATCTTCGCATCACGGTAACCAAGCTCGTTATACTTCTGTATGATACGGTTAAGGTCATCGCGGTAGTCATTTTCAACAAATTTCTTTTGACTGAACAGTTTCAGCAAGTTGCTGCTTTCGTTCGTTTTTTTGATTACACGCTTCAGCTTACCGTCGCTGAGCACCTCGTTACCGGTAATATAGATTTTATGCACCTTCACCTTCGAATGTTTGTCAACGTCGATATTGACAATCATCTCATTTTTATGCGACAAATCCTCCTGAAGCCAGATTTTGACATCGGCGTTGCCAAAACCCTTTTCATCGAAATATTTCTTGGTAATATCGGTGGCACGGTTTACGATATTCTGGGTAATCTGGTTACCCTTCATCAATTGCAGACGCTTCTGCAAATCCTCGCGCTCACCTTTCTTCATTCCCGAATATTTCACTTCCGAAATACGCGGCTGGGTGCGCAGGTTGATTAGGAGCCAAGCCTTTTTGCCAGCAACCTTTTCAACAATAATCTGTGCCTGTGCAAAAAGCCCCTGGCGCATAAGGCGCTTCACCGCTGTGGTCACGTCATTGCCGGGAATCTCAATCACATCACCCTTTTTCAAGCCTGAATAACCGATTACGATATAATCCTCATAATTGTCGGCGCCTGTAACGCGTATGTCGGCAATCTCATAGCTCGTCGGCAGCCCGGAATACACTATCGGGGGATTATATATGGTGTCGACGCGCTCCTGGGCTTTCATGAAACCCGTGGCAACGATTAGGGAGAGAAGCGTGATTAGCAGCTTATATCGCATAACGTGATTATAACGTGATATTGTTTTTTTCTAATTATATGGTTTATCTATGGCTTGTCGATAACGGGGGAATCAGACACGGTTACCCTTTCTATCCGACCGCTCCCGCACCTGTTCGCCTGTCAGTCCGAAACGGCGTTCGCGTTTCTGAAAACCGGCAATCGCCGCCAGGAAATCCTCTTTTGTGAAATCAGGCCAGTATGTCGGGGTGACATAAATCTCGGCATATGCAATCTGCCACAGCAGGAAGTTGCTTACCCGCATATCACCACCTGTGCGAATCAGGAGGTCGGGATCAGGCATTCCGCCGGTTGTCAGATAACGGCTCACGGTTTCCTCACCTATCCCGTCTGCATCCAGCACGCCGCTCTTGACATCGGCGGCTATCCGGCGTGCAGCATCGGCAAGCTCCCAGCGGGCCGAATAACTCAGCGCCAGGTTAAGCGTAAGCCCTGTGCAATGCGACGTGCGGGCAATGCTGCCACGTAACCTGTCAAGGGCTTCGGCCGGCATACGCTCCACATCACCAATCATGGTGAGACGCACGTTGTTCTTAATCAGATCGGGTGTCTCACGCTCTATCGCAATCCCGATGAGGTGCATAAGGGCATCGACCTCTGCCTGTGGACGGTTCCAGTTTTCGGTCGAAAACGCATAAAGTGTCAGGAACCGCACCCCGGCCTCCGATGCGGCCTCGGTAATACGCCGCACGGTGTTCACCCCTTCCACATGCCCTTCGGAGCGGTCAAGCCCGCGAGCCTGCGCCCAGCGCCCGTTGCCATCCATGATTATGGCCACATGTGCGGGGATGCGCGTATTGTCGATTTCCTCTCTTGATGCGTTCATTTGTCGTTATGATGAGGGTTCGGGTAAGTTTTTTCCTATGGTTCTCCGGCTGCAAGGTCAGTCTACATAATGACATGTGGCACACCGTTTGCCGAACTCGTATGTCAGTGAAACGGATATGTTGGAGTACCAGTCGGTATTTTTGATAAACGAGCTTTCTATCTGGTAAAGGTCTGACAAAACCCCGTCAACATGGTCGGAGAAAACCTTGGTCATCGTAAACTCCAGCCCGAGGTTAAGCCTCTCTTTAAGTTTATATTTTATTCCCGCCCCCATAGGGATATTGAACCCCACATTGCTTTCGCTTCCGCACTTAGCCAAGGTCACACCTGCACCCACGGTCAGATACGGGCTCCAGCGTTTAAGTTTCTTATAAGTCTCTCCTATGCCGTAAGCAAAGAAGTTAAACTCTATCCTTCCGCCCAGGTCATAGGCTGTAGATTTGAAAGAATATTGCGCCCCGCCTGGCAGCACATCATCCATCGTCGATGTATCGCCGCTGAGGCTCAACACATTCAGCACCCCCCTGACGGCCCATCGCACATCGGGAAGGTAACGGAACGAGACACCTCCCGAAAAGCCAGGTTTTGAGAATATGCTCGACGACGCGTCGCCGAGATAGCCCGCCACACCAACCTGCCCGCCGATATCAAACCGGTAGGTCTCCTCCTGTGCAGCCACCTTATTAGATACGGCAGCCGATACAAAAAGAATCAGTATGACAAGAATCCTGCTCATTACATCAGAACCCGTTACTTATTCCAGCGGACGGAATGTGAAATGGTTCACAACCCCTCGCCAAACGGCATCCTGCAAAGCTCCCCCCTCTTCAACGCCGCCAAACATGTAGATATACGGGCAATCCCAACGTTCAGTCGCCGATATTATCCGTGATTTAGGCAGGATACGGGTGTAATACGGGTGCGCGCCTTTCACCGGCATTTCAAGCCAGTTTGCAGCCGAAACCGACGCATCGGCACTCATCTGCGTAGCGAACACCACCACATCGGCATTGTAAACCGACGGCATGTATTCAGGAAGCTGTAGGGTTTCACCACCTTTTTTCCAGGTCATGCCCATGTCGCGCGACACATACACATCACGCCCCACAACACCGGCGCCATTTTTACCGCCGAATGCAATCAGCACATCACTGATTTTCAAGCGCCACGACATGGTGTCGGTTTCACATATCGGGTATTGGGTTACGGCATAACCTTCGGCGGCAGGCATACTTTCAGAAATCCTTGCCCATGACGAACCATCGTAGGCCCAGGTGGCGCCTGTAAATGTCCCGTCAGCCTTGCGTCCGCCCATCGTCACAATCTGAGGCTGCGAAGCCCATTTCGAGGTAAACTTCACAGAAGCCGAATTCCCTCCAACAGGGAAATCCGAAGCTGCAACGGTTTCGGTCGATGCCGGATAGGTCACATGCATCAATGCACCTCCTGCCGAGGCTTTCAATCCGAGAATTGTAACGTCATCCCAAGGAGCCACAATCGAACGCCAATATTCACCGGTGGTTTCCCAAGCCTGGCCGTCGGCGCTCTTCAGTAGTTCCCCGTCTTCGGCCAATATGTAGAACGATGCCGGGGTGGCAGTGAGTGAGCGGACATCGACATGTTTCGGGAACGACACCTTCACATCGTCCCAACGCCAGTCATAGGGGTTCCCTGATACCGACATATTATATGCCGCACCGTCAAACGTAAGGCAATATGCGTAATCGTTAATCTTGACGGTTTTTTGGCTTTTGGGATGTTGCAATGCCCCCGGCAGTTCCTTGCATGCCATCTCGCTCCAGAAAAGCGAATCAGGCACAACCGTGTTCACACTGACTTTGATGAGGTAGTCGCGAGAATGCTCGCCGTCATACGACACTATTTTCAGCTTCACATCACCCTTGCTGAAATCGATTTTGGCAGTCTCGTCGTCAATATAATTGATTTCCTTGACGCCGCCATCCTCTTCAGGGGCAAAAACAGTCACCGATTTGCACTCATCGTAGGATAATTTGATACCCAACGAGCTGATGTCGGTTCCGTATGGGAGTGGGTTGGCATTAAAAATGCGGGCCTTGTTAAGGTCGATGGAAAAAAACACCGAGTCAAGGTTATTGAGCACAGCGGCATCCGGACGCAACGAGAATCCCTTCACGGCCATGCCGCTCAGATTCTGCTGGTCAGCCTCGAACGACAATTCGTCATCGGTCGAATTACATGCCGAAATCATCAACGCCCCAACGAGCGCCAACACTGAAAATATACTGTTCTTTCTGTTCATAGAGGCTTTCAATGCCTTAATTGTCACCATAAACGATTGAATAATAGCAGCTCTTGACAGGTATAAACTATTGCCGCCCGGCTACGGTATGCATACCGGGAATCCATGCACCAACGCATAAAGGCATAAAACCGCCCGAAAAACTACTGATTTTCAACCTGCAAAGTTAAAAAGAATTTGCCAACTTCAAGCCATAAACGCGTCCAAATCGGCCAAAATCCTCCTCATAACTTGTTCACAAAGGTATAACATCCCTCACAATCAGACAATTCAAGATAACGCTTTAAATAATTTTTCAATTCTTTTCACACCAGTTTAAACGAGCGGAATCATTGCACCGGGGTAAACCATTCCATTATGTTCCCGCCCCACGTTTCCCGTTTCGAGCATAGGACTGACGGAAGCAAAGGTGCCTTGCCTGCCCCGTCGTCCCCAAGCATGAACGGGGCGGTTTCAACCCTGGCAACATCCCACAGCCCGTCATCTACAAGCTTATACAAAAGCGTAGGGCCAGCCTCCACCAAAACCGATGTAATGCCTGAATCAGCATAAAGCGACTGGAATAACGGCGCCAGTCCCTTATCAAAATCCACATCGTCGATAACAATTACCTCACGGTTATCTGGCGAGAACAGCGGGGCGTCAGCTTTCACCCTCCGGCTACGGTCGAGCAAAACGGCTTTAGGCTGCCTGCCGTCCCAATCTCTGACTGTCAGACGGCAGTTATCGGCCTCCGAGGTGGCACCAGTGGTCAACACCGCGTCGTGAAGCGACCGCAGACGCATTGTCGACAACCCGGTCAAAGCATTCGAAAACCGGCATGCGCCACGGCGTCCTGCACCACGCTTCCAGTCCATGAACCCGTCGGCACTCTGCGCCCATTTCAAAGTTATGAACGGACGCCGGAGTGTATGCGCCGTAAAAAAACGTTGGTTGAGTTCACGGCTCTCCTTTTCCAAAACACCTGTAACAACATCTATCCCGGCAGCACGCAACATGGCTATGCCACGCCCTGCCACCTTCTCAAAAGGGTCGGTCGTGGCCACCACCACACGCGGAATCCCAGTGCGTATGATCAGTTCTGCACAGGGAGGGGTCTTGCCGTAATGCGAGCATGGCTCAAGGGTTACAAACATGGTGCTTTCACCCAACAGCCTCCGGTCACAATCCCTGACCGATGCAACGGCATTGACCTCGGCATGACCCTCGCCACAACGCCGGTGCCACCCCTCCCCTATTATCCTGCCGCCTGGCGCCGCAATCACAGCACCCACCATCGGGTTAGGCGATGCGAATCCCTTGCCGTTTTCCGCCAGGGCAATCGCCCTGCGCATGTATAATTCATTATCCATAAATCAAACAGTAAAGTTTATGCCTTACCTGGTCAACGACCGGCTGGTCAATCATCAATAATCGAGGCTTCCCACTCATTACCATAACGGTCATATGGAGCCACCGCATACCAATAGCCCGAAAGCTTATCCGACGGCAGCGTAACCGAATGCCCGTAGGTTACAGCCACTATATATTCCGCCATGAAATTGGCTCCCGACCCGGATATAACGTCCAGAGGCGAAAGGCTTTCGGGAACCGCATAAACCACATAGCGCATCTCATTGGCCGGATACCATGACAGAACGCTGCCCCTACGTTCCAAATCTTTGACAGCACCGGGATTTTCAGCCTTCTTCCAAGGCATGGGGGGCATCAAGGCCGGGGTGTTATAACAATGTTTGCGCAGGTGCTCCCCAAGTCCGCAGGCTTTCTTTCCCGACAAATGTGCCGTTGAATAGAAAACACTCCCGGCGTCGCTCCCCGTGCAATTCCTCCGATTGGTTTTTACCTGCAACTCCTGCTCTTCCCAGGCTTCCGGCCCTGCGGCCTTGGCAAGCACCTTTTGGCTCGGATAGCAATGACGGCCGAAATGCAGCGCCACATCCTCCCACCAACAAGCTATAGGGATATACGGGTTGGTAGCATGATCCGACGACCAATAGATTTGCGGGGACACGTAATCAACACTGCCGTCCGCCAGCCATGACAACGGGTCGCAGAATATCCTGTCATACATCCAGTCGCTACCGACCGACGGCGGATTAAGCCCGAACCGTTCGGTAGCCTTCCCATTGCCGCCGCCCACTCCCGCAGGACTGATTCCGAACCTCACCCATGGACGCTCCTCTGCAAGCATATCGCCTACGGCCTTCACCGTTTTAGCCACGTTTTCACGACGCCAGTCGGCCTGACTCATGGCCTCCTTCCCATCTGAGGCCACACACTCCTTTTTCCACTGGGTATAATCATAGCCGGAACCGAGCGGCAAACCGTCAGGATAGAAATAATCATCGAAAATCAATCCGTCGACATCATAATTCCTGACAATCTCCCGGCAAACGTCAACTATATGTTTACGTGCCCCGGGATGCCCTGGATTAAGTATGCTGACAATACGGCGTTTGGCTGCAACACTCTTTGCATGCCTTCCTTTCTTCCCCTTGCGCCTGGCCGGGGCCGCCCCTTTTTCGGTTTTCGAATAACTTATCACCCACCCCTTCTCCTGCGGAGAAAAAACGCCCTTCCCTTTGGCAGCATGCTCCGGGGCAGGCGCGGCGCCGTTGGCAAGCCGGAACGGGTTGACCCATGCATGGAGTTCCATGCCGCGTTTATGGGTTTCCTCGACAGCGAATGCCAGCGGGTCCCACCCTTTGGCAGGCGCCACACCGCGTTCGCCGGTAAGGTAGGCACTCCAAGGCTCGTAGGAGGAGGCATACATGGCATCCGACATCGACCTAACCTGGAACATCACCGCATTCAGTCCGGCATTCTTCAACTTATCGAGAATTTCACGCAGTTCCCTTTTCTGTTCTTCGGCCACGGCGGAAGTCACGCCGGTTTTAGATGGCCAGTCGATACCGTAGACAGTGGCCACCCAGGCCCCACGCATCTCATGCTTGGGGGCTTCAGATATTGCATACGACGCCACATCACGTCCGAACGCAGGCATAGCCGCCACCCATACAAGGGCGGCGGCTATGCCTGATTTCAATATTTTATCAATCATAAAAAAGAGCTTCATTCAATTGTAATCGTCGCTCCTGCGGAATGGGCAGCTATCGACGGGTTATACTGGCTTTGAACCTCGGCCGCACCTGAAGCAAAGACCCCGCCCTGCGATGCGAACAATTCATAATCAAGGATATATGTGCCACGAGCCATTCTGCTGACAAAGATATTGGTCTGGGAATCACGCGGCTCGCTGTAGAAACACAGTCCTTCGCTCCATATGGAACCGGGCAGTTGGCTCACAGGTTCCAGCCCGGCAGCACGGTGGTCTTGGATAACCACATAATCCATATCGGCATCCGCCTCAAGGATAAGGGTCACTTTAACGCGGTCACCGACTTTGCAAGCGGTGGCAGGCACCCATTCGCGACCGTTAAACACACTCATGCGCTTGGTTATCTTCAATTCGGCGCAGCCCACTGCGGAAATTTCATCCATGTCGACACGGCGCATGGTCACCACGGCCCCGAACGAGGGATAATCACCCTGGCGGTCGATGGTCAGTGTTGCCGGTTGCGACAACATATCGGTAATCTGCTCGGTGAATGCCCCTGTGGCAGATTCCTCCTTGGCAGGGGTAAGGAGCTTGTCCCCGATACGTATGGCGGTACCTGCGGGATTTACCGTCCACTTCTTCCCTGAAGTGAGTATCGACGAAACAACCTGCGAGGTAATCACGGCATTCCCCCAGTCGGTATTGGTCTTTTCAAGCACAAGCCACTGACGGATTTGGTCGATAGCCGGGTTCCCGGGATCGGTCAAGGCGAATGCGTCAAGGATTATAGCCGTGCATCCTACCTTATCCATCGAGTAAGCCGATGTGTGTTCCAGCTGCTGCCACCACATCCCTTTTTCCGGCGTCACGGTTGCATACTGCCGCAGTGACTCAAGAATCTGCCTGGCTGTGGCATTATATCCGTTGGCATTCAATATGATTGCATCCACACCTTTGGTTACTACCGAATGGTTCTTCCATCCGGCGATGATACGTTGCACGGTTGCACGTGTCACATTGGCAGCCGCAGTCGACTGTTTCACCGACGGGAACTTGCTGCGGGTATAGCAATAAGTGCTGTAATCGCCTTTGGGATATTTTGAAAAATCACGTGCCGCAACCCTGTCATAATAAGCCAGGGCATTTTCAATCATCGTGTTCAATTTCCCGTTTTCGGGGAGCCAGCCAAGACGGTTGAGGTCGCCGAACATGTCGAGAACACGGGCTGTGCACCACGGCGACACTTCGGGATACTGACTGGTCCAACTCCACCCGCCTTCCGAAGCCACGTTTTTGGCAAGGTCGGCCACACCACGGTCGATTACACGGGCTGTGTTCCGTCCGTCGAGCAGAAGCACCAGGCGCTGCATCCTTTCTGTCTGGTTCAATGCATCCGACACCCATGGTGTGGAACTCAGCAAAATAGATTTCAATTCTTCATTCTTTTCCAACTGAGAGGTCAGTACGGAATCAGAAGGATTATCGCGCCATTTACGCAACGCGCGTGCAATCTCGGGATAATCATGCATCAGCCCCTCGGCCACGGCGGCTGAGAATATCGCCGAAGCGGCCTCAATCGACGAATTGATTGCGGATTCACGCAAACCTGGAAGCGCCGACACGACTTCCCATGCGGGATTTTCGGTGAACTTGAGATAAGCCCTGCCGTTGCCAACGGCATCGAGCGGCATCGAGAATGAATCCTGGCCTGGAGCTATGTAGAACATCTCCGACTCAACGACATCCTGCTCCGACGGGATAACCGGCAAGAGGGTCTGCTCCCCGTCGGTAAATAGGCCCGCAGTGCTCTTGACGCGGTATATAACACCCTGCACACCGGCAGGCGCTTCAAAATCAACAGAAACGACACTGCGCCCCATTGCACCTACCGTATCGGTATGCTGTGCTGTCGACAGCACATTCCCTGTAGCCACATCAAGGATTTCGCACAATGAAACGGCTACCACGGCACTATCGGTTGCATTCATCACCGATGCCTGCAACCTCACTTTGTCGCCTGTGCGGAGAAAACGGGGTGCGTTAGTGGAAACCATCAGCGGCTTTGATGCCATAATCTGCACCTCGTCCGATGCCGACAGCAATTCGCGGTTATAAGCCATCGCCCTAAGCACCCAGGTTGTATTGGCATCAGGCACGGTATAGGTAATTTCAAGGTTACCTTCTTTGTCTGTCTGCAACATCGGGCGGAAGAATGACAACGGGATTTCCGAAGGACGATAGTTGTCCATTTCCCCGTCAAAGGCGTTATTGCCTCCGCTACCCGTCATACCTCCATCCATATCAGCCATAACGGCTTTTTCTTCCAATACCATACCCGCTGCATTTGAAGCGTATTCTTCCTTCGCATCGGCGCTCTTGGCAGCACCTCGGACTTTCACGCCCGAGGTAGTCAGCATCTGCTTATGCTCCCTGACAACGTTAAGCGCATCCTCCGGGAAGAAGCCCCGACCGTAAAATTCAAATTGCGGGACCTCTATATTTACCGGCTTAAGATAATTGTATATCCCTTGGAACGACACTTCCGTCTGTCCGAAATAAAGACCGTCGGCATTGATGCCGCGCCCCCAATAGCTTGCAGGCACGAAGTTCAGCGGGTTGGGACTGAGCACATCGATTGCCTTGTTGCTCATGTCGAGAATCACGGCACTTTCAGGGAAAGCTCCATTCGCACCACGCACCTTGAATGTCAGAGTCTCGGTCTGTCCAGGCGTTACTTTGTCACGGAATGTCTCCGTCTTGACAGAGATAGCACGGCTTGACGAGAGGGGCCTAACCGCCGCAGATGCCGATGCCGAATGCAACCGGCTGACAATATAAAAATAAACCTTTATCTGCATGTCGGCCGACGGAAGTTTTACCTTGACCTTGTCGACACCACGTGCCGGTGTCAGCCAACGGTGGCCTATTATCCTGCCATCGTTGTTGCTGCTAATCATAAACACCTTGGCATCCCCCACAGCAGTGCCATAGGTTATCTCGGCCTCCCCGTTCTCATCGGCAGTAAAATCCGATTCAGGCAGCCAAAGCAGGGTGTTGACAGGGCATTCCTTATCATCGGGACGGAACACCGTCACACGGTCAACAACATAGGCATCAGCCAGCGAGGCATCGACAGGTGTAAATCTAACCGTATATACCCCCGAAGGAAGTGTTGATAGCACAGTGCCGAAATCACCTGGATGCATCCTGCCTGATTTCACATCCTTATAAGTCGCCTCCCCCCCATAAAGAGGTGTATCCACCGACTTAATGGCGTATTCCAATTCCATATCACTGCTATCACCGTCGAAATCACGTACTGCAACTTCCGCCTCCCTATCGGAACCAGGGGAAAACACATCCGGGAAATTTGCATATATATTGTAGGGTTTACCCATGTTGAACGAGGTCTTTGCCTCATGGGTCTCCCCGTCGGCCGAGGTTACAGCCACATCGGCTATAAAGCACCCTGCAGGGGCCGGGCTTGACGCCAACACCTCGGCAGGAATCTCGATGGCAAATGCACCTTTGGCATCGCTTTTTGCAACAGCTTCATAAAACACCGGCGATGTCGAACTCCAGAACCATGACCCATATCTGACACTGAGCTGCACTTTGACATCAGCTTCCTCAACCGGGAACCCGGCAAAAGTAGAGGCTTCTCCTGAAATCCGGGCAGAATCACCGGGCCGGGCCGGACGTTCCACACCTGTCACTTCCACTGTGAAAGTAGGCAGCTTATAGTCGCTGACCATAAACCTTCGGGCTGCCACAGAACGCTGTCCGTCCGACAATGTTATGGAAAAGTTACCTGTCAACGCATCCGAAGGCAGGGTAAACGAACTTTCCGCACGCCCCCATGAATCGGTGGTAAGTATCAAGGTGTCAACCTCCTGGTAGTTGGCATCGCGCAACACGGCAGTAACCTGCTGCCCGCCGGCAATAGCATTCTTACCGTTTTCGCTTTCATAAACCACCACGCCGAAATCAACCTTGTCGCCGAGGCGGTAGAGATTTAACGACGTGAAAATCTCGCCACGCAGGCTTTTTCGCGTAATCCCTTCGGCAACATTATAGAAGTTGCAACGCGGGGAATATATATCCTTACCCAGACGGGGTTCCACAGTACCCGGCTTGTCTTTTTCAATCGGCAGGACACCGTTCTTGGTCGTACCCGGTAATGTCACATTTGCAGATGCACGGCTCCATGGACGGAAAAGCAGCGACGCGCCATCAACCGGAAATCCGCTAACGGCATTCACGGTAACGGCTTCCGCTCCGCCCATCCCTGTAAACACGCCGAGCGACAAGTCGGAGCATGCTATTACAGGATAGCTTCTATCCGGTTTTCCCTGCCCGTCGAATGAAGCCACAACAACATAAAGCCCGTATTCGGGCAATGTCATTTCCACGCTTTTTTCAGCAATAAAAGGAACCTCGCCTTCAAAATCAACCCCCACAGTCTGCACAGGTGCAGGCAATGTTTTCGGCAGCCTGAAATATGAGTCATCGTTATCGTCGACCATTTTCGTGACGTCATACAATTTCAGGGTTACTTTCCCTACATTCCGGGATTTCACCATCGCTTTCAAGGTCTCACCTTTTGCGCCCTGTAGCGGGATGTTCACATCCACATCTTTCCTTCCCAGCCCGTTATGAAGGTTCTTAACCGCATTAAGGTTAAAATAGGCAGGATTATCGGCAATAAATTGCCCGGTAAGACGGTATAATGCGTTTTTCTCACCATCAGTCATTTGATCGTTATCAAGCGGGAGCAGCAGCTCTATCGCATAGGGGGAGCTTTCACATTCACGATAAGCCGTCATATACGCCTCATACTCACGTGAGGAATCCGATGGCTTACCCCATGCCCCACCCGGCTGTTCCATGCCCGGTGAGGCAAACAACCTCGGAAGGATATACGCAATCTGGTTGCGGCGTGCAAGAATAGCAGGTGCCTCATCCCCCCTGCCCTCTGCAAGGTTATGGTATATAGCCAGCACATCAGGCGACACCGTTCCGGGGCGGCGCAGCGGATATAGCGACATATCCATCGGGGCCACAGCCAGGCGGCTGTTGAAAATCCCCATATAGTCCGAGAACGGTTCCAGGCACCCGATTGCCTGGTAGGCAGCGAAATCATAAAGGGTAGGATAGAACGTGAGGGCATCACGCTCATAGTCGACCACACCCCGGTATGTTTCCAACGGTGTGTCAAGCATTGCCTGCCGGTTTGCCAAAGCCTCCGATGTCAGAGCCTTTATCTTTGCCAGGAAATTATCCTTGCTCCACAAACGGTAATCACCGGCAGAAACCCCGGCCAACGTGGCGCGACGGTTGATTCTGAACGCATCCTTATCATAAATAGCCGTGTAGATTCTGGCCTGCAACAATTTCAGCACGGAGCCGGTCACCACATCCACATCCTTGCCCGATGCAAGCGCATCAATCTGTGCCAGAATCGCAGGAAGGGAATCGGAGGATACAGCTGCCTTTGCCAGCCCTAAACGAACCATGGCATTGACCGTGGCAGGCCCGTCGCCACGCTTAAGTGCCGAATCAATATCCTTCAAGGCCGCAGCTTCGACCTTTTCGGGATATGCGAAATCGGGTGCACCTGAGCTGTTGCCACGAGCATTCCCCTTGTTCTTAATCTGTCCCATAGCCGTCATAAAAACCAACAGCGTTGAAAAAATTATCGCTATCCGTCTCATAAATCACGTTGATTTGTTTAATTTTATCTTTGTTATGCCAGGGCGGGGAAGCCGTCCAGGCTCACTATAATACAACGCACCCCGCCGTCGGACGCATTATAATAACGCCACGGGCGGGGGCTCTGTTTATTTTCAGGCGCATAGCCTTTCAACGGGTTTCCGCCACACGGCTGCTGCGAATGCGGTGATGCTGGCGCATCATCTCCCGGGTGAATTTGCGTTCAACGGCTTTAAGCTCGAAAAGCTGCTTGGAATCAAGGATTTCCTTGAATTTGACCATATATTCGCGCTCCAGGTCAGCCTCCTTGACTTTGGCGTCATACAGGGCTTCCGTGGCCTTTTCATATTCAAGGGCAGTGGCATCCTCGGCCTCGGAAACACGTTTTTCCATTATCCGGCTCTCTTCCTCGATGCGGTGTGTCTGCTGCTCCATCTCCTCATAAAGGGGGAAGAACTTATCTTGCTGCTCCTTGGTCAGCCCAAGCTCCTTGGCGAAATAACCACGTTTATATTGCTGGATTTCATTCATCCATTGCTCACGGTCAATTTTCCCCTGGGCATGAAGCGAAGGTGACGAGATTGCCGACATTGCCGCAATAACCAGTATCAGACAAATATTCCTAATCATACGATTTCTATTTTAACGGTTGCGAAATCACTCTGCCTCAGACACCCCTTCGGAAAGGCTGTCGACAGGCGGCATTTCGTCGATTGTTATACTGTCGTCCCACATCTCCTCAAAAAGCTCGCGGTCGTTGATGTCGTCTATGATATAGTCATAAACGAAATTGTCATCGCCAAGGGCTTCCGTCATAATCCGGTTGCCCTCTATCGAAAGGTCGACGTCGGCAGGATTCATGAGGGTAAACATTTTCAGCATGCACCATATCCCTGCAAACATCGCAGCCATATATACATACGGGCGGATGCGCTCCCAAACCGTTTTCGGGGGAATCATTCTCTCTGTGGCGCTTTCCGCCTCAGGACGCACCGGGAGCGAGGCCGACATCTTGGCGGCGAAATCCTCGAAGAACCCCTCCGGAACCGTCATCCCGTCGCGTCGGGCGGCTTTTATCAATATGTCGCTATTCTTTTTCATAGAAATCTGTTTGAGAGGTCTCGATAATGTATCGTTTTACCACTCTGTCTGAAATTTCTGACTTGGCGGGAGGTGAAAGGTTTAAGAGATTGTCTAAAATTTTTTCCAAAAGATTTTTAGACAATCTCTAACAGGTAACAGGGAATTTACGGCAGTTTTTCAATCCGTCTCCCCGAAATATTTTTCTATTTTCTTAACTGCAAGATGATATGATGCCTTCAATGCCCCGACAGAGGTGCCGAGGATTTCCGACATCTGTTCATATTTCAGCTCATCGAAATACTTCATATTGAACACCATACGCTGCTTTTCAGGCAGGGAGGCCACAGCCTTTCTCAGCTGAAGTGCCAAATCGTCACCGTCAATCCATTCATCAGCCTCGATGAGGTTGACCAGATGCGACTCCTCGTCATCAAGCGACAGGTTAAGGCGTTTTCTCTCTTTCCCCAAAAAAGTAATGCTCTCGTTCAAAGCGATTTTATACAGCCATGTCGAAAGCTTGGCATCCCCACGGAAATTTTCAACCGACTGCCAGGCTTTCAGAAACGTGTTCTGCAAAACATCTGACGCATCATCATGCCTCTCGACAATTCTACGTATCTGCCAGTAAAGCGGCTCGGCATACAGGCGTACAACTTCGTTGAACGCCCCACGGCAACTTTCAGGTTGCCGAAGCCGTTCAATCAGCTGTTTATTTTCCTGTGGTATCTCTCTGCCCATGTTTTATGGCCTGCGTGGGAATGAATGCCAGAACGCCCCGCCCGTTTGAACTCTATTTGTCTGAGCTTATAAACGCAATCGGGCATTATTTGCAACGCAGTCGCTTCTCTTTCTTTGCAAATTTAACATAAAAATCCGACATTACCGCTTGGTTAAGCCCCATTTTAATGAATATTAGGCTTTTTAATCGCAGGCAGCGTATAAATCACCCCTATTGGCAACTGATACCTGGCAGATGGTTATACCCTTCCTGCGGCCGTCACTTCAACGAGCGTATAGCCTCGTCAAGCGACTCATCTTTCCCCAGTCCCATCATACGCCGCAGCCTCCAGCGGGCTTGTTTCACCGACTCCGGGCGTATCACAAGCATCCTTGCGATTTTATTGTTGTCAAGCCCCATGTAGATATATGTGGCCAGTTTGAGGTATGTATCCGACAGGGTGGGATAAGCGTTGTGCATGCGCTCCACAAAATCAGGGTGTACCTGCACGAAAAGCTGCTGGAACGTATCCCACTCTTCCTCTCCGGCAAGGTGGACCTTTATCGTATTCTCAAGGGTCATTGCCTCGGAGGCCCCTATCGACCCCTCCTTGCGCATACGCTCAAGGTCACCTTTCATCGAATTGAAAAGATTGTTCTTCTCCTCCATGGCCAACATTACCGCCAACAGGTGCCGCCGGCTCTTCTCCATCTCCAGACGGCTGTCGCGGCTTGCAATCTGATGGCGCTTATTCCTGCGGTAAAGCATGAAATACACAACGGAAGCCCCCATGACCACCACAAACAGAATCCCTATGAAATTAAGCCGCATCTGCTGGGCGCGCTCGTTCTCACGCGCCATAGCCAGCGACACCTCGCGCATATTGGCCATCCGCAACACCTCGGCCTGCTGCATATGGGTTATATCGGAATCGGAGTATTCTATGTAGCGTTTTTCATAAAACAAGGCGCTGTCGATTTTTCCCTCCTTCTCCATAGTGGAGGCATAGGATTGCATAATCATACCCTTATACCCGTCATCGTCGACATGGTCGCAATTAAGCATCGCCAGCCTGCTGTAGAACACAGCCGAATCACTCTCACCTTTCTCATCATAATGGCGGCTGAGAAGCATCTCATACAACCCTTGCAACCCACGGGATGCGTCATCACCTTTAACACCGCCATAAGCTTTCAACAGCCATTCAACATCCTTGGTATAAGCATACAGGTTGCGCATAACCAAATTGCATACCGCACTGTCATGTTGTATATCCGGCATGGCGAGCAAGGCAAGCAACATCTCATGCCCTTTCTCCGGGTTCCCCTGGCGGAAATGGATATTGGCTACGTTGATAGCGTTTCTGGTAACAGTTTTTTCAAACCCCATTCCTGAATTGAGCATATCAGCCTTTTCCATACATTCCAGGCTCTTTTCCAACTCGCCCATAAAATACAGCAGAGTGCCCATATTTATATATGTGGAGGCTACCATCGGCACATCACCTATCCGGGTATAATATCGCAACTCCTCGTCAAGATCGCGATAGGATTGGGCATCCCTTACACGTTCAAGCTGGCGCACGAATGCACGGAACCTGAAATATTCATACGGATATTTAGCCGAATCCGTAGCTGTAAGACCGGCTTTGGCAAGCTTCCTGGCCGAATCCCGGACCGACATACGCTGGAATAACCGCCCGCGCCAATAAACACTGCGGATTCGCATTATATCCAAAGTGTCATTATGCCCAGCAAGTTTTTCCAACACCCCTACTTTAGCGCTAAGGCTTTCAACCGGGGAGTAATCATAGAAGCTATACTCCAGATCGGTCATAACCGAATCGACAGGGGCTGAAACCGATTCCCAGCGAAATGGTTCCAGCCTCTTTCCTTTGTTGATACACGAAACCGCCAAAAGAAAGAAAAACGAAAGCAAAGGCAGCAATTTCATGCCCCAAAGATAGCAAAAAGTAACGCCTCCCGCCAAATAATACACTGGTAGACCTTCAGTAGACCGTATATTTTTGCTTTTACGCCCCCTAATTGCTCAATTTTGCGAAAACATCAACAACAAAAACGCGCTTATGAAAAAATTCTACATCTGCCTCGCGGCACTAATCGCAGCCGCCAGTCCAATGCAGGCACAGGAAGCAAACTACGACCACCCTACCGCATTACGCTACCTCGCCACAATAAGCAACACAAGGCAGCAACCTGTGTGCAACCTGACCACAAGGAACCCTATCAATAACGGGGCATTCCTTTGGGCGCCCGTAGGCAGTTCCGTCACATATACCGATACATCTACCGGGGCTCCGCAATCCTGGAAATGGGAAACATCAGGCGGGGAACTCCGAGACCCCGCCTCGCAGGATGCCTCCATCCTGTATGACAAGCCAGGGACATACCAGTTCCCGAAACTGACCGTCACATATCCAGATGCGCAAAAAACAACCGAACCGGCACTTAAACTGAAAGTGGGAGGGGTTGCAGAACTTTGTTTGGCCGACTGCCGCGAATGGCTCCAGACATATGCACTTGGGGTAAATGCTTACGATGACCAGGGTGGCGCCGTCAACGGCACCCTCGGAGGCACCAACAAACTTGACATTATAGGGGTAGGAAACCTTTTTATGACAGCTAATGAGGAAGGATTCCTCGACGGTGTAAACGTTTATCTCCCGTCAAAACCTACCAAATGGAAAGATGGTGCAAAAATCGGAATCCGTATATGGATGGCCAATATCGGGCAGTCGGATGTGCAACTTGCCGCCATACCCCTTGAAGGTGGCGAATTCAAGTTTGAGGACATCAAAACCGAAGAAGACGGAGCATGGGTTCCCGTAAAAGGTGGCGCAGTCCTGCACCTTGAATGCACACTTCCAATCGAACTTTTCGGCAAACCGATGATATTCATCGATGTGTATGGCTGGAGCGACGATCCGTCTACAGAGGATTTCAAAATGCTCATGGACGTTATGCCGAACAAGGAAATGGCACCTGAACACGCCCAAAATATGCTCGCACACAATTCATTCGTCCGCCTGAAGGGGGAAAATGACTACCTGCGCCCGGTAAGCTATTACGGCGGCAACTACGGCAGCTGTATGATATGCCCGATTGTGCGCGGCGGTGAAACGCCATTAGGTTCTGTCACATCGATTGTGGCCGACAATGTTCAGCCGCTTCAGGTAACGGTAACCGATGGTGCAATCACATTCACAGGCGATGATGCCGCCATAGAAATCGCCAATATTGCAGGGCAGGCACTGCTCCGTGGAAACATAACCGACGGCATGGCATCGTTCCCCGCCGAAACATTCCAATCCGGCATATATGTTGCACGCACCTCATCAGGGCAAGTTGCCAAATTCGCCGTGAGATAAACCAAGATAGCAAACAAAACACATTCTAACACACTGGCTTATGAATAAAATTTTAAGATGCAGCCTGCTAACGGCAGCCGTATGCCTGACGTCGGCCTCCTATGCCGCAGAAAACGAAAACCCGCAATGGAAAACCGTATCCGCAAGCGATAACACCACCTATGCCATAAAGGCCGACGGTACGCTGTGGGGATGGGGAGACAACGAGCAGGGGCAGCTCGGCACTGCCGCAGAAGGGATGAAATGTTCGTCGACCCCTGTTCAGATCGGTGATGACAACACCTGGAAAGCAGCCTACGGTGCTAGAGGTGCCGGATTCTTCATCAAAGAAGATGGCTCGCTATGGTCAATCGGTTCTAATGAGAAAGGGATGTCGGGCGTAGGCGACGGTGTGACCAAACACACCGCACTCGTCCAGGTAGGCACTGATACCGACTGGCAAAATGTCTACACATCCGTGACCTGGTGCTACAGCGTACTTGCAATAAAAACCGACGGCTCGCTTTGGGCATGGGGCGATGGTTCGTCATTCAGCCTCGGCCAAGGCAATGTCGACAGCAAAGCCGTGCCTACAAGGGTTGGTACCGACAACGACTGGAAGCAGGCAAGCATTGGTTCGACACACGTGCTGGCACTCAAAAACGACGGTTCACTCTGGGGCTGGGGATTCGCCCCGTATAAGCAGCTGATGAACGACAGCGGCGTGAACGTCAAAGTCCCGACACGTCTCGGCAATGACACCTGGACTGCGGTATATGCAATCGACAACTCATCCTTCGGGGTTAAAGCCGACGGAAGTTTATGGGCATGGGGCGATAACCAGCGCAACCTGCTGGGACTTGACTCCGACATGTCGGAACTGGGACAGGACGAAACCTTGACCAACGTTGTGACCCCTACCCGCGTAACCGCGATTTCACAACCTGTGACCCAAATGAGCGGATGCGAATATGTACGCACCGTAGTAGCAGGCGACAAGGTGCTTGCATGGGGTGCAAACGCCAACGGCGCTCTCGGCAACGGGAAAGGTGAGGCATATGAATCAAGCAACAACCAATACAGCTATGTACCCGTAGAGGTGGCACTACCAAAAGAGACTGTTGCCGCAACCCTATCTTCAGGCCAGCGTTTCTCAATATTGCTCGACAAAAACGGCACCCTTTACGGCTGGGGTTCAAACCGCTGGGGGCAGATGGGCAACTTCGTCGACGACTCCAACCTCACATTCGAACCCTCCCCGGTGGTTATGGGAGTTCCCGCTCCCCCCAAACCCGGTGAATACATCTTCGACGCAGAAAACATTCCCTCATCGCTTGCCGATGCCGTGACCATAAAAATGACAGGCGAGTGGAACACTGCCGCCCTTCAGAAACTCTGCCAGGCAATAGGCGCCAATATCGGCTTCCCGCCTGTAGGCAACAACAAGCTTGAATCAGTCGACATGTCGGAGGTTACATTTGCCGAAAACACCTCCTTCTTCGTGTCGGCCGGGATGCAGAATGCAGGTGTGTTCAAAATGTGCAAAGCCTTGAAATCTGTCAAATTCCCATCCAACCCTTCCGTAGCCAACATCACCAGCATTCAAAGCCTCTTTTGGAATTGCGAATCGCTAACATCATGCGACGTGTCAGCACTTACAGGTGTCACCAATATAACCGATGCTTTCTATGGCACGGCACTCACTATGGTCAACCTCTCCGCATGGGAAAACGTGACAAAAAGCGAAGACGCGTTCGGTAAATGCTCGAAACTCGCCTCGGTTATCCTCCCGGCCAATTTCACCCTTGGGAAATATGTATTCAACAGCTGCACATCACTCCGCCTCATCGACTGGGGATTGTATGCCGACGACCAGGCCCCGGCGGTAACCACTGAGACCCTGATATTCGAAAACCTCACCCCGGAAGAACAGGCCCTTATAACCATAATGGTACCGGCCTCCGCCTACGAAGCCTTCAAAGCCCAAGAAGTGTGGCAATATGTAAACCTGCAACCCGTACAGCCCCAGGAAGAAGGCACTTACACATTTGATGCCAACAACATCCCCGGCGACCTGTCAGATGCACGCAAGGTGATAATCAAAGGCTTGTGGGACTCTGCTGCATTCAAGGCATTATCCGATGCTATCGGTAACAACAGCGGAACAACCGGCAATAACGTGCTCGAATCAATCGATATGAGCGCTGCCGAAATCGCAATTGCAACCAACCTCAGCGCCGACTATCCTGGTGTGCTTTTCGGAACCGTCAGAAAAGGTTTCTTCCAAAACTGCAAGGCATTGGCCGAAGTAACGATGCCCGCACCCGACCAGGCTGCCGGATTCCGCTCGTTCCAGAACGCATTCTACGGATGTGAAAGCCTCGCCTATATCGACCTTGGCGGATGCACCGGCATCAACGATGCAACCGACGCATTCTATGGCGCAGGCAGCTTGGAAACCGTGATATTACCTGGGTCGTTCCAGTTCGAATCCGGCACATTCGACCGCTGCAACTCGCTCTCCAAAATCGACTGGTCGGATTTCGAAGGGTCGGAAGCACCGGCATTCAAAACCGGCTCACTCCCTTCACGCGGCAAACAGCTCACCATCGTGGTGCCCGACGGCGCATATGACTCATTCGTTGCCAACACATCATGGAACGGCTATAACATAGTCAAGGCATCCCTCTCCGGCATCGACCTGGCAACTGCAGGGGATGACGCCGCAACAATGCGCGTGGTATTCGACCTCAACGGCCGCCCCGTCGCCACTCTCAACCACGGTGACACACTCGACAACCTGCCCGCAGGCATCTATATCATCAACAAACGCAAAATACTTGTGAAATAAATGATAGGGTGAAACGAAGCTATGCCGGCTTCGCTTCAAAAATCATCCGCGCGGAAAACTCTTTTTTCCGCGCGGATTTTTTCGTAATTTTGCATCAAGATAGATAGCAGTAACGGCATCGAAGTCCCCCTTGACTTCGTAAGCAAATCCGAAAAGAAGAATCATAATCCGTGTCACATACCTACAAACTCCGTGTTTCGGCTGTATTGGCTTTATATGTAGCATCAAAATCCTTGATGGCAGAGCCTTCCACAACCGAATTCGCCGACACGGTAATGACCCTGCCACCCGTTTCGGTGACATATATAAAAAGCGGCGCACAGCCTGACCGCGTCGAAGCCGTCACCACCTTGGGACAGGCAGAAATCGAGCGGCTGAACCTTGTAAACATAAAGCAGGTAAGCGAAATCGCACCTAATTTCTACATGCCTCAATACGGTTCGCGGATGACCTCGTCAGTCTATGTGCGCGGGCTTGGCACACGTATCGACCAACCTGTCGTAGGGTTGAACATCGACAATGTGCCACTTATCAACAAAGACAATTTCGATTTCGACCTCTCCGACATCACACGGATAGAGATTCTGCGCGGGCCGCAAAACATCCTCTATGGCCGCAACACAATGGGCGGCCTGATAAACATCTATACCCTTTCCCCTCTGAGCTTCGAAGGTGTGAAGCTACAGGCCGAATACGGTTCGGCCAATTCCTACAAGGCTACCGCTGGAATCTACCGCCGCCTGGCACGCACACTCGGTATGTCGCTCAATCTCTATGCGACAGGCACCGACGGATTCTACCACAACACATACGACAACAGCAAAGTAGGACGCGAACGCCAATGGAGCGCACGATGGAAAACCCAGTGGCGCCCTGGCAGCTCGCTGATGCTTGAAAACACAGCGACCATATCGAAGTCGCAACAGAACGGCTATCCTTATGAATCGGTTGCCACAGGCCGAATTGCCTACAACGACACCTGCTTCTACCGCCGCCTTACGGTTACCGACGGTCTTACCGCCAACTGGAAGACAGGCAACGTAAGCCTGTCGGGCATCGCCAGCTTCCAGTATATCAACGACAATATGACCCTTGACCAGGATTTCCTGCCGCTCGACTACTTCACACTGACCCAGCGTAGGCACGAATTCGCATTCACGGCCGATGTCGTCGCCAAAGGCAATGCCGGCAAATGCTATAACTGGCTGGCAGGGGCATTCGCCTTTACAAGGCGCTCCGACATGGACGCACCTGTAACATTTTTCGACTACGGGCTTTCGTCGCTGATAGAGAATAATGCCAATGCCCTTAATCCGCAATACCCGATTCGCTGGGATCAACGCCACCTGCTTTTAGGGAGTGATTTCATCATGCCCGCCAATGGCGTGTCGGTTTATCACGAAAGCTCCATACAACTTAATCCGTTCACAATAACACTCGGGGTAAGATGGGATTACGAACATACATCCATACGCTATCACAGTAGCTCGTCCTCTACCTATACCATCTACGATGCCACCGACCCGGCAAACGAACAGGTCTACAAAGGCCATATCCCGGTAGAAATCGATGACCGTGGCAAGCTTTCGAAATCATTCTCCCAACTGCTGCCGAAGCTGGCTGTAAGTTACACGCTACCCTCCGGCCTCGGAAACCTTTTCGCTTCAATCACAAAAGGGTTCAAATCAGGAGGATACAACACCCAGATGTTCAGCGACGTGCTGCAACAGCGCATTATGGGGCAGATGGGTATTGCCGAACGCTATGACGTTGACGACATTATCAGCTATGCCCCCGAAAAAACATGGAACTATGAAATCGGGGCGCACCTGGCCATGTTCGACCAACGCCTGAAACTCGACATGGCTGCCTTTTGGATTGAATGCCGCGACCAGCAGCTCACAATGTTTCCCGAAGGGAGTGTGACCGGACGCATCATGGCCAATGCCGGGAAATCCCGCTCCCGAGGCGTAGAGGTGTCAGCCGAGGTGTCGCTCCCCGCCGACCTCAAGCTGCGGGGTTCCTACGGATTTACCGATGCCCGTTTCACCGATTTCTCAAACGGTAAAACGAACTTTGCCGGATGCCGTGTGCCATATGCACCATCAAACACACTTTTCCTCGGCCTGACCTACCGGCACGGATTCCGCCACGGAATAATCGACATGATTACCGCGAACCTCAACACCCGGGGATTCGGTTCAATCTACTGGGACGAGGCCAACACCCTCTCACAACCGTTTAAAATGCTGCTTGACGCATCCGTGCGGGCCGACCGTGGCGACTTCTCAATCGAATTCTGGGCCGATAACATTACATCTACCCGCTATGCCACCTTCTACTTCGTATCCATAGGCAACTCTTTTCTCCAGCGGGGCAACCCGTTCACATGCGGTGTAACCCTCCGCTATACCCTACCGTTCCACTGATGCCACCTTTCACCATCCTCTCCTTCACACAGGCCAATCAATGCGGCCACCAACAATACAGAAATATCAGCACCAACACATTTAATTCATGATAATGACTAAATTCATCTCACCCTTAGCCACCGGCTTCCTGAAAAGCCTTCTGTTTATCATCGCAATCCTGCCCCTCGCATCCTGCGGCAATGACGACGAGCCTGAGCCTGCACCGGCACCTAATCCAGGCGGCGCCGAATTCATTTTCTCCGGCACCACCACAACTTATCCGGTCGATGCCCCTGAAAGCATCTACACCTCTACCAAATCGACATATACCGTCGCTGTGGCAAAAGATGTGGAAAGCGCCGTGATGTGCATTCAGAACGCCGATTTCCTGCAAGGCATGCCTCAGCTAGGCGAAATGCTGTTCCAGCCCATCACATGCAGCTTTGACGAAACCGCCAACACCCTGTCGCTATCATCCAGCGCCATCACCCCCGAAATCGCCGGACGCCCCTTCCCGGCCTTCCCCATCACCGACTACACCGCCACCCTCATCCCCGGCAAATCCATCAGCCTCACCTTCATCTGCATCTACCGAGGCACCCCCTACTCCGTCAACTTCACCGGCACCCCGGCGGAATAATCCCCCTCCCCCGTAGAGACGGGATAGCATCCCGTCTCTACACTATCCCCGTCCCGCCACTATCAATCCCGTTTCCCTACCCACCCGTCAATCTCCACCCGACACTCCCCCTCTCCAAACACCTCTCATCCCCCCACAAACATCAATGGCGGTGTGTCAAAATTCAATATCTTGACACACCGCCTTGGTTTTCGCCCAAATTGCGAGGGTGCCGTCAGAATGGTTCAGATGGTAGTAGTTTGAGGGTAAGGCTGAAGGGAGTTGACTTAGGTCAATGACCGAAGCCGAATCCCACAAGCGACGACCCATATGAGCATTCTGACAGCACCCTCCCTCAACGGACTATGATTTTGGTGTTTCCCACAGTCTTCTTCCAGCCGCTATATCTACAAAATAAAGTACGCTGTAACTACCATATGACACATATGGGATACCATCATAAATACCCATCAAAACTACAAACTGAAAATCGCCTGCAACCATAATGGTTACAGGCGATTTCACTATAATAGAGTGTTATGACTATTCCTTTATAGCCCCGGGGATTAGTCCTCGTTGAGGTTTACACGCTTGAAGGTAACTACTGCAAGACCCTTCATGCTCTCTTCGAGATACTTGCCGATGGTGAGGTTGCCATCCTTGATGAATTCCTGCTCCATAAGGCACGATTCCTTGAAGAACTTGTTCAAACGTCCCTGTGCGATGTTCTGAATCATCTGTTCGGGGAGGTTTGCAGCCTTGGCCTCGGCTGTTTCCTTGGCGATAGCGCGAGCCTTGTCAGCCTCTTCGGCGGTAAGCCAGCCTTTGGCGATGTTGGATTCGATGTGGGCTTCGCTGTCAACGAGGTTGGGGTTGATACCGGCTTTCTTGAGAGCTGCCTCAACGGCCTTCTTAACCTGTTCCTCTTTGGTTTTCTCGATAGCCACGTTAAGCTCGTTGTCGATTACGCTTTGGTCAACGCTGTCGCGGTCAACTGCAATGGGGTTCATCGAAGCAACCTGCATGGCCACGTCGCGACCAACCTGGAAGTCAACGCCTTCGAGGTTGAAACCTGCGATAGTGGCGAGCTTGTTCCCAAGGTGGTTGTAGGATGTGGTCGAGGGAGCCTCAACATATTCGTAAGCGCCGAGTTCGGTCTTTTCGCCGGTCTTGCCGCCTTCCTCTACAACGAGGTCGGCAACGGTGCGGCCGTCAACAACTACGGCCTTCAGCTCGTCGAGCGATTTGCAACGGTTTGCAACCGCCAGGTCGAGAAGCTTCTGGGTGAGTTCTACAAAGCCTGCGTTCTTGGCCACGAAGTCGGTCTCGCACTGGAGAGCCACTACGGCGGCGAAGTTGCCCTCGTTCTTCGAGAGCACGCAACCTTCGGCTGCTACGCGGTCTTCGCGTTTTGCAGCCACGGCCTGGCCTTTTTTACGGAGAATCTCGACTGCTGCATCGATATCGCCGTCGGTTTCAGCCAACGCCTTTTTGCAATCCATCAAGCCTGCGCTGGTAAGGTGGCGCAGCTTGGTGATTTCTGCCATTGTTACTGCCATGATATGTGGAGTTTTATGGAGTTTTTAAATTTTTATTAGGAGAGATAATCAACGGATTTCTAAGGTAAGCCCTTATGACCCGCCGGAGAGAAAGGTTATTGCCGGGGGAAACGGCGGTGTGTCGGATTTGGAAATCAGGCACACCGTCATTCCGGCAATAGTTTTTTTATTCGGCTGCTTCTTCAGCTTCAGCAGGTGCTTCGGCTGTTTCTGCGGTTTCAGCCTCACCTTCGGCATCGTTGCGGCGCACTGCGCGGCGACGTTCGCGACGGGGGGCAGCCTCGGCATCGGCATCCTTCGAGTCAACCTTTTCAACCTTGCGCTCTTCCAGGCCTTCGGCCATTGCGGAGCAAACGGTGTCGAGGATAAGCTCGATCGACTTGGATGCGTCGTCGTTGCAGGGGATTACGAAATCGATATCCGAGGGGTCGGAGTTGGTGTCGACCATTGCGAACACGGGGATACCGAGACGGTTTGCTTCGGCAACAGCGATGCGCTCCTTAAGCACGTCGACCACGAACAATGCCGAGGGCAGACGGTTAAGGTCGGCGATAGAACCGAGGGTCTTTTCCAGTTTTGCACGCTGACGTGAAATCTGGAGTTTTTCGCGCTTCGAGAGGTTGTCGAAAGTGCCATCCTTGGTCATCTTGTCGATGGTGGCCATCTTTTTAACGGCCTTGCGGATGGTGGGGAAGTTGGTAAGCATACCGCCGGGCCAGCGCTCGATCACGTAGGGCATCCCTACTGACTGGGCCTTTTCGGCAGTCACTTGTTTGGCCTGTTTTTTAGTGGCGACGAAGAGAACCTTCTTGCCTGATTTTGCAATTGATTTCAATGCGGCAGCAGCCTCTTCAACCTTGGCAGCTGTCTTATAGAGATCGAGAATGTGGATACCGTTGCGCTCCATGAAAATGTAAGGAGCCATGGCAGGATTCCATTTGCGCTTGAGGTGACCGAAATGGCAACCTGCTTCGAGAAGTTGGTCAAATGTGGGTGTTGACATTTTTGTAAAAGAGTTGTTTACGTTCTTTTTGGTAATTACAACCCCGGGGTAGGGAACGCGGTCCATCCGCGGGATTTAGATACTAAACTCGGAGTGAGAGGGGGCGTATGCATCATGCCCTGTGAGCGCGGTTACGCGGCAATGCCGGCATGTGATAAGGGGCAACAGGATTTCCCTGCATCAACATTAACGCTTGGAGAACTGGAAGCGCTTGCGTGCTTTGGGACGTCCCGGTTTCTTACGTTCAACAACGCGCGGGTCGCGGGTCATGAAGCCTTCGGCACGGAGGGCTTTCTTATCCTCGGGGTTGATTTTAACCAGTGCGCGGGCAATGGCGAGACGGAGAGCCTCGGCCTGGCCTTTGTAACCGCCGCCGTCGAGGTTTACACGGATGTTGTATTTTTCAACAACGTCGAGGGTCTTGAGGGGCTGGGTGACGATGTACTGGAGAATCGACGAGGGGAAATACTTGTCGAGTGTACGGTGGTTGATAGTGATTTCGCCGTTGCCTTCGGTAACGATAACGCGGGCGATGGCTGCTTTACGACGGCCTACTGCATTTACTGTTTCCATATTTGAGATAGGTTAGGCGATTATTTCACTTTGTTTAAATCGAGAACGCGGGGGTTCTGAGCCTCGTGGGGATGGTTGGGGCCGTTGTAAACGTGGAGGTTCTTGATGAGTTTGCGGCCAAGACGGTTCTTGGGAAGCATACCCTTTACCACGCGGATATACAGCGGGTGCATGCCCGGTTTGAGGTGTTTGTTTAACGATTTCTTCATCAGCACTTCGGGGGTGAGCTCGCGCTGGCCGCCGGGGTAGCCGGTGTAGGTGTAATAAATACGGTCGGTCATCTTCTTGCCGGTCAGAACCATCTTGTCGGCGTTGATGATGATCACGTTGTCGCCGCACTCTACAAAAGGAGAGTAGCAAGGCTTGTGTTTGCCGCGCAGGATTTTAGCTACCTGGGAGCAGAGGCGGCCGAGCACCTGGTCGGTGGCATCGATCAGCACCCACTCTTTCTTTACGCTCTGCGCATTGGGGGTGAGGGTCTTGTAACTTAAAGTATCCACTTCTAAAAGTTTAATAAATAATTAATTACACAAGCAACGTCACCGCAGCAAGCCAGGCCAAAGGCTTTGAAGCGGGGCGCGCTTTCCCGTTTAATATGTAAAAACGGTCTGCAAAGGTAGTGATTTTTACCCAATTATGCAAACAGGCGGCAATCTTTATATCACGCTCCTGTTTTTGTGCATGATATGCGCAGGTGGAAACGTGGAAATTTCGTAAGTTTGCATGATAGAACAAACCCCACCTAAAACAATGGAAAAAACATATTTGGCGGCAATCGCCCTTTTATGCGCCGGATTCGTAATGTCGGCAACCAATTTCCCGGATATCAAGGCCGACGAGCCGGGCAAAACGGCGGAGACAGCCGACAGCACCGGGTTCACATTCACCGACATCGTCACCATACCGACAACAAGCGTCAAAGACCAAAACAAGAGCGGCACATGCTGGTGTTTCTCCGGGACATCCATGATGGAGGACGAAATTGTGCGCAAGGGAGGCAAACCTCTCGACCTAAGTGAGATGTTTACCGTACGCCAGTGCTACATCGACAAAGCCGACAAATACGTCCGCATGTATGGGGGCATCAACTTCGGCCCCGGCGGCAGCATTATGGATGTGCCTTACGTATGGAAGCTGTACGGGGCTGTGCCCGACAGCATATATAACGGCCTGAACTACGGGGAGGACAAACATGTGCATGGCGAACTCGACGCCGTTCTCAAAGCGTATCTTGATGCAATAATCAGGAAACCTAACAAACGCATCTCCACGGCATGGAAACAGGGCTATGAGGCGATTCTCGATGCCTACCTGGGCAAAGTGCCCGAATCGTTCACCGTAGACGGACGCACCTATACCCCGCTCACCTACGCCGCGTCACTTGGCGTCAATGCCGACGACTACCTCCCCCTTACCTCCTTTTCCCACCATCCGTTCTATGAACCGTTCCCGCTCGAAGTGGCCGACAACTGGCTTTGGGCACAATATTGGAACCTGCCTCTTGACGACCTCAAGACCGTGGTCGACAACGCACTTGCCAAAGGCTACCCGGTGGTATGGGCTGCCGATGTGAGCGAAGGAGGGTTCAAATGGAAAGAGGGTGTAGCCCTTATGCCGAAAGAACGCAGCGAATCGGACATGGAGGGTACGGAACTTGCCCGGTGGGTGAAACTAAGCGACAGCGAGCGTCAGGAAAAGCAGTTCGACATCAAAGGCCCGGTGGAGGAAATCGTGGTGACACAGGAATCCCGCCAGGAAATGTTCGACCGTCAGGAAACCACCGACGACCATGGGATGGAAATCGTTGGGACTGCCACCGACCAGGAAGGCAAACGTTATTACAAAGTAAAAAATTCCTGGGATACCAACCAGGTTTACGACGGGTTCTTCTATGTATCCGAGCCATATTTCCTCGCGAAGACACTCAACATCCTTGTCCATAAGGATGCGATTCCCTCTGACATAGCCAAGAAACTGCGTTGAAACGCAGGCATACACAAGGATTTAAGGTGTGGACGCCATGGATTGTCATGGCGTTCTCCCTTTTGTTTGCCTCATGCCGCCAAAAGCCTGCGCCTGCTTCCACCCCCATTGTCCATAATTCTGAAATCGACATATGGCCTGACAGCATCGACTTCCACAACGGCGTTATATTGCGCGCATATGCCGATTCCATCCTACAGGTCAGGGTGGAAGGCCATGTGCTGCGCACCATATCACTCCCCCCTTTGCGGGAAAATGCATTCGGCGTCAAAACCGATTTCCCGGTTTTCGACGCACTTTACCGGCTGGAAGCCTCAGCCCCCGGGACTGAAGGATGGTGGAGGTTCACACCTTACGAAATCTACCTATGCCCCCTCGACAGCCGACGGGGAATCCGCCTGCTTGCCGAACGGCTGAAAAACGGGTACATAATCCCACCCGAAACCCGGCGTTATTCATGGCCTGTAATAAACGACAACGGGCTATGGCTCCTCGCGGCATGCGAACTTTTCAGAACCGGCGCCGACCGCCGGTGGCTGGCAACCATAGGCGAGACCGCACAAAAGGTCATAGGTGAAGATTGCAAGGCTGCCAGGAATCCGGCCACAGGTCTGTTCTTTGGAATCCCGCGTTATATGGCGGGGGTAGAAAACCTTTTTCCACGTTGGATGGCCCCTTCCGACATATTCGCCACCCAGTCGATGGCAGTAAACGCCTCCTACTGGGGAGCGCTTAATTCCATGAACGCCATTACATCAGAAATGGCCAGGAAAAACGAGAACTCGCACCTGCCGGAAATGCCTGTCGATGCCGACTCACTGCTGCACGCCATCAACCGTGAGCTATGGATGCCCAACACAGGTTGTTACAGCGCACTGCTCTATGGCGCGCCTGCCACCCCGTTGCAGCTGCAAAGCTCCGACAACCTTGCCCAGGGACTGGCCGTGGTGACAGGTCTGACCTCAACTGAAATGGGTAAGGCCGTAATACGTAACACACCGCTATCCCCCGCAGGGATTTCGAACTTCTACCCCACCCCGTCGCCCGACGCGCCTTTAGCCGACATCGCCCCTGCGGCATGCGCGTTCTGGGCCGTGGCAACCGCCCGAAACGGCAGCTGGCAGGCATACGACACGGCGGTCGGGGCACTCCTTTATTCAGCAGCGTCCTATGTCCTGACAAGGCAGGATAACTCCCCGCGACGATTCGACAACCTGATTTCAGGATTGGTTCTCAGGGGATTTCTCGGCATGAAATTCGCATTCGACGGGATATGGTTCCAGCCCTCAGTGCCTCATTCAATGCCAGGACATAAAACAATAACGGATATGCGGTACCGAAAGGCAATATTCGACATATCGGTCGAAGGAACAGGAACCGTTATCACCTCATTCACTATCGACGGGAAAACAGCCGAACCGTTCGTCCATTCCGGGCTCGAAGGGCGCCACAAAATCGAAATCGTCCTTGCTGGCAACCATGTCGAAAACGGGAATCCCGTAAACAAAACCGAAGGCGCGGTTTTACCCTCACCGCCTATAGTGGAGTGGGCGTCAACCCGTGAAGCCGCAATCCTTCCCCAGGTAGGCGCCGGTGCAAAAACATCGGCCAACGGACATAAACCGACATCGTTCCCAACCTCTTATTCAGGCTTCGTCTATCTCGACGGGGTTCTGACCGAGGAGCTGGCATCGCATACCTACCACATGTATGACGCTCCCGACCCCGTGACAGTGCAATTCGTAAGCGTTGAGAACAACCGACTGGTAAGTTTTTCTGCCGAACCACGGCTCTACATCCCCCAGGGGAAGCTCTCCATGATTTATCTTGCCTCGGTGGCCAAGGGCGGCACACGAATCATACAGGACAAACAGATTGCCGCCAGGTTTGTGGAATCAGACCGCCGGCGCAACCGCGACCTCGCGTTCGACTACACCGCCCCGCATGACGGGGAATATATGGTCGACGTCCATTATATATCTGGCCTTGGAATCGTCAACCCGCGCCGACGCACAGCGCTGCGTTCACTCTACATCGACGGGGGCTATAGCGGGATATTCGTTTTCCCCCAACAAACGCCGATGAGCCGGGATGCAGAATCAGGCAACGGATGGCAGAACCTCACAGCTTTCAGCAATCCGCTGAAAGTGAGATTACGGAAAGGCCGGAACAGAATCATGATGCGCCTGTACCAGCCAACACCGGTTTATATCGACCCTACAGCCAACACCATCGTGGCCGACTTCGTGCGGATTATCGACCTTGGCGAAAAGGCACGTCCCCATGATGACGTAAGGCATGCAGGCAACAGCCGAGACCGGTCGCACAGCAATTGATGCAAATCTCTTACATTTATCCATAATAACACTTTAAAGCAAATTTACCAATGAAACGATTCTCACTCTTTTCATTAGCGCTTTTAGCCGGGGCTTCTTTGTTCGGGGCTAAAAAAGCTCCGATGATTACCAATGTCGAACCTCCCTACTGGTGGACTGGCATGCAAAACGACACATTGCAGGTTATGGTTACAGGCCCCGGCATAGCCGACGCATCGGTCAACCTCGACTACCCGGGTGTAAGCCTGGACAAAGCAATAGCCCTTGACAGCCCGAATTACAAATTCCTCTACCTCGTCATCTCTCCCGACACAAAACCTGGCACACTGCCTCTGGAATTCAATCTAAAAGGGCGCAAAACAACTGTCGACTACCAGCTCAAAGCCCGTGACCGCAAGCCGGAGGAATACGACGGGTTCAGTTCGGCCGATGTTCTCTACCTCCTGATGCCCGACCGTTTCAGCCAAGGTGCCACAACTGAGAATGCCGGTTGCAACGACCTGCAATACCAAACCACGCCCGACCGCACGCAACCTTCCACACGCCACGGCGGCGACATACAAGGCATAATGAACCACCTTGACTACCTCGACTCGCTTGGGGTGACAGCCCTGTGGGTATGCCCCGTGCTTGAAAACGACATGCCGGGCG
Organism: Bacteroidales bacterium M6; assembly: GCA_001689485.1. Lineage (GTDB taxonomy): Bacteria > Bacteroidota > Bacteroidia > Bacteroidales > Muribaculaceae > UBA7173. The sequence goes on along the minus strand of LUJQ01000030.1, from coordinate 2,389 downwards.
GCTCCTACCACGGGTATGCCACTACCGACTACTACCGCATCGACCCGCGCTTCGGCTCGAACGAGGAATGGCAGCAACTGGTGGCCGAAGCCCAAAAACGAGGCATAAAGGTGGTGATGGATATGATTTTCAACCATTCAGGCTCCAACCACCCATGGATGAAGGATATGCCGTCGGCCGACTGGTATAACCACCCCGACGGAAAGAACCTGACCAATTTCCGCCTGTCAACCCTCCACGACCCTTATGTTTCCGACTACGACCTCGACCACACTGTAAACGGATGGTTCGTCCCCGACATGCCCGACTTGAACCAGCGTAACCCACATCTGATGAAATATCTTATCCAAAATTCGATCTGGTGGGTGGAATCTTCGAAAATCAACGGCATAAGGATGGATACATATCCCTACGCCGACATGAAGGCGATGTCAGATTGGGCTGCCGACGTTCTTCGCGAATACCCCTCGTTCAACATCGTGGGAGAATGCTGGTATGGCAACGAGGCCGGGTCGGCATTCTGGCAACGTGGCAGCAAAATCAACCCGGTGGAAACCAACCTGCCCACTGTAATGGATTTCAAACTGTCGATTGATGCACACAAAATGTTTGACGCCCAGACCGACCCATGGAACGGGCTGAACCACCTTTACGACCACCTCGCGCTCGACTATCTGTTCCCCGACCCGCAGCACATACTCACATTCCTCGACAACCACGACACCGACCGTTTCCTGCTCGAAGAGCCTGATTCGCTCGGCTCATGGAAGCAGGCAATGGCATTCCTCCTCACCTCTCGCGGAATCCCGCAGCTCTACTATGGTACGGAAATCCTGATGCATGGCTCAAAGAAAATCTCCGACGGGCATATCCGCCTTGATTTCCCCGGCGGTTTCCCCGGCGACACCACCGATGCCTTCACTCCCGAAGGCCGTACTCCGAAACAGAACGAAGCTTGGGATTACCTTTCAAAACTCCTGCGCTGGCGTCGCGGTGAGGCGAACGACGTGATTGCAAAGGGAAGCCTGAAGCACTTCATGCCTCAAAACGGGATTTACACCTATGAACGCCGACTCGGCGACAAACGCGTGGTGGTGATGATGAACGGCAACGACACACCTGTAACCACCACGATGGAACGTACTTTGGAAATCCTCCCTTACGGCACAACCATGACCGACATCGTTTCCGAACGCCCTGTCACAATAACCGGGGAGATGACATTTGCCCCGCGACAGGTCGTTATCCTGCAGAACTTCTGACAAACCCCACCCTTTTACGCGATAAACATATGAAAAAAATCGGGATACTTTCCGACACCCATTCTTGCTGGGACGAGCGTTACGCGACCCATTTCGCCGGATGCGACGAGGTTTGGCATGCTGGCGATATCGGATGCATCGATATTATCAAAAACCTGGAAAAGGTGGTGCCGGTGGTACGCGCCGTAAAAGGGAACATTGATTCCGGCATAGTGGCACGCACATTTCCCGAATCACAGACGTTTACCGTAGAGGGGGTGACGGTTTATCTGACACATATAGGCGGTTACCCTGGGCGATACAGCCCAGGGATAACACGCCGACTGATCGACAGCGGGGCAAAACTTTTCGTGTGCGGCCACAGCCATATCCTGAAAGTGATGTTCGACCGCGAACTCGACCTGCTGCATATCAATCCCGGCGCAGCCGGCTATCATGGATGGCACAAGGAAAGGACTTTGATAAGATTCGTTATCGACGGGGCCGACATGCGCGACCTCGAGGTTATCGAACTAGGAAAATTCAAGGTCTGACGGTTTGCCCTCTCCTTATTCACCCGCTTTATATCCTTGTAAAACAATATCCTTATGAAAATACGACAAATAACACGCCTTACCACGATAGCCGCCCTTGCAGCTATCGCCTTCCCGTCATGTAAAACAACCGAGGAAAACTACCGCAACGCCTATGAAGTGGCGAAAGCAAAACAGACCGAAGGGCTTACAGCAGATGAAATAGCCGGACTGCAACGTGAAGAGGCTATGCCCCGAACCGTGTACAACGGCGATTCCATACCTCTTAAAGGCATGTACGTAAAACATATCGAAGGAGGTATGGACAACAAGGCGTTACGCTACAATGTAATAGTGGCATCCTTCAGGCAGCAGTTCAACGCCCGTTCACTTATGACACGGCTACGCGACAACGGCTACCCCGATGCCGTGTTGCTCGCCGATAAGGACGGACGCTACTATATCGGCGCCCTGACCACCGCATCGCTCGACAGTGCAGTATCCGCCCTCCACTCCCTATCCGAATCCTCGCCGGTAGCACTGCGCACCCCCTATCCCTACATCCTGCAAAAGCCCTGACATAGAATATTATTACTGTCCGCTAAACCATATAAG
>LUJQ01000039.1 GCA_001689485.1 Bacteroidales bacterium M6 | reverse complement strand
GCAAAACTCAATGTTACGAAATCTTATATTTCGAGGATTGAGAATGGATTTATAAATCCGAGTGTAACCGTGTTTTACCGTATTATCGCCGCTCTCGGTATGCGCGTAGAGATTGTAAAACCTATCGGTTGACATTCCGAACATAACGACAGCTCCCGGAGAGATATTTAAATCCCTCCGGGGGCTGTCTGTGTCCTTCCGTCGGTAATTACCGGCTTGTACCTTTGTAGCGTAAATTATTATAAAGATGAACGCTACCGACAAAAACCAAATTATCGAATACCTCGCTAGTCCCCGCGACCTTTCCGAGGGTGTGTCGCTGTATCAGCGTTTCGGGCAAAATTTACGTCTGAAGCGACTGTTTACCACCGACGACACCGCCACCACCCGCGAAATACTGTTTGAAGAACTCCGCAAACTTGCCGGATTGACCGAACAGGAGTTTAACCGCCTTCCGCGTCGAGCTGCCACACATACACCTGAGCCGACCGCAAAAGCCGAATCAAGACACGCCTCCGACCGCATGACGGACAACGAAGCCACTCTGTCGGAACTCGCCGATTCCTTCGGCGTTTCGGTTGATGAACTTGTAAGCCCTGATTTCCAGGAAAGGGTGCTGGCTATGGACGAGAACGCCGACCGTATCGAGGAACTGACCGACGAACTCGAAGCCGCCCGGTCGAAATATGCCGAAACCCCGGAACCTGTCAGGAAGATGATACGTTTCCGCGAAAAATATCCCTTCCTTAACTCGCCCGACTGTCCGGACGTTCTGAAGATACTTGTCGCCGACCTGTTTACTTCCTACGACAATTATAAAGCCGCACACGCCCGCCTTCAGGTTCTCGCCGATGACGAGGCGGCCGCAGCTCTCGCCGACTGTGAGAAGGTAGTTTCCGAATACCTGAAAAACCGTGAAATCTGGGACGAACTCGAATACTACCGCGAAAACGGAGCGATTCTCGGCAAAGCCGCCAAGTTCCGTGAAATGGAAGCCGCCGAAGATTATACCGAACTTTCGGAAATCGACCTGATGAAGAAACTCCAGAGCGCGAACGTCAACGAATCCAAACACCGGAAGGCTGTAAACGCCGCCAAGGAGAAAGGAGAAACCAACGAACGCGCCGAAGCTGCTCTCGCCCGCTGGACTGCCACAAAAAAGGCTATTCAGGAAGAAGTGGCACGAAGAAAAAAAAAGTAACCGAAGCAATCACCAAGGCTGAAGGACACCGCTCCCAAATTACGCGATACCTTTCGCGCTCCACCTGCCAGCCGTGCGACCGCTCCGAAGCCGGTTATCAACTTGGAATCATTAACAAGAAAATCGACGCTCTGAATGTATCTTTATCCTTCCTACAATCTCTCGACGACTGACCTCCGGGAATTCCCCGGAGGCACAATATACAACGGCGACTGCCTCGAAATGATAAAGACACTTCCGGCGGCTTCCGTTGACTGTATAATTACCGACCCTCCTTATTTTCTCGGAATGACCCACAACGGGCAGAAGGGCGCGTTTAAGGATTTATCAATCTGCCGACCCTTCTACCGGGAATTATTCGAGGAGTTCCGGCGCGTATGCTGCCCCGAAGCCTGTATTTACTTTTTTTGCGACTGGCGCGGTTATGCTTTTTATTATCCTCTGTTCGATGAAATCCTGAAGGCGCATAATATGCTCGTTTGGGATAAATTGAGCGGTCCTGGCAATCATTACGCATTTATCCACGAACTTGTCCTGTTTCACGTCGGCAAGGGCGCGAATATCGGCGGAACGAATATAATTTCCGATGTAAAGAGTTTCACCAGCGGCGCGAAATCGACCGACGGCGCGAAGGTACACCCGACGCAAAAGCCGGTAGCCCTGATTCAAAAGTTTATCGCCGACGCTACCAAGCCGGGCGATGTGGTTCTCGACACTTTCGGAGGTTCCGGAACTACCGCCGTCGCCGCCGTTCGCTCCGCCCTCCGTTTTATCCTTATGGAACAGGACGAAGGTTATTACCATGCCGCTTGTAAACGCCTCGAAGATGAATACCGACAATAACGCCGTAACTCCCAATTTACCGGCTTTTTCCAAAACCGAGGAAGAAGAAATAATGCAACTCGCCGCCGTCGGCTTCATGCCGAAGGAAATCGCCGTTGCTATGGAGTGGCCCCGTGAGAAACGCGCCGCCTTCTGCCTTCTCGCCGCTACCCCCGGCTCTGATATTGCCCTGATGATAGCCGCCGGCAAAGCCGTAGGTCGCGCCGACCCGCAAAAGAAGCTACAGTCGGCGGCACAAGCCGGAAATATCGACGCGATAAAAACCCTTCAGAAACTTCAGGCGAATAACCGATTTAACGAACTGGTTAACCACATGGACGACGATGAGTTTACCGATTAAACCCTCTCGAATAAATTTTGAGGCAATAGATTCCCACCAACTCGACCGGATTCTTAAAACCGGTGACGTTGATAGCCTGACCCCTTCAGAGCGCGAATACTTCGACCTTATGAAAGTGGTCCGGGGGTTTCATGCCCGAATGATGATGCCCGGGGGCGAACGAATCGTTACGAAATCCGGTATTATCAAACTCCTGAAGTCTGACGCTTACGGGCTTTCAGACTGGATGGCGCGGCAAATATACACCGACACCCTGAATTTTTTCTACGACCAGGAGGGTGTCACCGCCCGCGCATGGTCGAACATATACGCCGACCGCCTCGACAATCTCGCAAAACTCGCAATCGCCGCCGGAAAACTGAAGGAGGCAAAGGGTTATATTACCGAGGCGGCTAAACTCCGAGGCTGTTACGATGAAGAAGCCCCGGAGATACCGCAGGAACTTCTCGACGCGGCTCCGGTTACTATCTACACCGCCGACCCCGAAAGTTTGGGCGCACCACGCGCCGACCGTAAAGAAATCGACGCTTTTATCGATTCAATCCCCGACATTCCGGAAATCAGCCGCCAACGTATCAAGGAGGACGCGGGTATCAGGAAACGCAACCTGCTTTCCCGAATTGTGGAGGATATAAAAGAGTTCGGCGATGAAGATAGATAAACAAGCCCCCGACGCGGCGGTAAAATTCGCCTCTGAAGCCCTTTTTTTATGTGACTGGATAGATACGACCAACCTTGTATTTATCGGCGGCCGTGGCGTGGCTAAAAGTACCGTTATTCTCGCCCGGCGCTCCGAACGATGTGTCCGCCTTATGCCCGGCGCTCCTGTGGCTATTGTGGCGAACACTTATTCAAACCTTATCGACAATATAATGCCCGCCGTTCAGAACGGATGGAAAATTAACGGTCTGATTGAAGGTGTTCACTACATAAAGGGAAAGAAACCGCCGGAGGAATGGCGGAAGCGTTGTTCCGTAATTGTCGATGATTACCGGCACGTTTATAGCTTCTGGAATGGCTCTGTTATCTTTCTAGGCTCTCTCGATAACCCTTCACTACTGGCGGGCAAATCTGTTGCCCACCTCCTGTTTGATGAAGCGAAATACGCTTCCGATAGCCGCGCCGCCCGTGTTATGCCTATACTCCGAGGCGACGCGATTACCTACGGACGCTGCCACCTCTACGGCGGTGTTACGATAACTACCGATATGCCGGACGTTACCGAAGGGGAGTTCGACTGGTTTTTCCGCTATGCCTCAGAAATGAATCCGGAACGAATAATCAAGACGATTCAAGCGGCGGGCGAACTCAATAAATACCGAATGAAATTTATCCGCGAGAACCGGAACACGCCCCCAGACGTTCGCCGCCTCGCCCGGATTGAAAAGAAAATCGACTATTATACCGAGGGCCTTCTGAAATTGAGGAAGGGGCAAACCTTCTTTATGAATATATCGAGTTTCGTTAATATCGACATTCTTACCCTCGATTATGCGAAACGCCTGTATAACGCCGCTTTGGAACACCACGAGTTCCTTAAATCCGTTCTCGGTATGCGCCCCGGAGTAAGACAGGACGCGAGGTTTTACGTTCTGTTCGGCGAACGACACAAGTACACCGACGGCACGGTTTCAGGAGAAGCCGCGTTCAACTGTTCGCAACTCCGTTACCTCGACCCCTCCCGACCACTGGAAGGAGGTATGGACTTCGGCAATATGCTTTCTCTTGTTGTCGCACAACCCGACGGACAATATTACCGGATTCATAAAAACCTTTATGAGCTGCCGCCTAATTCTATGCGTGAACTCGCCGACCAATTCCTTACCTTCTTCGAGAGCCACAACGAAAAGGTGCTATATCTCTACTACGACCGTGCCGGCAACAACTACCAGAGGCAGAACGAGGACCAGGCCGGCAAGATTAAAGCAGCCATCGAGAAGGACGGGGAAGGACGGCGCACAGGCTGGAGCGTGGTACTTATGTCGCGCAAGCAGGGAACTATCCGCCAAGAGGCTGAATTTAACTTTATGCACGAACTTATGGGCGGCAAGAACAAACGCCTTCCGCTCCTTATGGTTGACGCTCTGAACTGCACCGAAATGATTTCAAGTATCGAACTCGCAAAGGCAGAAGTTAAATACCGTGGCGATGTGAAGATAGTAGCCAAAGTAAAGAAATCCGAGAAACTTCCGGCGCCGAAACTTCCGCGCCTGTCGACCAACTTCTCCGACGCTTTCAAGTACCTGATGATGCGCCGTTCGTGGCTGACAGCAGCCAAGGCGGAGAACGCCGCAGGTTCCGGAGCAGATTCAATGGTCGAGCAATGGATGGCCGACCGCTTCGATTCCTGACATACCTACCAGTTAACCAACCGACCGAGCAACGCCCGGCGGCCTTCCGGTCGTCGGGCGTTTCGTGTCTCACCGCGCCGCCTTCCTGTAACGAGGTAACGAACGCCCCGGCTCACATTTCACTCCGGTAAGGGGTGGTAATAATTTTCGCGCTTCAGAGCGGGCCGCGCTTCGCGTTGTGTCGAAAATCGCGTTTTCAAAATCAAAGGGAGCTAACACGTTGGTTTTGTACAGAAAAGCAAATTTCAGACCAAAATTTTGAGCCTAAAACCGCGCTTTCTGTATGGTTAACCCCTATTTTTTACCAGATTACCGCCCAAAAATCGTATTTTTGCAGCGTCAAACTCCCGAAAACCGGCGAAGTAACTCACATTCTCGATATGGAAAAATTACTTTTCGCCCTTTTAATACTGTTAGCCTCATGCACAGGCAAGGCTCCGGAAAAAGAGGAATCGGATTATTTTACCGATTCCGAGGTAATCACCGAAACAATAGAGGAAGAACCGGACACCGTTCCGCCGTTCACTGTTTCAAAATCCAAATCAGGCGGTTACAATCTCTGGCAAATTTCGGAAAATCCGCGCAAGGTTTCGGAATTACCCTATAATAACGAGACATCTCCCGCCGGATTATTCGACCGCCCGGCTTCCACGGAGTTAAAGAGCAGTGAACCGCTCTACTATAAGGACGCTACATGGTCCGCAGCTTGCCGCGCTCTGAAAAATCTCGTTCCTAACCCTGACGCAAAGATTATTTATAATTTTGCCAAACTTGACAGACAGATTAACAGTAATTCGGAATGTCTGTATATCGGAGAATGTGAGATAAAAAACAAAAACGGCAAATATGTACCGGCGGAAATAAATATAAGAGTACGCTGGGCGGTCCCGAATGATTACCGAGAGGCTTCGGGCTGGTATTGCGTCGGCAGCATTGTTTTTTGAACATTGTACACCTTATAATGCGCCGGAGCCTTAGGGTTTCGGCTTTTTTATTTTTCTTTCTATCCTTAACACTTCTTAATGCTTTTTTTTTTTTGTTCACACAATTCTGCCGAAATTTGCGACGTCAAACCCCGCGTTAACAGCGCAAGCCGGTGACGGCTCGAAAAAATCAACGGGCTTTTTTTACGCCCATACATACGATATAAGGCGATAGCCTCCCACACCAAATGTTTAATCGACTTGCGTCGGTTTTCGCGGTGGTTTGACGACACGGGAAGGCTATCGCCTTTTTTGTATCTAAACAGAAAACGTCAAACCACCAACAAACCACAAACAAACCACCGCGCAAATGAAAACAGCAACAGCGTTACCGGCTCCGGCCTTGTCGTACAAGCCAAGAGTGAAAAAATGCCTTATTCGAGGTATTATTTACCTTACTTCGGGTAAATTTAGTACCTTTGTAGGCGTAATCGCCGCCCTGATGTCATATATCGGGGTTATCCTCGACGATAACTACATCATCGCCTACGGCGCGATAATCTTCCTTATCGGCTTTACGCCGTGGGCTATGCGAGAGACCGCCCGCGACATTCGTCAGGACAAACTCGGCATTAACAACGACAAGTGGTAACAATCAAGGAGCGAACTCCCTAAATATTCACAAATAACAATCGACAAAATGAAAGCAAAAAATATAGCCCTCACGCCTGAAGCCCTCGTGGTAATCGAAGCCCTTCAGCACAATAACGGAACTTACACGTTCTACACCAACGCTCTGAAACGCCTGTTTAATTTCATTCTCGACCAGAGCGACGAAATAGGAATGAGCGACACCGAGGCAATTCACACCCTCCGCGCCCTTCAGTATATCCGAGAGGACCTCGCCACTATCGCCAACAGACAGGCGCAGACACCAACCACACCCGACACCGAGGAGACCGCCGACAAGGTGGAAACCGCTTTCGAGGGGATAAGCCTTCCGAGCCAGCCACACTCGGCACCCGTCGACCAACTCGACGAACCACGCGAAATGCTTGCCGATGTCAAGAGGGCATGGCAGAAGGCCGACGAACTGCAAGCCATAATATCGGAAGCAATCACCCACGCACAGAACGCCGGCGAAAAATATAATTCCGTAATCTCCGACCTCGCCGATGTCAACGGAGACATGGAGGCGACCGCCGCAGCTCTAGACGCGATAATGGCTATCGACCCCGACAACTACGAGCCGAAAGAACTCACCGAGGCAGAGCAAGCCGCCCAATTCGTTCAACGCTCCCGCGACGCGCTGACCTACGGTAAGGAACTTCTCGACGACGCTCTCGACCGTGCAACACGCGCCGACTTAAAAGCAGTGTCTGAAAAGGTGTCAACAGCGAAAGCTCTCACAAAAGCAGCACTGAATCATATCGCAGACCTCACGGCAGAGTTAAACGCCCTGCCCGAAGAAGATGAACAGTAAAGAAGATTGTTACAGGTTACCAACTTGAAGCATCAAAGTCTCAACATCAACCAGAGGAACGCCCGTTGCGAAACGGGCGTTTTTCGCTTTCGCCGGTGTCCTTCGGTACGCGCGATATAATAAAGACCTTTGCAACGTAAAAACAAAGGCAATATGGAAACTCTAAACATCATTTTACCAATCATTACTGCCTTTATCGGAGGCGGCGCGACGTGGCTTTTTACAATCAAGTATGACCGTAAGCAGGCCGAGGCTACCGCTATGGAAAAACTTCAGGTTGTGTATCAAAGAATGATAGCCGACCTTAACGCCGACCGTGAACGCCTTGAAAAAGAAATCTCGCAGATGAAGGATAAAATCGCACAACTCGAAAAGAAATTCAACGAGAAAGAGCGAATAATGCGTATTGCTCGAAATCACTGTTGTGTAAAAGCCGAGTATTGCCCCAATTTTGAATCTTTTGATTTCTCGAAGTTATGAACAATGGAAAATATTATCTCGGCTCTCGGTTACGCGCTCTCTTATGTCGCGTCGCTCTTTTGGGCGGCCTTCTTGCTTGCCTACTTGTCGTGGGTTGTCGAAGCTCTCGTAATACAGTGGAAGAAACGAACCGGGAAGTTCATACCGCCGTCAAAGAAACTTTTACGACCGATACACTCGACACCGCCGCCACCTCCCACGAAACGCAGACCGACACCGCAACCGTCCGCGCCGATGAACGCGCAGTTATCAGCCTTAAACGAGATTCAGCGGGCCGAGTTGTCGAAATTCGTACAGAACGCAGCGCGAAGGTTAATGCGAATGTATCGCGAAAAACCGACCGCGACCGCTGGTTTTATGGACTTAATGCGACGCGAAGTTCCGAGGCTTCCGGCTCCGAGGCTTCCGTCACCAAAAAGAAGGAGGAAGTTACGAAGGAAGTTAAAGTCGGAATACCTTTAGAATGTCTTATCGGCTGGAGTATCGTCGCGCTCCTGATAATTTTCTACACCGGAGATTACATTTATCGGCTATGGCAAAGGAAGCGGAAAGAATAGACCTTTACGAGGCTATAGAGCAGATGAAACGTATCAGCCTCGCGGGTGGAACATTCTCGATAAAGTTCCGTAAATGGAACAGACAGACACAGAGCGGCGGCGACATGGTTACAATCCGCGCCGCCCGTGTCCGCCCGAAAGCAGCCGACGAGAAGATTACAAATTCGAGTTATAAATTATTCTTCACCGACACGGAAACAGGCCTCGCCCGAAATTGTTGGCAACCCCTTATAATGGAGTTTAACGGCCGTCGAACCGTGTTAAACTAAAACTTTAACTTTTTACGATGATACGAAGAATCGGAAATTTCGGTTTCGTCGAAAACGGGGCCGGTGAAATATATTCGTTCACCATGAACGCCAAGGGGGGCGGCTGGTCGCCTTCCTCCTATATGCTCCGAGGGGCTACCGCCTCGTTCGGCTACAAGTATATAAACGTTAACGGAGTTCCTGTAATACCATACGGAAACGACAACAACCTTCCCGGTAAGGTTCGGAATCTCCTCGAAAACTTTTACGCCGGCGAGGGTATCATGGGCAAGAAAGCCGGTTTGCAGTGGGGAGAAGGCCCAAGGCTCTACCGCGACGCTGTGGACGGCTCGAATATCTTTTACCGGGCCTGGACTGTCGATGACGAGATTACCGCCGACCTGAAGGCGACCGATTACCTCACACAGTTGCACCGCTGTCTGATAGACCTCGTTCATCTGGAGGGGTTCTGGGTTAAGTTCACCCGGACACGCGGGTCGCGTATCGGTGCCGGACGAATTGCCACAGTAGAACACGTTCCCGCCGGAAAGGTGCGTTTCGTCTATCCCGGAGAAAACAAATTGCCGACACACGCGATGGTGGCCGACTGGCCCGCGGCCGACCCCGCCACTTCGCACGTTTACCCCCTGTTCGACCCCCGCGACCCTCTGAAATATCCGGTTTCTCTGGCCTATTACAACATTTACAGCTACAACCACGACCATTACAGCGTTCCCCGTTTTATCGGGGCTTTCGACTGGCTCGAACTTGCCGGCACACTCGCGCCGCTTCTGGCAGCTTACAACGAGAACGCCGCCGCAATATCAAAGCACATCAAGTCGCCGCAATCATACTGGGACCGCGCCGAAGAGCGGATTAAAGACGTTTGCCGACAAAAGAACATTCCTTACCGCTCCGAAATGCTGGAGGAGTTCAAGGACGAGGCTATGGAAAAATTTGCAAATTCCATGTCTGGCAAAGCGAACGCCGGAAAGTTCCTTCACACCTCCGACTTCTGGAATCCCGAAGCGAACGAGTTCGAGGGGTGGGAGATTGTCACTATCGACAACAAGGTTAAAGACTATATCGAGGCACAGGTGGCAATCTGCAAAAAATCGGAAGCCGCCGCCACCTCCGGTTTCGGTCTGGACCCCTCGCTTTCGAACCTTATACTCGATACGAAATTAGGGTCCGGCTCTGAAAAACTGTATGCCTTGAAGGTCTACAACGCTACGGAGACCGCCGTGCCTGATATGATTCTTTGCAAGCCCTTCCAGGTATTTATCGATGTCAACCACCCCGGCACGGATATAAAAATCGGCTTATATCGGACAGTTGTCGAGGCTGAAAAGAATGTGAACCCCGAAAACCGAGTAAAGGCCAATGCGTAAACTGTTCGCCACGTCGGAGGCACAGCCGGCGAAGAAGGGAAACTCCAAGGACGAAGGCAAGGAACGCGCCGATGACCGCAATACAGGAAAGCAGACAAGGGTTTTCCGCTCGTTGTCGCGCAACTTTGAACGCCGGGTAAAATCCGAGTTGTTTCTCGAAGATTCCCTGCCGTGGCATTTCAAGCCCGGCGAGGCGTATCACTGTTTTTCTTTTGGCGATGTTGACGCGCTTACCTATTTACGGGCTATCCTCAAACAGCAACCGCTGGAATATGTCTGTTTGTCCACCTTCTCTATGGCTCTGACCGACGCGGAACTCCTGTTAAAGTGGAAGCGTAGCGGACTAATCGGGCGGCTAGACTTATATCTCGGCGAGATTTTCGATTCCAAATTTGCCGAAGTTTACAACACTTTGCGCGAGGCCGTCGCGCTCATGGGCGGCCGCGTTGCCGTGTTCCGCAACCATTCAAAGGTTATGGCCGGTTTCGGCGAGCGTTTCGATTTCGCCGTAGAAGGTAGCGCGAACCTTAACAGCAATCCGAGGTGCGAACAGACAGTTATAACTCTCGATACAGGAGTGGCGAGATTCTATAAAGAAGATGTTTTCGACAATATCCACTCCTTTAACAATGATTTCCCCGACTGGAAACCCTATAAACTGAAACGCGATGAAATTATTTAACATACAAGCCGACGGAAGCAGTGAGATAACCGCAGCTATCGGGTTAATATCTAACGACGTGGATTTTTCCAAGTGGGAACCGGTTCTACCTTTGGGAATCCGCGAAGTAACCGCAATCATAGGCCCGGAGCCTGTCAAGGCTCTGGCGGATTTCTACGCCGGAACCATATCGCCGGGCGAGGACAGTTCACCCGACGCAACCGCCGCTCTGAAGTATCTCCAGCAGGCGGTAGCCCTGTTCACATGGCTGAAGATAATCCCGACGCTCGACGCACAGCACGACGGCACCGGACGTTCCCGCCGCCTCGGTGAGAATGAAAAGGGATTAACAGCCCTTCAGGAGTTCAAGGACGAACAGAATATCCTCCGTCTCGCCTACGAAGCGACGGATGCCCTTATCGAGATAATGGACCGCGAAGCCTTCCCGTTCTGGATTGAATCGCGGAAATACAACCTACGCCGGGGACTGTTGATTCAGAGTAAAGAGGAGTTCGACGAATATTATAATATCGGGTCTCACCGCCTGTTCGTTACCCTCCTTCCGATTATCCGCGAGGTTCAGAGCGCACAAGTCGCCCCGGTTCTCGGACGAAAATATCTCAATATCCTGTTATCGGGAGAAAATTCCGAGATTTCCGACCTCCTGAAGGAGCCGGCAGCCCGCGCCGTGGCGTTGCTTACCATGCAGAAAGCAATCGAACGCCTCCCGGTGGAAGTCATTCCTGAAGGAGTGGTGCAGATTCAGCAGTCGCAACCGGTTAACTCCCGGTTACGCGCCGAACAGTCAGCCCGCGCCGCCGTCGCCGCCTCACTCGGAGCGGACGCAAAAAAATATATCGAAAACCTTCAGGACATAATCGCGCAGCTCGACGCGGAAGGAGAACTCCCCGACCACTCGATGCATGGCCCTATCGTTCACAGCAAAGGAATGTCGTTTTAATGGAGACAATCAAGACACGAGGTAAGACGGTCGAAATTCCGGTCAACGTCTCGGAACTGACCCCGGCGCAATATGAATATTATTGCTTTCTCGCCTTCGCCCTCGCCGGGCAGATAATAACGCCCGATTATTTCCGTATTCGTTGGTTCTCCTACCTGATTGGTCTCGGAAAATCCGATTTCACAATCCTGAAACAGGAATATATCGACGAACTCGAAAAGCAGATTTCGGCTATTGAGGGGTATTTTGTCAAGGAGGTGGTCGCAGGGAAGGAACGTATTCACCTCGATTTCGATACCGTGGTTAACCTCCTTCCGGAATATAAGGGGTATAAAGGCCCCGGCGACCTTTTTCAGGGAGTTACGTTCGGGGAGTTCGTGGAGTGCTACACCGTCGCCGAAAGTCTGGACGGAACAGACAACGAAGCAATGGCCGAGGGTTGCAAACATATTGCCCGGACGCTCTACCATATCCCTGACACAACCCCGGTGCCTGACCTCCTGACCTTCCACGCCCCGAAACTGTTTGCCTCCGTCTGGAGGGCTATCCAGAGCGCACCGATTGAGATTAACGGCAAGAAAATCGACTTTCGGATTATTTTCAAAAGTTCAGGAAGCACGAAGCCCGACGACAAGACAGGGTGGACCGGCATAACCTTCGAGGTAGCCTCCGCCGGACTGTTCGGAAATGTCAATCAGGTGGAAAAGGCGGATATGTGGGCAGTCCTCATTTACCTGTATAAATGCAAATTCGAGTATCTTAACGAGAAACGTAATTCTAAAACTTCATAATCATGGAACTATCGCAGAAAATCAAGCAGATGATTAAAGGCTGGGAAGGTTGCAGGCTGACCGCCTACCGTTGCCCCGCCGGTGTCCTTACTATCGGTTACGGACATACGGGAGCAGACGTAACACCCGGCAAACGCATCACACAGGCAGAAGCGGACAGCCTGTTCGACAACGATGTCCGTAAGTTCGCCGCAAAGGTCGCGCCGCTTTTCGTCGGTGTGGCTATCAATAACAACCAGTTCGACGCGCTTGTTTCGTTGTCCTACAATATCGGGTCACTCTCGGTGAAGGCCCCGACATTGCTCCGCAAGGTAAAGGCAAACCCGAACGACCCTTCTATCCGCGCCGAGTTCCTGAAGCACGTCAACGCGAGGGTTAACGGTGTCCTGAAGCCGCTCCCCGGACTTGTGAAACGCAGAACCGCAGAAGCAAACCACTATTTCGGGCAGTTATGATAAATCTCCTTCAGTATCGCGAATATTGGGAACGTGTCGCCGACCGCCTCGAATCCGTTACCGGCGTTTTGCCCGTGGCGGTGGATAAAGACATGGGAAAGAAGATTCAGGCGTTACCGACCGGCTCCGTAACCCTGTTTATCCTTCCGCCCGGAGGTGAATCGGACAGCAAGAACCCCGACGCTTTCCGCGAGGCGAATCAGTGTGTGGTGTTCGTCATGGAGAAATACGACCCACAGCGTAAAACCTCGTTTGCCGCTCTGGAATCCTCGCAGAAGGCTATTGAGGAAGTCAAGACCCTGATGCTCGACGACCTCGCCGCCGGGTGTCCTGTTATGCGTTTCGATGTTTCGACGCTGAACACATTACCGGAAACCGAGTTTTTCGCCGGTTTCGCTGGCTGGTCGATAGGATTCAAAATAATAACCTGACAGCATGGAAGCCGAAAGCATTAAAGCGCAATATTTCCGGGCGCAGCTCGAAAAGGGAATCCGCGATATATTCGAGGCTCAAAGGGCTATCGCGACAGAACGGATATACCAGAGCGGCCACGACCGAATCCGAGAGAAACGAGGCGGCTCGACCATTCAAGGAAGAAGCGGGGTTTTGCTGGAGGCGTTGACAAATCCCCGGTACCATATCACCCCCGACGGCGAGGGTATCAGGACAGAAACGACGTTGCCGACTTATATCCGCTTTCTCGATATGAAGCGACACGGTAATTATCAAATCTATAACCGCCAAATCTGGGGTATTCTCTACAAGGAGACCCTGATAAATACGAAATACGAGTTCCGCGACTGGCTCAAGAAACATTTCCCCGAACTTTTGGAACAATTCACCAACCAATCGAAATAACAGTTATGAAGAAGATTAAGCACATCGTGGCCGTGCTGGTTAAAACAGCCGTCCTCCTCGCACCCGGAGTTGCCGCCGCCGTCTGGCTCCTCGGCACACACGGGTGGCCCGTGTCGATTCTCGCCGCTTTGGGCGTGGAGTTCGTTACCGGCGTCCTCATCACGTTCGCAGCAACAGTAGCCGCCCAGTTCAAGGCGCAACGCGAAATCAAGAAAGAACAGGCGGAGGCATCCGCCGGGTAAGCACCTTGCCTTCCCAATCGTTGCACCGTCCCCGCCGGGGAAACCGGCGGGGATTTTTTTGAAAAAGTTTTTATGAGGATTTGAGAAAGCATAGAAATTTTACTACCTTTGTTATCGTCAAACGATAACAAGCAACACCAATGAAGCGTTACAAAGTAAAGGAAATTATTCAAATGCTTGAGGCCGCCGGCTGGTATCTCCACACCATTAAAGGTGACCACCGACAGTTCAAGCACCCTGTAAACCCCGGCAAGGTAACGGTAAGAGGCAAGCCGAGTGAAACGCTGGACCAGTTTTTGCTTAACAGTATTTGGAAACAGGCAGGGTGGCGATAAGCCATCCTACCTTCTTCAAAAAATAGAATATATGGATAAGATGAAATTAAAAGTACATGTCGGGTGGAGCGGAAAAAATTTCTGCTGTGGCCTTTCTGAAGATATAGGCGGGACTGTTGTCGTAACAGCCAAAACGTTAGCCAAACTTAAAGAAGATTTTGAAGAATCCCTTCGTTGGCATATTGAAGGATGTCTCGCCGATGGGGATGCCTTGCCCGCCTATATAGCAAACGGGGATTATGAACTTGATTATGAACTTGATTCTGCCGCTATGCTCCGAGAAGCAGAGCAGTTCACCACTATGGCTGCCATAAGCCGAGTTACCGGCATAAATCAAAAGCTCCTGAGCCATTACGCCAACGCCCTCAAAAGGCCACGCCCCGCACAGCGTCAGCGCATAGTCGACGGACTTCATGCCATCGGTCGCAAATTTCTTGCGGTTCAGTAGTTATCGTTTGACACCCTTGCTTTGACCGCACGCCCCTGCTACATTTCGCAGGGGCTTTTTTGCAGTTAATCGTGACACATCACCAAAAAAATCAAAATTCAACAGCTTCTCTTACAAAGAGATTGCGAAGGTTGCAAAAGACACTTAACCTCAGACCACGAAAAAACTTGAAAAACTATTTGGATATTAAAAATAATATCATTAATTTTATATTATTAATTAATCAGAGATTGAAAATGAAGTACAAAGAACTCCACAAAATCCTCCGAATGGCAGGACTGGAAAAGAAAAAGTAAAGTATAGAGTGGGGCTATCCCGGCCCCCTCTTTTTAAAACATACTGATATGAAAAACGTAAGAGTATTTATAGAACGAGCAAAGGACGGTATATATAGTGCCTATATGCCGGATGACAACCATCTTCATTTCAATGCGATTGGTGAGGGCGTAACAGCCAGGGAGGCTCATGATGATTTTTTGGCCGTTGTTGACGCTTTTCGCGTAGACTTTCCAGAAGAAGTTGCGGAGCTTAGCTTTGAGTTTTCTTTCGATGTCGCTTCTTTCTTGGCTTATTATGCCGGGAAACTATCGCTTGCCGGATTATCCCGAATCACCGGTGTAGCGCAAGGGCAGCTCTCTCACTATATCACCGGCCACCGCAATCCTTCACCTCGAACGATTGAGAAAATTGATAAAGCATTTCATGCCTTCGCAAACGAATTAAGTCAAGTTCATTTCGTCTGATTAATTAACACCTTCTTGACTTTTGGTCTTGACTTTCACCCCCGCCATTCCCGGCGGGGGTGCTTTTTATTTTGCATATTCAATTTGTTTGCACTATCTTTGTAGTGCCAAATTAAATACGATAGTTAGCCTATCCCGATGAGCCACGGTTAGAGGCTCGAAAACATTCGGGCATTTTTTATGCCCCTCACATAAGCCATAGACGGCTGTTGTATCCTCACAATTTAGGCTCTTCGGAGGCAAATCGTGTTTAGTTTGGCGACGGGATATGACAGCCGTTTTTCTGTCTACAATTTGCCAAACTAAACACGTATGAACAACAAAACACAATCGCGCCGGGTATCGTCGAAGAAACTCCGCGCACTCCTGACCCAACTCGCCTACGACATCTGCGGACTTCAGGACAAAGTAACAATTGCCCTTACCGGGAACACATTCGAGATTCACCTTGAAGGTGGTTCAATCAACATCACACTGAACGAGGAATGAGGGCGCCGATGAGAATCGAGATTGCAGGAGCACAGATTACCGACGCTGTTGTCGAAGTCCTCGACACGCTCCAGAACAACACCGAATTTTCCAAAATATACCTACAGACGCTTGACGAACTGACGCGTGCCGTGATTCTCGACATTTCCGGCATCGATGATGAAGAAAGCGTGACACTACACCGTCTGCGCACCCTCCAGATGGTACGCAGGGACATCGCCACCCTGTCAATGCCGCCGGATGCCGGTCTCCCGGAGAACGACACCCCGGCTTTTGAGGCATGATTAACCGCCCGGAATCTTATGGATTGCCGGGCGGTTATATGTTGTAAAACATATTTATTTTCATTTGAAAACATGCTACCATTTCCAAAATTATAACTATCTTTGGATAAGTAAAATAGATTATGGCTATGGGAGGCTGTGGAAGTGGCGGCGCACGGAAAAACGCCGGTAGGAAATCGATAGACGGGGAACCGAGAACAAAAATATCGGTGTCGCTCCCGGCATGGCAGCTCGAACTGGTGCGTGCCGAGGCCGCACGCCAGCAGCTCCCGGTGTCGAACCTGGTAACGGAACTCATAACGAAAGGGCTTGGACTATGAATCGCAGGAGAAGTTTTTGGAAACGGCTCGTTCTCTGGGCAAGAGCCGCAGCCTTCGAGGAGGCACGTAAAAAAAGGATAATGCGCGAGAACCTAGAAACCTGGAACCGTTACAACCGTGGTTTCATAAAGGAGTGCGAGCGCGATGACGCTGCTGCGTCCGCCAGACCTTCGGCAGACGCATCGAGCACAGCCGGATTTTACGGGAGCGATTCCGGCGACTGAACCGCGATTCGGCGTCCTTTCGTGCGTTTACAGCCGGTAATACCTTTGCGTTGACTTTTACACGTTGACGCAATGGCAAAATTAACCCCCGATTATATAAACTGGGTCCTGACGCTTAACGCGACACAGGCACAGGAAGAGTTCCACAAACTGGAGAAGGCAAACAAAGAACTCCAAAAACGGACGAACGCCACCCGGAAGGCGATGGCGCAGCTCGAGGCCGAGGGGAAGAAGGGGTCGGCCGAATGGGACAATCTCAGGAAGTCTGTCGACCAGAATTCCCGTGCAATGGCGCAGAACCGCGCCAAAATGGACGAGGTGGCGAAACGGTTCGACCTTGCCTCGATGTCGGTCAGCCAGTTGAGAAAGCGGCTCAAAGACCTCCAGAGGGAATTTAACAACACCTCGAAGGCCGCCGACCCCGGACGGTACAACGAATTGAGGAGGGAAATCAACAAGGTGCAGGCGGCGCTTGACAAAGCCAACGCGTCAGCCCGCGGGCTTCAAGGCGGTTTCTTCTCCCTCACCAAAATGAAGCAGACCATTATCGGCTTTTTCAACGGTGTAGGTCTGACGATATTCGCGCTCATCACCGGGGCTTTCAAGGACGCGTTCAACCTGGTTGTTGATTTTGAGAAGGCCAACTCCCGGCTCGCGTCGGTGCTGGGTACCGGCCGCAACGGGATAAAAGACCTTACGGCAGCCGCAAGGGAGCTTGGCGCCACGACATCGTACACGGCAGCCGAGGTAACGGGCCTTCAAATCGAGCTGGCAAAACTCGGTTTCGACAAAGGGCAGATTATCCAGATGGAGGCGGCAGTGCTGAAATTTGCCAAGGCCGTCGACACCGACCTGGCAAGGGCGTCGGCCTTTGCCGGCGCCGCCCTGCGGATATTCGGCAAGGATGCGGCAGATACGGAGAGCGTCCTCGCCACTTTTGCCGTCGCAACCACCAAAACCGCGCTCGATTTTTCAAAGCTGGAAACATCCATGTCGATTGTGGGGCCGGTGGCCAAAGCCTTCGGCCTGTCGCTGGAGGATACAACCGCCCTTCTCGGCCAGCTCGCCAATGCCGGTTTTGATGCCTCCAGCGCCGCCACGGCTACCCGTAACATCATCCTCAACCTTTGTGATGCAAACGGCGACCTTGCAAAAGCCCTAGGAGCGCCGGTCAGGAACGCCGCCGACCTCGCAACGGGGTTGAAGAAGCTAAATGCCGAGGGGATAGACCTGGCAAAGGCGCTCGAACTTACCGATAAGCGGAGTGTCGCCGCTTTCTCCACCTTCCTGGCATCGGCCGATTCGCTCGGACAGCTGAGTGATTCCATCACGGGGGTTAACAGGCAGTTCAACAGCATGGCCGACACCATGGGCGACAATGTGGCCGGGGCTATGGCCGGCCTGCAGTCGGCGGCACAGGAACTCGTCCTGAAAATATCGGAAGGGACGAACGGCCCTGTCAAAGACCTCATCAACGGGCTTACAAGCCTTGTGCGCATCATCGGCAATGTCTATGAATGGCTTGCACGTTTCAGCGGGATTGTCAAGATTGCGGCAGTCGCCCTGGGGCTGTATAAGGCGGCCGCCATCGCGGCGAATGCCGCGACAAAGCTTTATCTGGCCACGATGCGTTCCGGTTCTGCGATACTGGGGGCCTTCCGTGTCGCCTCATTGCTGGCAAGTGCCGCAATGAAGCTGCTCAGTGGCAATCTGGCAGGTGCCTCGGTTGCCTTACGAGCGTTTAGGATAGCATTGGTTTCCACAGGCATAGGCGCCTTGGTTGCCGTGTTGGGGACACTCTGCGCCGCATTGATGAGTTTTTCATCGAACGCCGGGAAGGCAAAGGAAAAAACCGACGCATGGGCGGAATCGATGGCGGAGGCCGGGAAACGGTATGGCGAACAGAAAGGCAAGCTGGTGTCGCTTATAATGGTTGCAGAAAATGAAAACCTGTCGTTGGCTAAACGTCAGAAGGCCATCGCGCAACTGAATAAAATCATACCGGATTATAATGCTAAAATTGACGAGACTACCGGGAAATATGTCGCGGCTAAAGAAAAACTTGATTTATACCTCGATTCTTTAGAAAAAGAAATGCGGTACAAGGCCAACGAAGACAAACTCAAAGAGCTTCTCGGAATCTCCGAAGCCGCCCGTGATGCCTACGACGAGGCGGAAATAAAGGCCGCCGAGGCCGCCCGATTCCTTAAAGGCCTTGATGGCGGGAAAGAATATGCCGATAAACTCAAAAAAGAGGCCCGGAAGCTAAAGAAAGAGTGGGACCGGGCGGAGTTGGATTACAAGGCATTCAAAGGCCGCATGGAAAAGGCTATGGAGGACGGAATTATTACACCTCCCGCTGCCGACCCTGCGGAGGATGCCGTCACAAATACCGGGGAAGCAGCCGACAAACTTCTTACGCGCCTTAAAGAGATTAACGCCGAACTGGGGCAGCTGCGCAAAACCGACCCGCAGAGCGACGTCCAGCTGCAGGGAATCAAGGACCGCATAAATGCGCTTCAGGAAGAGAAAAAACAGATTCTCGACAACAAAAAACTCCTTTCCGAGCCGGGTGTCTACCAGGAAGAAGCGGTCATGCAGGCTACCGCACAGGCAGATGACGACCACCAGCTCCGGCAACTCGAAATCAACAAACGCCGTCCGGGTATCCCGGATTCCGAATATACGCTTGAGAAGGCACGTGAGACAATCCGTTATTGCGAGGAACTGAAAGCCGCACTTGAGACATTAAGGGCAGGCACAGACGTGACCCATACAGATACGCTCGCCGCTATCGCCAAGAGGGAAAACGAGGTCGCCTCCGAGCTTGTAACGGCCAGGGAGACCGTTGACAAAGCCGTTGTGAGGCAGAGAGCCAAGCTCCATGACGATATTATGAAGTCCTACCAGGCTGCGGCAGATACGGAAATCGCCATGATAAATGAATCGGCAGCAAACCGCCAGATTTCAGAAGAGGCGGCGGAAATCTACACACTGGCACGTAACCGCCAGCTCCATCAGGAACAGCTGGAAGAACTCCGGGATTACCTGGGGCAGGTAAGGAACTCCGCCGAGATGTCGCACGACGATAGGGAAAAGGAAATGGAACGCGTCGTTTCCCTTATAAACAAGGCACAAGGCGAAATCCTCACCGATACCGGGATATTTGCCAAAACCATTAACGAGCTGATGACCGACACCACGAGCATACAGGGCATAACCGACACATTCGACCTCAGGCGGAAAAGGTTGGAATCGACATACGCGGCGGCTATTAAAATCGTAGGCGAGGGTACGGATGCTGCCGTGGCTCTCGAAGCGGAAATGCAACGCCGCCTCGCCGCCCTGAACTACCAACACCTGGAACAGTTATGGGGGATTCAGGAACAGACGGGCATGTCATGGGAGGACGAATATGACCGGGAACTGGCCGCGTTGGAAAATATGCACGCACAGGGGCTGATAAGCACAAAGGAGTATGAGAACGCAAAATTCGACATAGGTATCAAAAACGCCAAGAAATATTTCGACTATTATGCAGGATTGTCAAAATCCATGTTCTCGGCCATACAGGATGCCGAGATTGCCGCAAGCGATGCGAAGTATGACACGCTTATCCGGCAGGCGCAGAACAACGGTGAGGACACGGCCGCCCTTGAGGAAGAGAAAGAAAACAAGAAACTTGAAATCAAGAAGAAATACGCCGATGTGGATTTTGCCATAAAGGTTTCTGAAATTATCGCCAACACTGCCGTAGCTGCCATGGCCGCATGGAAAATAGGCCCGATTGCCGGCCCGATTGCCGCAGCCCTGGTTACGGCCACGGGTATGGCCCAACTCGCGACGGCAAAGGCCGAACGCGACAAAATCAAGAACTTGCAGCCGAGCCGGACGGCATCGTCAGGCACAGTGGAGAAACCCGCGAAAGCCACGCGCCAGCTTACGGGTTACTCCGACGGCGGTTATACGGGCGACGGCGACCGCTACGAGGTGGCGGGGGTAGTCCATCGCGGCGAGTACGTGGTGCCGAAACCTATCATGGACAACCCACGCGTTATCGATGCCGTCGGCACCATCGAGGCAATACGTAGGAACAAACTCCCCGTCCAGGCCATATCCGCCAGTCCCTCCCCGGCAGGATATGCCGACGGGGGCTTCACGCCGGCGGCCCCGGCTCCCGGCCAAGGCGAACTGGCCACCGTACTGAAAGAACTGCAAGGCGCTATAAGGAACATACGTGCATATATCGTATATAAGGATTTGGAGAACGCCAAAGAGACCATCGACAAGGCGCGTGCGCCTTTCACACGCAAATGATACCGGACATGCTGAAGATAAAGACCGAAAAAGGATATCTGGATTATTCATCAGATTTTTCAATCCAGGTTGAAGAGACCTCCCCTGTGATGAACGACCGGGGAAGCCAGACACTGCCGGCAACGGTTCCGGCAACCCCCGGCAACGCGCTGGCCACATGTTTCCCCCACCGCATTGACAATATCAGCGAGCCTATGGGCGGGAAACGGAACTGCGTTGTGTCAGACGGGGTGTACAACCGTCGTGGCCTGATAAACCTTGTGTCGGCTTCACGGCGCGACGGTATAACGTTCAATATCGGGTTTGACAACGCCGAGGCTTATGCCCGGTGGAAAAACAAAAAGCTTTCGGAACTTGACAACCTCCCGGTGTTCGCGCCAGGAAGCATCGAGGCGTTGGGGTCACACCTCGACCGGGTTCATGCCGGTTCGACAGATGCGGACTATGCCGTGTTCAGGGTCGTTGTAGAGGAGGACGGGAAGGATGCCGACGGGAATGCCGAATATGTGATGGCGCTTAACAGGGGGCCGTTCCCTGTTTCGGGACGTACCGAGATGCGCGACATCGACGGCAAGCCTACCGAGGTGAACCTTCCCCCGGGCTATGGCGCCACCGCGTTCCTGTATGTATGGCGTGTTATCGAGCTTATATTTGCCGACATCGGGGTTGCGGTGGGGGAGAACCCTTTTGCCGGTGACGCGGAACTTCGGAGGCTGGTCGTGCTGAACAATTGTGCCGATGCCTGCTGCCTGGGGGAGCTGCGCTATATCGACCTCATGCCGACCTGTACGGTCGAGGCTTTCCTGAACGCGTTAAAGGTAAGGTTCGGGCTGGTCTATAATGTCGATTTCAACAAATCGGTGGTGACGTTGCGCCTGATACGCGACATCCTGAATGATACCGTGCAGGATGACATCTCCGGGGTTTTATCGGATGTGTTGTCCGTATCGTTCGACACACCCCGGTACGTGGCGCTTTCCGCCGCCACCTCGATTGAGGGCGCCGCGCCTGTGACAGAAAGGTTTGAGGATTTCATAAAGGATGCCGACGTTTCGACGGTGTCATCAGTCCCGGAACTTTCCAGCGCGCTCCACACACCGCTGGTATATACTTTCATGAGCGGCGAATGGTTCAAATGGGACAGGTTTAACGAGGAATACGAATCATCGGGTTCCAGCTTTTTCAAGTGGGACCCCCAGACTAACGGCTGCGAGGCCGAGGATATGTCGAGCGAGGACGAGTTTGTGCCGTTACGCAAATTCGCGACGGGATACGAGCCGTGCTACCTCGTGGGCGCATCCCACCGTCACAGCTACATAAAGGGGTATAAACAGGAAACGCCCGACACCCCCCTGGCATTCCTTTTCGCTTTCAGGAATGTGGTCAACCGTGGCGGCATCACGGCCTCCACCTACGGTTCCTGGTCACCGGCCCTCCCAAATGGGGAAAATGCGGCATTCGCGGACGGTTCGACCCATACGTTCACATTGCTGTTCCAGTTCTCGAACGGGCTGTTTGCAAATTTTTGGAAAGGATATGACGAAATCCTGCGTCATGGGTTCCGCACTGTGGAGGTTGCGGGGTTGATGCGCCTCCACAGGATTTCGGCTATCGACCTGCTCAAGCCGGTTTCATTGCACGGGCAGAGATTGCTTTTCGATACCATATCCTATTCGCTACCGACGTCGGCGGAGGTGCCGGTCGAGTTAAGGTTGAGGACATTACGCCCGGTAGGGGAATACGATATAGAGGAAGAGCAGAATATCCCCGACTTCGGCCCGGGTGTCAGGAACCTGCAATGGACGTTCGCATCGGATGACATGTGGCATTCGGCGATGTCGCTGCTCGACCTTGTCTTGTCGACATATAACCAGGAACACCAGGATGCGGCACCTTGCGACGTGGCAAGCCTTGTCACCGGTTATCCCAATACCAAGGGGTGCGTGACATGGCAGACGGATGAGGAGCTGGCTGCCATGACCCCGTCGGCCGACGGGGAAATCCTGCACCGTCAATATTTCTGTGTAGCCAAATACAATATCGGGCGCCATACCGTGGCAGGCGTGCCGTCCTCCCCGGTGAAATGGGAAAGTACCGTGGCGCGCGATGTGGCATATACGGTAACCCTTAAAGGCAGAATCCTGTGATTGTCCTTTGCCGTATGTGATGACGTGGCGAACTTTGCCGTATGGAAAGCAACAACATAGTGACAGCTCCGCAGATTCGGGACGTACCCGGGCTATTGGCGCATTGGAAGATGACGCATGCCGGCGGTACTGATGCTTTTTTCAGGTTCATGACCACCCCGTCGGCATGGCGTGCGGAATTTCTCGCCGGATGTAAGGCCGTGTATGAATCCCACGGGTCGGTAGTGTCTAATGTGTTTGACATGCGTGCCGATGGTTAGCCTGAAAGTGTCACCGACAGGGTTTGCATTTACCCGTAATCCCGTGCAACTGGTTTTTGAGAACCACGGGCATGCCACCTACCGTGTCTCGGCCGGAAAGGAGTTTTTCGAGGGGATGGTCGAGGGCGATGCGGTGGTCAACCTGTCAGAGCTGCTTGAGGCCATGGTGCCTGACCTGCCGGTGCCATGGCAGGGAGACGGTGTGTTCTCAGTCATGGGGGATGCGTCGGAAAGGCTCGTATCGGTCTCGGTGTCCCCCGGTCTCGACGGCGAGGCGGACTGGACTTCGGGGTTCTATGCGATAAAAGGCGGGATTTCGCTCCAGAATTACCGCTTGTTTGCCCTTGAAGGAACGGATGCATTCCAAAGCCGTTTCCTTTCAGGCAGAGGCAATTTCTTCCTGACCGCACGCTCGCATTCATGGCGTATAGTCATGAAAGAGACCGAGGTCTGCCCGCTTGCCTTCATATCATCCGGGGCAGCCGTAGAAGTCCGGGAACTCATCGGAGGGAACACGTGTTCGGCTGCCCCGGAAAAAAACACCCTCGTGTGGCTGGATATAAACGCACTGCGAAAGCATTTCTTCCTGTCGGCCGGGGTGCTTGCAAACCTCTTCGACATATCCGTTGCCGGGAAGTTTGCATGCCGTATAGCGGTCGAGGCTGTCCCGGCATCGTTGGAACATTACCGGTTCTGGTTCCGCAACTCGCTGGGGGTGGTCGATGCCGTCGACCTTCCCGGTACGGGAAAGATGCTCCCCTCATTCGGTGGCGGCTCTGACGATGACACAACGGGGTTCAGGCAGTATGATGTCCTCACCGATGATTTTGTCAAGACACGTACCCGTGTGCGCCGGGGTATGAATCTTGAGATAGAGGCCATCCTTACAGGTCAGACCGACATAGGGCTGTTATGCGATATGCTTGCCTCGGACGAGGTGTGGTATCTAGGTGAGGGACTGCCCCCGCGCCGTGTGATACCTGTTGTTGACGGTTTGTCATTCCAGGCCCGTATTACCAAACCTGTAAATGTCACCGTCAGGTTCTCCTTCCCTGAGGAAGAACTGAATCAGACACCTGATATAGGCGGGGTTGCAGGCCATATCAGGCCACGTGTATTTTCCGATGAGTTTTCAGAACAATTCAATTGAACGTCATGCCAGAACAAACCAACATACCGGTTTCCACACTTATCCAGGTAATCCGTGATGCCGAGGAACCCGCAAGTGTCTCCAATCTCATGGTGGCCGAGGCACTGCGCCTGATATACGAAAGCGCTGCCGATGTGCCGTCGCTTCGCTCCAGGCTGGATGGTATAAGTGCGACACTGTCGGCGGCCATATCGCGTTTTGATTCACTGGTCGGAGAAAACGCCTCGGAGGCTATCGACAACTTCAACGAAATCCTGGCATTCCTGGCAGGGATGTCGGATGACACCACCCTTGCGGCGAAGCTTGACCGTCTGAGGGACATGGATATAGTCCATATCCATATGTTCAACGGGGATGACGGGACCGCGCACCTGCAATTATGCACGGTTGGGGACCGCACCTACACGGCCCCCATGCATACCGCCACGGACTACCGCGACGGCGTGCTGTCGGCCGTGGATTTCAAGAGGTTCGATGACGCATGCAGGGCTGTCGACGGCGGCATGCCCGTGCGGCGTGTCACCGAGGACGGGGCGGAAGGGATTATCACCCCCGGCCTCTACTGGGTCTCGTCCGGCGAGGCCGGCCACGGGCTGGCATTGCTTGCTGTCACCCGGAATCCGTCATCCATGCCCGGGGCGTTGTCGTACACCGTCACCCAGCACAGGCTGGCACAAGGCGCCCTTATGGTTCGTGAAGGGGTGGTGCGGCAGGTAGCCGGGCCGTCCCCTGCATTGACCGTCGACTGGGGCGAATGGGGTGCCTCCGGGGGGAATCCCCCCGACATATCCGACTTCGAGCGACGCCTGTCGGCTTTGGAACAGGGGGTCGTGGCCGAAGTACCGGAGCTTACGGCTGAAGACATTGAGAGGATATATACGGGCCTTCAATGATAAGCTACTATATATGTAAAGCACCAACCGAACAATTAAATATCACATCATGGCAACTAAAAAAAAATTCATAGGTGAGGCGGCAGCCACCGAGATTCTCAAAAAAATTGCTGATAATCATGAGTTGAATCTCTCAACAAGGGATATGGCACATGAAGCGAGGCAGGGTGCCGAGGCGGCGCTGGGTCTGATAGACGACCTGAATACTACCAAAGGCAAGGCAAACGGCCTTGCGACCCTTGATTCTGCTGGCAAAGTCCCGGAAGCACAGGTGCCACCATGCATTTTGGAATTTGATACAAAGGCCGCATTCCCTGCAACCGGGAAGGTGAACAAAATATATGTATCCAAGAACGACAACAAGATGTGGCGCTGGAACGGGACTGCCTACGTGGAAATCTCCGCCTCCATAGCCCTTGGCGAGACCTCGTCGACCGCCTATGCCGGAAACAAGGGTAAGGCCAATGCCGATGCAATCGCTGCTATCAACAATTCCAAGGCCAAGGCAAACGGTCTTGCGACACTCGATGCCAACGGCAAACTGTCATCATCGCAGCTCCCGTTAGGTACTACCGCTAACACGGCATTTCCCGGTGACAAAGGCGCACAGAACGTGGAGGATATAACAGACCTCAATATATGGAAGGACAGGGCGTCTGAATTTATCAATGAGGCCAATCAGAAACTATTGAAGATTGGCAAGCCGGACGGTATGGCGACCCTTGATTCCACAGGGAAAGTCCCGGAAGCACAGGTGCCACCATGCATTTTGGAGTTTGATACAAAGGCCGCATTCCCTGCAACCGGGAAGGTGAACAAAATATATGTGTCCAAGAACGACAACAAGACGTGGCGCTGGGGCGGGACTGCCTACGTGGAAATCTCCGCCTCCATAGCCCTTGGCGAGACCTCGTCGACCGCCTATGCCGGAAACAAGGGCAAGGCCAATGCCGATGCAATCGCCTCGCTAAACACCTGGAAAAGCACCGCCTCTTCGGATATTTCAACCCTCAAGACTTGGAAAACATCTGCATCAAGCGATATTTCCACGGCCAAGACCGACATATCGTCGCTTAAAACCAAGGTGTCGGCACTCGAGGGGGTGACATATGTGGAAATGACCGCCGCCGAAATAGATGCGATATACAACGAACTTGCCACGGCATAACGGCGCACCGCGATGGCTACGACCAAGAAATATCTCGGCACCACGGCGTTAAGGCGCCTGGTGTCGCTGTTCGGCACAAGGATGAAATCGTTGGAGACCAATGTCGCATCGAACAAAACCTCCTTAAGTTCGCTTGGGACCAGGACTGCCAGGCTTGAGACATACGGGGATTCCCTGATTTCCGACATGCAGAAGGTCAAGACGCGTCTGAGTGCGGCGGAGGCCGCGCTGTCGAATATGACGTCGGCGGAACTGGTGTTCGCCTTCATGTGGGAGGCGGCGGGTGGCGTTGTCGATTATGCCTATGAAGATGAGTATGACCCGGCAACACTTTATGTGGAGGGTTATTACCTCAACGATGTCACCCTGGACTTCACCGAGGCCCAGAAGATATTTGCCGACCGCGAGGCGCTTTCCGGCGGGGGCGTGAGGCAGGTACGCAGGGACATCCCGACGAACTTCGTTATGCCTTCCGCCTGCGGCATGCGCGGCGATGACGGGGACTGGGCCTACCGCTTCCTCAACTGCGCCGTCGAGGTGGCCGCCGTGCCTGACAACGTCGCCCCCGCAAGGGCTGACGGGTGTTTCTGGGGATGTGCGAAGCTTACCGAAATCAGGGGGCGCATCAGGCTGAACAAACCCGCAATCAATTGTGCGAACATGTTCATGGCGTGTCCGAAACTCCAGACCGTGCACCTCAACCAGCTTGCATGCGACATATCGTTTGCCTCCTGCCCGCTCCTTTCCGACGCGTCCATCCGCGAGATGGTCGACAACGCAAAAGGGGAGGCCGCCATCACCGTCACCGTGCATGCCCAGACCCTGGCCAAGGTCAGAACCATATACGGGGGTGTGACCGTCGCATCTAAAAAAATCACCTTCCGGGCGGCCGTCTGACCCGGCTTGCAGCTTACAGTCATGAGGATAGGCGCACATAACGCTATGACGGCCTACCGCCCCCTCGGATGGTGGGGGTGGCCGCTAATCCCCGTGTGGCGGTGCCAGCGGCGCAGCCCGTCGGAACTGGCCGCCGACCCGGCGCTGGGTGTGGATGTGTTCGACATAAGGTTCGCACGGTTCCGTGGTGCCGGCCCCGGCGGTGCGCCGTGCTGGCTTTCTGCCCACGGCCCGGTCACCGTCAATGCCGACCCGGTGGCGGAAATCGCGGGGCTGGCACGCATTCTGCACCGCCCCGTGATACGTGTAATCCTGGAGAAAGGCGACGAGGCCGACCAGAAGGCTTTCGCATGGACATGCCGGTGGCTCGAACGCCGCCACCCGTCGGTGACGTTCATCGGCGGCAACTACAAGCCCACATGGCAACGCCTCCATGCCTTCGCCGGGGATGACATAGGCGACGGCATCGGCCAGCATGTGGGTTCTATGTGCCGCCGCCCGTGGCATTCCCGGCTGCTGGGGAAACTATGCCCCATGCTGTGGGCGCGGCTCAATAACCACCCGGCTCTTGGCGATGCCGTGGCCGACCAGTCGCAGCGCATATGCCTGTTCGACCGGCTGTAATCCCTATTTATAAAAAGCCCAATCCTAGACGATTGTTTTTGTTTGACGACGCGCAACCCCTATGCGTCAAGCGGGAGCAAATTTTGCTCCCGCTTTTTTGTGGATTTAGGAATTTACACTACCTTTGTAGCGCCAAACCATATGATAGTATTTCTATCCCGTTAAGTCCGGTTATCGGCTCGACATTTCATCGGGCATTTTTTGTGTCCACACATAAACGGCTACGGCTGTTGTTTCCGTTACATTTATCGGCTCTACGGAGTAGAATACTTGTATGGTTTGGCGACCAACGGAAATGACAGCCGTTTTTCTGTCTATAACGCCAAACCATACAAGTAAAATGAAAACAACAACGATGGCGCTCAACAGCGCCCCTATGCGTCCGGCTTCGATGGGCGCCGCAGTCACCAACAAAATGTTTAAAACATTTTGCCGTTCCGGCTGGAAGCACTATCTTTGCGGTGTTCACCATTCGATACAGGCGGTTATGTCGCCGACCGCTCATGCCGTTGGCCTTTTTTGTGCCTCCGGCAACAGTGATAATATTGGTTCCGTCCCGTGCGGTGCGTTAATGCGCCCGCAGCCTGTATCAGGTGGTGAACAACGGGGAGCGGAACCTTTTTGTGTTCCCGCCCATAGCCAACATAACGTTTCATTTTAAATTGTTCACCGAAATGAAAGCAACAACGATGGCGCTTAGAGGCGCCGCTATGCGTCCGGCTTCGATGGGCGCCGCAGTCACCAACAAAACGTTTAAAACATTTTGCCGTTCCGACTGGAAGCACTATCTTTGCAGCGACTTCCATACGATACAGGCGGCAGTGTCGCCGACCGCTCACGCCGTTGGCCTTTTTTGTGCTTCCGGCAGCAGTGATAATATTGGTTCCGTCCCGTGCGGTGCGTTAATGCGCCCGCTGCCTGTATCAGGTGGAAGTCAACGGGGAGCGGAACCTTTTTACGTTCTCGCTCACGGCTTCAATATAATGTTTCATTTTTAAAAGACTTCCGAAATGAAAGCAACAATCACACTGGCGTCTGCACAGCAGCGCCCCGTCAGCGGCACAGCCTTTGCCGCAGTCACCAATCTCCCTTACCGGCTCCGTACCATCGTGCGCTGGTACATCGCAACAACCATGGCCGCACCCAATCCCATGCATGCAGCCCCCAACAGGAAAGGGGGCGGGCTATGAGGCTTATAGTTGCAGGCGCACAGGTTACCGATGCCATGGTGGAAATCCTCGATGACCTTCAAAACACCCCTGTGGGCGAGGGCTATGCCGACGTGATTGACGAGGCTTGCCGCTTTATCATACTTTCCGATCACCCGGACGGGGAAACCGCCATCGGGCTGTTGCGCGAGCTTGTATTGTTGCGAAAGGCGGTAGCCACCCTGGCGTCCCCGCCTGATGCCGACCTGCCCCAAAACGACATCCCCCTTATAGAAATCTGAAAAAACGGGAGCAGATTTAAGCTGCTCCCGTTTTTTATGGAATTTTCCGCATTGTTTTTGAAAATTATATCCCGGAAATTTGTTTGATATACAAAAGTGTATTATATTTGTATTGTCAAACAAAAACAATACTTATATGGATAAAAAAGAACTTTTGTCAGAATGCTACCAGGAACTGTTCTTTGTGGAGAACCACCTGAAAGCCCTGTCGGTAGCAGTGAAAGCCGGAATGGATGTGGAAGCCGAACTGAACAGGGCGCTTGATAAGTACAAGGCCATAAAGCAGGCCATAAAGGAATTGAAAAAATAAAACACGGGGGAGGCCGCAATCTCCCCCGATAGAAAAAACCGCTATGAATGAAGATTTGAAAATGCTTACGGCCATGGCCGATGCCAATGACCCAAGGTTGCCGGAAGTTTACGCAGAAGTTATCGACCGGGCAAAGCGAGAAGGGCGGTCGATGGATGAGTTCAAGGATTTCAACAACAAGTTGATTTCTTCGGTGGACGCACGTCTTGACAATATACGTAGGAACGTGGAGGAATATAAGATAAGGGATAAAATGGGGGATTTGGCCGATGCCATCAATTTTGCCTATATCGCACGCAAATATTTCGGCAAGTCGCGTTCATGGCTCTACCAGCGTATTAAGGGCAATATTGTGAACGGCCGACCGGCACGGTTCTCCCCGCAGGAGGAAGCCATGTTTTATGAGGCTTTGGAAGACATACGCACCCAGTTGGGGGCTGTTACGATAAAAGCATAGACGATTGTTTTTGTTTGACGACACGCAACCCCTATGCGTCAAGCGGGAGCAGGATATGCTCCCGCTTTTTGTTTCGGCATGCACCTGTTACATTAGGTCGTCGAAGGCATGCACCCCTGTCATACGGGTATCTTTCATTATGTGGGCGTAAATCATCGTCGTGCTGATTTGTGTATGGCCCAACAGTTTTGAAAGTGTGCCTAGGTCGCCGTTGTTCTTTTTGTAATACAGGGTGGCGAAGGTATGCCTGGCGGTTTTCGCGCTGACGGCCTTGTTTATGCCTATGCGTTTGCAGATTCTTTTTATTATGCGGTTGAAGGCCTGGTCGGTTGGAAGGTTGCGGCACAGGGGGCCTCGCAATCTTCCGCTTTTGTAGTGTTCCACAAGTTTGTCGGCCGGGGCCGACAAAGGCATGTCTACGCGGGTCCGGGTCTTTATACGGGTATAATGTATCTCGCCGCCGTGTATCTGTTCTATCTGTAGGTTGCGGGCGTCGGAGATATGCATCGCGGTGAAGCACATGAACAGGAAGAAGCGCAACACGTCGGTTTCGCCATCGTCGAGATTGTCGGAGCGGAACAGTCCTATCAGGGCGTTTAACTCCTCGTCGGTAAGGTATATGACGGCAGGGTCGGCCTGTGGAATCCTGTACACCTCGAACGGGTTGTTTTTTACCTTACCGGCTCTCATCGCGGCATAATAGTGCATACGGATTACACACATGTTCTTGCGAATTGTTCCGGGGTTATTGTGGTGCTTGTCGCGGAGATAAGCGGCATATACCCGGAGCCATTCCGGGGTTATGTCGCATATCTGTAGGCTCGGGGCGTAGTTTTCCAGCTTGCGGAGGGCGGCGGCATGATGGCGTACCGTTTCAGGCTGCATGGCAGACTTCAAGGCATCCAGGTGCCTCCTGGCATATTCGACAAAGTTCATTGTTTCTCCCGGTCTCCTATAGAGGGCCAGAAAACTATCCTTCGTGAGGTTTTCACCTGTCAGGCGCGCCCGCACCAGGATGTCGGAGATTTTCGCTTTGGTGTTGGAGATGATAAGGTTCCAGTCTTTGACCTGCTGACCGCGCCCCCGGACGCGCTCGGCTGTCTCATCCCATTCTGCGGCCGTTACCGCTATATCGAGGGGGAGGCGGATTTTTATCCGCTCGATGTTCAGGACGGCATACAGGGCCGCCCTGCCGTCGGCGCGTTCGCTTTCGTTGCGCCGTTTGATTGTTACTTTCGCCATTTGTGGTGTGCCAACTTTTGAGCCGACATTTTCCGTAAGTGCTTGATACTGTGCCTACGGCTGTGCCGACGTTTGATTAAAAATTGACTACCGACGGGGCGTGTGTAATCCGTTGATAATCGGTTATTTACAACAAAACCCCGACTACTGTCGGGGTTGTCTGGTGGTGCCACCAGGAATCGAACCGGGGACACAAGGATTTTCAGTCCTTTGCTCTACCAACTGAGCTATGGCACCGTGCGGTAAACTTGGAGACTTGTGGCAATCTAGCGCTGTAGGTTAGAGAGGTTGTTTGCGCGAGAGGCTGTCTTTTCCGTTTCTGCGATGCAAAGGTAGGCATTTATTTTGAATTGGCAAAAAAATCGGCAAGTTTTTTAATTATTTTTTGTGAGTAGGATTTGTGAGATTCAGGGGATAAATATAATATTGGTGGAAAAATATCTGAATAGCAAGATGTTACAATGATGTGGTTGTCAAAAAAGATGGTTGTTAGGATAATATATCAGAAGTCGTCAGAATGATATATCAGAATAAGTTACCTGGGTTATATAGTGGACTGAAGAATATGATGATTTGAAGAATATACTTATTGGATATGGTATAGTTGTTCGAATGATGTGTCTTTTTGAGGGATATGGTTGTTTGAATGGAAAAAATCAGTTTTTTAAGATGCTTTTGGTGCAGCGGAGGTTCATTTGGCAAGTGTTACATTTGATTTAGGACTGATGGAAAAAAGCAGACTGAAAATGTATGTTACTATCAGCTTGGCAATAGTGTTACATACATGTAAACTGTTGATGTTATGTCGTGCCAAGATATATGCTTGTAAACCAGGATGCTGCTTGGTGATGTAGGATATTTTAAGCCTGTTTTCAGCCTGTTTTTTGCGATTAGCCCTATATGAAGTTGTTGGGTTGGGAATCTAAAAAATGTCGTTTCGGCAATTAGTCCTCGCGCTAGCCGTGGTTGTAGGAGCTGTATAGATGATGTGTGTAGCCGATAATGGTTTGCGCGCATGAGGATTTATTTGTCCGAATGTTTTGTGAAGGTGGTTTGGAATTGTAGTTTGGAATCTATTGGGGATGATTTTGTATTCTTTGGGAAGAATACTTAAATTTGCAAGAAGCAACATCATTAAGAGAAGTGGGTGTTTAATGGAAGGTATTGATGTTAAGTAAGTCATGAAAATTATTACGCATAAAACCTATAATCCGGCTTTATATTCTTTGCGGCATCCTTTTGCCGCTTTTTATCCTCATTTTCAGTCGTATAGCTCGCCACACTCCTTCATCTTCGGACAAAAATCGACTGAAAGTATGCTCTCAGACAATATAAAATATTTTCCACGACTTACTTATATGTGATTTTTTTATGGCAAGTTGTTTCTTAAAGGTCGCATATGCATGACAACGGGGGTGTTCTTTAGGATGTGCTTGTGGTTGATAATGTTTATGACTGGCTTATAAATTTTGGAAGATTATGGAGCAAGTTCGTTTTGGAATCGTAGGCACTAACTTTATTTCGGATTGGATGGTAGAGGGTGCGTTGCAGGATTCGCGTTTTAAGCTTGTGGCGGTGTGTTCGCGGGAACAGCATACTGCCGATGTGTTTGCTGCCCGGCATAATATACCGTACACATTTACGTCATTGCCCGACATGGCCGCCAGTCCTTTGATCGATGCCGTGTATATAGCATCGCCTAATTTCCTTCATGCTTCGCAAAGCATTTTGTGCATGAATCATGGAAAACACGTTCTATGCGAGAAACCTTTTGCATCAAATGCCGAAGAAGCCGGGGCGATGATAGAAGCAGCCAATCGGAATAACGTGGTGTTGATGGAGGCCGTTAAATCGACACTGAATCCCAATTTTAGTGTAATATTGGAAGATATAGGAAGGGTAGGGAGGATGCGGCGGTATTTTGCCTCATATTGCCAGTATTCCTCAAGATATGACAGCCTTAAGGCCGGGATACCGACGAATGCCTTCAACCCTCAGTATTCAAATGGGGCGCTTATGGATATAGGCATCTATACCGTCTATCCGATGGTTGTGCTGTTTGGGCTGCCTGAACGGGTTTTCGCTACGGGTACTCTTCTGTCTTCCGGGGCAGACGGGCAAGGTGCTGTAATATTCCGATATGAGCAGATGGATGCAGTGGTGGTTTATTCCAAAATCTCCGATTCGGTGCTTCCTGCCGAGCTGCAGGGTGAGGGTGGTTCGATTGTGCTAGACAAAATCCATAAGCCGGGCAACGTAATTTATTACCCTCATGTGGAAAATAAGCGCGGTGGGATTCGCGACGACATACAGCCGGAGGATTTGACAGTCGTTGCCGACAAAAGTGAATATTTCTATGAAATGAAGGAATTCATAGATGTAGTTATGTCGGGAAAGTCGCAGTCAGACATCAACAGTCAGGCGAATTCATTGAATACAATGATTCTGTTGGATGAGATTCGTCGGCAACTCGGCGTTTCATTCCCGGCCGACAAACACATTGGCAGCGATTGCGGCCGATTTGTGTCCAGATAGGTTGCCGGCTACTGTTGTGCGGGGTTAATCCGCCAAATGATTGTAGACAGTTTCCGATATGCAGGCAATCAGCCGTTCGGCATCTTCCTGATTGCCCGCATAGTCTTTTACAAACACGGCTATGGAGTAGTTGCGGCCTGATGGTAGGCTTACATATCCGCCATCCAGTGTGGCACATACGGCTAATGCTTCATGGAGTTTGAACATACTCATCATAGGATAATCCGCCCTGTTGTTGAAGGCGACGGTATCCTTGTTGTCGATGATTATGGCGACACCGCATTGCCCCGGTTCGTCGGCAGTTGCTGTTGCAATATCCTGTGCAAGCCCTACAAGCCAATCATCATTGCCAGTTCTGTCAGATGGAGATGTCCGACCGTTGTTCCCGGTTCCGCAGGAGGTATGGAAAATCACCCCTATGGCAAGCAATAGCGGGAGTTTTGACAATAAATGCCGATGCAGCGTCATTTACTTGCTTTCTTGCTTTTGAATGATGCAATAAGGTCGCGTCCAAAAAGAATCCAGGCTGAAGCCGCGACTGCCGAAAGGAACGTAAGCCCTACAAGGATAAGCATCTTTGAAGGTTTGCTTGGGCGCAATGGCACTGTTGCCGGTTGTACAACGGTGTAGACCGGTGTGATTTCCTGCACTTTTGCCTTTGCATGCTGTAACTGTTGTGCGGTGGAGTTGTATAGGTTGAATGCAAGGGCGGCTTCGTTTTGCAGACGCTCCTCTTCCGTGCGGCCCGAACGGAGCACTATCCCGTGGTTCTTGTCGATGTAGTCGGCATAACGTTGTTGGGCGGCATAATAATCTTTTTTAGCCTCGTCGTTCAGTGCCGCGATATAGCCCATATCTTCGCGGGCTTTGTTTGTGCGGTATTCTGTAACGTAGTTTTTAAGTCGTTCGGCCACAGTGTCGGCAAGAAGTGCCGACACCAGGGGGTCTTGCATTGTAACGGACAGGGAGATAACCGACGTCTTGGAATCCACATCGGCGTTAATCCTTTCCGACAGGGCTTGCATTGTGTTATATTCATCCTTTGTAAGATGGAATGTGTCAAGGGTGCCATCTGTCTGTTCTTCGTCGTCGCGGAACAATGACATCACACCGCCCAGGGCCTTTCCGGGGAGGCTCAGTATGAAGCTCCACCAAGGTGATGTGGTTTCGTTGTCGATGTAGTCGCGCACGGTGGTGTGCAGCTCCCCGGTGCTGTCGGTCACCGGCACTTCGAACAGGCCTGTTGCAAATGGCACAGAAGCCATGATGTCGGGGTAGAGGTCGGGATAGACGGCGTCGGAACCTGCGCCGGAAGTGTTTATCCCGGCCAGTGACGCGAGCGATCCCAGGCTTCCTGCCCCGCCTTTGGCATCATTGACCTCCGGGGCGAGTTTGATAGTCGTAGTGTATTCTTTCGGAATCGAGAAGGCTATAATCAATGCCGCCACGGCCCCGATGGCGCACCATTTGAAAATCAGACGCCGTTCTACCCACAGTTTTTGTGCAAGTTCCAGCAAGTCGATTTCCTGGTTATCCATTTCGTTGTCGCGAATGGGGGATTTTTCTTCTCTCATATCTGATGCGGTGGGGATTGTTGTTAATAGGTTGGTTATGCCATTCTCTCAAGGCCGGGTTATCGAAGCAACGCCGCGATAGAGGCAGCCATAGTTCCGAGCGCTCCTGCGGAGGTGCCTATGCTCATGATTGCCTGCCAGTCGACGCCTTTGCCTGGCGATTTCGAAGGCACGATAATCTGGCATCCCGGTTCTATCGGGGTGTTCTTTTTGGCTTTTGCCACCGTGCCGTTAAGGTAGACAATATAAGCTTTGCTCTTTTTTGCCATAGACCCGTAGCCGCCGGCCTGGTCGATGTAATGTTTGAGCTTCTTGTCCTTCTGATATACCACAGTGTTGGGATACATCACATCACCTTGGATTTTCACTGTGTTGACAAGCTGTGGGATGAAGAGTACGTCGCCGTCGGCAAGCACAAGGTCTTCGTCGCCACCGGGGTTTGCAAGTGCCTTGTCGAGTTCGATACCCACATTATAGCGGTTGCGCAGTTCCATTTTCATGATGGAAATGGAGTCGGTCTGTTCGCTGTCCTGCATCATGCGGGCCAGGCGCAGGGCTTCGTCGCGGGCTGTGATTTCATCCTCGGTCATGCGGCGGCTTAGGTGCGCGCCTCTGATATATGCTGCATCGGTCAAGCCCCCTGCGCGTTTGATAAGGTCGGATATACGTTCGTTGCGGTTCACGATTGTGTAGGCGCCTCCAAAGGTGATTTCACCTCCGATAGCCACACGCTGCTGTACCATATAGACCGGGCTTTTGCGCACCTCGACAATATCGTAAGGCTGTAGCTGGAATTTTGCTGATTCCCCGCCTACACGTCCGCCCTGATAGGTGAGGGTGAATGTTTCGGCAGTCTGGTTAATCGGGTGTAGCGATTGAGGGTCGATTATGCGGCGCGACACTTCGATACGTGCGGTCGATGCCCCTTGGAGCAATCCGCCTGCCTGGAGGATGAGGTCCTCCACGGTGGTGTTTTCAGCGTAAGGGTATGTGCCGGGTGATGCCACCTCCCCCTGGATTGTGAAGCCGCCCCTGTCGAGCAGTTCCTGGAGGTTCGCTATTTCGATTATGTCGTTACGCTGGAGCCTGATGTCAGGTGCGCTTCCCGAAAGCACTGCCCCTAGGTCGATGGGGAGAACCTGCAGGGTAAGGTCGGGGCCTTCGCGATAAATAAGCACACGGTCGGTATAGGCGTTGTCGAGCAACCCTTCGGCTTTGTTGATGAGCTGTGTCACGGTTTCCACGCCGTCGCCGAGGGCATAGGTTCCAGGCCGCATCACCTGCCCGCGCAGCTGCACGCGGTTGGAGTAGCGGTCGACGATTGTCCCGACTGTGATTACGTCGCCATCCTTAAGACGGTAGGATTCGAAATCCTCGCTCTTGATGTTGTAGAGTTCGTTTTCGTGGCCTGTCTGGCGCGACAGACGTATCATGTCGCTATATGCGTCGCCAGTGAACCCTCCCGCATATTTTATCAGGTCGGCAAGGCTTTCCTTGTCGGTGATTTCGTAAAGCATGGGGCGCTTTACGTTACCTTCGATATTGATAAGGGTCTGATAGGGGGGTACGATGATTACGTCACCTTCCTGCAGGCGGATGTTACCCGCGTCTTTCCCTCCGAAAAGGTATTCATATACGTCGACATTGGCTATTCGGCGTCCGTCGCGCATAACCTGCACGTTTCGCATCGTGCCGATTTCGTTGATGCCGCCTGCGCGGTAAAGGGCGTTGAACACGGTTGCGAAAGGTGAAAGGCGGTAGGTGCCTGGAACGGAAACCTCACCCATAACATTTACCTGTATGGTGCGCACCTGGCCGAGTGTGATGTTGACTTCGGCTTCTTCGTCCTGCACACCTGCATATTTGTTTGAGAAGAGGTCTTTTACCCGCGAGTTAGCCTCGTTGATGGTCATCCCGTTGAGGTAAATCGGGCCGATTTGTTCCACCATGATGCTCCCTTCCGGGGTAATTACCTGGCGTATGTGGTCTTCGCTGGCACCCCATATGTCGATAACCACTTCGTCGCCGGGGCCGAGGCGGTAGTTCTGGGGGGTTGCCTGGTTTTCGTTAGGTTCGAATGAAAGGCCGCGGCTTGAAAACACGTTGTGCCCGAATACCTTTTTGCCTGATTCCGACGACGATTCCACAACCTCATCGCCCAGTTCGCCGAACATGTCGGGTGGTGCTGTTACCGAGGCAGTGCGTGGGACTGGTTTCGACGACCTTGCGGTTTCGGCTGCATCCTGGCTTCCTGCCGAGGGGGAATATTTGCTTTTCAGGCGTTTGGCCTGGTCGGGGGTGACCCCTTTGGCCAAAAGGGCTTCGCCAATCTGTTTTTCGGTCTTTCCGCTTTTGGATTGCTGTTGTATGAAAACCAATGCCTGTTCGTCGGTCATCTGGGCGTATGTCCCGGGGGCGTTCAATGCCAGTGCTATAGCCAGCGATATGGCTCCGGAGATATGTCTGATTCCTTTCATTGCTTTCGAAATCTTGGTCAAGGTTCGTCTGTTGTTGAAATATCGGGAGCGGGAGGTCGGGATGGCCTCCCGCAATCCGGATGCAAAATTAGTTGTTACCGTTGTTTTGTGCAACACCTTTATGTTTGCTGATAAGCCGGTTTATGATGTAGTTCGCGGCAGTCCACAAAAAGATATCGATAAAAAGCAAGGCGTTGACGTTGAGGTAGCGCGACAGGAATATGTTGAGCGCGCTGAAAAACACTGCGCCGATCACAATCGAAACCATTGCGGCCTTTTGCGGCATGCCTATGGCAAGCAGTTTGTGATGGATGTGGCTTTTGTCGGGCAGGAACGGGTTGCCGTGGTGGATGAGCCTGAATGCAAACACCCGTATAACGTCGAAACACGGTATAATCAGAGGAGAAACCGCCATGACTATCACGTTGGTGCCGAACAACGGCACTTGTTCCGGTGAATAGACAAGTATCTGCAGCCCCATGAATGTCAACAGGAGGCCGATGGTGAGCGAGCCGGTGTCGCCCATAAATATTTTTTTACGTTTTACCGGGTTTCCGAACACGTTATAATAGAAGAACGGTACGAGTACGCCGAGTGCCGCGAACGACATTACGGCGTAAACGGGTTTCCCTACCAGGCCGAACACTGTGCCGTAGATGATGAAAGCGGCAGCGGAAAGACCTGATGCAAGGCCGTCGATTCCGTCGATAAGGTTGATGGCATTGACAACATAAACGATTATGACCATGGAAAGGGGCGCTCCCAGCCAAAAGGGTATTTCATATATGCCCAATATTCCGTGCAGGTTTGAAACCCACAGCCCTCCGGCTACCAGCAGGGCGGCGCAGATGAACTGCACAACCAGTTTTGCGCGGTAGCGTACACCGACGAGGTCGTCGCTCATGCCGGTAAGGTAGAGAAGCAGGATGGCACACACACCGAACGCTATGGCACGGGCGTTTTCAGCCATAAGGCCGTTCATATCCATCCCCATGGAATATTCGATTCCGAGCAGTAACGACACCGTGAAGAATATAACCGGTGTAAATGCTATGCCTCCGAGGCGCGGCACAATCCCGTGGTGGATTTTACGATGGTCGGGTTCGTCAAAAAGGTTCCGACGGAATGCCACCAACAATATCTGCGGTATCAATATACCGGCACAGAACGCGCTTAAGATAAAAGCTACAAATGAGGTTAAAGCCCAATTCTCCATGATGAGTGAGATGTGTGATTCGTGATATGTGATGAAAAAATGTGTTGATGCAACAATAGATTTCTGATTGGCTTGCCCAGTGTGCATTATTAATTGCATAAACCCCGGCGGGATGTCGGGTGTTTTAATTTTCAGCACAC
This sequence comes from Bacteroidales bacterium M6, assembly GCA_001689485.1. Lineage (GTDB taxonomy): Bacteria > Bacteroidota > Bacteroidia > Bacteroidales > Muribaculaceae > UBA7173. Next base: position 33,060 of record LUJQ01000039.1, on the reverse strand, counting down.
GTAGTGCGCGGGCAATCATTGCGCAAATTTAGTGAAAAATAGCATGACGGCCAAATTGTGTAGCTGCAAAGTGTTTTTATGTCGCCGGTTATGGAACCGCGTGTAAATCCGGGACTTTGTGCTGTACAAGGAGGTGTGCGTATTATAGTCAGGAAGGCGGTGGTTGTAGGAAACAATCTTTTATATTAATTTTGTTTCTAAAAGGCAAAGAACCAGGGGTTCGAATATGTTGCACTTGATTATACAGACATGACATATTACCAACAGGATATCCTAAAGATATATGAACGTAGCTTCCGCGAGAACTGGTCGCTACCGGCGTTGACGGAATATGGTTCCGACGAGATTGTGAGTTACGGCGAGATGGCCCGCCGGATAGCACGGATGCATTTGTTCTACAAGCAGATAGGGCTGAAACCGGGTGACAAGGTGGCGCTTCTGGGTAGAAATTCCACCACATGGGTGATATGCTTTATGGCCACAATCACCTATGGGGCGACCATTGTGCCTATATTGGCGGATTTCAACGCCCACGACGCTCAACACATCATCAACCATTCCGATGCCACAGTGCTTTTCGTCAACCGTTCCATATGGGAGGCTTGCGATTTCGAGCAGATGCCCAAGCTGAAGGTTGTAGTTTCGCTTGAAACGCGGCATGTGCTGGCCGAGCGCCCCGGGAAAGGGGAGGCGGAGGCCGAACGCGTTATCCGTAACCTGTCGCGTCGTTTCAACGCCGTTTACCGGGGCGGGTTCAACCCTGAAAACGTGTGTTATCCCGAGGTTGACAAGGATGCCACGGCGATTATAAACTACACATCGGGCACCACAGGGTTTTCCAAAGGGGTGATGCTGACTTACGACAACATATGCGGGAATGTGGTGCTCGGCATCAATTCCAGGCTGCATTACGAAGGCTCACGCGCCTTGTCGTTCCTCCCCCTGGCCCATGCCTACGGGTGTGCGTTCGATATGCTTGTGCCTCTTGCCGTCGGGACATTCGTGACCCTTTTCGGGAAGACCCCTACGCCCCGCCTCCTGCTGGCGGCCATGGCGCAGGTGCGGCCCAACCTGGTTATATGTGTGCCGTTGATTCTCGAAAAAATCTACCGCAAGCAGATTGTGCCGATGATTACCCGCAGGGCTATACGTTGGGCGCTTGCGTTGCCTTTGATCGACGGGGCGATATATGCCAACATCCGCAGCAAGCTTGTCGAGGCTTTCGGCGGCGCGTTCGAGGAGGTTATTATCGGCGGCGCGCCCCTTAACGGCGAAGTTGAGGCTTTCCTTCATAAAATCAAGTTCCCGTTCACGGTGGGCTACGGCATGACCGAGTGCGGCCCGTTGATAAGCTATACCCCCTGGAGGGAATTCCAGCCTGGCAGTTGCGGGCGTACATTGCCGAATATGGAATCGAAAATCCTCAGCGATGACCCTGAAACCGTGCCAGGCGAGATATGTGTGCGCGGGCAGAACCGGATGAAGGGGTATTATAAGAATCCGTCGATCACGGCTGATGTCATCGATAAAGATGGTTGGTTGCATACGGGCGATATGGGGACACGCTCAACCGACGGGACGCTTTTTATCAAAGGACGTTACAAAACGATGATTCTGAGTGCGTCAGGGCAGAATATCTATCCTGAGGAAATCGAGGCAAAGCTGAATAATATGCCTTATGTGAACGAAAGCCTTATCGTTGAGCGTGGGAAAGGGCTGACAGCCATTGTCTATCCCGATTACGAGCGTATGGATGCCGACGGTGTGGAAGTGGGACAGCTGCCTGAGCTGATGGAACGCAACCGCGTGGAACTCAACAGCCTGGTGGCCCCCTATGAAAAGGTCGACTATGTGCAGCTTATACCGCACGAGTTTGAAAAGACCCCGAAAAAATCAATAAAACGCTATCTTTATAGCTAATCTCTGAAACATATGCGGTCATTATCACTATTGCGGGCAGCCTGTGCCATACCGGCTTCCGTCGGGTTGGCGGTTTCGTTATATGCCGCCGGTACGGATGCCGGGCGACTGGCGGAGGCGATGTGGCAGACGTCATGTGCAAACCATGGATGGGTGCGCGAAAGGCTGATGGAGCGTATGCAGCCTTATGCCGACAGCTGCACGCACACCATGTGGTTTGAACATTGCGATGCCGCCCCTGGCAGCGACCTACGCAGCAGTGAGGACGGCACGATATTCCAATTCTACCAATCGGCCCTGGACAAGGTGCTCGACGAGGTGGCACATACCAGTGTTGACTATGGCTCGGTGGCACTATGGCATCTTTACAATATGGGATATGTGGTCAAAACCCCGTCGCACACGTTCGGCATCGACATCAAGCATCGCGATGCCGCAATGCTTGCCCCGGTGCTTGAATTCCTGTGCATAACCCATAACCATCAGGATCATGTGTCGATACCTTTGGTCGAAGCGATGGCGGCTGCCGGGAAGCCGGTCTATTCCAATTTCCTGGAAACGGGTGAGAGGGTTGCCACAGGCGATGTGCTCCATCCTCAGGATGGTATCGAGATTGTGACAACGATAGTCGACCACAACCCGGCACTGACAGGTTTCGTGGTAACCTATGAGATTGACTGCGGTGAGGATGCCGGGCACAAGGTGATTCTTCATCTGGGCGATGCCCGCAACTGGGAGCAGTTACGTAAAACCAAGCCGGTCGATATATTGATTCCGCATCTTGCCGTAGGGCTGGATATGCCTAAGGCTGTCGGTAAGCTGTCGCCGCAGGTGGTGCTTATGTCGCATATAATGGAACTCAGCCACCCGGTCGACAAATGGCGCTGGAGCTATCCTTACGGGCTTGCCCGCTGCCGCGACCTCTGTGATGCACTGAACCTGCCGTCAGGACGCGTCATGCTACCTGTGTGGGGTGAGAAGATTGTATATTGAATCAATAAGGATATTTGACCGGCAACTGAAACACTCCGGCAGCATCCTCGCCATATGGGCTAAAATCTCGGCGGTGTGCCAAAAATCTTGCATTTTTGACACACCGCCGTTGTTGTTTGCGATTTGGTTTACAGGGGCATTTCGCCGAAACGGTTGGTTGTAGGTTCTGATTTCTGGCAGCACCATACAATCCATAGAATCAATCCTACCAAGGGGATGAAGTTGATGAACCACCATCCGCCGCCTTTGCCTATGTCATGCATGCGGCGCCAGCTTACGGCCAATGTGGGAACGAATAATGCCAGGGAAATGGCCAAGCCAAGGAATGGGATCCAGCCCAATGCGATGGCTACCAGCACGGTGAAAAGATACCACCACCAGTATTCGGCACGTGATGCACGGCCTTTGAAGTCGGCGTATTTGTTGAAGCAGATTTTCACAGCCTCCACTAATCCTATGTAGGAGGTAGGTGAGGGGGTGGGTTGGTTGCAGCCCTGTTGGTAATTTTCCATAATGAATGATATTTTAGTTGGTTAAAGATTAAATATCTGTTTATGCGAAGATTTCCGACAGTCTGCTATGATTGCCATGATGGGAAAGGTGTAGTTTCCCGGTTGGAACGGCATCTGTACCCGGCCGGGTACAGATGCCGACGGAGGCCTCCGTCGGCAAATCTTATTACCGCAAATGTAGCTCTTTTTGTTCTAAAAGTCAAAATAATCTTTCGGATTAATGAAAAAATGTTTAATTTTGATTGGGGTTTGCGATGGCTGCCAAGAAGATTCCGCACTTTGAAAAAAATATGTGCAGCACTGCCGGTGCGAACCTACCATCCGGCCCGATTGTTCCATTTCAGAAGCGGGTCAATGCCGTTTCACATGCCCCGGCCAGGCAAATCGGTGCCGGTTCCGGGGCTTGGGTTATGTCACTGCTTCCGGGTTTCAACTGTTTGATAAGTGATTATGAGTATTAGACCGATGATATTGGCGGTTGTGGCCGTCGTTATGGCCTGTGTTGTTTCGTTGCCTGCGAAAAGTGATGATTCCATTCCGGAAAGCCATGTCGCATCCCGGGCTCACCAGTCGGTGGGGCTGGTGCTTAGCGGCGGTGGCGCCAAAGGGATTGCGCATATAGGTGTAATCCAGGCATTGGAAGATCACGATATACCTATTGATTTTGTTGCCGGGACTTCGATGGGGGCTATTGTCGGCGGACTTTATGCCGCAGGATATACACCTGCCGAAATGCTCGACCTGATTCTTTCCAAAGGTTTTGCAAGCTGGTCGACCGGGCAGATTGACCCCAACCTCACGTATTATTTCCTTCAGAAGCCGCAAACCCCTGCATTTGCCTCGCTGAATATCAACCTTAACAAGGGTGATTCCGTGCCAGGTTCGGGGCTGATGCCTGCAAGCCTGATTTCGCCACTCCCTATGAATTTTGCATTCATGGATTTGTTTGCCGCATATACGGCGCAGTGCGGCGGTGATTTCGACCGTTTGTTCGTGCCGTTCCGCTGTGTGACATCGGATGTTACGCACAAACATAAGGTGGTGTGCCGCAGCGGCATGCTTTCCGATGCTATCAGGGCGTCGATGAGTTTCCCCGCAGTGTTTGCCCCAATCAAGATTGGCGGGGTGGAGATGTACGACGGGGGCATTTACGACAATTTCCCGGTTGATGTGATGCGTGAGGATTTCGCCCCCTCGATAATGATAGGAGTCGATGTGCATTCCGAGGAATCCACCCCTTCGGGGAGCATTGTCTCCCAACTTGAGAATATGATTATACAGAACAACGACTATGACCTCCCGGCCGACGAGGGGATACGTATCCATGTGGATGTGAGCCGGTTCTCGTTGTTGGATTTCGGCAAGGCCAGGGAGATATACCAGGCTGGTTATGCCAGGGCTATGGAGATGATGGACTCGGTGGAGGGCCGTGTCACGACGCGTATCCCGTCGGATGTGCGTCGTCTGCGCAGGGCTGTGTTCAAATCAGCCACCCCTTATGTAAGGTTTGACTCGGTGCATGTGTCGGGCGGCACACCGTCGCAGAACGAATACCTTGTCCGTATGTTCGACCGCAGCAAGGAAAAGGCCGATACGTTCGGCATCGGGAAAGCCCGCATGGCCTATTACCGGGCTTTGACCCCCGGCAAACTGCGTAACCTTTTCCCTCAGGCGCATTATAATGACACAACCGGCTTGTTCGGGCTCGACCTTGTTGCGGATGTCAAAAATAATTTCTCGGTCGGTGCCGGGGGCTATCTCACATCCTCTATTAACTCGATGATTTTCGTTTCGGCGGAATATGCCAGTATGTCGTTCGGCTCATGGTCGACACGCCTTATGGGATGGGTCGGTCAGAGCTATATGGCGGCGCAGGCCGATGCCCAGATTTATCTGACCAACAACAACATCCCTTCGGGGTTGCGATTAGAGGCAGTGTATTCGAGGCAGAAATATTATGAAAACGACAAGCTTTTCTTCCAGGATAATTCCCCGGCTTTCATTTCGCATTACGATGCATTCGGCCGCATAGGCTATGAATGGGCCGTGGGCAGGCGTGGCAAAGCGATGATCGGGGTGGGCGGGGGCCGCAGCCATGACAGGTTCTATTCCAACGACCGGGTGGATTTCACGGAGTCAAGCCCCGAGCAGACGGCGATGGATCTAGCCCAGGCGATAGGCCGTTTTGAGTATAACACGCTTGACAATGCATGCTACCCGGTGTCCGGCACAATGGTCAGATTCACGGCTATGCAGACGCTTGGCAAATATTCGCACCGGCGTGACGTCATAGGCGGTGCCCTTGAGCGCTCGTCGGCCGAACAGCATTGGTTCCAGGCCGAGGCCGATGTGGAGCATTACATCTCATGCGGGTCGAAATTCTCGTTGGGTTTGCAGGCCGATGTGCTGGTGTCGAACCGTAAATTGCTGAACACATATTATGCGTCAATCGTAAACGCGCCGTCGTTCACCCCATCGGTGTCGATGGAGGATGTTTTCAACAAGGCGTTCCATGCCAATTCGTTTGCGGCTGTCGGCGTTACGCCTGTCTGGCGTCCGTTCCAGCGTGCCCAGGTGCGTTTAAGCGCCCATATGTTTATGCCTTTCAAGAAAATCGAGCAGGCTGCCGACGGCTTCGGGGTGTATTATGGCGAATGGTTGCAGGATCCGGAATTCGCGGTCGAACTCGACCTGGTGTATAACCTGCCGTTTGCCTCTGTGTGCGGATATGTCAACTATCTGTCATATCCGGCACGCAACTGGCACGTCGGGCTTTCTTTCGGCCTTTATTTCACAGCCTCCAGGTTCCTGCGCTGATTGAGGCCGGAGGTATCTTTAAAATTGGTTAATTTTGGTTATTGCGGAAATATTTAGCTATATTTGCATCGTGGATGAACCCCGGCTCACACCCGCTGTGTGGCCGTGTCGGTTCGGAAACGGCAAATTCTAACACATTCATTTATTTTCAAATAACGAAATTATGTCAAAAGTAACAGTTGTGGGCGCCGGCAACGTAGGCGCTACTACCGCTAATGTATTGGTTACCACTCAGGTTGCCGACGAAGTTGTGCTCATCGACATCAAGGAAGGCGTTTCCGAAGGGAAGGCCATGGACATCATGCAGACCGCCAATATCCTTGGTTTGCAGACACGTCTCACCGGCGTCACCAACGACTATGCCGCGACTGCCGATTCAGATGTCGTAGTTATCACATCAGGCGTTCCCCGCAAGCCCGGTATGACCCGCGAAGAACTTATCGGCGTCAATGCCGGTATCGTGAAATCTGTTACCGACAATGTACTCAAGCACTCTCCCAATGCCATTATCATCTGCGTGGCCAACCCGATGGATACGATGACCTACCTTATCCACAAAATTTCCGGCCTTCCCAAAAACCGTATTATCGGCATGGGCGGTGCACTCGACAGCGCACGCTTCAAATATTATCTCAGCCTCGCGCTCAACGCGAATGCAACCGAGGTTGAAGGCATCGTTATCGGCGGCCACGGCGACACCACTATGATTCCCCTTACCCGCTTTGCCGCTTACCGTGGTGTGCCCGCGTCGGAATATGTTCCTGCCGACCAGCTCGCAAAGGTTGCTGCCGACACTATGGTCGGTGGTGCTACACTTACCAAACTTCTCGGCACTTCGGCATGGTATGCACCCGGTGCTGCATCGGCACAGATGGTTGCCGCCGTGCTCCACAACCAGCAGAAACTTATCTCTTGCTCGGCTCTTCTCGACGGCGAATATGGCGAAAGCGACCTCTGCATCGGCGTGCCCTGCATCATCGGCCGTAACGGTATTGAGAAAATCGTTGAATTCGACCTCAACGAAGAAGAGAAAGCCCTCTTCCACAAGAGCGCCGAAGCAGTTCATGCAACAAATGAGGCCCTCAAGGCAGCCCTTTAATATTTTTTACGGAGTAATATAATGAAATTCAACAGGATTTTATTGTCGGCATGCGCGGCTTGCGCGCTGACTTTCAGCCTGGCATCGTGCGGTTCCAAACAGGAAACCAAGGATGCTGCAACCGAGGAGGGGCAGACCGAGGCTGTGGCCGAAGAGGCCAAGACTGCGGAAGCCGTTATCGTGCTTAAGGAAGGTGAGACAATCGCCCCTGCCGACGGCAAGCTTGTGGTTCTTGATTTCAATGCCACATGGTGCGGCCCCTGCAAGCAGTTTGCACCTCATTTCGATGCTGTTGCCAAAGCTAACACGGATAAAGCCGTGTTCTATAGCGTGGATGTCGACGTTCATCCCGAACTCGCTTCAAAATATGCTGTAGAATCCATCCCCATGGTGGTTTACATCAAGCCTGACGGCACAACCGATTCGTCGGTAGGCTATATGGATCAGGAGCAGTTCGCAACAGCGGTTGCAGCCCATCTGAACTAATTCAGACACATCATAGATGACAAAAGCGCCGTGTNNACACGGCGCTTTTGTCATCTATGATGTGTGGTTACCTAGGTATGGAGCGTAGCTGCCACCACACCATGGCTATAGTCACTATTGTGGCGAGGAGGTCGGAAACCGGGAATGAAGTCCAAACACCGTCAACGCCCATGAACGACGGGAGCCAGAGCAGCAACGGGATAAGGAATATTACCTGGCGGATAAGGCTGAGGAATATCGCTTTGCCCGATGAGCCTAGGCTTTGGAAAAACGTGGTGGCGATTATCTGGAACCCTACGGTGCCGAATGCCCAAAGGGAGAGCCGCAGGCAGTTGGATGACACGTCGATTAGGTAACCGTCGGATGTGAACGCACGGGCGATTACCGAAGGCCATAGCATGCCGAAGGTGCTGCCCACAACGCATATGGCTGTGGATGCCCCTACGGCGAGCCATAAGGCTTTGCGGAGACGGTGAGGCTTGTTAGCCCCGTAGTTGTAGCCTATGACGGGCTGCAATCCCATGCATATGCCTAGAATCACTGTGGTAAGCAGCGAGGTGTAGGTTACGAAAATCCCGGCGGCACCGATTGCCATATCCCCTCCATGGGCGAGCAGCGATTTGTTGATAAGGATATTGATAAGGCAGGCGGCGATGTTAATCAGGGAGGGTGCCGCCCCTACGGATATGATTTGTGTTATCACGTCCCATCGCAGCCGGAATGTGCCACGGCGGAACCGTAATGTGACGTCGGGGCGGAAGAAGTGCCACATCACGAATAGCGCGGATACGGCCATAGCTATGTTTGTGGCGACCGCTGCCCCCACCATCCCCCAGCCGAAGCCGAGAACGAAGAGCGCGTCGAGGGCTATATTGGTCACCGCCCCTATGAGCATGGTAAACATTGCCTTGACGGGATAGCCAGAGGCTCGCATGATGTTGTTGAACCCGAATGCGATGTTTGTCAGCAGAAGGCCGGGAAGCACCCACAGCATATATGTGCGGGCATAGGGGAGGGTCACGTCACCGGCACCGAAAGCCCTCAATATCGGGCTCATCCACACGGCAAATACAGCGATGTAGATGGCTGCATTTATCAATGTGAGTGTCATGGCGTTGCCAAGCATCAGGTGTGCGCGTTGGAAATCGCGCTGACCTAGAAGGATTGATACCCATGAGGAGGAGCCGACCCCTACAAGCACCCCGATTGCCGTGGTGATGTTCATCAGGGGGAATGTGACGGCAAGCCCGGCAATGGCCTCGGGGCCTACCACCTGGCCGATGAAGATACGGTCGACCACATTGTAGAGGGCCATGACGAGCATGCCCACCACCCCGGGAAGGCTGTAGTCCCACAGCAGGCGTCCGATTGGTTTGGTCGCCAGCTCATTAAGATTTCCCTGCGATGCCATGCGTTTTGTTTCGGAAGCCGGTTATTTCAGGGCGAGAACCACGTTGTCGCGTCCTTTTTCATGATAGAGTTTGCGCAACGGATTTGCCGTGATTTCGGCGTATGTGCGGCGCGAACGCAGGATATCGATAGCTGTGTAGAGGGCGCTCCGCATCGACTCTTCCGATGCCTGGTTCTTTCCGGCTATGTCGTAGCCGGTGCCGTGATCTGGCGATGTGCGCACGAAAGGCAGCCCGGCTGTGAAGTTAACCCCCGATTCCATCGCTATGGTTTTGAAGGGCGCAAGCCCTTGGTCATGATACATGGCCAATACCCCGTCGAAATGTGTGTAGAGGCCGTTTCCGAAGAATCCGTCGGCGGCATATGGGCCGAATGCGTGTATCTTCTTTTCGCGGGCCTGCCCTATGGCCGGGATGATGACATCTTTCTCCTCGTTGCCGAGCAATCCGTTTTCACCGGCGTGAGGGTTGAGTGCCAGGACGGCGATGCGTGGTTTTACGATTGAGAAATCCTGTGTGAGGCTGCGGTTGAATATCTCGAGCTTTTCGAGCACGTTTTCCGTGGTGATTGCCCCGGCAACGTCGGCAATAGGGAGGTGGGTGGTGACGAGTGCCACGCGCAGCTGCCCGCTGCACATAATCATAAGGGGCTTGGCATCGTTGTCGGCTGATGCGGCGAGGTATTCGGTATGTCCGGGGAATGTGAATGTTTCGCTTTGGATGTTGTGTTTGTTGATGGGGGCGGTAATCAGGACGTCGATTTCCCCTTGTTTCAGGTCGGCCACGGCGCGTTCCAATGCCGCGAAGGCGGCTTCACCTGCCTCTTTGGTCGACTCGCCCGGGGCGATATGTGCTTCCTGGCCGATTACGTTGATAATGTTGTAAACATCGGTGCGTGCCTGCGACGGGTCGGCAATCTGGGCGAACGGTGTGCCTTGCATCTCCATCCCTTTGCGGTAGAAGGCAGCGATTTTGGCGCTTCCGTAAACAATCGGTGTGCAGAGTTCGAGGATTCTGCTGTCCTCAAGCATCTTTAGAATCACTTCGTAGCCGATGCCGTTGAAGTCGCCGTGGGTTATGCCGACCTTTATGCGCATTGGGTCTGACTGGGGTTTTGAAGCCTTTGCATCGTCATGCGCAGGCGCGTTATTTTCTTTCATTGGAATCCGTATTTATAATTTATCCCGTAAAATTACGAAAAAACGGGATAAAAGGCAACTCCGGTTTCAGGATGGTGTGTGGATGGGATTCACGGTTGCCTGAACGGATTGTTGACCGGGGGTGGTGCCGATAGTGAAGGTGTTGCGGTCGGGGTTGTTGTAAACCGTAAGGCCGAAATCGGGGGCCGCAGCATGCAGGTGTTCGAGTATCTCGGCTTTGATGGCCTCGTATTGCGCCCACGAGGTCTGTTTGGAATAGCAATTTATGTTGAGAGCCACCCCGTAGCTTTGCGGGGGATCCATGCTTATAAGCATATCCTGCGTGGAGGTGTTTACCTGGGGGTGGGCGATCAGGTAGGCACAGGTATAGGCGCGGAACAGGCCGAGGTTGGTGTCGATGGTGCCGTTGATTCCGTGTGAATCATTATAGGTCTGGGTAAACAACATGTTCCCCTCGCCGGCCTGCTGTTTTGCCTTCTCCTGCTTCTCGATGAAATCTTTCACCAGCGGGTATTTCCCGGATATGGATTCGATCAGGGCGGGGGTGGCTTGCTGTATGCTTGAATGGTCGATGTAGAGGTTGTGGTCAATCATACGTGCCCCGACGGCAAACATGTTGCGCCAGTTCTGGAAGGATGTCGACACAAGGGTGTAAGGCGGGAGCATGACCATTGTGTTGTCCCAGTTCTGCACCTTTACGACGCTGAGGGTCACGTCGGTCACGATGCCGTTGGCGATGGTGGAGGGTACCACAATCCAGTCGCCTACACGCAACATGTCGTTTTGGGAAAGTTGTATGCCGGCAACCAGTCCGAGGATGGAATCCTTGAAAATCAGCATCAATGCGGCGGCGAAGGCTCCCAGCCCGGCCAGCAGGGTCATCGGGGATTTGTCGATGAGCACTGACACCGAGATGATGAAGATTATTATCCAGACCAGTCCGCGTCCCACGTTCAATACACCTTTCAGCGGGTGGTTCTCGGTGTTTTCCCGTTCGTCGAACCTCACCCATGCGAATTCCATGATGGCGCATATGGCTATGGCGAATGTTATGAGGGCGTAGACCCCGGCAAGACGCAGAATCCAGTCGAGGGTCTGATGGTCGGATGTGAATGCAAACGGAATCAGGCACAGGAACACCACAGGAGGGATAATGTGGGAACATTTCAGCAATGTTTTCTGCGACAGGAGTTCGAAACTCATATCCTTGTGTTGCAGGCGTACTATCTTGCGGGCTACATAAAGGGCTGTTTTGCGAAGCGCTATGCCGATTAATACTGCTACGGCGAAAACCACGGCAGTGTAGATGATTTCTTCAATCAAGTCGTTATGGCGGAATCCCACCGCATCCATCCCCCGGCGTATTATCCCCATAATCCATATGGCGAAATCATGGCTGGGTATCAAAGAGTTGTGCACAGCCTCGACCACGGCGGTGCTCCCTGATGAAATATCCCCTGTTTTGTCTGAAGCAACACCTCCGGCGCCATCCTGCGTGGCGATGAGGGTGATAAGTGTAGTTATCCCTGTCATAGTCGAAACGTTTTGTCTGTTTAACGTGGGTCGGCGCCCCATTGTTCAAGACAATGGGGCGCCGACCCACGTTTCATTTCAGGTAAGTCAGGGAGACTTCTGCTATATATTTTTTATCGCAACTCTATATTTGTTTTTACAGGGAAGTGGTCGGATGGGGTGCGGGCTTTATATCGGTGGATTTTTACCTCGGATGGGGCATCGGTAGTGGGTTGTTCCTGTGTGTCGGCCTCAGGGGTGCGGTAAGTGTCGGTAAGCACTCCGTATTTGTTGACATGCACATTCGGGGTTACGAAGATGTGGTCGATGCGTTCGTTGGAGAAGCCGTCGGTGCGGTAGTTGTTGAATGTGCCGTTGAGCTGGTAGACGAAATCTGAAACCTCGTGGGCGTCGTTCAGTACCCCGTCGGCAGTGATGGTGGCATACGACGTGCTGTTTTGGTCAACATTGAAATCCCCGGTAAGGAATGTGGGGAGGTCGCTGCCGAATTCGGTTATTTTCCGCTTTATGAGTTTGGCGCTTTCCACACGTGCCTGTGTGCCGACATGATCCATATGCAGGTTGAAGAACAGGAATTCGCGGCCTGATGGTTTATGGCGGAATTTGCCCCAGGTGCAGATGCGCACGCAGGCTGCATCCCAGCCAAGGCCGGGGCGGTCGGGGGTTTCCGACAGCCAGAAATCGCCATGGTCGAGCAAGTCGAACAGGTCGTCGCGGTAGAAGATTGCGGAGTGTTCCCCGGCGTCATGTCCGTCATCGCGGCCAACCCCGATATAGGAATAACCCGGTAATGCTTTTTGCAGGTCGTCAAGTTGGTGTTTAAAGCCTTCCTGTGTTCCGAAAATGTCGAAATCATGGAACTGGATCAGCTGTGCCACGATGGGGGCGCGTTGTTCCCAGCCGTTTCCTGCGGCATCGTCGTTTCCGTTTTGCTGGCGCAGGTTGTAGGTAGCCACGTTGAACGAGGCGTTTTGTGCCTGTGTGCACAAGGTTGCCGCCATCACTGCGGCTGAAATGAATAATGATTTGAGTTTCATCGGTTATGTGGTGTATTTGTTTTAAGCACAGAAGCCGCCGCATGAATCGGAGGCTTATTTTTGTGTGAAGTGTCAGGATTGTGGCTGGAGGATAAAGGCTACCTCCTTGAATGCGAATTCACGGATACCCCCGGGGGTGTTGAGCCTTAGCATCCCGGTTTCCGATACATCATTGATTTCGGCCATAAACCGGGTGCCGTCAGGCATTGAAAACTCATGCGGGCATCCGTCTTTGCGCCATAGCGAAGAGAGGTATGCTTCGTGGATTGCCGTTTTGTCAGGGGCATCTGTATGCCGGGTTATCTCGTCGGCGATTTCATGCATTATGGCCGGGAGATCGAATTCCGTTCCGGCAATCATTGCCATTGACACCGGGTTGGGTGCGTCGGAAATGAACCGGGTCTGGTTGACATTCAGACCTATCCCGGCCACAGTATGGCTTATCGACATGCCTGAAATGGCATGTTCGATGAGGATTCCCGCAATCTTGCGGTCTCCGATATAGATGTCGTTCGGCCATTTCACTGTCACCGTTTCGGATGCCGTTTCCGCAAGGTGTCGCCGCAAGGTTTTGACCACGGCGAGCGACACTATTTCCGAAATCAGGAACTGGGCAGCGGGGACGATGCGTCCTGGACGTAGGAACAATGAGAATGTGAGGTTTCGTCCCGGTTCTGCCTCCCAGTGGTTGCCGCGCTGGCCGCGTCCGGCGGTCTGGTCATGAGCAACCACTATATCGCCGTGGGATAGTGTGCCGGAATGTTCCTTGGCCCAGGTGTTGGTTGAAGGAACTGACGGAAGGACTATTGTTGCCATAGGGTTAATCGGAGTTTGTCGGATTTTGCGCAGGGGGATGTATCCCTCTTGATTCGCCGTTACTCCGGGATGTCAATGGTGAGGGTGCGTGAATCGTCGGGATTGACCGAGATTGAGACTTTTACGGTGTCGTCGGGCAGGAGTGGTTCGATGCGTTCAGGCCATTCGAGCAGGCATAATGCACCTGAGTCGAAATAATCTTCCACCCCTATTTCCAAAGCCTCGTCAACCGACTCCAGGCGGTAAAGGTCGAAATGGTAAATCAGCTCTGCGGTAGTGTCGGAGCGGTATTCGTTGATAATCGAGAACGAGGGGGAATTGGCCAAGTCCTCTTCCACTCCCAGTGCCCTGCAAAGTTCGCGGATGAAGGTGGTTTTCCCGGCCCCCATCTCGCCGTAGAAGGCATAAACGGTTTCATCGCCCATGAGCGATGCGAATTCCTGTGCAGCCTGCGGCAGTGCCTCGGCTGTTGCAATTTCTATCTTATGTTCCATTTTATCTTAGTGATATGATTATGTTGTTTTTTGATATTTCCGATGTGTTGTAAAAAAGTCGAAAACTACTGAATCTTACTGACGCGGGGTGAGGGTGACCAGGGGAATCAGCATTTCTTCGATGGAGATGCCGCCGTGCTGGAAGGTGTCGGTGTAATATTGCACGTAGTAGTTGTAGTTGTTGGGGTAGGCGAAGAAGTCGTTGTTGCCTGCGAATATATAGGTGGAGGATACGTTGGGTGCCGGGAGGCCGAACGCAGGCGGATTCTTGATTTCATAGACCTGCCGCTGGCTGTAGGCCAGGTTTTTCCCCACTTTATAGCGTAGGTTGGTGTTTGTGTTCTTGTCGCCTACAACTTTCACCGGGTTGTCGACACGGATGGTGCCGTGGTCGGTGGTTACAATCACCTTGGCCCCGCTTTCGGCTATGCGGCGGAACAGTTCGAGAGCCGAGCTGTGGCGGAACCACGATTCCGCCAATGAACGGTAGGCTGCATCGGTTCGTGCCAGCTCGCGAATCATGCGGCTTTCGGTTCGTGCATGCGACAGCATGTCGATGAAATTAAGCACGATTACATTGAGGTCGTTCTGAGCCAGGTTGGCAAATTCGCGCAACAGGCGTTCGCCACCGTTTGAATCGTTGATTTTGTTGTAGGAGAAGCGGCATTGCCTGCGGTAGCGTTCAAAAAGGGTTTTGACCAGTTCGCTTTCGTTGAGGTTTTTCCCCTCTTCCTCATCTTCATCGACCCACAGGTGCGGGAACATCTTGGCGATGTCGATAGGCATCAGCCCGGAAAAAATCGAGTTTCGGGCATATTGTGTGGCGGTAGGGAGGATTGAGGTGTATAGATTTTCCTCGAAGGTGAAATATTCGGCCAAAAGGGGCTTCACCGTCAGCCATAGGTCGAGGCGGAAATTGTCGATTAACACGAAAAACACCTTTTCCCCTTTGTCGAGCAGGGGGAACACCGTGTTGCGGAACACCTCTGGACTTAGCATCGGGCGTTCGGTATCGGCGGGGGCGGTAGCCCCCCGTGCCATGGTTGACGGGAGCGATTTTACCCAGTCCTCGTAATTGCGCTTGACATATTTGTAGAAAGCCGAATCGGCATCGGCTTTCTGCATTTTCAGCATTTCATCCATATTGGTATCGGCTGAGGCCAGACGCATTTCCCAGTTCACGAGTTTTTCGTAAAGCCGGTAGAAGTCGTGTATGTCGCGTGCGTCGTTAATCAGCATCGATAACCGCCCGAATTCCTGCTGGTAGTCGGTGGCGGCGGTTTGTGACACCAGTTTGTCGCTGTGGAGGTTCTTTTTGATGGAGAGGAGAATCTGGTTGGGATTGACAGGTTTTATCAGATAGTCGGCGATGTTGTTGCCCACAGCCTGGTCCATGATGTTTTCCTCCTCGCTTTTTGTAATCATTATCACGGGGGTCTGCGGTGAGATTTCCTTGATTCGCTGAAGGGTTTCAAGTCCCGTAAGCCCCGGCATGTTTTCGTCGAGGATAATCAGGTCGAAGTTGCGCGATTCCACAAGGTCGAGTGCGTCGCGGCCGTTGTTCACAGTCACAGGATCGTAGCCTTTGCTGCGCAGGAACATTATGTGGGGTTTTAGGAGGTCGATTTCATCGTCGGCCCAAAGTATGGAGTAGTCGCTCATTGTGCGATGATTTTTGTTGTTAGTCGGTTTAGGGTTTAGACAATTCCGACGGGGTAAAAGTTTAGCCGCCGGGGTTGGTGGAATCAGGATGATTTCAGTCTAAAAGCGGGTCGTCGCCCTCGGAGCCTTCCGGATAAGATGGTAAGGCGGGGATGGTGGATGCCGGTGTTACCGGTTTGGGAGCAGGTGACTGTGCTGGCTCGGGGTCCGGTTGCGGGGTTCCAGTCACGGGTTGTACAGGCGCGACCGGCTGTTGCACAGGGGTTATATGCTGTGCCGGTTCTGATGCCGGTCCAGTTTTTGTTTCTGTTTCCGCTTCTGCTTCAGGTTCTGCTTTTGCATTTGCTTCAGCTTCAGGCATCGGGGCTGTTTCTGTTTCCGCTTCTTTTTCGGGTAGAGGTTCGGGAAGTGTTTCCGGGAGGACGGGTGGCACAGGGGCGGATGTTTCCTCTGTTGTCTCGTCGGGTGTCAGTCCTTCCGATTCCCCAAATGTTTCGGGCGGTAATACAGCCTCTTCGGTGTCGCGATAGGTTTTATCGCGCATGTAGCGGAAATATTCGTCGAATGAGCGGCCGCTTTTTAACAAGATGTCGAAGTTCTTGGCCGAAATCACCACAGGGCGTACTTCCGGCGGCAGTTGCAGGCCGGTGCCGGATGCCATTACTTTCCTGTAGTGTTTTATTTCCTCCACATTGTCGAAGCCCTTTATGAGTAGCAGGCCGAGACGCCCGAAATTCATCTGTTCCAAATCGAAATCCTTCACTACGAATGATGTGAAGTTGTGTCGTGCCACATCATAGAGCAGGGCGTTTTGGGAAATGACATCGGTCGGGAAGAGTAACACCAGATATTGTTCGTTGTCGGGGTCGAGGTCGAATTCCAACGGGGAGTCGCCGTCGACGGCCGTGGAGTCGTTGCCGAGCCGTATGTCCCAAAGCATGCCGCGCATGTTCGATGCCCCCTGTTGCAGTTTCTTCCCCTGTGCAAGCCCTTTGAGGTAGGATGAGGCATAGGGGGTGAGGTCGGTGTCGGGATAGCGCTCAAGCATTTCCATCAGGGTTTCCTTGAAGCCGTCGGTGTTGTGGTCGGTTACATGGGCAAGGGCTTCGAGGAACATGAATTTAGGCATCAGCTTGCTAAGGGGGTAGTTATTCCTTACGGTTTTATACACGGAATGAACGCGGCTGTTGTCATTGTCAAGATACGCTCCCAAAGCCTGGTCATACAGGTCGTTTTCAACATCCATCATGCGGCGCAGGTTGCCGATATAGTCGGGGTCGCGCATTGCCATCCCGTATTTCGAATCGGCAAAATCACTTAAAATCAGGTTGCGGTAGAGTTCGGCTTTTGAAAGATTGCCTGCCCGTATATACATCAGGTAGAGGTTGTAGTAGGTGTCGAGCCGGTAGATGTTGTCGGGATAACGGTGCAACAGGAGTTCGAACTCCCCTTCGGCTGCCGGGAAATCCTCGAGTTTGTCTTTAAGTATTACCCCCATGTTGTAAAGCCCTTCCTGAATCACATCGTTGGCCGTCTGCTTGTCGGCATCGGTAGAGGGAATCTGTTTGAGGTAATATTCGGGATAGTGCGGGTCGTTTTCTTTTTCAAGCGCGGCTGCATCCTGTGCCGGGATGGAATCGTTGGCCTCTGCCGAGTCCGATGATTCAGTGTCTGTCCCGTCACCACTGTCACCGAAGTCGTTGAAATTGAACGTGGCCTTGTTGCGGCGACGCCAGTCATCCTCCAGTTTACGGTTGCCCCAGCGTTTTTGGAACTCTGTACGGCCGGCATTTTTTGTGGCGGTGTTGTAGAAATACCATGAGTCGTCGCCGGTGTTCATAACGAATGTCTGCGGTGCTTTCGACGAGCCCCCCTGCAGGTTGTTGGCCTGTGCGTCGCGGTTGGCCATGAATTCCTCGCGTGCTGCCGCCTCGGCTTCCTCCTTTTCTTTCTTTTTCAGGGCTTCGATTATTTTGTTGACGGCTTCGAGTTGTTGTTCGGGTGTCATGGCTGCAAGGCGCAACAGGGAATCTTGCAGTTCCACGTTCTGGGAGTAGAGCGCGAGTTCGTCGAGTACGTCGCTGCGTTTTTTCAGGCGGCGGTAATCGGGATAGGTTTCGGGAATCAGCGGCACGGCTTCGGCATAGCAGGGTTGCGCTTTGGAATATTTACGCAGGTCGTAGTACAGGCCGCCTAATGTGAGCTGCGATATGGCTTTGTCAATGCCGTTGCGTGTTGATTTCTCGGCGGCCAGCTCATAATTTGCAATTGCGTTAAGCGTGTCGCGTCGCGACAGGTAGAGGTTGCCTATCGCATAATACACCTGGTCGAGGTATTCCTTGTTCCTGTCATACCTTACCATGCGCTTAAGCGCCTTCACCTCAGGTTCGATATCCGAGCCGTTGAACACCTCGCTCTGTTTGATGCGTGCGTTGAATTTGGTCCTGTAGGTGGCCGAAGAGCTTGCCCCGGCTTTCCCGAAAGCCTTATATGCCTCCTCCTTGTTCCCTATCAGCGTGTATAGCTGGCCTAGCAGGAAGTTGAGGCGTATTTTCTGGGTTCCTGATGAAAGCCTTATCCCTTCCCGGAGCATGGGTATTGCCTTCTCGTATTCTTTCGACTTCATCAAAAAGTCGGCATATGCGGTGTAGTAAAGTTCCCGTATTTTTTTTGTTGTCAGCTGTTCCGGTTTGATGCGGGTGAGGATTGTCTCGGCCTCGAACAGCCAGTCCATGGCGCAATAGCAGCGTGCTTCCCACAGGCGTGCCTCGGTGACGGTGTTGGGAAGCCATGAAAAATGTTTCGAGATATAGAAAAATGTTGAGGCGGAACCAAGGAAGTCGCCGTTCATATACTGGCTCCGTCCCATCATCATCCATGAATTATGCAGGAATGGGTTGTATTCTTCGCGTTTCATCCATGCCTTGTAGGCAGGGTCGGAGCTGCGTCCTGACTTCTTTTTCGGTTTCTTCTTTATGGAACGTAGCTGGATGGCTTTCTGTGCCTTTTCAATCGAACGGTCGAAATTCCCCTGTGGCTGTGGCGCTTTGTCGTCAGCTTTGGCTTCCGCAGGATGAATGAAGAGCAGGCGGGAGTAGTCGTCCTCATAAACCGTTTCCATCTCCTTAAGGGTTTCCTTGTAATGGGTGTCGCCGTTGAAATGGATGTTATAGCGTGTGATAAATTCCTGATATTTGCGTGTGGCGGCATTGTTCTTCCTGGGCGAACACGACACCAGTGCCATGGCCGCAACAACAGCCATAGTTGCCACAATCTTCAATGTCGCTCTTCCTGTTTTCAAAAAATCGTCAGGCTTCGGTACTTGTCCGCATGCATGTGTACGTACACTTTAAAACGCATTGCGGCATCAATTTATTGCCTGCTTGCGGCATGCCGGGGCGGTTGTGGAAATGCCGGGAAACCGGGGTGGATTTAATATGTCACTTTTTTGAACGGCGGATGATGCCGAGTGGATAAAATGTTGTAATTTTGCTTCATTGAAAATAACAGGGAATCAAACCACCTAAGACACTTTTAACCATGAATGTTACTGACAGATTTCTCAGATATGTGAAGTTCGACACGCAGAGCGACGAACTTACCAACCTGACCCCTTCCACCCCCGGGCAGTTCAGATTCGCGCAGGCGCTTGAAAAGGAGCTGTGTGAACTGGGTCTTTCGGATATTTCGCTCGATGACAACGGTTATCTTATGGCAACATTGCCGTCGAACGTTGAGCGTGAAGTTCCCACCGTAGGGTTCATAGCCCATCTGGATACGTCGCCCGACATGTCGGGGCATAACGTAAATCCCCGGATAGTGGAAGGCTACGACGGAGGCGATATAACACTTAACGAGCAGGAGAATATCGTGCTCAGTCCGTCGGAGTTTCCCGAATTGCTGCATTACAGGGGTGAGAACCTGATAGTGACCGACGGGACTACATTGCTGGGAGCCGATGACAAGGCCGGTGTGGCCGAGATAATATCGGCGGTGGCTTATCTGAAGGAGCATCCTGAAATCGAACATGGCGATATCCGCATCGCGTTCAATCCTGACGAGGAAATCGGCAAGGGTGCACACAAGTTTGATGTCGAGAGGTTCGGCGCCGACTGGGCCTATACAATGGACGGCGGCGAGATAGGGGAACTAGAATATGAGAACTTCAATGCCGCAGTGGCGAAGGTGACATTCAAAGGCCGCAACGTCCATCCCGGATATGCCAAGCACAAAATGATTAATTCTATCCGTATAGCCAACCAGTTCATCCTGATGCTTCCGCGATGGGAAACGCCGGAACATACCGAAGGCTACGAAGGGTTCTACCATCTTGTGCAAATCGAGGGTGACGTGGAGAAGACCACTCTTACCTACATTATCCGCGACCACGACCGCGACCGTTTCGAACGCCGCAAAAGGGAGCTGGAACACCTCACCCGTAAGACGAACAACGAGTTCCCCGGGTGTGCCACAATCGAAATCAACGACCAGTACTTCAACATGCGCGAGAAAATCGAGCCTGTGATGCACATCATAACGACGGCAGAGGAGGCTATGCGTCTTGCAGGGGTAACTCCCAAAGTGCAGCCGATCCGCGGTGGGACTGACGGTGCACAGCTGTCGTTCAAAGGTCTGCCATGCCCCAATATTTTTGCCGGAGGTCTGAATTTCCACGGGCGTTATGAATTCGTGCCTGTCTCTTCGATGGAAAAAGCCCGCAATGTGATTATCGAAATCACGAAACTGGTTGCGAACGGGCAATAACCTCAGATAGGAGCCGGATATAGATTTGGAAGACCAGCATAAGACTTTGATAGTTGTTACCGGACCTACCGGGTCGGGTAAAACCAAACTTTCCATAGAGCTGGCGCGACGGTTGGGATGCGACATCATCTCGGCTGATTCGCGCCAGCTTTTCAGGGATATCCCTATAGGTACAGCCTCACCTACGGCTGACGAGCAGGCTTTGGTGAGGCATCATCTGGTGGGATGCCTCGGGTTGGATGAGTATTACAGTGCAGCGCGGTTCGAGGAAGACGCATTGCGATTGTTGGATGTGCAGTTTGCCAACAGTGACTATGCCGTGGTGTGCGGAGGCTCTATGATGTATGTCGATGCGCTGACGCGCGGCATCGACAGTCTGCCTGAGATTTCCGATGATGTACGCCGCGAGGCTTACGGCATGTTGGAATCCGAGGGTATAGAAGGGGTAAGGATGCGCCTGAGGGAACTGGATCCGGCCTATTATGCCGTTGTGGACCTTAACAATCATAAGCGGCTTGTGCATGCACTGGAAATCTGCATGGAGGCCGGTGTGCCTTATTCGTCGCTACGGACAGGGCGGGAGAAAGTGCGCCCGTTCCGCGTGGTGAAATTCGCGTTTGATTATCCCCGCGAGGAGCTTTTTGAGCGTATCAACCGGCGGGTCGACGCCATGATGGCGAATGGTTTGCTTGAAGAGGCTCGTGCTGTTTATCCATTGCGCCATCTTAATTCGCTTAACACCGTAGGCTATAAGGAATTATTTAACTACTTAGACGGACAATGGGATTTGCCTGCCGCCGTGGCACGTATCGCGAAAAACACCAGGGTTTATGCTAAAAAGCAGCTTACATGGCTCAAACGTGATGCCTCCGTGATATGGCTCGACCCGCATGCCGACAATATTGCCGATGCTGTGTTATGTCATGCCGGTGTGATTGCCGGTTGAGCGATTTACAACTTTTTTGTAAGTAAAGGCCGATAAGGCTTACATATTAAAAAATATTGTTTCAATTTTTTGGTTATGAAGGATATCAAAAAAGCTTTTACTGATTATTTTTCTCTTAACGGTTATCTGGTACCGCAGCAGGAAGCCGAGCAGGTGATACGGGATGGGGTGTCGTTTCGCGGCACTAATCTTCTTATCCTTGTTTTTGCCATCCTTATAGCGTCGTTAGGGCTTAACACCAACTCGACGGCTGTGATTATCGGTGCAATGCTTATATCGCCGCTCATGGGCCCGATTATAGGATTGGGGCTTGGGGTCGGTATCGAAGATTTCGATCTTCTGAAACGGTCGGTACGCAATCTGACGGTGGCAGCAGCCTTTTCAGTGCTTGCTTCTACGCTTTATTTCCTTATTTCACCTGTAAGCGAGGGGCATAGCGAATTGCTGGCACGTACATCGCCAACCATCTACGACGTCCTTATCGGTTTCTTCGGTGGTGCGGCCGGTATCTTTGCCATCGGTTCCAAAAGCAAGGGTAATGTTATTCCGGGTGTTGCAATAGCCACGGCACTTATGCCGCCTTTGTGTACAGTCGGCTACGGTTTGGCAACGTTCCAGATGAGCTATTTCTTCGGGGCGCTCTATCTGTTCCTGATAAACTCGATTTATATCGGTCTGGCAACATTCCTTGGAGTGAAGCTTATGCATTTCAGCCGCATACAGTCGGCGGTGCCTGAGCGTGCCAGGAAGATGAGGCGTATGGTTTACACTGTTGCGATTCTGACCATGCTTCCGAGTGTTTATCTTACATATAAGATGCTCAGCCAGGAACGTTTCGAAATGAACGCATCAAGATTTGTCAACGACGAGTTCCATTTCCAGTCAACCCAGGTGTTAAGTCATAAGGCATCGATTTCCCATGGGCAACGCACCGTTACGGTTACCTTGATTGGGAAAATCCTGCCCCAGGATTCATTGGAACTGGCTATGTCGTCGAGGCTTAATTTTTACGGGCTGGGGGGCGCCAAGCTAAACATCATCCAGGGGGAAGGTGCCTCGATGGGCAATGCTTCCAATCTGGCCGGGCATTCTGTAAAGGAAATTTACGAAATGGCGCAGAACTCGCTGGTGCAGAAACAGGAGGAGATTGATTCGTTGAGGCAGTTGCTTGGCAGCCATAGCGAGCATGACTCCATTTCGGCACGTCTTGCACCGGAACTTAGGGTGGTATTCCCGCAGGTGTCGGAAATCGCTGTCACGAAAGCTGTGTTCGGCAATATCACTACCGGCGGTCTCGATACGGCCAATATCGCATTGGTTCATTATTCCAAGCCTATCTCAGCGGCTTCGCGTGCCGAGCTGACGCGCTATCTAGAAGCCCGTCTGCGCGTTAAATCGGTTCGCCTTGTCCAGGTTGACAAAATGACGGAATAAGCGGTTTCAACAAATGAAGGTGTGTGAGAATAGCTCATCTGGGTCGTCGCTTGCGGGTGAGGCTGAACCATTCTGACAGCACCCTCGCATCCGGGCGAAAATCACAGCGGTGTGCCAAAATATTAGATTTTGACACACCGCTATTTGTTTATTAGGTTGGTTCCTATAGGGGTTGTTTGTTTGGTTTTGATGTAGCCTGGGGTGCGGTTTGTGTGCCGTGTTTCGGGCGTGGTAGGGTGAAAATGAATTCCAGTCCGCCTCCGCGTCGGCGTCGCACGGTTATGGAGCCTCCCATAGTGTTTATGCTGCTTTTTACGATTGATAGTCCCAGTCCTGTGCCTCCTGCTTTTCGGGAGCGTCCGGTATCAACCCTGTAAAAGCGGTCGAAAAGGTGTGAGATGTGTTCTTCGGCCACACCTACGCCATTGTCATAGAAAGCGAAGGTAAAGTAGCCTTCGGTGCGTCCAAGCAATTCGATTCCGATTTGGGTGCCTTGTGAGTAGGCATAGGCGTTTTTGATGAGGTTCTGCATTGCCGAGTTCAACAGACCTTCGTTGCCGAGCACCATGCAATCGAACGGTATGTTGTAGTGAAATTCCATCTCGCCTATAAGTCCTGAAGTCTCAATTTCCTCGGCGATGTTGAACACCAGGTTATGGAAATCGATTTCTTTCAGGGGGATGTTTCCGTTTGACTCTTCAAGGCGCGTCATTGTGGAGAGGTCGTTGAGCATTGTTACAAGCCTCTCCACGTTCACCTGTGCCTTGCTTAGGAAGTGCCGGCGGTCTTCCTCGGGCATATCCGGCTGGTTAATCAGCATGTCGATGTATGCACGTATGATGCCGATCGGGGTTTTCAGCTCATGGCTGATGTTATCGGTCAGCATGCGCTTTATCCGGTTTTTCTCCTCGGTTGCCTTGAGTGCGATGACATGTTCGCGTTCGCGGCGCACGTTGGCCTGCATCCGTGAGTTATATATGGCCACTACCTGGCGGGAGATGTCGCCGATTTCGTCGGAGGGGAAGTCGCCCATGGGTATGAAGTCGCGGTCGGATGCGGCGCGTTGCACGAAATCATGAAGGAGGCTCACGTTTTTTGCCTGGTGCAGTGTGACGATATAGGCCAGGATGCTTCCCACCACCCCCACGCCGATAATCATCAGCCACAGGATTTTGTCGATTGTTAGTGCTTTGTCGATGGCGGCATTGTAAGGCACGTAGGTGCGTAGTTCTATCTGCCCGTCGGGCGACAGGCGGCTTGAGAAAAGAAACAGTTTTTCCCGTTCGATGCCTCGCTCGGTGTTGATTACGCGGGTTACTTTCGACCCGTCGGAGAGAGTTTCCCTTTCTGCGTCCATGGCTTCTGACGGGATGCCTGTGCGGATTCTCCCGATATGGAACAGGAGCTGGTGGGTTTCAGTGTCATAACACTGTATGCTCATGTCTTGCAGAAAGGTGTCATCAAGATATTGGTCGATAAAGTTAAGATATGGCTGGACATTGCGCCTGGCTTCGTGCGCATTTATAATGTTGCCGTTGGCAAGGTCGACCCGGTCAACCACGTTTTCCACGCGAAGGGCTGTTTCCTGGCGGTACACAAGCCATGCGAACACAATGATTACGGCCCATATGCATATGAAGGCTGTGAGAAACAGCCGTAACTGGTATTTTATGCGACGTTTCACTAGTGTGACATTTTGAACCCGCTGTATGCTGCCGGCCTATTCCACATCCGATTTGAACCCGTATCCGAACCCGAGGCGTGTTACTATATTATCGCCGTAAGGTGCTATTTTTTTGCGTAGGCGTGCTATATTGGTGTCGACTGCGCGGTATGTCACTTCCACGTTGCCCCATACCTGGTTCATTATTTCGTCGCGCGAATGAATCCTTTCGCGGTGCACGAGGAAGAACAGCAGCAGGTCGAATTCTTTGCGGCTCAACGGGATTTCGCGGCCGTTGATGTAGCATGTCTTCTCGTTACGGTCTATGCGCATAGTCCGATAGGTGATGTCAGGCTCGTAGTGGGTTTTCGGCATGTTGAATGTTACATGCTGTTGCGCATGGGTGCGGCGCAGCACGGCTCGTACGCGTGCGATTACTTCGCCGATTGTGAATGGTTTGGTGATATAGTCGTCAGCCCCGATGTTAAGCCCCATTACGGTTTCATCCTCGCCGTTCAGAGCCGAACAGAATATCAGGGGTACATTTTCAGTGGATGGGTTGTTGCGAACGCGTTTTGCAAAGTCAAACCCGCTTAGGCGTTCCATCATGATATCCACAATCATAAGCTGGTAAATCGACAGGTCGTAGCCCAAAGCGGTCTCGGCGCTGTCGGCTGTGTCGACTTCGTAGCCCTCTTTCTCCAGATTATATTTCAGAATCTCGCAGTAGGATTCCTCGTCGTCGATTACTAAGATTCGTATTCTCATATCGTGGTAATGTTAAATGCTTATTTGCAAATGGCTAATTGAGATGCTTTTTCCTTTGTGAGCCATGTTGAGGTTATAAAGTTACGACAAATGGCGTGTATAGAAAGCGCAAGAAGTGTTAAAACTTGTTAAAGGCGGTCGCTCCTTGAACAAACCGCAACCGTGGGCGTTCAATAGGTATAATTACTATATTTGCACTGTGTTTTTTCATGGTATTAGATTTAAGGTTAAAGATAAAACGGAAAAGGCTGTCGTGAGACAGCCTTTTTTGCGTTCAGATATGCTGAAAGGCGTTGTGTAAGTACTTATGGGAGCGTTTATTCCGGGAAGCCCGGGGTTTGGAGGATGGCCAGCGAATCGCCCTTGCTGACAACCAGGAGGCATTCCACCCCCGGGGCCGATGCGATTTCGCTTAGTGCGCTGTCGGCAGTGGAGGCCATGCAGGCTGTGGCCCAGGCGTCGGCCAGCGCCGCCGTGGGGGCTGTCACTGTGGCTGAAACAACGTCGGTCTGCACCGGCATCCCTGTTGCCGGGTCGATGGTGTGCCCGATACGTCCGTAGCGTTGGGTGTCATGAAAATTTCGGTAGTTGCCCGATGTCGCAACGCCACAGTCGGTAAGGGAGATTATTCTCATGGCTTCGTGTACCGGCTCTGCCGATTCAGTCGGCATATCGATTTGTATGCGCCATTTGCCGCCTTGCCGGTTAGTGCCTGCCAAAGAGATTTCCCCTCCGATTTCGACCATGAAATTTTCCGTGCCGTTTCGTCGCATCATATCTGCCACGGCATCGCATCCGAAACCTTTGGTGACGGCGCTGAAATTGAATGTCGTCGCGGGGTGTTTTTTCACCATATGCCCGTCGGAAATATGGCAGTCGGCGATTCCGACAATGCTCAGGGCGCTGTCGATTAGTTCGCGCGGCACTGTGAATGCTTCGGCTGCGGTGTCGGAATCAGCGCGGTTCCTGGCTTTGCGGTCAAAGCCGAATCCCCATAAGTTGGCCAAAGGGGCGACCGTTGGGTCGAAACGTCCGTGACTGCGTAGGCTGACGTCGCGTGAAATCGTCATTACCGAGTCAATCAAGGAATCGGTGCGGTCGGTTTCTCCACGGTTTATACGCGAAATAAGCGATGACGGGTTGAACGGGGAGAGCGACATTTCAACATGATGCATCACTCCGCGTATGGAATCATCGAGACTTACGGGCGCTTGGTAGACGACCCTGTAGGTGGTGTTCCACATCGCGCCTTCTGCAACCCTCCATTCGCCGGCACGGCGGCATGACGAGCCTGACAGGAGCAAGGTTGCAGATAGCAATGATGGCAATGCACGGCGAATTAAGCGACTTGGTGATGGTGATGATGTATGCATGATGGCGGGGTATAATTGGCGTATTTGTCCATAAACAGGGCAAAGTCTCACAAAGTTAGTCAATTTGCCAATGTTGCCAATAAGTTTTCTTACCTTTGCACTCGCAAATTCAGCGGCAGGTAGATTAATGCACATGTACTTCCAGAAATATTGAAGAAAATGCCAATAGTATTCCGTGGTGGCGTGCAGGAATTCTAATCTGCAGATTGTTTAATTTCTAAAGCTAACAATAAAAATAGCGACGTAATCAGAGAAATGAGAAGATGGCGAGTAGAGGATAGCGCCGAGCTGTATAACATAAACGGCTGGGGACGCCAGTATTTTTCGATTAATGACAAGGGTAACGTTACAGTAACCCCTAAGGAGGGGGTGGCCCCGGTTGATTTGCGTGCGGTTCTTGACGAATTGCAGGTGAAGGATATAACCGCGCCTGTGCTGCTCCGTTTCCCCGATATTCTCGACAACCGTGTCGAAAAAATATCCAACTGTTTCAAACTTGCCGCCGAGCAATATGGTTACAAAGGTGAGAATTTCATAGTTTACCCTATAAAGGTTAACCAGATGCGCCCTGTGGTCGAGGAGATTGTCAGTCACGGTAAGAAATTCAATATCGGTCTTGAAGCGGGATCTAAACCTGAGCTGCATGCTGTACTTGCTACCAACATCGACGAAGACGCCCTGATTGTGTGCAACGGTTACAAGGATGAGAATTATGTGGAGCTTGCTTTGCTGGCCCATAAGATGGGGCGCAGGATAATCCTTGTGGTCGAGAAGTTCAACGAACTGAAAACAATCTATTCAGTTGCCCGGCGCCTCGAAATAACCCCGGCGATAGGTATCCGGATCAAGCTCGCCAATTCCGGCTCCGGCAAATGGGAGGAATCGGGGGGCGATACGTCTAAGTTCGGGCTGAACTCGTCGGAACTTCTTGAAGCGCTCGATTATCTGGAAAAGCATGACATGACATCATGGCTGAAGCTGATTCATTTCCATATCGGCAGTCAGATTACGAAGATACGCCGCATCAAAAACGCTCTTCGCGAGGCGATGCAGTTTTATGTGCAGCTTTCGAAAATCGGGTTTGGAATCGACTATGTCGATATCGGTGGCGGTCTTGGGGTGGACTACGACGGTACGCGTTCCAGCGCCAGCGAAAGCTCGATGAATTATTCCATTCAGGAGTATGCCAACGATGCCATCTATTCATTGGTGGACGTGTGCGAGAAAAACAATCTCCCGCAACCTAATATAGTTACGGAGAGCGGCCGGTCGCTCACGGCTCATCATTCGGTCCTTATAACCGAGGTGCTGGAAACCACCTCGCTTCCCAAATGGAAGGACAACGAGGAATTGAAGGGTGACGAGCACGAATTGGTCAAGGAACTATACGACATATGGGATAAGCTTGACCAACAGCGCATATTCGAAAGCTGGCATGATGCGTTGCAGATACGCGAGGAGGTGCTTGACATGTACTCGCTCGGTATCCTTGACCTGCGTAACCGCGCTCTTGCCGAAAAGCTGTTTTGGGAAATAGCACGTGAGGTCGGCAGTCTGGCCGGGCAGATGAAGCATCCGCCGGAGGAGCTTCGCAAGGTGTCGAAAATGCTGCCTGACAAATATTTCTGCAATTTCTCCTTGTTCCAGTCGCTACCTGATTCATGGGCGATAGACCAGGTTTTCCCGGTAATCCCTATCTCACGCCTTGACGAGAAACCATCACGCACCGCCACGCTACAGGACATGACCTGTGATTCCGACGGGAAGATTGCCGCGTTCATATCGCAACAGGGGACATCGGCATCGCTGCCTGTGCATCCCCTTAAGCCCGGTGAACCGTATTATATCGGGGTATTCCTTGTAGGGGCATACCAGGAGATTCTTGGCGACCTCCATAATCTTTTCGGTGACACGAATGCCGTACACATCTCGTGCTATAAGGACCATTATGAAATCGACCAGATTATCGATGGCGAAACCGTTGCCGAGGTGCTTGACTATGTGCAGTATAGTCCTAAAAAACTTGTGCGCAACGTGGAAACCTGGGTTACGCGTGCCATGAAAGCCGGGCGCATAACCCCGGAGGAGGGGCGTGCCTTCCTCAGCAATTACCGTTCGGGGCTTTATGGTTACACATATCTTGAAAAGAGCTGATAAGGAAACGTGGAGCTGACTCGTCATTTCATCAATATGGCTTATCTGGGCGCCCCTTTTCACGGGTGGCAGATCCAGCCCAATGCCTCGTCGGTGCAGGAATGCGTTGAGCGTGCCCTTGCCACTCTGTTCAGGCGCGAGGTGCCTGTTGTGGGCGCCGGGCGTACAGATGCCGGGGTGAATGCCTCGATGATGATAGCGCATGCCGACCTTCCCGGACGGATTGACGATGACACGAAGCTTGTGAGGGCGCTAAACAGCATTTTAGGGCGCAACATCGCTGTGAGGTGGGTACACCCGGTGCATAACGACGCGCATGCACGTTTCGACGCTGTTTCGCGTACCTATCATTATTATGCGCATACCGTGCGTAATCCTTTTGCAGGGAACCTGTCATGGCTTGCGCCAGCTTCGCTTGATTTCGACATGATGAACCAGGCTGCGCTCGAATTGCTGCATACCGATGATTTCACATCATTTGCCAAACTGCATACGGATGTGAAAACCAATATATGCCGGGTTTCCCGTGCAAGATGGGTGAGGTTGGCCGATGCGGGTTTTCCAGGGTCGCCCGAATGGGCGTTTGAGATAACCGCCGACAGGTTCCTGCGAAACATGGTCAGGTCGGTTGTAGGGACGCTGGTCGACGTAGGGCGCGGGAAATTGTCGGTCGACGGATTCCGCGAGGTGATAGCGCGTCGCGACCGCTGCGCCGCAGGGACTTCCATGCCCGGTGAACCGTTGTTCCTCCATAACATCGAATACCCCTACCCGGTGTAAGGGCAATTGTGTGAATTCTGTTGAATCAATGTCAGACAGTTGCTGATGGTTTTCTGAAAATGTTGTGTGCAAATTCGGGAACCATGGTAGGTGGCATTCGGCATCCCCTCACAGATGCCGTCAGGAGGTAATTATGGAAATTTTTCGGCAATTATTGCCATTATTTCCAATAGTTTTTGTAACTTTGTCGGGCGAAAGATAGGGTAATTGTCAGAAAATTACTTAACTTTGCACCGCTAAAAACAGAATATTCAAAAATTAAAAAACTTAATTATCATGTCAGAAATCGCATCTCGTGTTAAAGCAATCATCGTTGACAAGTTAGGCGTAGATGAAAACCAGGTAACTGAAACCGCAGCATTCACCACCGATCTCGGCGCTGACAGCCTTGACACCGTGGAGCTTATCATGGAATTTGAAAAGGAATTCGGCATCACCATCCCCGATGACAAGGCTGAAGGCATCGCAACTGTCGGCGACGCTATCGCTTACATCGAAGCTGCCCAGAAATAAGGCTTTTCCCCTATAAAGCTGTATATAAAAGCCCCGGAGAATCCGGGGCTTATTAACCTTTTAGAGGGCTGTGCCTCACTCAACTAAGCACGCGCTCTCGGGCTTATGGCCCGCTCTCCCTCCCGATTGAAGTCACTCTTATCACGCCACTAATCTATATGGAACTTAAAAGAGTAGTTATAACCGGCCTCGGTGCCATTACCCCCATCGGTAACGATGTGGAGACAACATGGAAAAACGCCCTCGACGGAGTGAGCGGTGCCGGACCGATTACCCATTTCGATGCTTCATTGTTCAAAACCCAGTTCGCCTGCGAAGTCAAGGGGTTTGACGGTGCCGCTCATTTCGACCGCAAGAAACTGCGCCAGCTCGACCTCTATGCGCAATATGCCATGGTGGCAGCCCGTCAGGCGGTTGAAGATTCGGGTATTGAAAAAGAAGAAAACCTCAACCGCAACCGCGTGGGAGTGATTGTGGCTGCCGGTATCGGCGGTCTGCACACCTTCGAGGAGGAGGCAGGCTATTATGCCATAAATGCCGCCAACGGCCCCAAATACAACCCCTTCTTCATTCCTAAGATGATTGCCGACATCGCGTCGGGTCACATCTCGATGGAGTATGCCTACCATGGCCCCAACTTCGGCGTGGTTTCGGCTTGTGCGTCATCGAATAACGCCATCATCGATGCATTCAACCTTATCCGTCTCGGCAAAGCCGATGTAATGGTGACAGGTGGTGCCGAAGCTGCCGTATATCCCGCAGGTGTGGGTGGTTTCAACTCGATGCATGCGCTTTCAACCCGTAATGATTCGCCCGAAACAGCTTCGCGTCCCTTCAGCAAGAGCCGCGACGGATTCGTTATCGGCGAAGGTTCGGTAGTGCTGATTCTCGAAGAACTGGAGCATGCTTTGGCACGCGGCGCAAAAATTTATGCCGAGGTTGCCGGTGGCGGTATGTCGGCCGACGCCTACCACCTCACAGCCACCCATCCCGAAGGGCTGGGTGCAATCCTTTCGATGGAAAATGCTTTGGAGGATGCCAACATGAAGCCTGGTGACATCGACTATATCAACGTTCACGGCACATCAACCCCCGTAGGCGATATTTCGGAAGTCAAGGCTATCCAGCAAGTGTTTGGCGAACATGCCAAAGACCTCAACATCAGCTCTACCAAATCGATGACAGGTCACCTTCTCGGTGCTACAGGCGCCCTTGAGGCAATGTTCTGCGCCCTTTCGGTAGGCCAGGATATCGTTCCCCCCACCATCAACCATGAGGAGGGCGATGAGGATGAGGAAATCGATTACAGCCTCAACTTCACCTTCAACAAGGCCGAGAAGCGCCCCGTGCGTGCGGCTTTGAGCAATTCTTTCGGTTTCGGCGGCCACAATGCCACTGTTATCCTTAAGAAATACGAAGCGTGACAGAGAGGGGTAATTCTTGACCTCCGACATTCGTTTTGATGCCTGTGCTGTCATAGGCGCGGCAGATAAAGAAATATCTCGTTATAACGACGGACGAAACCGTCGCTTCCCGGTGCCTGTAAAGGCGGCATGTTATGCGAACGCATTCATGAGTGGGAGGCGGCGGTTTCGCCGTCGTTATCTTACTGTCAGTATGACCGATTCGGGCTGATAGCGGGATGAGGGGATTTCGATAGCGACTGTGAACGGGGTAGGGGAACCAACGGCCATTGTGGCCGTAATGCCTGATGAAATAACCGAGCCGTCGGAATCGAAGAATGTATAATGAACCATGCCCGACCCCATCGGGGCATTGCGGCTTAAACGTATGCTGATTGTTGCCCTCTGGCATGTGTCGTGTGAACGATCTATTATGGCAGAATCGATGCATATTCCGCACGCGGCTTCCCCTTGCCTGTCGATAAT
Source organism: Bacteroidales bacterium M6 (assembly GCA_001689485.1). GTDB lineage: Bacteria > Bacteroidota > Bacteroidia > Bacteroidales > Muribaculaceae > UBA7173. Next base: position 838 of record LUJQ01000039.1, on the reverse strand, counting down.
TATGGTTATTGGTGCGGCGCTATCGTTGTGTCCGCATATAGTTTCGCCACATGCCTCGCCATAGGTGTTGTTGCCGGTAGTTGTTGCATTACCGTAGGTTTGGCCCGGTTCGGCTGCTATGTCGGCCTTGGTCGGGGAAGTGGTAGATGCCGGTGACGGCAGGTTGCGTCGGTCGTCCCGGCCAAGGCATTCGACATATGCCTCAAAGAGACCTATAACCAATGTGTCGCGAAAGCCGGTGTGTGCTATGAAGCGCTCTATCTCGTTGCGTGATGTCTCGTTCCAGCCTCCTGCTGATAATACGGTGTGCATGGCGCCGCTTTTCACGGCTGTTGTTGCTATGAAGCGTAAGGCTGGTTTCCCCGCGAACGCGCCGAGCCTGTCGAGCCGCTTTATGGTCTCGTCATTGAATGCCCCATATGGATTACTGCCTTGAAGGGCTACGCGGAGAAACTGTTCGAATGTCATGCGTTGGTCATTTCCTGCAAAGATAGCCATTGTGCAGTCGCCGTGCAAACATGTTGTCGAGGCTTTTGCAGCTATAGCAGGTTTGGTTGATGTGAAAATGTGTGTTGTGGCGGGAGGGGTTGCCTGGAATATGTTGTTAAAAAACGTGAACGGTTTTGCATGCGATTGTTTAATGCGTATATTTGCGTATGAAATGCGTTGCACGCTATTGCGTGTATTCACAGCCTCAAGCGAGGTTTGCGCAGTCATAAGAAATGTGTTTAATATATCAGCAAAGAAAAATCATAGTATTTGCAGACTTAGGATTGTGTCGGGGCTTGTGAAGGCATAGGCATGATGAAATTTGGATTTGGTTGAAATAGAAAATTTA